>JASGGU010000053.1:0-26595 GCA_047602645.1 Lachnospiraceae bacterium | reverse complement strand
AAAACGGAGAAGTCTATGCGATGGTCAATGTTCCTGAATTCGATCTGAATGATCCGTATACCCTAACCGACAGTGTATTCAGGCAATATTCTGTATCTTCCAATGAAATGACAGAGGGAGGTGTTTCCGCTAATGCTGTGTCTGAGCAGGATCTCTTAAATAAAATGTGGAGAAACGGCTGCTTAAACGATACTTATGAGCCCGGTTCCACTTTTAAAATTATCACGGCTGCTGCTGCCTTTGAAAAGGGTGTCGTTACTGTGAATGATCATTTTAGCTGTCCCGGCTTTATTATTGTCGAGGACCGGAGAATCAAATGCCATAAAGTGATCGGCCATGGTGCGGAGACGTTTTTGGAAGGTGCGAAGAACTCCTGCAACCCGGTTTTTATTTCCGTGGGGCTTCGAGTCGGTGCGGAAAGCTTTTATAATTATTTTGAACAGTTCGGACTGTTGAAAAAAACAGGAATCGATCTGCCCGGCGAGGCAGGAACGATTATGCATAAAAAAGAGGATATCGGTCTTGTGGAGCTTGCAACGGTCTCATTCGGGCAATCGTTCCAGATTACGCCGATCCAGCTCATCACAACAGTCAGTTCGCTTGTAAACGGTGGCACGCGCGTCACACCGCATTTTGGAGTGGCTGTCTATGATCAAAATGAAAAAAAGGTCAAAGAATTTACTTATGACACAACGGAACATATTATTTCCAAGGAAACGACAGAAACGCTGCGCTATGTGCTCGAGAAGGTGGTATCGGAGGGAACCGGGAAGAATGCGGCACTCGAAGGCTATACGGTCGGCGGAAAGACTGCGACGAGCCAGACTCTTCCAAGAAGCAGCAACAAGTATATATCTTCGTTTATTGGGTTTGCTCCGGCTGAGGATCCGCAGGTCATCGCCCTGCTGATTATTCATAATCCGCAGGGGGTTTATTATGGCGGAACAATTGCAGCGCCGCGTGTAAAGGAGCTGTACGAGAACATACTTCCTTATTTGGGAATCCCACGCACAAAGACAGAGCCGACAGAGGAATAGGGCTGAACAAAAACATTGATAAAATAATAAAAAAGACTTATACTAAACTTTGTATAAGGTTTCATAAAAAGAAGAGTTTTCTACCAAATATTGACCAAAGAGGGGAGAATAAAAATGGAAAAATCGGTTTTTGCGGCGGTCATTATCGCGTTTGCGATCAGTGTTATTTTAAGCCCATTTTTGATACCGTATCTTCGCAAATTAAAAATTGGGCAGACCGTACGGGATGATGGGCCGCAGAGCCATCTGAAGAAGAACGGAACACCGACGATGGGCGGCATTATCATCCTTTGCGGCATTGTCGCTACTTCCTTATTTTATATAAAGGACTATCCGGGGGTTATTCCGGTACTGTTTATGACGGTGGGCTTTGGATTGATTGGATTTATTGATGATTATATCAAGGTTGTACTGAAGCGCTCAAAGGGTTTGAGCGCTTGGCAGAAAATGCTGCTTCAGCTGATTGTAACTTGTATCTTTGCCTACTACATGGTAAACATTGCGGGTATCAGCCTGTCGATGCGTATTCCGTTTTCAAACGGTCTTTACTGGAATGCAGGATGGCTTTCTATCGTGATTTTATTTATCGCAGTTCTTGGTACAGTCAACGGCGCAAACTTTACGGATGGTCTGGATGGGCTTGCTTCCAGTGTGACTGTACTGATCGCGACCTTTTTCTCCGTACTGGCGATCACGACGCAGAGCGGGATCGCTCCGATCACACTTGCCGTTGTAGGCGCACTGCTGGGCTTTTTATTGTTTAATGTTCATCCGGCCAGTGTATTTATGGGTGACACCGGTTCGCTGGCGCTGGGGGGCTTTGTGGTGGCGAGTGCCTATATGCTGCAGATGCCGCTATATATTTTGATTGTTGCATTCATTTATTTGGCGGAGGTGCTTTCCGTTATCATACAGGTGGGCTATTTCAGACTTTCGGGTGGCAGGCGAATTTTTAAAATGGCACCGATCCATCATCATTTTGAACTGTGCGGTTGGTCGGAGACACGTGTTGTTGCGGTATTTGCAATTATTACGGCTATTTTGTGTTTAATCGGTTTTATGGCCTATTAATAGAAATGAAAGAGGATAAGAACATGGGAAAAATACTGGTTATCGGAAGCGGACTTAGCGGTATCAGTGCGGCGGAGCTTTTGGTACGTGCGAATAAAATTCCGGTACTGTTTGATTCAAACGAGAACTTGTCGGCAGGTCAAATCCGCAAAAAGTTTTCTGAGAATATGGACATCGAGGTTTATACGGGGAGCCTGCCTTCTGATGTGTCAGAGCAGATCGAACTGCTTGTATTAAGTCCCGGCGTTCCGATTGACTCTGCTTTTGTAAATGAATTTCGTTTGCGGAACGTAAAAATATCGGGAGAGATTGAGCTGGCCTATACATATGAAAAGGGGCGGCTGTTGGCTGTGACGGGAACGAACGGAAAGACGACGACGACGGCTCTGTTAGGAACGATCCTGCAGGATTATTTTCAGACAGTGTTTGTTGTCGGAAATATCGGGAATCCTTATACTAAGACGGTGCTCGATTCAACGGAGGAATCGGTGACCGTCGCAGAAATCAGCAGCTTCCAGCTTGAAACGACCGAACGTTTTCGCCCAAATGTCAGCGCGATCTTAAATATTACACCGGATCATTTAAACAGGCATCATACGATGGAGCAGTATATCGTAGAGAAAGAGAAGATTACAAAAAATCAAAAAAAAGAAGACACCGTTGTATTAAATTATGAGGATCCCGTGACGAGGGAGTTTGGTGCCGTGACAAGTGCAACACCAGTCTATTTCAGCTCGGCGAGGCGGCTTGAGGAAGGCTTTTACTTGAACGGTGATCGGATCTGCATGAAAAAGGAAAATGAGGAGACTGAGCTGATTTCTATTTCAGAGCTTCAAATTATCGGCAGGCACAATGTTGAAAATGCAATGGCGGCAATTGCGATGTCTTATGCGTTTGGCGTACCGATTGTAAGCATTCTGGCTTCCGTTAAACGGTTTAAGGCTGTGGCGCACAGGATTGAATTTGTTGAGGAAAAAGGCGGCGTCGTTTACTATAATGACTCCAAGGGTACGAATGTGGATGCCGCGATCAAGGGCATACAGGCAATGACGAGAAAAACGTGTCTGATCGGAGGCGGGTATGATAAAAATGCTGATTACGACGAATGGATCGAGGCGTTTGAAGGCAAGGTCAAAAAGCTTGTACTGATCGGTGCAACGGCGAAAAAGATAGCTGCCTGCGCAGACCGGCACGGTTTTTCAGATTATGTATTTGCACAAAGCCTGGAAGAGGCTGTGTGCCTTTGCGCAGAAAGTGCAAAGGCTGGCGATGCGGTATTGCTGTCCCCGGCATGCGCAAGCTGGGGTATGTTTGATAATTATGAGCAGCGCGGGGATTTATTTAAGGAGCTTGTTAGAAAATTATGACATCTGAACGAAACGGTAAAAAACGGAATCGATCACGCTTTTTCTTTGACTATACACTGCTTTTTATTGTCATTTTCTTACTGTGTTTTGGACTCGTTATGCTTTACAGCGTCAGCTCCTATGATGCTAATTTGAAATTTGGAAGATCCACGTATTATTTGGAGAAGCAGGTACAGGCAACAATCATCGGTATCGTCGTTATGTTTATTACGATGGTGGTTGATTATCATGTATGGGAACGATTCGCGATGATTGCTTACTTTACTTCAGCAGTCCTGATTCTGCTCGTGCTGACGCCGCTCGGCTATGAGGCAAACGGTGCCAGAAGATGGCTGGATCTAGGCCTGTCATTGCAGCCTGCCGAGGTTGCCAAGGTCGGAATGATTATTTTCTTTGCGAGCCTTGTATGCAAGATGGGCAAGCGGATCCAGACGAGAAATGGTTTTTTGTTTACTGTTTTGTGGGCGATTCCGATTTCGGGAATGGTTCTTATCATCACAGAGAATCTAAGTTCTGCAATCATTATTTTTGGTATTGTATTCATGATGCTGTTTGTGGCGACATCGAATTACAAGGAATATTTTTTAGTGGCGGCGGGTGTTATTGCGTTGGCGGCCATCATTGTTGTTGCGGTCGATAAGGGCATCATTCCGGAAGATATGTCCTATCGGTTTGCCCGCATTAAGGCATGGCTGAATCCCGAAGCCTATGCGAGCACAAAGGGCTTTCAGACGCTGCAGGCGCTTTATGCAATTGGTTCGGGAGATATATTTGGGAAAGGACTCGGTCAAAGTATGCAGAAGCTGGGTTTTCTTCCGGAGGCACAGAATGATATGGTATTTTCGATTATTTGTGAAGAATTGGGTTTATTCGGCGCGGTGGCAATTATCATGCTATTCCTGCTTTTAATTTGGCGGTTCATGGTAATTGCCAATAATGCGCAGGATTTGTTCGGTGCCCTGCTGGTTGTGGGTGTTATGGCACATATTTCGATTCAAGTCATTTTAAATATCGCCGTTGTGACGAACTCCATTCCAAATACTGGCATTACGCTGCCGTTTATCAGCTACGGGGGTTCTTCGGTCGTATTTCTTTTGGTTGAAATCGGGCTGGTTTTGAGCGTCTCGAGAAGCATCAAGCTTGAAAAATAAGTGGCAAAATTGATTTTTCCAACATATACTGTTATGAGTGTGCAGCAGTCGGAGGAAATCAATTGGAGGCATTTGAAATTACAGGCGGTATTCCACTATATGGAGAGGTGCAGATACAAGGCTCCAAAAATGCCGCCCTGCCGATCCTTGCGGCGGCTGTATTGATAGAAGGGACTACGGTGCTGTATAATTGTCCCCGTATTATTGATATCACTTATATGATACAAATACTGGAATATCTGGGTTGTATTGTGACGTGGGAGGATACGAATATTCTTCGTATTGATGCATCCAACATCACGGGTACCGTTATTCCGGAAAGCTGTGCCAATAAAATGCGTTCCTCCATCACCCTGCTCGGTTCGCTGCTTGGCAGAAAGAAAAGTGCTAAGATGCCGTATCCGGGCGGATGTGTCATAGGCGACCGTCCGATCGGAATGCATCTGCAGGCGCTTGAACAGATGGGGGTCGTCATAGAGACGGAGGAAAGTTGGCTTTATGCATCTGCTGACAGACTGACCGGCACCAAGGTGCTGTTTCAAAAAAATAGTGTGGGTGCGACGGAAAATGCGATTCTTGCCGCGGTGCTCGCCGAGGGCGTAACTTGTATTACAGGAGCCGCCAAAGAACCGGAAATCACGGAGCTTTGCCGATTCCTCAAAAATGCAGGGGCAGAGATTGCGGGTATCGGTACGGATCAATTAATCATAAACGGTGTAAAGCGCTTAAAAGAAACTTCCTATAAAATAGTATCGGACAGAATTGTGGCGGGCACCTATCTGTTTGCAGTGGCGGCAACAAAAGGAGATGCCATTTTAAAGGATGTGCCGTCCGGACAGCTCGCAGGGGTGATTTCAGTCGCAAGAGAAATGGGGATCGCCGTAAAGGAGGAAGGAAATTCGCTTTTTATCAGCGCCAAAGACGGGATCTGCGCGGTTCCCTATGTGGAAACAAAAGAGTATCCCGGATTTCCTACTGATTTACAGTCTGTCCTGATATCTGCACTTGCTTTGGCAGAAGGCAAGAGCATTGTAAAGGAAATGATCTTTGATGCCAGGTTCCGTACAGCGAAGGAACTGCGGCGCATGGGTGCGGATATTCGAATTGATGAGAAAAAAAATACGGCATTTTTAACCGGGGTGCCAAAGCTTTTTGGTACGGACGTATATGCGAAAGAGCTGCGGGGCGGAGCTGCGCTGGCAGTAGCAGGACTGGCCGCGGACGGTTTGACGAAAGTGCATAACCTGTACTACATCCGGCGTGGATATGAAAATATTGAGAGAGATTTAAGAAGTCTCGGAGGAAATATAAGGGGATAGCGTATGGCTTCGGAATACGGCAGTCAGCCTAAGTCTAAAATACTGAAGAATTGCATCATTTTTATGCTGCTGTTTGTGTTTGTTTGCACGGGCATTTTAGTTGTGAAATATAAGTTTACGATCACGTCGGTAACCGTTGTCGGAAACGAGCATTACACGGATGAAGAAATTTCGGATTTTGTCATGTCCGGCAGATATGGACATAATTCAATTTATTTATATTTGAAGTACCGCAATAAAAGCGTGAATTCGATCCCGTTCATTGAGCAGATGGATGTGGAACTTCTGTCTCCGCAGGCAGTAAAAATCCAGGTTTACGAAAAGGCCGTTGCAGGCTATGTAGAGTATCTTGGGCATTATCTTTATTTTGATAAGGACGGTATTGTTGTGGAAAGCTCCACAAAGCAGATGGAGGGCATTCCGTTTGTGACAGGTCTGAAGTTCGACTATATTATGCTTCACGAGAAACTGCCGATTGAGAATGATGCGATTTTCAAGCAGATCCTGAACATTACACAGCTGCTCACGAAGTATGAAATCTCAACGGATCGGATTTATTTTGATGCGGATCAGAATATTACGCTGTACTTTGGAAATGCGAGAGTTTATTTAGGGACAAGCGATTATATAGATGAAAAAATCAACCGGCTCCGCTTTTTGCTGCCGAAGCTGGACGACTCCTCAGGCGTAATGCATATGGAAAATTATACGGGTGAAGGAGGAAAATTCACGTTTGAAAAAGACTGAGATGAGGGATTTTCATTGATAATTCGAAAAAATTGAGTGAAAAGATTAAAATTATAAGGAAAAATTGTAAACAAATCAAAAAAGTGTTGATAAATTCAAAAAAAAATTATATGATAAAGTATATGAGTTTGGAGATGTACTTTGAAGGAGGAGTAGACCTTGCTGGAAATTAAGAATAATGATGTCGATGCAGCAGCAAAGATATTGGTCGTGGGGGTAGGCGGTGCCGGCAATAATGCAGTTAATAGAATGGTAGAAGAGCGAATCGGAGGAGTGGAATTCCTTGGGATTAATACGGATAAGCAGGCATTGCAGCTTTGTAAATCACCAAGACTTCTTCAAATCGGGGACAAGCTCACACAGGGTTTGGGCGCAGGTGCGCAGCCGGAAATAGGGGAAAAGGCTGCCGAGGAAAGTGCAGATGATATTTCCAATGCGATCAGAGGTGCCCATATGGTATTTGTTACATGCGGTATGGGCGGCGGCACCGGTACCGGTGCGGCACCGGTGATTGCGAGGCTTGCGAAGGAGCAGGGTGCATTGACGGTCGGCGTAGTGACAAAGCCGTTCCGTTTTGAGGCGAGGACCCGTATGACTAATGCCGAAGGCGGTATTGAAAAACTAAGACAAAATGTGGATACGCTTATCGTTATTCCAAACGATAAGCTGCTTGAAATTGTGGACAGGCGTACAACGATGCCGGACGCCTTGAAAAAGGCGGATGAGGTATTACAGCAGGCAGTACGCGGTATTACGGATTTGATCAATGTTCCGGCACTGATCAATCTGGACTTTGCCGATGTACGGACGGTTATGGAAAATAAGGGCATTGCCCATATCGGAATCGGTGTTGCCAAGGGTGATGACAAGGCAATCGAGGCAGTAAAACAGGCGGTCAACAGCCCGTTGCTTGAGACGACGATTCAGGGTGCTTCCCATGTAATCGTTAATATTTCAGGTGAAATTACACTGCTTGATGCAGATGACGCCGTTTCGTTTGTGCGCGATTTGACGGGTGATGATGTCAACCTGATTATGGGTGCGATGTGCGATGATAAGGAGACGGATACGTGTACGGTGACGGTGATTGCGACAGGGCTGGATGAAAGTTCCGTACATTCAAGCGGACAGGCACAGACGGGGATGGGAAGATATGTACAGTCTTCCACATACCAGAGAAGGCAGCTTGTATCTCCCAATACGGGGATGCAGCAACAGGGCGGAATGAATAATGGAATGCAGAGCGGCATGAACCAGATGCAGCAAGGCGGAGGTATGCAGATGCAGGGCAGGCAGGATCCGTATGGACAGCAGTCGATGAACGGCGGCTATCAGAGTATGCAGCAGCCGATGAATCAGATGCAGCAGCAGATTCCGACGCCGACTCCTACACAGGGACAGCCGATCCCGACGCCGTCAGCGCCGACACAGCGGCAGGTATCTTCGATGCAGGGCATCCAACGGCCGCAATCTCCTTTGGAAAGCAAGGTAGAAGTGAAATCAATCAAAATCCCTGATTTTTTGAAAAAATAATGACTGTTATTCTTGGATGCAGACTATGATTTGACAAATATTTTAAATGAGTTCTTGTATACTAAAGCCATACGGACAGAAGTACAAAGCCTTCTGTGCCGTATGGCTTTTGTTTTTTCATCCGTGTCGTTTGGAGGTGAGCGGTGTATTACGAGATCTATTTGGATGTGCTGATCTATTTGAACTTCTGGATGAATCTTTTACTGTTATGTCTGACTGCATTGATTCAAAAATACAAATACAGCCGTTTCCGTATGCTGTTATCTGCTGCCGTTCTTGCGGCATTAAACAGCATTGCTATTTGCTACATACAATTTGAAGATGGGATCGGACTGCTTGTCCTGCAGATGAGCTTCTGCCTGTTGGGGGCCCTGCTTGCTTTTCCTTTTGAAGGCATACGCAGACTGCTTTGGCAGTTTCTGATTATGCAGATGTTTTCCTTTTTATTAGGTGGGATTCTGGAATGGATGTTAGCAGTGCCTTTTTTGGGTATGAAGGGGTCGCTTGGTGTTGTCAATACGATGGTTATTTCCGGTATTGCTTACAGGATGATTCGGTACTTTCTTGGCAGAATGAAGGAAAAAAGGCGTATTGCAGTCCAGCTTTATGAGGTGCGGTTACAATTGGGTGAGATGATATTATGTGTAAAAGGACTTCTGGATACGGGAAACAGTCTGAGAGAGCCGGTAAGCGGAAAGCCGGTCAGTATTTTGGATAAGGAATCCGTGAAGCAGCTTTTTTTGTCGTCGGATGGACTCCTTTTGATTCCCTACAGGGCGGTCGGAACAGCAAACGGTATTTTATACGGTTTCTTCGCAGACAGGATGGAGCTTGTATATGAAAATGAGAGATGGGAGGTGCTAAAACCGGTGATCGGAATTGCAAATGAGACGGTAAGTGCCGGGCAAGAATACAAGATGCTTCTCAGTCCGCTGCTATTCTGCTGAGTAAAGCTTAAGATATAGTAACGATTCAGGTTCTGAACAGTTAAAAGAGACAACCGGAGAAGGAACAATGACGTTAGATAATGCGAGGAGGAGTAGTAATGGTTTTCAGATTGGCAATGCCCGGAAATTTCAGGTTCAAGATGGTATCAAGGATACCGGGAATTTTCCAGCTTCCAAAGGAACAGGGGGAAATTCACTACATAGGCGGTGCGGAGGTCCTGCCGCCACCGTTGGAACCGTGTGAAGAAATTGATGTGATCAATGATTTAGGGACAGAATATGACAGGGAAGCAAAGAATACGCTCATTGAGCATAACCTTAGGCTGGTTGTATACATCGCCAAGAAATTTGACAATACCGGCGTAGGAGTGGAGGATTTGATTTCGATCGGTTCCATCGGATTGATTAAGGCGATTAATACATTTGACAGTCACAAAAACATCAAGCTTGCCACCTATGCGTCACGCTGTATTGAAAATGAAATTCTGATGTATTTGCGCAGAAACAGTAAGACAAGACTGGAGGTATCAATTGATGAACCGCTGAACGTGGATTGGGATGGAAATGAATTGTTGCTTTCAGATATTCTTGGGACGGAGGAGGATGTTATCTACCGCGATATCGAAAGCGAGGTAGAAAAGAAGCTGCTGGTCAGAGCAATTGACACGCTTTCCGACAGGGAACGAATGATTGTAAATCTGCGTTTTGGACTGGAATCAGCTGACGGAGAGGAGATGACGCAAAAGGAGGTTGCTACGCTGTTGGGAATCTCCCAATCCTATATATCAAGGCTTGAAAAGAAAATTATGAAGCGGTTGAAAAAAGAAATCAGTCTTTTTATATAAAGTTTAGAAATATTATGAAAACTTCATTTGAACTTTGCCGGTCTAAGCATTACTATGAGGATAGCATTCGTTATCCGATTCTCATTTGAATAGTCATGGACACATTTGAGTAATCAGGTTGGAAAGAGCGGTGAGGCAATATGAAGTGTGAAATTGTATTTGAAAGTAAGACCGGAAACACAAGGGCGCTTGCAAAGGAGCTTTATGAGCGGCTTGAATGGGATGATAAGGAAATACAGGAGTTATGTGAGAATACGGATACGGAGCAGGCAGATATTTACTTTGTCGGCTTCTGGACGGATAGAGGAAGCTGCAGCATGGAAGTTATCGACTTTCTTTCGAGTCTGCAGGGAAAATATGTTGCGCTGTTTGGTACGTGCGGTATGAGCAATCAGGACGACTATTTCAGGGATATTGAGAATCGGGTAAAGGTGTGGATCCCGGAGGATAATCAATATTTAGGCTGCTTCCTGTGTCAGGGAAAGATGCCGATTCAGGTGCGTAAAAAGTATGAGGCGCTGTTTGCGGACGGGAGCCAGCGGGAGTGTGCACAGCGCCTGCTGCGCAATTTTGATGAGGCAATGCTGCATCCGGATAGCGGAGATTTTGCAGGCATCGAATATTTTGCCAATGATGTGCTTTTAAAAATACGATAAATATTAAACTCGTTTTGATGTATATTTTTGCTTCAATTCGTAAATGATTTTATGTATAGTTTCACAGAAAATCATTTACGAGGAGGAAGCAAAAATGCCTCAGGGAAAAGTAGAAATCTGCGGTGTCAATACGGCGAAGCTGCCCCTACTAAAGAATCAGGAAAAAGAAGTCCTGTTTGAGCGTATTAAAGCGGGAGACTTAGAGGCAAGAGAAGAGTTTATCAAGGGAAATTTAAGACTGGTATTAAGCGTCATCAAGCGTTTTTCAAGCAGTAATGAAAACGTGGACGATCTGTTTCAAATTGGCTGTATCGGTTTGATTAAGGCCATCGATAATTTTGATTCCACTTTAAATGTAAAATTTTCCACTTACGCCGTTCCGATGATTATCGGAGAAATCCGGCGCTTTTTAAGAGATAATAACGCGATCCGTGTCAGCCGTTCCTTAAAGGATACGGCTTACAAGGCAATCTATGCAAGAGAGGGTCTTACAAGGAAAAATCTGCGTGAGCCGACCGTAATGGAAATTGCAGCGGAAATCGGCCTGCCAAAGGAGGATGTTGTCTATGCCCTGGATGCACTGCAAAGTCCGATGAGCTTATATGAGCCCGTTTTTACTGAAGGCGGTGACACCCTCTATGTCATGGATCAGATCAGTGATAAGAAAAATAAAGAAGAAAACTGGATTGAAGAGCTGTCTTTGACCGAGGCAATGAAACGGCTGAATGAGCGGGAGAATGAAATTATTCGGCTTCGATTTTTTGAAGGGAAAACCCAAATGGAGGTGGCGGACTTTATTGGAATTTCTCAGGCACAGGTGAGCCGCCTCGAAAAAAATGCGCTTCGTCTTATGCGCAATTACCTGACAGCATAGATTGGATGTGGTATACTATAATAAAAAGCAAAGAAGTGATCATATGATAGACAGCAGCCAGATCCTTTCCTTTAACCATTATAAGAAGGGAAAGGCGTATACAGGAAGCCGGAAGGGAATGCGCTACCGCATTCAAAAAAAGGATACGGAGGACAGGACGAAATTCTGCGTGTATGTATGGCCGGAACCGTTTTGCTACGAGAAGACGGATAAGGAACAGATAACGGAGGCAGAGTTTGAATTCAGCGAGGCGGGATATGGACAGGTTATTTCCTATTTGAACAGCCGGTACGAGGAAGGTACATGGAAATAAGGAACGCGAGGAAGGCATTCATTTGTCACAGGATGAGGCGGACTGCATATATTGAAATAAGCAGGAAACAATAAAGGAGCTGCCACTATGCGTCTTTCCGAATTAGAAGAAAAAGAAGTTGTCAATATTAAAACCTGTAAGAAGCTTGGCTATATTAACGATTTAGAGCTTGATATGTGTAACGGATGCATTAAGAGTGTGATTGTCCCCTGCAGGCGGTTTTGCCTGCCAAACTTGTTGGGGGAAAAGAAGGAATATGTTATTCCCTTTTGTCAATTGAAACAAATTGGTCCCGATATCATTCTTGTGGAGATGTCGGATTAGTACGAGGTCTCGCATAATGTGGATTTCAGGAAAGTTCCGAGTTGACATAATGCAAAAGTTTGACTATAATGAACTTATGGTGTAACTAATGAAGAATGAGGGGGATAATGATTTATGAAGTGTCCATTTTGCGGCCATGAGAATACTCGTGTTATCGACAGCCGCCCGGCGGAGGATAATAATTCTATCAGACGCCGCCGTGTCTGCGACGAATGTGACAAGCGGTTTACAACCTATGAGAAGGTAGAGACGATTCCGCTGATTGTTATTAAGAAGGATAATAACAGAGAGGCCTATGACCGTTCCAAGATAGAGGCGGGCGTGCTGCGTGCATGTCATAAGCGTCCTGTATCTGCGGCACAAATCAGCCAGCTTGTGGATGAGGTGGAGACAGAGGTATTTAATTATGAGGACAAAGAGATTCCGAGTGCGGTGATTGGCGAGCTTGTTATGAATAAATTAAAAGATCTGGAGGCGGTCGCCTATGTGCGCTTTGCTTCTGTATACAGGGAATTCAAGGATATCAGCACGTTTATGGATGAATTAAAAAAAGTGCTTGATAAATAATTTGAAGTAAAAACAGTGCTGCTTAAAAAAGCAGCACTGTTTTTTTTTTCGTGCTTTGCATAAAATTCTTGCAATTTAGTTATTTTTTTTATACAATGTTGGCGTTACCATTAATTGATAAGGATTGTAACTGTCAAGGTACCTGACAGCTGCTAATTGTCTATCAATCAGGAAACAGAAAAATTTCATAAAGAAAGAAGAGGAGATAACACATGAACAGGAGAAGAATGAAGAGCATTCTTTCTATGTGCGTGTTACTGACGCTGGCTATTGCACTGGGCGGATGCGCAGGCGGTAAGTCCGGTAATTCTTCGCAGATAATTGTTGGAATACCACAAGATCTAGAAGATAGTCTTGACCCACACAAATCAGTTGCGGCAGGAACTAAAGAGGTATTATTCAATGTATATGAGGGCTTATTAAAGCCTGATTCAAATGGAAATATCATTCCGGCCGTAGCAGCTAAGTATGACGTATCAGAGGATGGGAAAACCTATACCTTTACCTTGCGAGAGGGCGTCAAGTTTCATAATGGAAATCCCGTTACGGCAGAGGATGTGAAATACAGTATCGAAAAAAGTGCCGGTATGACGGGAGAAGAACCGTTGATAGCGGCATTTTCTTCGATTGACAGCGTGAATATCGTATCGGATCAGATCGTGGAAATCGTGTTATCCAAGGGTGATTCAGATTTTCCGGCCTATTTGGCTATGACGAACGCGGCGATTATCCCAAAGGATAATGCGTCGCCGGATACGAATCCGATCGGTACGGGGCCTTACCGGTATGTTTCCCGTTCCCCGCAGGAAAACATCGTGATGGAACGGTTTTCAGATTACTGGGGAGAACCGGCGCATATTGAACATGTTACATTTAAGGTTGAGGCAAATGCCGATATGATCGTGATGGATCTCAGAGGCGGTTCTATCGATATGTATGCGCGGATGACTACAACGCAGGTATCTCAGCTCGGCGAAGGCTTCCGCGTGATGGAGGGGACCATGAACCTCGTCCAAGCACTGTATTTAAACAATGCAGTCAAACCGTTCGACGATGCGAGGGTCAGACAGGCAATGTGCTATGCGGTCGATGTTGAGCAGCTTCTTGCCCTTACGGCGGACGGAAAAGGGACACCAATCGGAAGCAGCATGTTTCCGGCATTTAAGAAATATTATATGGAAGAGCTGAGCGGCACTTACCCGCATGATGTGGAAAAATCGAGAGCACTTTTGGTGGAAGCCGGCTATCCGGACGGCTTTGACATGACAATTACAGTGCCGTCCAACTATCAGCCTCATATCGACACTGCGCAGGTGCTTGTGGAGCAGTTAAAGGAAGCGGGTATCCGTGCGACGATCCAGCTTGTTGAGTGGAATTCATGGCTGAGCGGTGTTTATACAGACCGAAATTATGAATCGACGGTTGTGGGCGTGGACGCTTCATCCATGACGGCACGAGCACTGTTAGAACGTTTTACATCCGCTGCCGACAATAATTTTACAAATTATTCGAACGCGGAATATGATGCGCTGTATGAACAAGTTATCGCATCTTCGGACGATGCGGAGCAGACGGAGCTTTATAAAGAGATGGAGCGGGTACTTGCGGAGGATGCCGCAAATGTTTATATTCAGGATATGGCAGAATTTGTTGTGTTAAATGATAAGTTTGACGGTTATACGTTTTATCCGCTTTATGTGCAGGATATTTCCAAAATTTATATAAAGTAATATGGTTTTTTTGAAATTTTATCTAATTCATATATCAGCCGGCAGAAAAAATAATAGAAGCATTTGTATATGAGATAGAAAAGAAGGGAGACGGGAAGATGAAGTATTTATGTAAAAAGCTTGGCACACTACTGTTTACCGTGCTGATTGTCACATTTCTCGTTTTCCTTGCTTTTCAGGTGATACCGGGGGATCCTGCCGTCCATATGCTTGGTACGAACGCGACGCCGGAAAAGGTGGAAGCGCTGCGCGAACAGCTTGGCTTGAACCGTCCGCTTCTGATTAGGTATGCGGAATGGTTGAAATCATTTTTCTTTGGGAATATGGGGATATCGTATTCTTATGGGAGTTCTGTGCGCACAATGCTTGCAGGAAAGCTGCCGATTACGATCACTCTGACAGCGCTGTCTTTTTTGCTGATCGTCCTGCTGTCGATTCCCCTGGGTATCCATTCGGCTAAGTATGAAGACAGCATTTTTTCAAAAATACTTGATATTTTAAATCAGATCACGATGGCGGTCCCGACGTTTTTTATCGGAATTCTCATTACTTATTTATTCGGTCTGGTGCTGCGGCTGTTCACGCCGGGGGGATATGTATCCTATACATCGGATGTGCTTGGTTTTTTTAGCTATCTGCTATTTCCTGCGGTTGCAATTGCACTGCCAAAGGCAGCAATGAATACAAAGCTTTTGAAGGCCTCGGTTTTAAAGGAAGCAAAGCTGGATTATGTAAGGACGGCGTATAGCCGCGGGAATTCGACAGGCGATGTCCTTTACCGGCATGTGCTGAAAAATGCACTGATTCCGGTTATTACATTTTTAGGCATGACGCTTGCGGACATCGTGGCAGGCAGTTTAATTATAGAACAGGTATTTTCGATTCCGGGTATTGGACGAATGCTGATTACTTCGATCTTTAACAGAGATTATCCGGTTGTACAGGCCATCATTGCAATAATCGCATTTATCGTAATTATTATTAACTTTCTTGTGGATCTTCTGTATCAGGCGATTGATCCGAGAATGAGGGATAATTAAAACAGAGCGGAGCAGGTGATGAATGATAAAAAGAAACGGATATTAAATAATAACTTGATTATCGGGGGAACAATAACGGGCGTTATGATTTTGCTTGTTTTGATTGGCTCTTTTTATACACCTTATGATCCTGATGCAATGAATGCGGCGGAAAAATTTGCAGGTATTTCGTGGAAGCACTGGATGGGGTGTGATAATTTCGGGAGAGATATTTTCAGCAGGTTACTGGAAGGTATGAAAACAACGATGCTTGTTGCGTTTGGGACCGTTGGGATCGGCGTGTGCTTCGGAACGCTGATCGGTGCGCTGACAGGCTATTACGGCGGGGTGCTGGATGAAGTTCTGATGCGATTCAATGATGCAGTGCTTGCATTTCCGAGTATTTTGCTGGCACTCGTTTTGATCAGCATCATGGGAAGCGGAAAATATAATGTGATGATTGCGCTTGGCATTGTTTTTATTCCGAGCTATGCGCGGATCGTCCGAGGTGAATTTATGCACTGTAAAAATCTTGATTATGTGAGAAGCGCGCGGTTGATGGGTGCAAAGGATTTGCGGATCATGTTTGTGCATATCCTGCCGAATGCAGTGTCGGTAGTGCTTTCTTCCGTTGTGATCGGTTTTAATAATGCTGTGCTGGCAGAAGCTGGTATGAGTTTTTTAGGGATCGGTGTACAGCCGCCGGATTCCAGTCTCGGCCGGATGCTTTCGGAGGCCCAGGCATTTTTATTTGCCGCGCCGATGTATGCGATTTTTCCCGGTCTGATGATCGTGCTGATGGTTTTAGGGTTCGCACTTTTAAGCGATGGGCTGAAGGATTTTACAAGGTGACGGAGGGAATAAAGAGAGATGCTGGATGTCATCGATTTAAATATTGAATTTCATGACCATATTATTCCGGAAACGGTTGTCTATGATTTTGACTTACACCTAGAAGAAGGTGAGATCGTCGGCATCGTCGGAGAATCCGGTTCGGGCAAGACGATGTCTGCACTTGCAATTGCCGGTCTGCTTTCTCGAAAAAATATGAAGAAAAGCGGACAAATTTTATTCGACGGTGTGGAACTCTTGACGTGTACGAGAGAAAAGCTTCGTTCCTACCAAGGAAATGAGATCAGTATGGTGTTTCAAGAGCCGATGACCTCCCTCAATC
Organism: Lachnospiraceae bacterium; assembly: GCA_047602645.1. GTDB lineage: Bacteria > Bacillota > Clostridia > Lachnospirales > Lachnospiraceae > JAEYFP01. Next base: position 9,921 of record JASGGU010000053.1, on the reverse strand, counting down.
CTGTGAAAAAAATAGGCTGGCAGGTGGAGGAGAGCCTGCGCCTTCATACACCGCTTACAAAAGAAGAACGTTATGAGCGTGCGATAAAAATGTTAGAGGAGGTGGAATTGTCCGAACCGGAGCAGCTTTACGGAAAATATCCGCATGAGCTCTCAGGAGGTATGCGACAGCGCGTGATGATTGCGGCTGCGCTCATCTGCCATCCGAAAATCCTGATTGCTGATGAGCCGACGACTGCCCTTGATGTGACGATCCAGGCACAAATCATTGAGCTGTTAAAAAAAGTTAACCGGACTTATCATACATCGATTTTATTCATTTCTCATGACTTAAGCCTTGTGAGGAAGCTTTGCAGCCGCGTCCTTGTTATGCATCAGGGCAGGATTGTGGAACAGGGAAATGTGGAAACTATTTTCTTGTGTCCCAAAGAGGACTATACAAAAAAGCTTGTCGCTGCGGTTCCTAAAATGGAAAAGCTTGTGATTAAACCAATTGTCGTTACTGAATAAAGGAATGGAAAAACTGTGGCAGGAGAAATTATTCAAGTAAATCATTTAAGTGCATATTATAAAGAAAAGGAATTCCTGTTTCACCGGAAAAGTGTCAGAAAACAGATTCTGCAGGACATTTCCTTCAGCATACAGGAAGGAGAGCTGGTCGGACTTGTCGGCGAGAGCGGCTGCGGAAAATCGACGCTCGGAAAAGCGGTTCTTGGCATGGTAAAGGATGTGGAGGGTGAAGTGCTGCATTATTCCAGCATGCCGCAGATGATCTTTCAGGATCCTTACGGTTCCTTAAATCCTGTCAGGCAGGTCGGCTGGATATTAGAAGAGCCTCTGCGGATTCGGGGCGGATATACGCGGGCCGAGCGGATGGAGCAGGTGCTTGCGATGCTAAAAAAGGTCGGTTTGGAGGAGAAGCTGAAGGAGCGATATCCGGGCGAATTGTCGGGCGGACAGAGACAGCGGGTCTGCATTGCGCTTTCGCTGATGCTTCAGCCGAAGCTGATTATTGCAGATGAGCCGGTTTCGGCGCTGGATGTGACGGTGCAGGCACAGATTATGGAACTGCTTTTTTGTCTGAATCAGGAGTTTGGAATAGCGATTCTTTTTATTTCCCATGACTTAAAGGTTGTTTATCAACTTTGCAGCCGAATTCTGGTTATGAGAGCAGGCAGGATTATCGAGCAGGGTAGCGACCGTGAAATATACTATGATCCAAAGCGGGAATATACGAGGGAGTTGTTAAAATCAGCAGGAATTTAGTGAAATTGTTTAAAAATTATACTTTTCATGTAATTTCCTGAAGTTGGATGTAAAGTTATTTCAAAAAAAGTCGATATAATTATTGCAGCCGGACAGGAGTTGCAGTACAATTAAAAAATGTATTATGTTAATCGGATAAAGATATCCCCATACATCAAACAGGGAAGTGAGAAGATGTTAATTAACGGATTAAGTCAATATGATCTATTTTCTGCCTACAACAGCAGCAATGCAATAGATAGAATTCCTGAAATAAATTCGCAGGTAATCAGTGAGCAGGGCAAGCACGCTGCCGGTGCTGCGGAAACTGTACGGCATCACGAAAGCGTTGAGCCGTTAGCTCTGAACTTGGAAGCGATCAGGCCGAGAAGTGATGCGAGTCTTGAAAATATTTCTTTGAGCCTTAAATCAAACGGCGATTTTGAGATGAAAGGCAGAGACAGCAGCTTAAGCACGCTTGATGTGGAAAAGGCAGTGTCAGATATGCAAAAAGACCAGGCACTCTTACAGTACCAGTATTTTGTAGGAGATTCCAATATCATCGGCAATGATGAGGATGGGGCCGTTCTTCAGAAAGTTCCTCAGAGTTTATAAAACCTCTTGCTTTGGCAGGAGGTTTTTTATATAATTAAGCCTATTGAGAGAAAACGTAAGATAAGGATGGATTTTGGCAATGATAGTAGCAAGGGAAAAGAAGATTAGGCTGCTGGCAGGGATGGGCTTGCTGCTGATTGCATTTATTTGGGGCTTTGCTTTTGTGGTTGTAAAGAATTCCCTGGATTATATACCGCCTGTTTATATGATGGCATTTCGGTTTACAATTGCAGGTGCTGCGCTGGCGGCTATTTTTTGGAAGCGGCTGATGAAGGTGAACCGGGTGCTCGTGTTTCACGGAGCCATATTAGGATTGTTTCTTTTTGCGGCATATATGCTTCAGACGATCGGCTGTAAGTATACAACTGCCGGAAAGAATGCGTTTCTGACGACAATCTATGTGATTCTCGTACCATTTTTTCATTGGGCGCTGAGCAGGATTAAGCCAGATCGCTATTGCGTAGCAGCAGCTGTACTTTCTGTGGTTGGCATCGGTTTGCTTTCCCTGCAGGGGGATCTGTCGGTCAATATCGGCGATCTGCTGACACTGGGCGGCGGCATTTTTTATGCGTGGCATTTGATCTTTATCGACCGTTTTACGGAAAATGAAGATCCGATTATGTTGGCGGTTCTGCAGATTTTATTTGCGGCGCTTTTTTCCTGCGTAGCGGCCCCCATTATGGACGGCGGCTTTCCGCAGGGCGTTTTTCGGGCCGATATTATCGCAGGGATGCTCTATTTGGGAATATTCAGTACTATGGTCTGTTTTTTACTTCAGAACGTATGCCAGAAATACACTCATCCCGCGACATCCGCACTGCTCATGTCAACAGAGTCGGTGTTCGGTGCATTGTGTTCCGTACTCTTTCTGCATGAGATTATGAGCGGACGCATGGTACTTGGCTGTGCACTGCTGTTTATAGCAATTGTGCTGGCGGAGGTGAAACCGGGCAGTAAAGAAAAGACGAAAGGACAGAAAAATGCTTGATTGTTTTTTTCCGGACGCATATGTTGCTTCCGCATATGAAATCGATTATGAGGGACTTTATCGGGAAGGACTTCGCGGAATTATTTTTGACATTGACAATACGCTTGTTCCGCACGGTGCGCCTGCGGATAAGAGAGCGATCGCCCTTTTTCGCAGACTGAAACAAATCGGCTATGCCGTACTTCTGCTGTCCAACAACAAAGAAGCACGTGTGAAGCAGTTTAATAATGCTGTCCGGGTAAAGTATATTTTCAAAGCGGGAAAGCCGAGTAGGACAGGCTATTTACGGGCGATGCGTGAGATTGGGACCGATACGGCAACGACTCTGTTTGTTGGAGATCAGCTCTTTACGGATGTGTGGGGTGCTAAGCGTGCGGGGATCCGAAATATCCTTGTAAAACCGATTCATCCGAAGGAAGAGATACAGATTGTTTTGAAACGGAAGCTAGAGAGAGTTGTGCTGTATTTTTATGAAAAGAAGTGTAAGAAAAACTAAAAAAGGGTGAAGTTTATGAATGTTGATGGAGAAACGAGGGTTCTTGGCATTATCGGACACCCCATTCGACATACGAAGTCGCCGCTGATCCACAATCTGATTGCAGAGCGGCAGGGAAAAAATCTTGTATATGTACCGTTTGAAGTGGAGTCCGATGCGGCGCTTGCCGTTCAGGGCGCTTATGCGCTCGGAATTGGGGGCATGAATGTGACGGTCCCATACAAATCGGTTGTTATGGACAGTCTTGCCGGGGTAGAGGAGCTGGCGGGGCGGATTGGTGCGGTCAATACGCTCGTCAGAACAAAGACGGGCTTTCAGGGATATAATACAGATATCACCGGATTGGAACGGGAACTGAGATCGGAAGGAATTTCTCTTGCAGGCAGGCATATTCTGCTGCTTGGCGCGGGAGGAGCGGCACGTGCCGCAGCATTTTTATGCGCGAAGGAACAAGCAGATTCTGTTACGCTATTAAATAGGACATTGGAAAAAGCGGAAGCGATTGCACAGGATGTCAGGGCTTATTCAGAGGAAGTCGGATTTGCACAGAAAACAAAAGTGCATGCAATGCCTCTCGGATGCTGCGGGGAGCTTGTGGAGGAGCGCTACATTGTTTTTCAGTGTACGCAGCTCGGTTTATACCCGCATGCGGAGGAAGCTGTTATTGAAGATGCGGCTTTTTATAAAATGGTGGAGACCGGCATCGATTTAATTTATAATCCGCGCGTGACAAAATTCATGCGGCTTGTTGAGGAGAACGGCGGGCGGGCGTACAATGGATTAAAAATGTTGTTATATCAGGCGGTGAGCGCCTATGAGCTGTGGACAGAAACGTCCGTGTCCGAAGAAATAATTAATCAGGTATATGAACGTCTGCAGTGAGATGCTTCTTGGAACGGGAGAGTTTAAGCGTGTTATGGATGAGAGAAATTATGTGTTGATCGGTTTTATGGGAGCAGGTAAGACGACGGTCGGTAAAAGCCTTGCAAGGAAGCTTGGTGCGGATTTTCAGGATACTGATACATGGATTGAGCGGGAGATGGGGCTTGCAGTTTCTGATATTTTCCGAAAATTTGGCGAGGAACATTTTAGACTTCTTGAGACGGTGCTTGTAAGAAACCTGGCGTGTTCACTGCGGCACACGGTGCTTTCTGTCGGTGGTGGTCTGCCTGTTAAATTAGAGAATCAATCCTATTTGAAAAAAATCGGTAAGGTGATATACTTAGAGGTATCGAAAGAAACGGTATTAAAACGCCTTGCAAAGGATACTACCAGGCCTCTGCTTGCAGGAGAACCTTCGAAGGTATCGGATCGGATTGAACTGCTGCTTAAGGAGCGGGGGCCTGTATATGCGGCGCTTGCGGACCAAGTAATTATGGTGGATGCGCTTTCTGCAGAAGAGATCGCAGAGCAGATTATTTCCATATAATTCATAGCATGTGTAAATAGAAGGGAGAAGTATCTTATGAAAATATTAGTAATCAATGGACCAAATTTAAATTTCCTGGGCATCCGTGAGGTGGATGTGTATGGTCGGCAGGATTATGATTTTTTGAGACAGATGGTTATGAAAAAAGCGGCGCAGGAAAATATCCTGGTGGAAATGTTTCAAAGTAACCATGAAGGTGCCATTATCGATAAAATACAGGAAAGCTATTATGACATTACAGATGGTGTCGTGATTAATCCGGGTGCGTATGCACATTATAGTTATGCAATTCACGATGCACTTTCCTCAATTCGGACGCCAAAAGTGGAGGTGCATATTTCTGATATTTCGAAACGGGCGGAAGAATGGCGCCATAATTCCGTAACGGCACCTGCCTGTAATCACCTGATCAAGGGACATGGACTGGAAGGCTATTTGGAGGCAATTGATTATTTAATTGAGTTAAGCAGAAAAAACAGTTGAAATATCTGCCTTTTTAGTATAAACTGATAAAGAATTATTACGGAACGTATTTAAGGAGGAATATCGGATGATATCAGCAGGCGATTTTAGGAATGGCTTAACTGTTGAGATGGACAATGGAATTTTTCAAATTATTGAATTTCAGCACGTAAAACCCGGAAAGGGAGCAGCTTTTGTTAGGACAAAGTTAAGGAATATTATTAATGGCGGTGTGGTTGAAAGGACGTTCCGGCCTACGGAAAAGTTTCCACAAGCCCGTATCGATAGAAATGATATGCAGTATTTATATTCGGACGGTGATTTATTCCACTTTATGAATGTAGAGAATTATGAGCAGATTGCTCTGGATGCAGAAACAATCGGCGATGCATTGAAGTTTGTCAAGGAAAACGAAATGGTTAAGGTATGTTCACACAATGGAAATGTATTTGCAATCGAGCCTCCGTTGTTTGTGGAATTGGGAATTACTGAAACAGAGCCGGGCTTTAAGGGCGATACGGCGACGGGCGCAACAAAGCCTGCAACCGTGGAAACAGGCGCTGTGGTATATGTACCGCTGTTTGTGGACCAGACTGACAAGATAAAGATCGATACAAGAACCGGAGAATATCTCTCAAGAGTATAAGCAGAGCTTCGGTGTAAGTGATAATGTGAATTTGACAGGACTCCTGACAGTTTGTTTGAGGGGTCCTTTTGTAATGAAAAAATTCTATGTGTTTTTTATTGCAAGTTGAAATGGCAGCTCGAAGATTGGAAATTTGCCTAAAGGGCAAGACACGCGGCGTGCCGGATATATGGAAAATTCATGTGATCTCCTTCAGTTGAGCGGATTCGTCTGACAATTGCATAATAGAAAGGGAGAGAAATATGGATTATCAGGAATTTTTAGAAGAGGTAAGAAGCGAAGCAGAAAGACAGCTGGGAAAAAGCTGCAGAGCGGCGATCCACCGTGTGGTAAAGAATAATGCGGTTTCTATGGAGGGACTTGTTGTAGCGGAGGAGGAACGGAATGTTTCCCCAACGATTTATTTGGAGCCTTTTTATGAAAAATTTATGCAGGGAGAACCTTTTGATGCGCTGATGGAGGAGATTCTTAAGGTGTATCGGGAAAGTCGTCTGGAAGAGGATGTGGACATTTCTTTTTTTACAGATTATGAACAGGCACGGGAACTGTTGTTCTGTAAGCTGGTCAACTACAGGTCAAATGAAAAATTGTTGGCGCTTGTACCGCATAAACGCTTTCTGGATCTCGCCATTGTACCGTATTGTCTTTTAAAGAACAGTGAGGTGGGCTCGGTGAGTATTTTAGTTCATCATTCTCATGTCATTATGTGGGAGCGTGAGGAAGCGGATTTAATGCGGGAAGCAGAAAAAAATACGAGAGAAGCCATGGGCTTTGAAATTACAACGCTGAAAGAAGTGGTGGAAGAACTGTATGGAAGCGAATCAGACAGCATCGAAGCAGAGGATGAGATCGAGATGTATGTGCTGTCTAACAAATATAAGCTGAACGGGGCGGTATGTATGTCGTATGAGGATGTGCTTATCGCATTTTCGGAGCATGTAGAAAGTGATCTGTACATTCTTCCAAGCAGCGTGCATGAGGTGCTTTTAGTCCCGGCCTCCTGTACGCATAGCCTGGATCGGCTGTCTGAAATGGTGCGCGAGGTGAATACGGCACAAATAGAGAGAGAGGATATTTTGTCGGACCATGCCTATTTATACAGGAAAAACGGCGGTTTTGAGAAAGCAGATACGTTTGTAACGAATTTGTAATATTTTCATTTGATATTTTTGCTTCTCTATGGTATGATATGTGATGTGTGAAAATGTTGGCAATGTGTTAGCAGCAATTAACACGAAAATGCACTCGTAGCTCAGGGGATAGAGCAACGGTTTCCGGTACCGTGTGTCGGGGGTTCAAATCCTCTCGGGTGCATTATCATTTTCACAGGTGACCAATGATAGCAATACTTGGTTGGAAGGAATGAAAGGAAGTTTAAATATGGCAGGAAATAAAGTAAAAGAGTTTATCGAGAGACATTATCGGTACTTTATTGTGGGGGGCCTATTTGTAGTACTTGTTGTGGTTTTGATTGTATTTATGGTTAAGAATAAGGATCAGGCATCCGAATCGGATGCGACAACAGTGCTTGCGGAGAGCAGCATCGAGGTTCCGAAAGATAAGTACGAGGTAGATGCTTACCCGGATGTCAATACTTTGCTGCAGTCTTATTTCGACGCAATGGCCGCAGGGGACGCGGATACGATGGCATCCTTGAGCAATACGATGGAGGCTGAAGAGCGGATTCGTGTGCAGAAGCAGGCGGAGTATTATGACAGCTTTTCCAATTACGTCGTTTATACCAAAAAAGGTCCGGCAGAGAATTCCTACTTTGCACTTGTCACATATGATATTTTGTTTACGGGTACTGCCACACCGGCACCGGCGTTGGCGTCCGTGTATGTTTGTACGAATGATTCAGGGGCACTTTATGTTAACAAAGAAAATCCCACTGATGATGAAAAGGCATATTTTCAGGCGTTATCTGTTCAGGATGATGTTGTGAAGCTGAGCGAGGATATCGAAGTCAAGTATAATGAAGCGCTAGAGTCCGATGAAGCGCTTGCCGCCCTGATGCCGACGATCAGAGAAAAGATCAATCAGGCTGTCAAGGATGAGTTGGCTGTTCAACAGCAGGCGGAGGCGGAAGCAGCCGCGGCTGCGGAGGCAGAAGCGCAGGCGGTTGCACAACAGGCAGCGGCTACAATGGTACGCGCTACCGATGTTGTTAACATCCGGGCATCGGCCAGCACAGAGGCTGAGGCACTTGGTAAAGCGGCGGTCGGAGATGAATATACAAGATATGAAGAAATGGAAAACGGATGGAGCAAAATTGATTATAACGGTCAGGAAGCCTACATCAAGACCGAGTATCTGGAGATTTTGGACAATGCGGCCGCGGCTGCCGGTGATAGCGTAGTCGAAGGTGAAAGTACAGATGCTCAGGCGGCAACGGCAGGTGGCACGGTTACTGTAAAGGAAAATGTCAATATCAGAGAAACCGCGAGTGAGACCGGAAATAAGCTTGGCGTGGCATACCGCGGGGAACAGTTTGAGCTGATTGAAAAAGCAAACGGCTGGTGCAAGATTAACTACAAGGGTCAGGAAGCTTATGTGAAAGCCGACTTTGTAGAATAGATCTGCAGTTAATTAAATAATAGGATAAAAAAATGGCCCGGAGTGTATCCGGGCCATTTAATTATATAGGAAATTACTTCGAATTTCCTATATAATTAAATTTTATGCGCAGCTTCGCGCGCGGAACAAAAGCTGTGCTGCCAAAGTGTTTGGCTGTGAGAGTGTGCGGAGCACACTTTTGTTCTGGGTATAAAAACGGCGTCCTATGGAATAATAACAGAAACGGTATGACGGAGGAAGATATGACAAAATCGGAGCAGACAATTTTAAGAGCGGTTCAAAAAAATGCGCAGGCGGCATTGGATGCAATTCGCACGGTTGAGAGCAAGGTATACGATGACGCGTTTGCGGTGGACTTGAATAAGCAGGCTGTTAAGTATTCTGAAATTAAGAACCGGATGACAGAAAAGCTCAGAGAAGAGAAGGCGGAGCCTTATCATGACCGGATGGGAGAAAAGGCAATGATTTGGGGCGGAATTCAGATGAATACGATGCTGAATACAAGCACCAGCCATATTGCGGACATGATGATACAGGGGAATAACCGTGGGATTACGCAGATGTGCAGAACGTTGAATCATAACGATATGGCCGGCAAATTTGCGGTTGAGGCAGCTAAGGAACTGATGGATTTTGAGGAAAAGAATATCGAGCGGATGAAGCAGTATTTATAGGAGTTGTGGTATTACAAAAAAAATTTTTACATCAAAATAAAAAAATGCTTGTGAATTAAGAGCTGTCGTAATATAATCTATCCTAGACAAAGACGTCTGCAGGCATAGTGTATCTATGCCTATTAGGCGTCTTTTTATTTCGTAGGAAGAATCTTGTAACACTTCATTGATAAAGGTTCCGTTTTCTATGAAATAAAAGCGCTCCGTGCAGGATGGGTATTCGTACATAAGGAATATGGCGGCCATGTTATCTGTGCCGGTAGCAAAAAAAAGTATCTTCTCCTTCAGGACCTTGGGCAGGGGATTGAAGCGGTGAAGACACTTTTTGTGTAATGCGGGAGGATCATTTTCATTGATTGTGCCTGAAACATACCAAATAAGGAGGATTTAGACATGTCATACGTTGACGAAGTGTATCAGATGGTCATGGATAAGAACCCGGCCCAGCCGGAATTCCATCAGGCCGTCAAAGAGGTTTTAGAATCATTGCGGGTTGTAATTGAAAGAAATGAGGATGCATACAGAAGAGATGCATTATTGGAAAGAATGGTCACGCCGGAAAGGCAAATTCTGTTTCGGGTTCCTTGGGTAGACGACAAGGGACAGGTTCAGATTAACAATGGTTTTCGTGTACAGTTCAACAGCGCAATTGGACCATATAAGGGCGGTTTGAGGCTGCATCCGTCAGTTAATATTGGGATTATCAAATTCCTTGGCTTTGAGCAGACGTTTAAAAACAGCCTGACAACGCTGCCTATCGGTGGCGGCAAGGGTGGATCGGATTTTGATC
>JASGGU010000052.1:0-26995 GCA_047602645.1 Lachnospiraceae bacterium | reverse complement strand
ATGTGGCAAGTGGTATGAAAAACCCCACAAGCGGCGATTTTTCAGTCATGCTCAACTCCGTGGTGGCCGCACAAAATCCGCACAGCTTTATCTATCGCGGCTGGGAAGTGAAGACATCCGGCAATCCGCTCGCACATACTATTTTGCGCGGTGCTGTTGACAAACATGGCTCCAATATTCCAAACTATCATTATGAGGACTTGAACCGCCTTCTTTCAATGTACGGAGAGCGGGATTTACAATATCCAGCAACGATCATTGACGCTAATCACTCCAATTCCAACAAGGAATATGGGGAGCAGATCCGCATCGTTAAGGAGGTCCTGCACAGCCGTCGCCTAAGTCCTGATATCCGCAGACTTGTTAAGGGTGTGATGATTGAAAGCTACATTGAACCGGGCTGTCAGAAAATTGAGGATCACATTTATGGAAAATCTATTACAGATCCCTGCCTCGGCTGGGAGAGTTCCAGAAATCTCCTGTATGAAATTGCGGAACTGGCATGAGAAAAACTGTCTGGCTCCTTTCACAAAAATACCGCTCATGATTTTGAAAGAGCGGTATTTTTATGAAGCTTCTCACCGGCGCGGGTGCGCCCTTGTGTATACCTCGCGAATTCTATTGTGATTCATTGTCGCGTAGATCTGTGTCGTCGATATATCGGAATGTCCGAGCATTTCCTGTACGGAGCGCAAATCTGCACCGTTTTCCACAAGATGCGCGGCAAATGAATGGCGCAGCGTGTGAGGCGTAATATCTGCCGTAATGCCTGCCTTCTTCGCATAATACTTGATCAGCTTCCAAAAGCCCTGACGACTCATTTTCTTACCCGAACAATTTGCAAACAGGACAGTAGAGTCCGTATCCTCAACCATGGCCGATCTGGATGACTCCAGATATCGAATCAGGGCATGTCTTGCCTCATTGCCAAACGGAATAGCCCTTTCTTTGTTCGCATCCCTGCACATAATATAGTTCATCTGCATATTCACATCCGAGATTTCAAGATTGATCAGCTCGGAAACGCGGATACCTGTCGCATACAAAATCTCCAACATCGCCTTATCGCGGATTTCCTTTGGCGTATCGCCCTTCGGCTGTTCCAAAAGACGTACGACTTCCTCCGTAGTAAGGATCTCCGGAATCTTTTTTTCTATTTTGGGAGATTTTAGTTTTTCAGAAGGGTCTTCCTTTAAATCCTGCTCCTTATTACAATAATGAAAAAAAGCCTTCATCGAGGCAATGTTACGGGATACGGTAGCCGCCGCAAATCCATTCTTCTCCAAGTAAAGAACATAAGAATTCAGGTTTGTTTCCGTAACCTTGTCAAGCTGAACTACGTTTTGACTTTCCAGATATTTCTGCAGCTTGCCAAGATCACGCCGGTAGGACATTTCTGTGTTCGCCGACATTTTTTTCACATTATGTAAATATGTTATGAATCCCAAAATTTCCTGCTCCATGTAGTAAATAGCCCTTCCCTAGGAGAATAAAAACAAATTTCTCCAATCACTTCTTGTTCCATTATAATCAGAATTTTCAAGAAAAGCAATTGCTATTTTTCCTTATTTTTTCAGTGTTTTCAGTCTTTCGACACAAAAATACAACATGTCGTTTCAGAATTTTTTCATCATCACAACATGTTGTAAAATACATTAAAAAAGTTTCAAAAATTTTTTCAGGATCAATGGATTTACATAACTCTCAAGAAAAACTCCTATTATGGAAACTACAAAAAGGAGTAAAAAAATCAGCGCATACCGAAAAAAAAATGACCGTCTCCCTCTTCCTCCTTGAATTCCGGATTCATATTCCACATAGAGACGTTTGTAAATCTCGTTCCCATAGTACAAAGCTGCCACAGTGACCGGCACATAAACGAAGAATTGCGGAAGCATCCCTACCACACAGAGCAAAATCCCCTTCAAGCCGAACCGGATCGTCGCTGCGGAAAGCAGGGCACCGAAAGCAAAACCAAGCCAGAGCAGATATCCCATCAGATAGATTCCGCCAAACACCGTCAATGAAAAAACTCCGATATATAAAACCGGCATCAGCCGAACCTGAATACAATATTGAAACAGCCGAGCGCCTTCGATATTCATCGCCGGATATTTTTCCAGAAGATAGGCACTTAAAATCATCACCTGACTGCTGTAATCCTCACAAAACAGATTCGCGGCAAGAATTCCGATGCACATGCCGGCCAGAAAAATAAACATCCATTTTTTCTTCATCAATTCCCATACCCCTGCAACAATATATGCAGAGGACAGAAAAAAAATACACAGAGCAGACTCACCAATATTTCGCCCGGTAGGCCATAAGAGCGGCAATGGATTTGGCATCGGTTATCCGATTTTCAAACACCATTTCCGTCAGTTCTTCGATTGAGAACGCCTCCACCTCAATATACTCGTCATCATCCAGATGCTGCTCGGTTTTTCTTAGGTTTCTGGCAATATAAATATCAATTTTTTCATTGCAGAAAGCAACCGTCGTATAAAGTGAAATCAGCGGCTCTAAATCGGACTTCTCCGCAAAATAACCGGTTTCCTCTTCCAGCTCCCGATGTGCGGCATCCAGTGTCGGTTCTTCGATACTGTTTAAGCCCCCTGCCGGTATTTCCAGCGTATCGCTGTCAATCGCATTCCGATACTGGCGCACCATCAGAATCCGTCCGTCCGGCAACACAGGAACGACCGCAGCAGCTCCCTTATGCTTAATAAAGTCATACGGTTCCTCTCTTCCGTCAGGAAGTCTCATCCGATCCTCGTATAAATCAATGATCGCACCGTGATGAACGAGTGTCCGTGCCACTCTTTCGTTTTTTTCAAGCATCACTAACTCCATCTCTTCATCTATTACAGGCTCTTTAAAAATGCTTCAATCCGATCCAGACCCTTGTTAATCTGCTCCGCAGAAATCGCATAGGAAAGGCGGAAGCTGTCCGGAAAACCAAAGTCCTCGCAAGGTACGATCGCAACCGCGTAATCGGACAGAAGTATATCAGCAAGGCGGTTCATCGTACCGATCTTTTCACCCTTGTATTCCTTTTCCAATGCTTCTTTTCCGTCTACAAACAAATAAAAGGCTCCCTTTGGCTCCAGAGTCGATAAATATGGCATCTGCGAAACACGTTCATACATCAGTTTTCTTCTCTTGTCAAACTCTGCGCGCATAACCTCCACCGCATCCTGAGGGCCATTTAGTGCCTCCAATGCCGCTTTCTGCGCAATTGAGTTCGGATTTGAGGTCGCATGGCTTTGGATGGAAGACATCAGCTTTGCAATTTCCACACTCGAACCGGTATAGCCGATCCTCCAGCCGGTCATCGAATAACTCTTAGATAAACCGGAGCAGGTAATGGTACGCTTATAAATTTCTTCATTAAAAGAAGCAATGCTTACGTGCTTCTCTTCTCCGTATATCAAATATTCATACATTTCATCGGCAATGACATAAATATCATTTCTTACAACAACCTCCGCAATCGCTCGAAGCTCTGCCTCGGAATAGATCATTCCGGTTGGATTGCTCGGCGTGTTGAGTACAAGTGCTTTCGTCTTTGACGTAATTGCATCCTCAATCTGCCGTGCGCTGACTTTGTAGCCCTGCTCCTTCGTACCAAAAACATAGACCGGCACTCCGTCGGAAAGCTTCACCATCTCGGGATAGCTCAGCCAGTAAGGTGCCGGGATGATTACTTCATCTCCCGCATTTAAAATGGCATCAAACGCGTTTGACAAAGAGTGCTTTCCGCCGTTGCTTATGACAATCTGATTTGCCGCATAAGTAAGATGGTTAAATTCTTTGAATTTTCTGCTGATCGCTTTTTTCAGTTCTTCTGTTCCGGATGCAGGAGTATATTTTGTAAAGCCCGCATGAATGGCATTTATCGCTGCATTACACACGTTTTCGGGTGTATTAAAATCCGGTTCTCCTGCTCCAAATCCTACGACATCAATCCCCTCTGCACGCATTGCTTTTGCTTTAGCGGTAATCGCCAACGTTGAGGACGGCTTAACAGCCTTCGCTTTTTCTGATAATGTTAATGACATACAATCTCCACCTTTTCTTTTCATTCTCCTCAGTAACAAGGTTTCTCCCGCAGCATTCGATAACTCGGATCTTTCTCCCTGTCACCTGTTGAGTATAATACAGGAACCTGTAATATACAAGGAAAATTTCAAAAAAATATACATTTGTTCACGCCTCGCGGACACCCCGCGTAAATACTTCCCTTCGCGGACAGTTGCGCCAAGCACAGCTTTTGTTCCGCGCGCGCAGCTGCGCATAATATTTTGTTATATAAGAAATCCGAAGGAATTTCCTATATAACAAAAAACAGCGCAAACTCATATTTATGAGCTTGCGCTGTCTGATTTTTTACTTTGCGTAATCGGTAACACGGCTTTCCCGAATGACATTGACTTTAATTTGTCCCGGATATTCCATTTCAGATTCAATCTTCTTTGAAATATCACGTGCCAAAAGGATCATATCCGAATCACTTACCTGTTCCGGAACTACCATAATACGAATCTCTCTACCCGCTTGAATAGCAAAAGACTTATCCACTCCCTTGAAGGAGTTTGTAATATCCTCTAATTGTTTTAATCTGTTAGTGTATGTTTCTAATGTTTCTCTTCTTGCACCCGGTCTTGCTGCCGAAATTGTGTCGGCTGCCTGAACGATACATGCAATTAGGGACTGCGGCTCCACATCACCATGATGGGATTCCACTGAATTGATAACAATCGGTGACTCCTTATATTTTCTACATAACTCAACGCCCAGTTGAATATGAGAACCTTCCATCTCATGATCGACTGCCTTGCCTATATCATGTAACAAACCTGCCCGTTTGGCCATACGGACATCCACGCCGATTTCTGCAGCAAGTAATCCTGATAACAGAGATACTTCGATAGAATGCTTTAATGCATTCTGTCCATAGCTCGTCCTGAATTTCATCCTGCCGAGCAACTTAATCAGCTCAGGATGAATTCCATGCACGCCTACCTCAAGGGTCGCTGCCTCACCCTCTTCACGAATCATCGTTTCTACTTCTTTCTGCGCCTTTTCAACCATTTCTTCGATTCTGGCCGGATGAATACGTCCGTCCACGATCAGTTTCTCAAGGGCAATTCTTGCCACTTCTCTTCTGATCGGATCAAAGCCGGATAAGACAACTGCTTCGGGAGTATCATCAATAATCAAATCAACACCCGTCATCGTTTCCAAGGTACGAATATTTCTTCCTTCCCTACCAATGATTCTGCCCTTCATTTCATCACTTGGCAGTTGTACAACTGAAATCGTAGTTTCTGCCACATGGTCGGCCGCACACTTCTGTATGGCCGTCACTACATACTCTTTAGCCTTTTTGTCCGCTTCTTCTTTTGCACGCGTTTCCATTTCCTTTACGAGCAATGCGGTTTCATGTTTCACTTCATCTTCAACAATCTTTAACAGATATTCTTTTGCTTGTTCGGAGGTTAAACCCGAGATTCTTTCTAGCTCCTGTACTCTTTGTTCGTTTAATTTTGAAACTTCTTCCCTTAATTTTGCTAACGCTTCTTCCTTGGCTGAAAAACTGATTTCCCGCTTTTCAATCACGTCCGCCTTTTTGTCAACATTTTCTTCCTTCTGCTGCACTCTGCGTTCCAAACGCTGAAGCTCTGTTCTTCTTTCCTTGGTTTCTTTTTCAAGCTCACTCTTTGTACGAATGGACTCTTCTTTTACTTCCAACAGACCTTCCCTTTTTTTGGCTTCCGCTGCCTTCAATGCTTCGTCAATAATTTCTCTTGCCTTCTGTTCTGCATTGCCAATTTTCGCTTCGTCAGCTTTTTTGCGACCGTTATAGCCTAGCTTATAAGCAACTGCTACTGCAGCCAAAAGCACGATCACACCAGCAATTATAAACACAATCTGCACAGGGCACCTCCTTATTTAATTTTCATTGTACAATTATCTCTATAGAATACAAAAAACCATATCCTAATTTACGATTTTACAACACTTCAATTTTATACTGTTTCCTATATTATGTCAAGTGAAACTTGGGCCTTGCCTCCATCACAAGATTCCGGCAGATTCACCATAAAATTCTTTGATTTAAGAGCGTTATATGAATTCCTTATAAACATTCTCTATGTCACCGATCGTAAACCCCTTACGGTATAAGTAAACAAATAATTTGTTTTTTTCCTGATAATCAGAAAGCGGCAGCTCCCTGCATTTTTTAAGCATCAACCGCCTGATCAATTCTCTTTCCGTCTCACCGCCGTCCTTCCAATGTTCCGCAAGCTGGTCCTCGATTAATTCCTTATCAATTCCCTTTAATAATAGCTTTTGCCTGATCTCACTCCTGCTCAGGCTACCGGTCTTGTACGCGATATAATTTTCGGTATAACGTGTATCATCAATGTAATGATAGCTCTTTACATAAGAAATCGCAGCATCGATAACTGTCTGCGGGTACAGTCCTTCCTTCAGCTTACGTCTGACATCTGCCTCTGTGCGGTCAATTGTCTTAAGCAGGTACATCGCCCTGAGCTTGGCGCGCTTTGTCAGCACCGTATCCAAGATCTCCCGGTAAGTTTCCTGTAAAAGAGCCTCACCCTCCTTAACTTTAAACAGACGCAGTTCGCCCTTGTATAGTACAAAGGCAAACTCGTCATTTAAGTAGATCTTATATTTATTTTTTTTATACTCTTCCATTTTAGTAACAATCAACTGGATTCCCGCTTTCTAAATCATCGGATGAATTATTCTGCCGCAGTTTCCTTTACAGCATCCTTGGAAGCCTTCTTTGTCTTGCTTCCGGTTTCTGCCTTTGCACCTGCAGCATCGCCTTCTTTTTTGCCCTCTCCAAGCCCGAAATGAGTGCGCACCTTCTCATCAATTTCTGCACATACCACCGGATTGTCAATCAAATACTGCTTTGTATTTTCACGGCCCTGTCCAATCTTCTGTCCTTCATAAGCATACCATGCACCGCTCTTATTCACGATATTCACTTCCGCTGCAAGGTCCAAAATATCACCCTCACTGGAAATACCCCTGCCAAACATAATATCAAACTCTGCCTCCTTAAACGGGGGCGCGATCTTGTTCTTCACGACCTTTACTCTTGTACGGTTGCCAACCACTTCTCCGCCCTGCTTCAAAGTTTCGATTCTTCTGACATCCATGCGCACCGAGGCATAAAATTTCAGAGCACGCCCCCCCGTCGTCGTCTCCGGATTACCGAACATGACGCCAATTTTTTCACGAAGCTGATTAATAAAAATAACAGTACAATTAGATTTGCTGATGACCGCGGTCAGTTTGCGCAGCGCCTGAGACATCAGCCTGGCCTGCAGTCCCATATGGGAATCCCCCATATCTCCGTCAATTTCTGCCTTCGGCACGATCGCAGCAACAGAGTCAACAACAACAATATCCACCGCTCCGGAACGCACCATCGTCTCTGTTATTTCCAGTGCCTGTTCACCATTATCCGGCTGAGAGATATAAAGGTTGTCAATATCCACACCGATATTTTTTGCATAGGCCGGATCCAATGCATGCTCCGCATCAATAAATCCGGCAATGCCGCCGCGCTTCTGCACCTCAGCAATCATATGAAGGGTCACAGTCGTCTTACCGCTTGACTCCGGTCCGTAAATTTCCACGATCCTTCCCTTTGGAATGCCACCAAGTCCAAGCGCAATATCAAGGCTTAAGGAACCCGTCGGTACCGTCTCAACATTCATAGCATTGTTGCTGTCTCCAAGCTTCATGACGGAGCCTTTTCCGAACTGCTTCTCTATTTGTGATAACGCCGCATCCAATGCCTTTAATTTTTCTTCTCTTTCCATCCCTGTTCTCCTTGTTATGTTCTTTTTGTCTTGTCTTTTAGTTACTGTTCACTCCGTTCTCAGCAACACATGATTTCTGCATCCAAATTCACTGCACGAAGCAGAAATGATCTCTTGAATCATCTTCTTACGCAGCTTAACAACAAGTGTTAAGCTGCTGTGTGAACAGTAACGTCTTTTACTTCCTACTTATCTTCTAACTCTATACTGCTTTTTCAATCGCATCAAAGAACATTTGTTCGTCTCTTTTATCACAATAAAACATCTGTTCGATTTTGTCAACTGTTTTCTTTTCGCGGGCCCCGTTTTAAAATATCTTTCACTTATAATTTATCACAATCAATGTCCAATTAACCGGACTTTCAAATATTCATCATGATCTGCTAAATAATTTAATAATTATTCTTTTTTAATATTAATTGGTACAACATCCAATACCCGTTAGAAATTGGATTTCTGGCGATTCGCCGGATATGATATTAAATATTTTTTACACGATATTCCAGCAGGCAGCTTCTTAATAGCGTCAGTGCTCTTGCTGCGGAGCTTTCCCGGATTTTGCTCCTGTTACCCGAAAAATGACACTCCTCAACCTGCGTCTTTGAGCCTACCGTACATGCAATGTAAACAAGTCCTACCGGCTTTCGATCGGTGCCGCCGTCCGGACCTGCAATTCCCGTAATTGCTATGCAGACATCTGCTTTCGAAAAAACGGTGCCGCCCTTTGCCATTTCCTTTGCCGTCTGCTCGCTGACGGCGCCATACTTTTCAAGTGTACTCTTCTTTACTCCAAGACGACGCCTTTTGGCCTTGTTTGAATAAGTGATAAAACCTTCCTTAAATACACCGGAAGCACCCGGTACATTTACGATACGGGAAGCGACCATGCCACCTGTGCATGATTCCGCCGTCGTAAGCGTCAAGCCGCATTCCAAAAGCAGCTCTATGATCGAAGATTCCAGCGTTGCCTCCGCTTTTGTCGCATACACCGCACTCTGAAACCGGTTTTTCAGTTCCTCAATCACCGGCGCCACAAGCTGCCTGGCTTCCGTTTCACCGGCTCCCCTAGCAGTCACGCGGATATGCACCTCCCCGGTCTTGGCATAAGTGGCCGTCGTCGGGTTATTAGATCCCGTCAAATCCAAGATTTGCTGTTCTGCCGCACTTTCACTGACACCGCACAGCTTGACGACCTGAGAATAAATCGTTTCTTCGGTCTTCGTGCGCAAATAGGGAAGGACCTGCTTTTCAAACATCGGAATCATTTCAATCGGAGGACCCGGAAGAAGGATCATAATCTTCCCATTTTTCTCCATAATCAGTCCCGGTGCCGTGCCGTTTTCGTTGAGCAGCACAAGTGCGCCCTTTGGCACCATCGCCTGCTTCCAGTTGTTTGCCGAGATTTCCATTCCCTTTTTTTCAAAATATTCCTGAACGTGCTCCTTCGCGTCTTCATCAACAAAAAGCTCGCTCTCAAAAACCTGCGCCGCAATTTCCTTTGTCAGATCATCCTCCGTCGGTCCAAGTCCGCCGGATAAAATAATCAGGTCAGAACGGGACAATGCGGTTCTGATTGTTTGAAGCAGCCGTTCTTCGTTATCCCCCACCGTACTCTGGTAATAACAGGAAAAGCCAAGATATGCGCACTGCTCTGCAAGATAAGCCGCATTTGTATTGACGATATTTCCCAACAATAGCTCCGTTCCTACGCTGAGCACTTCCACTACCATGTCCGCTTCCTCTTTTCTGTTCTGAGGGCATATGCCCGGAATTTAGAATTTATACTGATCTTATTTATTACTCGTTAACACATTTTTATTCTTTAGAATATAATCAATCAGAGAAACAACCGTTAAAATCAGTGCAATCCAAATACAGATTGTTGTGATTGCAGTAAACAAGGTACCCGGAAGATCAGCGATCAGCAGGCAGATCATCAGCATCTGAAACGTCGTCTTGAATTTGCCCCAATAGCTTGCAGCAATGACAACACCATTGTCGGAAGCCACAAGGCGGAAACCGCTGATGATGAATTCCCGGCTGATAATGACGATGACCATCCATGACGGCAGGCCGCCAAGTTCGACAAAACAGATCATCGCTGAACACACAAGCAGCTTGTCCGCAAGCGGATCCATAAATTTCCCGAAATTCGTAACAAGATTATATCTTCTGGCAAGATATCCATCAAGCAGATCCGTAAGGCTTGCCAAGATAAAAATAGCGAGAGCAATCCATTTGCCGGCACTTCCTCCCACATCAGTCAGCAAAAATACAAGGAATACCGGAATCATGAACACACGCAGTATTGTTAGTTTATTCGGCAGATTCATCACATAGCTCTCCTATCAAATCATATTCGTAAGCGCTGGTCACACGGACCTTTACCATATCCCCGCTCAGCAGCTCTTTTGTTGTCTGTATAAAAAGCAGTCCGTCTACATTCGGCGCGTCCATATAGGTGCGAGCCGCATAAGCATCCTCGTCGGCTACCTTTCCTTCGACAAATGCATCCAATACGCGCCCCACCATACCCTGTGCATGCGTAAACGAGATTTCCTGCTGCAGCTCCATTAACTGTGCCTGTCTGGCCTGTTTGACCTCTTCGTCGATCTGTTCGGGATACCCGGCAGCCGGCGTATCCTCTTCCTGAGAATAGGTAAACACGCCAAGCCGCTCAAACTCCAGCTCATCCACAAAATCCAGAAGCTCCCGATGTGCCTCCTCAGTCTCGCCCGGAAATCCGGTAATCAATGTCGTCCTGAGACAAATATCAGGAATATTTGTACGCAGTTTTTCGATGACAGTAATCAGCTGACGCTTGTTTGTACACCTGCCCATGCGTTTTAATATCGCATCCGATGCATGCTGGATCGGCATGTCCAGATACTTGCAAATTTTATCTTCTTCCCTGATCACTTGAATCAGTTTATCATCGATTTCCTCGGGATAACAGTAAAGAAGCCGTATCCAAAAAAGGCCTTCAATCTTGCAAAGCTCCCGTAAAAGCTCGGGAAGCATCTTTTTCCCATAGAGATCTTTGCCGTAAAGTGTTGTCTCCTGTGCAACGAGAATTAATTCCTTCACGCCATTTTCTGCAAGCTGAGCAGCCTCTCTGACAAGAGATTCCATCGGAACGCTCCTGAAATGCCCGCGCAGCTTTGGTATAATACAATAGGTACAATGTTTGTCGCAGCCCTCGGCAATTTTTAAGTACGCATAATAGCCTCCGGTCGTCACGATCCTCTGTTCCTTTACAACAGGCAGCTCTTCTATTCCCGCAAGGCGGTCTCCCTCCTGCCCCGCAAGCACAGCCTCAAGCGCCTCCGCAATCTTATCATAGGCGGTCGTTCCAACAATTGCATCGACCTCCGGAATTTCCGTTCGAATTTCCTCCGCATAACGCTGTGCAAGGCAGCCAGTCACAAGCAGTGCCCTGCATCTGCCCCCGTTTCCGGCATTCTGTTTATACTGCGCCATATCCAGAATTGTCTGAATGCTTTCTTCCTTTGCATCATGAATAAAGCAGCACGTGTTGATTACAATCACGTCTGCTTCAGATTCATCGTCGGTAAACTCAAAGGAATGACTTTGCAGGATTCCAAGCATAACTTCCGTATCTACCAGATTTTTATCACAGCCTAATGATATAAACAAAAGCTTCATCTATAACTCCGTATTCTCCTCGTCGCCGACAATCTTAATAATACTTCCATTTACTTCTTCGATCGCAACCGACAACGGTTTTTTGTCCTTTGCTCCTTCTACAGGGGTGTTCGCACCTGAAATCAACTGTCTCGCCCTTTTTGAAGTTGCCATTACAATGGAATAGCGACTGTTGACAACAGGCTGTTCGCCCTCCTCAACCTCACTGTTTACTACCTTCATTAAATCCGTATAAGATGGGTGCAGCATACTCATTCTCCTTCCAAAAATTCTTTAAATTGCCGTTTGATATCCTCTATTGCTTCTTTTTTTCGAAAAGATGCGTAATGGGCGCTTCGCACCGTATGATGCAGCGCACCGACGCACTCCTCTAAATCATCGTTAATAAATAAATAATCATATCGCTCCATTGCCTTTGCTTCCTCTACAGAACGACGCATGCGTGAGGCGATGACTTCCTCTGATTCGGTTCCCCGCTTCTTTAAGCGGTTATAAATTTCCTGTACGGTCGGCGGCATAACAAATAACAGCAATGTCTCAGGAAATTTTTCTTTGATAATCAGCGCACCTTGTGTCTCAATTTCCAAAACAACATCCTTGCCCTCCTGAAGCTGCTTCTCTACATACGCTTTCGGCGTGCCATAATAATTTGACACATATTGCGCGTGCTCTAACAATTCATCCTTCACAATCATATTTTCAAAGCTTTCCTTCGTCACAAAAAAATAATCGACACCGTTTACCTCCCCCGGCCTTGGGCTTCTCGTCGTAGCGGAAACAGATAACGCATAATTATCGTAACGTCTGAGCAGTTCCTTCATGAGCGTCCCTTTGCCGGAACCCGCAAAACCGGATATTACTAAAAGAATTCCTTTTTCCTTCATTTGATTCACTCCGCCTGATTTTATTCGATATTCTGGATCTGTTCTCTCACCTTTTCAATATCCGTCTTTAAATCGATCGCTCTGTTGGACGTATCCAAATCATTTGCTTTTGATAAAATCGTATTGGCTTCCCGATTCATTTCCTGTGCAATAAAATCCAGCTTTCTTCCTACACTTCCGCCCTCCTGAAGAGTCGCCTTTGTATGCTCGATATGACTGCGCAGACGAACCAATTCTTCATCGACACAGATCTTGTCCGCAAGCAACGTGACCTCAGTCAAAATACGGCTTTCTTCAATCTTGGCATCCGCCAGCAGCTCCGTGACCCGGTCCGTCAGCTTTGCACGGTACTCGGCAATGATTTCCGGCGCCCGTTCTGAAATATAAGCAACGTGCTCTAACATGCCATCAAGCTTTAAAAGTAAGTCATTCTTTAGATTTCCACCTTCGGTAATTCTCGTTGTGACAAATGACTCCGCCGCGCCGCGGAGCGCCTTCTCAAGGTCATTCCACAGCTCCTTTTCATCGAAATCCTGTTCTTCCAGGGAAAACACTTCCGGATAGCGGGATAGCGCGGAGACCCGGATATCATTTTCTATTGAAAAATCTTCTGCCATCTCTCCCAGATATTTCATATAAGCACCGGCCATATCCTTGTTGTATTTCAGGCTGTAGGTGTTTTCTGTAAAATCTTCATATGTGATAAAAATATCCACCTTGCCGCGCTGAATATATTCCTTTAGCAGATTGCGCATTGATGCCTCAAAAAAACTGAGCTTTTTCGGCATCTTGATGTTAATGTCAAGATATCTGTGATTCACCGCCTTCATTTCTACTGTGATTTTTCGATTTTCGTCCGAAACCTCCTGACGGCCAAAGCCCGTCATGCTTTTAATCATACCCCGTATTCTCCTTTAGTCGCAACTGCTTTCTCGGCTGCATATCATTTTTTATTATAGTCTATCGTTTTCACAACGTCAAGCAAGCCATTTGCTTTTCTCATCATTTTCTTATATACTGTTACTATTCAGCCTTTGGCCTCATAGCAACAGCATTGGCGGCTGAACTGTCACTATATACAATAATTAGTTACTGAAAAAAGAGGTATCCTATGGCTTTAGATGGAATTACGATCGCATGCATGGCGGACGAGCTTTCCCGCACGATTTTGGATGGACGAATCTATAAAATCGCACAGCCCGAAAACGATGAACTGCTGCTGACGATCAAAACAGGAAACGGACAATACCGTCTATTAATTTCTGCCGGCGCATCTCTTCCGTTTTTGTATCTGACAGAGACAAACAAGCCCAGTCCTATGACCGCACCAAATTTTTGCATGCTGCTGCGCAAGCATGTGCAGAACGGGCGTATCACCGCAATCAGGCAGCCGAGTCTGGAGCGTATACTTATGTTTGATATTGAACATTTAAATGAGCTTGGTGATCTGTGTAAAAAGACGCTCGTTGTCGAGATTATGGGGAAGCACAGCAATATTATTTTTTTAAATGACGATTACACGATCATTGACAGTATCAAACGTATTTCCGGTGCAGTCAGCTCGATCAGGGAAGTACTGCCGGGACGGAATTATTTTATTCCGATGACGCAGGAAAAATATGATCCGTTTACAATTACTAAAAAAGAGTTTTTGACGGCACTCTGCGCAAAGCCAATGCCTGTCGCAAAGGCGATCTATGCGACGCTGACCGGCTTCTCACCTGTCATGGCCGAGGAGCTTTTGTTCCGTGCCGCCGTCGATTCATCCATACCGGCAGCTGCTCTGTCTGAGGAGCATCTGCTGCACCTTTATCATCACTTTGTCTGGCTGATGGATGCTGTCTCAAAGAAAGGTTTTGTGCCGCAAATTATTTTTAAGGAGGAAGTGCCGGTCGAATTTGCTGCGCTCCCACTGACACAGTATCAGGATCTTCGGATACTTGCAAACCCTTCAATCTCTTATATTTTGGAAAACTATTATGCAAAAAAAAATACAGTCACGCGTATCCGCCAAAAATCTGCCGATCTGCGCAAAATCGTTCAAACGGCACTTGAACGGAACATTAAAAAATATGAGCTGCAACAAAAACAGCTAAAGGATACTGAAAAAAAAGATACCTATAAGGTTTTCGGCGAATTAATCAATGCTTACGGCTATGGTCTTGCACCCGGCTGTAAAGCTCTTGAAGCCGATAATTATTACACGAACGAAAAAGTCAGGATTCCGCTTGATGAAACGCTGACCCCGCAGGAAAACGCAAAAAAATATTTTGACAGATACAACAAGCTGAAACGAACCCGCGAAGCTGTCGGCGAACAGGCTGAAGAGACGCAAAAAGAAATCGAGCACTTAAAATCCATCGCCTCTTCCTTAGACATCGCACTGCTTGAAGAAGACCTGACAGAAATTAAGGAGGAGCTGACAGAGAGCGGGTATATCCGCCGCAAGGGACATGTAAAGAAAGTCAAAGTCACAAGCAGGCCCTTTCACTATCTCAGCAGCGACGGCTATCACATCTATGTCGGAAAAAATAATTACCAAAATGAGGAACTGACTTTCAAGTTCGCAGTGGGAAATGACTGGTGGTTCCATGCCAAGAGCATCCCCGGCTCCCATGTCATCGTCAAATCAAACGGCGAAGAACTGCCTGATCGGACGTTTGAAGAGGCCGCGAGCCTTGCCGCCTATTATTCCGGAGGGCGGGCACAGGGAAAAGTAGAAATCGATTATGCAGAAAAAAAGTATATTAAAAAGCCGAGCGGAGGAAAGCCGGGCTTTGTTGTTTATTATACGAATTACTCCATGATCGCAGCGCCGGACATCAGTAAAATAACCCAGCTTCCATAAAGAAGCCGGGTTATTTTTATTTTATGTACCGCTGCTTACGCGAAACAAAATCCGTACTGCCAAAGCATATTCTTATTCCTTCACGGAAGCGAAATAAGCCAATCATACATTTCCTGATATTTCAAGGCCGACACCTGCCAAGAGAAATCCGCCGCCATCGCCCTGTCCACCATCTTATTCCACTCGCGTTTTTTATTGACATAAATGCTCTGTGCATAGCGCACCGCGTTCAGCATCTCATGTGCATTATAATTGGTAAAACTGAAGCCCGTTCCGGTGCTTTCATATTCATTATACGGCTCCACTGTGTCTTTCAAACCACCGGTCTCCCTAACGATCGGAATCGTCCCGTAGCGGAGTGCCATCAACTGTGAAAGACCGCATGGTTCAAACAGAGACGGCATCAAAAATGCATCCGCCGAGGCATAGATCTTATGGGAAACTGCCTCTGAATAATAGATGTTAGCAGAAACCTTATTGGCGTATTTCCAGTCGTAATGCCGAAACATATTCTCGTACTGCTCTTCTCCCGTGCCAAGTATGACAATCTGAACATCCATTAAGCAAAGCTCATCCATCACACAATTAATCAAATCAAAGCCTTTTTGATCCGTCAGACGGCTGACGATGCCAATCATGAATTTTTTATCATCCTGCTCCAGACCAAGCTCCGCCTGAAGGGCGCGCTTGTTTTTAATTTTTTCTTTACGGAAATCCTTCGCATTATATGGCCTGACAATATAGGTATCGGTCTGAGGATCATATTCTTTGTAATCAATTCCGTTCAA
Source organism: Lachnospiraceae bacterium (assembly GCA_047602645.1). GTDB lineage: Bacteria > Bacillota > Clostridia > Lachnospirales > Lachnospiraceae > JAEYFP01. The sequence goes on along the minus strand of JASGGU010000052.1, from coordinate 10,941 downwards.
AATACCGCGAAGGTCGTTACTTCTCGCACGCAGCAGCCCATCCAGACCTTCTCCGTAAAACGGTACTTTGATTTCTTCCGCATAGGTTTTGCTGACCGTTGTGATTGCATCTGCAAATACAAGTCCTCCCTTTAATAAATTTCCGTCTTTATAAGCTTCCAGCTTGTCAGGCGTAAAAAAATAATCAGGCAGCCCCGTCATCGCCTTCACAGTCTTGACATCCCAAACACCTTGAAATTTCAGATTATGAATCGTCATAACAGACTTCATGTTACGAAAGAACTCACCCTCGTGAAAGCGTTCCTTTAAAAATACGGGAATTAAACCGGTCTGCCAGTCATGACAATGTATAATTTCAGGTTTAAAATTCACTATAGGAAGCGCAGAAAGTGCAGCTTTGGAAAAGAACGAAAATTTCTCCAGATCCCAAAGCAAATCGCCGTAAGGCTTATCTCCTGAAAAATAGTACTCATTATCCACAAAATAAAACAGGGTATTCTCGTAAATCAACTCAAATAGGCCTACATACTGTGTTTTGTTTCCGATCTCCATATTAAATTGATCGATATAAGTCATCTTGTCCCGATATTCCTGAGAAATACACAAGTATTTCGGCAAAATAACGCGGACATCAAAGTGTCTTTGATCAAAACATTTTGGCAGAGAGCCGATGACATCTGCCAGTCCGCCCGTCTTAATAAAAGGCACACTCTCCGATGCGGCAAATAGAATTTTCTTCATGGAACAAACCTCCCTCTCGGAATGTACTACCTAAATATTATACACGAGAAGGATATATAAGAAAAGAAGAAAATCCTATTTCCTGTTCATGCGGTATTGAATCCGTATCTTATCTGCAATCAGGGCAACAAACTCCGAATTGGTCGGTTTTCCTTTGCCCATATGTATGGTATAGCCAAACAGCTCGTCGATCGTATCCATCTTTCCCCTGCTCCACGCCACTTCGATAGCATGGCGGATCGCTCTCTCCACTCTGCTCGGTGTTGTCTGGTAACGCTTTGCAATTGTCGGGTACAGCACCTTCGTGATGGAATTAAGCATATCCATATCATTGACCGACATCATGATCGCGTCCCGCAAATACTGATAACCTTTAATATGCGCAGGAACACCTATTTCGTGAATAATATTCGTTACATCGCTCTCCAGATTCACTTCCACATTTGGCTCCTCCGTCTTTTTCTCATAGACAACCTCACGTGCCGTACTTCTTCCCCTGTAATCCTCCTTGAACATTTTGATGCGGTTCTTTACCGCTTCGGGATTAAAAGGCTTTAAAATAAAATACTTTGCTCCCAGGCGAAACGCATCCTCCGTGATTTGCTCGTCTCCCACTGCCGAGAGCACAATAAAAGACGGTATTTTCTTGATTGAACTGTCTTTTTTCACTCTCTGCATAATCTCCAGCCCATCGAGCTTTGGCAGAATTAGATCCAAAAGCACAACATCCGGCTCCTTGTTCTTGATAATCGCGTATGCGTCTTCCCCATTATCCGCATGCCCCACTACATCCATTTCGCTATCATTTGCTAAAACATCGGTTACTACCTCCAGCATTCTTCTGTTGTCGTCAAAAATAGCTACATTCAACTTCTCCATAGTTCCATAGTCCTTTCTATTTTGATAGTCTGCCGTCAAAATATGTGCGGCACCCTCACTTATTACAGTATAGTCAAGGAACAATTTTACAGACAAGAGTGAAAATTCGCACTATTCGTTATCTTTTCTTATTTTCTCTCTAAATTTTTAATTATTCGCACAAAAAAGGGCTCTTACAAGCCCTTTTGATAGAATCCTTTTTCTCTTTTTATGAATTTTCCTCTTTTCCGATCTCCGACATAAACACCTGCCTTTACTATGATCTCGCCGCGCGAAAGCGTCATGACCGGACAGCCTTTGATAGAAATTCCTTCATATACCGTATAATCTACATTTTCATGAAGTGCTTCCTTCGTAATTTTCAGCTCCCCTTTCGGATCATACAAGACCAGATCCGCATCCGATCCCGGCACAATCGTTCCCTTCCGCGGATACATGCCGAATATTTTTGCCGGATTAAGGGAGGTCAGTTCCACAATCCGGTTCAGCGTCAGTCCATGCTTAGGGCCCTCGGACAACAACAATGGCATCCGTTCCTCAATGCCTGTGCCGCCATTGGGTATTTTGGAAAAGTCAAACCTGCCCCTCTTTTTTTCTTCAAAGGAAAATGGACAGTGATCCGTTGCTATCACCTGCAGCGTGTCATTTTTCAGCTGCTCCCACAAATAAACGGTATCCTCCTCTTTTCTGAGCGGCGGAGACATAACATATTTTGCTCCTTCAAAGTCCGGTTTTTCATAGACTTCATCCGTCAAAAACAGATATTGCGGGCAGGTTTCGGCAAGCACAGCCTGACCGTTTTCCTGCGCCTCTTTAATCCGCTTCACACCCGCCCTGCACGTATTATGCACAATATAAACCGGCGCTCCTGCGATTGCTGCAAGCTCAACGACCCGGTTTACCGCCTCGCCTTCACACGAAGCCGGGCGCGAAATGGGATGGTATTTCGGCTCAGTCTTTCCGGCCTTCAAAAGCTCTTCGGTCAGGTGTCTGATCACGTAATAGTTCTCACAATGAACTGTAATCAGTGCACCGCACTCTCTTGATTTTTCAAGTATTTTTAAAAGTTCCTCATCATTGACGCGCATATCATAGACAAGATAAACTTTAAAGCTTGTAATCCCCTCCCGAACCATATCCTCCATTTCGGCAAGCGTTTCTTTATCAGCTCTTGTTATCGCAATATGCAAGCTGTAATCCAGACATGATTTCCTGCCCTTTTCCTTCCATATCTCAAGTGCCTCCCGAAGCGTTCCTCCTGCCGGCTGGCATGCATAGTCTATAAAAGAGGTGGTCCCGCCGATAGCTGCCGCTATAGAGCCCGTTTCAAAGTCATCTGCCGACGTCAGCTCTTCATTCAGCTGCATATCCAAATGTGTATGGACATCAATTCCTCCCGGAAATATGTACTTTCCCTCAGCATCTATGATTTCCTCCGCATTTAGATCCACACCGACAGCGGCAATTTTCCCCTCCGAAATACCGATATCTGCTCGATAAGTATCTGTGGCAGTGACAATTGTTCCGTTCTTGATCACTCTGTCAAATGCTTTCATACCGACTCCCCTGCCTCCTGATTATTCATAATATTCGCTGTAATCCAGTTTCTCAATTTGATAGGTATTCTCATATTTATTGATCACATTTTTCAAGATACTTGAATTGCTGTGCGACGCAGAAATAATTTGGGGTGAAGTGAAATCATAGTCCATACTTCCATCCGCATTTACAATGATATTGCTAAAGCGTACGACTGCCTCCGCATCGCAGGTAACACCGTCTGCCTGCGTAATTTTCACAAAATAAATCAAATCCAGATCGTTATAATGATTTCCGTCCTTTCCTGCCGCCTCCGGCTTTACCGATTTAAAATAAGCGGATATAAGAGATGGTTCCAGCCATTCAAAGGTAGCCTTTTTATTAATATAAACCGGAACAAGATTCGCTTCGCAGAATATTCTGACTCCATATTCATTGGCATCGGTAAACGCTGATTTGCCTGCCGAAACGGCCTCTCCAATCAGCTCCTTCGGCAATTCGGAAGCTGCGCCGGCGTAGGAATCCGTACCCTCTACCTTATATTCCATAATACACTCTTCCGAGGACGTATCAATGGAATAATTGTTTTTTATGCACTCCTCCTCGCTGAAGTATGCCCTGATTTTCACAATATCTCCGGAAGCATAATATTGCTGGTATTCCACCGGATTGAAAACAATCCCTTGAATAAACTCATTCGTACTGTTATTTATGATTTCTATTGTAATATCAGGCGACACCCCGTCAAAGCACACCTCTAAATCTTTAAACAGTTCTTCCCTTGTCAAACTTGCAGCCGTCGAAAGACCCGATACCATAACTTCCTCACTCTTGGAAAGAACCTTTATTTTGAGCTTCTTTGCAAGTGTTTCATCATAACGGTAGCTGATCATAACTTTGCTTCCGTTGCTCAGATCTCCTTCATTCTCAACTTCTGCGGAAATACTTTTCATAAAACTGTCATAATCGGAATCACTGGTTTGCTCTTCACGGAATAGGGAACTCTGATCGCTTTCCTTCACCCGCGCGGCCATTTCATTCAGTGCTGCTTCATCGATTGTCAGTACTGCCGAACCTTTTGTATTGTATCCCTCATAGCTTACCAAAAAATATTCACTTAAATTCATAGTTTCATAGGGAAGAAAGTCCTTTGCCACAAATATGGCGGCTGCGCAGAATATACAAAACATGATCACTCCGCAAATAATCCGAGTTCGTCTGCGCTGTCTCCTTTCCCAGCTTGTCAGCCTTTTCTTCTTCATAGAATCCTCTTTAACTTTATCCTGTTTCTGTTATTTCGCACGAAAAAAGTCAATACGAAATACGGTTATTATTGTAGCACAGAAAACAGCAAAAACAAGAGGTGAAATGAAATTTCACGTTTTGTTCATGATTATTTGACATTTTTCTGTTATAATTTCTATTCTTTTTCAGGTTTGTCCGGCAGCAGAATTCCTCTTTGCTCTATCGAGGTTGAAAATACAATCAGTGTTCTTGTCCTGCCGAAACGCTGCAATTCTCCAATAAACTGATCAAGCTCCACCGTACTGTGAAACAGTACCTCAAGCAGCATGGAATAATCCCCCGTTACACAATTGCACTCTATTACATTTGGGCACTTTTTTACATAAGGATAAAATTCCTTCTTATCCATCGGTTCTATCTCCAGACTGATAAATGCCTTAATATGATATCCGAGCGCAATCGGATCTACCTGGGCACGAAAACCCGTGATATAACCATTTTTCACAAGTGCATCAATTCGAGCCGATACAGCCGGTGCGGATAAAAATACCTTTACCGCCAGTTCCTTCAATGAGACTCTCGTATTCAGCTGAAGCATATTTAATATTTGAATATCGATATGATCTAATTCATTTTTTTTCATTTATCTTCTCCTTGCTTTCATTTGTGTATCGACTTTCACGCTTCTCATACTTTGTTTTATTAAGTAAAATCTGTTTTTACTGTCTTTTTTTTTTAATTTTTGATTAAAAATAAAAACTATTTTGTTCTTTGTAAATACTATTGCCAAACTTCAGCACGATCACTATGATACGTTTTATGAAGAGAGCAGCATCCTCTTCAAATAAAACAACCGTACAACCGGAGGGAGAACTATCATGCCTAAGTATTACGATCCTTATGAAAATGTTGTCAGTGTCATGGCAAAAGCTATGGATGCCGGCTCCATTGACAAAAAAATGTTTGAAATTATTAAAAACCCGCAGCGGGAAGTCAAAGTCTATCTGCCAATTGAAATGGACGACGGCGTAGTCCGGGTCTTTGAGGGCTATCGTATCCAGCACTCGAACATTCGTGGTCCGTTTAAAGGGGGCATCCGTTATCATCAAGACTGTACGCTCAATGAAATCAAAGCACTCTCCATCTGGATGTCCCTTAAATGTGCAATTGCCAATATTCCTTACGGCGGCGCCAAAGGCGGCATCAAGGTTGATCCGTCCACTCTTTCCGAACGCGAATTATGCCGGCTCACAAGACGCTATACGTTTGCTATCGCACCTATTATAGGAGCCGATACAGATATTCCCGCACCTGATGTCAATACAAATGCACAAACTATGGCGTGGATTCTTGATACTTACAGCCAGCTTGCGGGTAAACCGTCTCCCGGAGTCGTGACAGGCAAGCCCGTAGAGCTCGGCGGTTCCCGCGGCCGCAACTCCGCAACGGGACGCGGCGTCTATATCAGTACAAAGCTTCTTCTCGCCCAGTATTCAGAAAAACCCGAGGAGGTAACCGTCGCAATTCAGGGTATGGGTAATGTCGGAAGCAATGCGGCCCTGATCCTTTATCACAGAAATACAAAAATCATTGCAATCAGTGATGTATCAGGCGGCATCTATTGCCCTGACGGCCTGGATATTGAAACGATCCATCTTCGTATCAAAGAGGAGAAATTACTTCTAAAGGATTATAATGCTCCGAATGTCACTCATATCACAAATGAGGAGCTGCTCACCTGCAAATGTGATGTTTTGATTCCGGCAGCTCTTGAAAACCAAATCACAGAGGAGAATGCAGGCAGGCTGCAGTGCCGCTATATTATTGAGGCTGCCAACGGCCCGACGAGCGAAGCGGCCGACAGTATTCTTTCGGAAAGAGGAATCCCCGTTGTTCCCGATATCTTTGCAAACAGCGGCGGTGTGATTGTTTCTTATTTTGAATGGGTCCAGAATATACAGGAGCTCACATGGGAACGTGATCAGGTGAACAACATGCTGGAAGACCTCATGTCCAAATCTTTTCTTGATATTATCGCCGCAAAAGAAGAATGCGGCTGCACGCTTCGAATGGCGGCTTATATTACTGCACTCAGGAAATTGATTTATGCTGAACAGATCAAAGGTATCTTCCCCTAAGTTTCCAAAATAAAAGCAACGTCGTAAACATTGATTTGTTTACGACGTTGTAAATAAATTTCTATCGAATGGTATAATATTGTTTATAATATATGATCCTTAATACATTGAATATGATAATCAAATGCTGCCAGCAGCTTTTCCTTTTCACATGCCCTCAGTGCATCAAGCATCATTCGGTGTTCCTTCTGTGCATGCTGTCTGATTTTCTTATTATTGAGCAAAACAGTCCTGTCAATCATACCATTTAAAGAACGGATAAAAATCTGCAGAATATCATTGTGGGCCGTCCCAAGCAACGTAACATGAAACAGCTTGTCCTGCTCCGCATACTCATTGGTATCATTAATAGCCTCTTCCATGCATTGATAAATACGGGAGAGTTCTGTCAGATCCTCCTCCGTTACATTTGCTGTCATCAATTCAGCCATCGCATGCTCCAGCAGTTCCCGTGCTTCCACGATTTCCGTAATGGGAATCTGACTGTAATCAATTGCCTTTTCAAGCTTTCCTATCAAATCCGTCTCGCTTGGGTGCCTGACATAATGTCCTTTCCCAACTTTGATGATAACAAGCCCCTTTTCATGGAGAAGCTTCAAAGCATCTCTGACAACCGTCCTGCTGACACCATATCGTTCCGCAAGACTTCTTTCTGACAATCTGTCGTTTTCCTTCAGTCTGCCGCTTCGTATTTTAGATTCTATTTCATTTGAAACTTCCAAATATAAGAGCTCTTCCATACCGTCTCCTCTTTCCATGTATTATAGCGGATTTCCGAAAGGATTGCAATCCCTTCCCTTACAGTTAAATAAAACCGCTGTACGGCTTCTGGCACACAGAATTTTCAAGCCAGTTTATTAAAGTAATGAAATCAAACACCGGCAGCTGTGTCGCTTCCTGTACGGCATACGCATAGGGCGGCATATCCGAGCATTCTAAAAGTATTGCTCCTGTTTCAGGATATTCCTGCACGATTTCTTTACCGAGCTTCACAATTTCCTCTTTTGCAGCCGTATTGTCCCAACTCCCCCTCTGCTCAATGACACAGCTGAATTCCTTTGTCTGTCTTGCATCTTTTACAACCAGACGTTTTTTTAAACTTTCAGGTACGCAGCAGCTGTCAAGCAGGTGTTCTGTAAATGAAGATTGATCGGCTGTAATGACGCCGATTCTCTGACTCGGCTTCAGCAAAGCCGCAATCCATGGAAGCTGCACCAGAGAAGAAAGCGCCACAGGAATCGTAAGCTGCTCCGCAACCTTTGCATGATAATTCCCAAAAAATCCACAGGCTGAAGAAATTGCTCTCACACCCTCCTGTTCCAGTTCCCTGCAGGCCACCATAATATTCTCATAGACAGACTCACCCATTCGGAATAAATCAGGTACATCCAATCCCTTTACTGCCTTTAAGCGTACAGGGTAAGCATATGTATAGCCATTTACGACGTTTCCCGGCAGCATCGGGTAATAAACATCCTCAATATAGATAATTCCAATCGGAAATCCGGCAATATTCTGCCCTTTTCTCATCTCGATCTGCTCACCGAAGCTTTCCGTCGTCAAATACCCGTATTTTCTATTTTTCTGCATATTGATCCCTTTCCTGCCACATTTTAATTGGCCGCAGCGCCTGCAGCTGCAAATCTTGAAAAATCAAGTCTGCTCAGATCAAAATCCGTTTCCTCACCCAACATGATTTGAGCCATCTGTTTCCCGGTAAACGGCGAGAAACAAATACCGTCTCCCTCGTGTCCGGCAGCAATATAAAAACCCGGAACGCTATCCACATCGGATACGATCGGAAGGTGATCAATGACAAAAGGTCTGACTCCTGAATACGTCCTGATGCAATTGATATCGGCAAGCTCCGGATAAAAGCGCAAAGCACGCTCACAAATGGCTTTCATTGTTTCAACCTCCGAACGGATATCAAACCCTCTGAACAATCGGTTTCCTCCTATCAGCAAATTATTTGCCTTCGTATACTCTATATTAAAGGCAATATTCTGCTCCTCCACAAGAGCGCTGACATTTCTTTTAAAATGAATGCTGTCAAACTTGGACATCATATATCCGTATTCTAAAATTTTATTATTGCAAAGGCGTTCTGTCTGCTCAGAGACAAGATTGGTCCCCTTTCTCGGCTCAATCGGAATGGTGATACCGGCCAGTCTTCCGATATCCGGTGCCCATGCACCCGCGCAATTGACAACGCGCTTTGTCTTAAATGTACCGTAGTTTGTCTCAAGCCCCTCTACGGCATTTGTTTTCGGCTTCAGAAGAATCCTGCTGACTGTACAATACGTATAGGTATCCAGGCCGAGCTTCTTTCCTTCTTCAACAAATGCAAAGCATACTTTATACGGACTCACGGCAATGCAGCCACTTGGGGGCGTATATAAGGCTCCTGCCAGATCCTTTGCGATATGAGGCTCCATCTCTGACAGTTCTTTCCCCTCAACCATACGAAGAGGATATCCGTCGGCACGCTGCTTCTCCATATAATCTGTTGCTGCCTTCATTTCGGGCTCTGTCTCACAAACATACAAGCAGCCCTTTCTCTCAAATTCAAAATCATATTCGAACTGCTCCGCAAGTTCTTCATAATAATTAATGCTTTCCTGACCCATCTTTGTGTCAATACCGGGCATTTTGTCACAAATCAGACCAACTGCATCACAATGGCTGGAGGAGCCGCCTGCAATATCACCAATGTCCACAAGGGCCGTCTTAAGGCCTTTTAAGCATAGATGGTAGGCGACACTCGTTCCGATGGCACCTGCACCTATTACGATCGCATCATATTCTTTTGTCGTCATTCCACTACCCCCTCTGCCAATTCTTTGAACGTGATCGGTCTGATCGGCGGCCTGGCAGATGAGGTTCCCACCTTCCACGGTTGCACGGAAAGCTCCTGAACAAGTATCTGCTGCACCATTTTTTCACAGGTTCTCCCCTGACACAAACCCATTCCGGCCCTGACACGCCGCTTTACACCAACGACATCCCTTGCCCCTTCCCTGATTGCCTGTTTTACTTCTGCTACTGTTACTTCCTCACAACGGCAGATAATCATCTCATCACTAAAATATTCACTCATTACTATTTCCTCCGAATTTAAGACATCCTGAATGCGCTCTCTGTATTTTTAATTATTCAGTCGCTTTATGCTTCTTACCTTATCTGCATGCTCCTTTGGAATCTCTACGGTAACAACCGGCGTATGGTCAAAACTTTCCGGATTCACAACCTTGGCAACGCACGCCTCACAGACCGGTTCGCCCTTTCTGTCTACTGCCGTCACCGTCTGTCCTTCTTCCGGTGTCGGAAAATACTCATAAGGAAAAGCAACCGTTGCCATCGTCTCGCTGTATGCCTTATTCACTATGAAAATAGCCAGTCCCGGACATTTAGACACACACATCGCACATCCGACACATTTGCCGGCGTCTAACATCGGCAAATTAGTAATCGGATCGCCAACATGAATCGCACCGAAATGACAGGCAGCCTCGCACGGGTTGCACGGAATTTCCTGCACACACTCTATCACAGCAACCGGTCCCTGCAAAAATCGTTCCTCTGCCGGAAGCTTCTGCATTGATTTAAGCTCTTCATATTCTAAATAACCTGCATTGATTAATGCCATATTCCTTCCTCCGCTTCCAATGCGCCCGATTTTTAATTCCACTCAACCGGAGCACCTATTTTTTCTTTATATTCTTTCAATATCTGATCCTTTTCCATCAACCTTCGTTCGCCGAAGGGGCCCATGCGAAGAGCGGTCAGACGGTTCCATATTTCTTTTCGTCTTTCCTCAGCATTATCGGAGCTGATCAGTCCCAGTGCCTCCGCAGCAGAAACTCCGGCGATTTTACCTTCCTCCAGAGCCGTGTTTGCTTCCTCTACACCGGTTGCATCTCCCGCAACATAGACACCCTTCTTTGAGGTTTCCATTTTTTCATTATGAAGCGGAATAAAACCACCAAATGCCCCATGAAAGGTAAACTCGCACTTTGTGAGCTTAGAAACTTCAAGCCCCGGCTTTAAACCGGCTCCGATCGCAATGGTATCCGCCTCCAATGTTTGCTCTGTTCCGGGGATTGGCTGAAATCTATCATCAACTTTTGCAATAACAACCTTTGCAACCGTTCCTTCTTTTCCGGGTATGGCCTCCACAATCGTGTGCTTTGTATAAATCGGGACGCCGGCCCGCCTGATCTTCGCGGCGTGTACGGCATAACCCCCGATACCCGGCGCAGCCTCTATCAGTGCCACCACATCGCAGCCCGCCTGCATAAGCTGATAAGATACAATCAGACCGACATTGCCGCTTCCGAGCATAACAACTCTTTTTCCGGGCTTAACATGGTTCACATTGATCATTGTCTGTGCTGCT
>JASGGU010000051.1:0-28280 GCA_047602645.1 Lachnospiraceae bacterium | reverse complement strand
ACCCAGTCATCGGAAAGATGGATCAATGACGGTGCCAACATGAAGGAAAAATTAGAAGCACTCGGATATGAGGTAGATCTTCAGTATGCAGAGGATGATGTTCAGGCTCAGGTTTCTCAGATCGAGAACATGATCGCAAGCGGTGCTAACTGCCTTGTTATTGCAGCTATCGACTCCTCCGCGCTTGTAAATGTAGAAGCACAGGCTAAGGAAGCCGGTATCCCGATTATTGCTTACGACCGTCTGTTAATGGATACGGACGCTGTTTCCTACTATGCAACCTTTGATAATAAGGGTGTCGGTACGGCAATCGGTAAGTACATAGAAGAATCAAAAGATCTTGCTAATGCAGAAGCAGACGGAAAATCCTATACAATCGAGTTTTTCATGGGATCTCCTGATGATAACAACGCAGTGATGTTATACAACGGTTTGATGGAAGTGCTTCAGCCGTACCTCGACAATGGCGTACTTGTTTGCGAATCCGGAAGAACCTCCTTTGATGATACTTGTATCTTAAGATGGTCTCAGGAAACAGCTCAGCAAAGCTGCGAGAATTATCTGACAGGTTTCTATGCCGACAAGAAGCTGGATATTTGTGCAACGGCATTTGATGGTTTTGCATACGGATGTAAGGCAGCACTCGAAGGTGCAGGCTATAAGGTTGGTGTTGACTGGCCGTTGATCACAGGACAGGATGCAGAGCTTATGGCAACAAAGAACATCATCAGCGGCTCTCAGACAATGTCTATCTATAAGGACACACGTCTCCTTGCTGATAAGTGCGTAACGATGGTTCAGGCTGTTCTGGAAGGTGCGGAGCCTGAGATCAATGATACAGAGCAGTACAACAATGGTAAGATTACAGTTCCTTCTTACCTTTGCACGCCGGTAGCTGTCGACCAGAGCAATTACAAAGAAATCATTGTTGACGGCGGATACTATACAGAAGCGCAGTTGGCTGAGTAATCAGGCTGACAGCGGGATTGATGTAAGGAAAGTAAGGGTGGCGGCAGGCTTGCTGCCACCCTGTTTGATTCATAGGAGCCGCTTTTGAATTTCCTGTGAATCAAGTAAGGTGCCGAAGGGACTTTGCTGTAAAATATGAGAAAAGGAGCTGAGAAGATGTCGGATTACATCTTGGAAATGAACCATATCACGAAGGAATTTTCAGGGGTCAAAGCGTTGGATGATGTAAATCTTCAAGTAAAACGCGGCGAAATTCATGCGTTATGTGGTGAAAACGGAGCGGGGAAATCGACCCTGATGAATGTTTTATCCGGTGTATATCCCCATGGTACTTATTCGGGGGAGATCGCATATAAGGGTGAAACCTGCAGCTTTCACAGTCTGAGAGACAGTGAAGCAAAGGGAATCGTTATTATTCATCAGGAACTGGCGCTTAGCCCATTGCTGTCTGTTGCAGAAAATGTATTTTTAGGAAACGAACAAACCTCTGCAAGAGGAGTGATTGACTGGACGAAAACGAGAAAACATGCTCAGGAAGTGTTGGAAAAGGTGGGTCTGGAACATGAGGATGTCAACGCTCCTGTCAACTCACTAGGTGTTGGAAAACAACAGCTGATAGAAATTGCGAAAGCGATGGCAAAAAAAGTTGAACTTTTGATTTTAGACGAGCCCACGGCGGCACTGAATGATGAGGAGAGTAAAAAACTTTTAAACATCATGCTGGAGCTGAAAAGACAAGGAATCACCTGTATTATTATTTCCCATAAGCTGAATGAAATCAATTATGTATCTGATGCGGTTACGATTATCCGTGACGGTAAAACAATTGAGACGTTGATTAAGGGTGTTGATGAATATTCTGAAGATCGCTTTATAAAGGCCATGGTAGGACGTGAATTGACAAACCGATATCCGGTGCGTGAAGGTGTGACAATCGGAGATACCATTTTTGAGATAAAGGACTGGAACGTATTCCATCCGGATGATGCGGAACGCCAGATGCTTAAAAACATCAATCTGAATGTAAAAGCCGGTGAAGTTGTGGGTCTTGCAGGGTTGATGGGGGCCGGAAGAACCGAGCTTGCCATGAGCATTTTTGGTCATAGCTATGGACAAAAAATTTCAGGAACGATTAAAATCAATGGGCAGGAGGTTGTCTTAAAAACGGTTAAGGATGCGATTGACAACAAGCTTTCTTATGTATCTGAGGATCGAAAGACTTATGGATTGATTCTAATCAATGATATCAAGGAAAATATGACTCTGGCTGCCCGCCCGAGGTTCTTTTCTAAAAATGGTGTCATCAATGGAAATGATGAGATCGTGGCCTCAGAAGAATACAAAAAGAGAATTAATGTAAAGGCTAATTCCATCAATCAGGTTGTCGGATCTTTGTCCGGCGGTAATCAGCAGAAGGTAGTTCTTGCAAAATGGATGCTGACGCAGCCTGATGTGCTGATTCTGGATGAGCCTACCCGTGGTATCGATGTAGGTGCAAAGTATGAGATCTACTGCGTTATCAACGAGCTTGCAAAATCAGGGAAGGCGGTAATCGTTATTTCCTCCGAAATGCCGGAGATCATCGGGACATGTGACAGGATCTATGTCATCAACGAAGGTGAAATTGCCGGAGAGTTAATGAAGGAGGAAGTATCACAGGAACGGATTATGCAATGTATTATGGCTCATAATAGAAAGGATGATGGAGATGAATAGGAAAAAAGTAGTAAACCTTGACATGAAACAATATGGAATGTTTCTTGCTCTTATTGTAATTTATGTGATTTTTGCCGTATTAACAGACGGAAAAAATATGACACCGATGAATATCAATAACCTCGTCATGCAAAACGGATATGTTGTTATACTGGCGATCGGTATGCTCCTCTGCGTACTGACCGGGAATGTTGATCTGGGCGTCGGCTCCGTCGTAGCATTGACGGGTGCCACAGCCGGTATCATCATGATCGATTATAAAATGAATATGTGGCTGGCGATTCTGATTGCTTTAATCATCGGTCTTCTTGTCGGTATGTTTGCAGGCTTCTTTATCGCATATCTCGGCATTCCGCCCTTTGTCGTTACGCTGGCAACGATGCTGATGGGCCGGGGCCTTACTTATACACTGTTACAGGCTCAGACAAAAGGGCCCCTTCCGGAAACCTACAACTTTATTGGTGCCGGCTTTTTGCCGACAATCAAGATTCCGTTTGCAGGCGGCACACTGGATCTGATCAGTATTGCCGTAGCAATTATCGCTTCCGTGGCGCTTATTCTTTCGGAAATAAAAAACATCTCAACAAGGAAGAAATATGGTTTCGCAATTAATCCTGCATGGCAGACAGCCTTGAAGCTTGGTGTTATGCTGTTTATCATCTGGTTTTTCTTTTACAAGCTTGCATGTTATAATGGTCTGCCGTTTGTCCTCCTGATTATGGTAGTGCTGATTGGATTGTACGGGTTTTTTACGAGTAAGACTGTAGCAGGGCGTCAGATCTATGCACTCGGAGGCAATAGAAAGGCGGCTAGCCTTTCCGGTATTAATACGGACAAAGTATTTTTTTGGGTATATACCAATATGGGTGTTTTAAGTGCCGTAGCCGGAATTGTACTTTGTGCACGTAACGGTTCTTCCACGCCTAAGGCTGGAGACGGCTTCGAAATGGATGCCATCGCATCCTGCTATATCGGCGGTGCGGCGGTGGCGGGCGGTGCCGGAACAATTGTAGGTGCCGTAGTCGGTGCGTTTGTTATGGGTATTCTGAACAATGGAATGTCTCTGTTCGGATGGCCTACCGATATTCAGAAAATTGTAAAGGGAGCAGTTCTTTTGGGAGCAGTAACGCTCGATGTTGTTTCCAAAAGAAGAAAGGGCTGATTAAAATAAGATTATATTGTTATCTGGGCTGCCGGGCATGATTCGTCTGGCAGCCCAAACGTATTTGTGATAAAATATTCGAAAAGGGCAGAGTCAGGCAAGTATTCACCATGCCTCTGCCCGTAGGTCGGAACAGAATACAGTGTACATTGAGGGAGGGAAGGCTGTTTTGAAACGGATTATGATTTTTGCAATGATGACAATCTGCACGGGCTTGTTGACAGGCTGTAATGCCGTTTCACCCGCGCCCCTGTCGTCGGAGGACTATACAGAGGAGGATTATCTGGAAAATTTACAGGAAATCGAAAAACAGGAGCAGCCTGCCGGTACAAAAAGAGTCGGAGTTGCAATGCCCACCCGTTCCTCTGAGAGATGGATCAATGACGGGATTAATATGAAAGCGAAGCTAGAGGCACTCGGCTATGAGGTTGATCTCCAATATGCTGACGATGATATCGAGCTTCAGATTTCTCAAATTGAAAATATGATCAAAAACGGCGCCAATTGCCTTGTCATTTCGTCCATTGATTCCACTCAGCTTACAGGAATTCTGGGTCAGGCAAAGCTGAACGGAATTCCGGTGATTGCATATGACCGACTTTTGATGGATACAGATGCAGTTTCCTATTATGCAACTTTTGATAATCAGGCAATCGGCATTTTGATCGGCCGGTATATTATTGATAAAAAGGATTTAGAGGCTGCCAGACAACAGGGGAAAAGCTATACAATTGAGTTTTTTATGGGTTCTCCCGATGACAACAATGCGCTGTTTCTCTATAACGGAATGATGGGGGTGCTGCAGCCCTATCTGCTGGATGGTACATTAGTCTGTAAATCGGGTCAAACCTTGTTTGAAGAGACTTGTATTCTCCGGTGGCTTGAAGATAGTGCAAAACAGCGGTGCACAGATCTGCTGACAGAGTATTATCAGGAGGAGACATTGGATATTGCCTGCTCTGCGTTTGACGGATTTGCCTATGGCATTCTGGATGCCTGTTTGGAAATCGGCTATACACAGGAAAATTGGCCGCTCATCACGGGACAGGATGCGGAAATGCCTGCAGTCCGAAATATCGCGGAAGGAAATCAGAGCATGACGATCTATAAGGATACGAGGGTGCTTGCGTCGAAGTGTGTAACAATGGTGCAGGCGGTTTTGGAAAATGCCGAGCCGGAAATCAATGACATGGGAACCTATAACAACAATGTGCTGACGGTACCCTCCTATTTATGTGTGGCGGTTGTGGTAGACAAGGATAATTACGAAGAAACGCTGATCGAAGGAGGATATTACACGAAGGAACAGCTTTTCAGATAAAGGTATTTGGGAGGTTACGCGGATATGAAGTATTATAAGGTGATGCTTGTGGATGACGAGGAGGAGGTACGGCAGGCCATCGCAAGACGAGTAGATTGGGAGTCAATCGGATTTCAGGTTGCCGCTTCTGCCGAAAACGGCGAGGAAGCACTGGAAAAGGCCGAACAGTATTTACCTGATGTCGTTCTATCGGATATTCATATGCCGTTTATGGATGGTCTGACCTTTTGTAAGAAGCTCAAGGAGCAGCTGCCGGGCACGAGGATTGTCATCTTTTCCGGTTATGATGAATTTGAGTATGCAAAAGAGGCAATCAAGCTGGAGGCTGAGGAATACATTTTAAAACCGATTGATGCAGACGAATTAAAAGAGGTATTTATTCGTATTAAGAGCCGCCTTGATGAAGAGCTTGACAAAAGAAGGAATATCGAGCGTCTTGAGAATTATTATGAAGAGAGCCTTCCCGTCCTGCAGGAGCAGTTTTTGATTGGAATTTTAGAGGGCAGAATATCGGGAGAGGAGATCATCCGGTATCAGCAGGATTACAAATTTATTATTAACGCAGCGTTTTATGCGGTAGGAGTGCTTCGGGCAGACTATACGGAAAGCACGCCGGGAAGCGGAAGTCTAAACAGCCGCCTGCTCTCTGTTTCCTTAAAACAGCTTGCCGATGAAACGCTTGATAAGATGATAGAATATAAGAGCATCAATTATCTTGGCACGATCGTTGTTATTGCATTGCTAAAAAATACTGCGGCCCACAAACAGTTTATTACTGTGATGGATCAGGTCTGCAAAATGTCGCAGAAAATGTTTGGTATCAATACGACGGCAGGCATCGGAAAGACCTATGGTGTGCTGAAGGATATTTCCTATTCGTTTACGGAGGCGAAGGATGCGGCTTCTTATCGGATTATGTTTGAGATGAATCAGGCGATTTATATTCAGGATGTAGAGCCCGGATCGGATGACAACTATTTTATGGATGAAAAGCAGATCCAGCAAATTATCCGTGAAATCAAGGTCGGTTCAAAGGAGAATTTAGAGAACGCTGTTGCGATCCTGATTAAGCGGATGAAAAATTCCACGATCACGCTCGCACAGCTTCAGTTGTTTTTTGCCGAAATTCTAGTGGAAATTATGCGGCTTGCGCGTGGATATCAGTTGAGCAAAGGACAGATGAATCTGGTTGATATTGATATCTATAACGAAATTAAAAAATTTGGTTCTCTGGATGCGCTTGGAAGCTGGCTGCTTGAAATTTGTATGCAGCTTCGGAACAGCATTCGCAGGGAACGGACGGATACGGCAAAGCTGCTGACAGAAAAGGCAAAACAGTACATCGCCGATAATTACAAGGATTCCACACTGTCCGTAGATCGGGTGTGCGGGTGTTTAAACGTCAGTGCAACCTATTTTTCTGCGGTTTTTAAAAAAGAAACGGGAATGAGCTTTGTCGTTTACCTGACACAGGTACGGATGGAGCAAGCATTGAACCTGCTCAATACAACAGAGGAAAAAAGCTATATTATTGCAGGAATGGTCGGTTATGAAGAGCCGAATTATTTCAGCTATGTATTTAAAAAGCAATACGGCGTATCGCCATCCAAATACCGGCAAAAGCAGGAATCGGCAGAATGAAAGAAAAAGCGTTACGGCTTGTGGAACGATCAAAAAGTGCATATAAACGAAGAAGCATCCAGTTAATTATTTCCATGTCATTTACACTCGTGGCAATTTTGAGTATGACATTCATGGGGATTGCTTTTTATACACATTTTATTAACAGTTCAAGAGAATCGGCTGTTGAAAATAACAAACAGATTTTGGATCAAGTGAGCTGGAATTTAAATACCTATATCCGAAGTATGATGAGCATATCGGATACGATGTATTATAATGTTATCAAAAATAAGGATCTGACTTACGACAGTATTAATGCGGAAATGAACCTTCTCTATGAAGCGAATAAGGACAATCTGATTAGCATCGCCTGCATTTCTGAGGACGGAGCTTTAATTGCCGCATCTCCGGTCGCGACAAGGAAGGACGGCGTTGATTTTAAACGGCAGGAATGGTTTACACAGGCGGAAGATAAAATCGAAAACCTCCATTTTTCCACACCACATGTACAAAACATGTTCGAAAACAGCAATTACCGATACTATTGGGTTGTTTCCCTGAGTCGAAGTGTGGAGCTGACAAATATTGGACGTATCAGACGGGGAGTGCTCCTTGTCGATATGAACTTCAGCGCGATTGAGCAGATGTTTACCAAGGTGAATGAGCGCGGAATCGGGTATGTCTATCTGATGAACCGGAACGGAGAAATTATTTATCATCCCGAACAAAAGGCGATTTATTCTGGGCTGATCAAGGAGAATAATCAGAAGGCAGCCTTCTACGAGGACGGAAATTATGTGGAGAGCTTTTTAGGGGAGGAACGCACTGTCATCGTAAAAACAGTAGGCTATACCGGCTGGAAGATTATAAGCGTGACACCGGTAAAAGAATTTTCAATGAATCTGATGCAATTGCGTTTTTTTATGCTGATGGTATGTACAGTGACAATTTTTTTGATCCTGTTCGGTAATATTTTTATTTCCGACAAGGTGACGGATCCGATTCGAAAGCTTGAGGCTTCCATCAAATACCTGGAAGACGGTAATCTTGACGCTGATCATATTTATATTGGCGGGTCCCATGAAATAAGGCATCTGGGAAGGACGATTACATCGATGGTAAAGCAGATGCGCAAACTGATGGACGACATGGTACGTGAGCAAAAGGAAAAACGGAAAAGCGAGCTGGATGCACTGCAATCACAGATCAATCCTCACTTTCTATATAATACGCTGGATTCGGTTGTGTGGATGGTCGAGAGCGAACGGTATAAGGAAGCCATATCGATGGTGACGGCGCTTGCGAGCCTGTTCCGCATCAGTTTAAGCAAGGGGAATAATATCATCACGGTCAGGGATGAGATTGTCCACGCCAGAAACTATCTGAGTATCCAGCAAGTTCGTTATAAAAATCGATTTTCAGTAATAATTGACATTGCGCCGGAAATTGAGGAATGTTCTACGATTAAACTGATCGTGCAGCCGCTTCTTGAGAATGCAATTTATTATGGTGTAGAGCATATGGATGGAGATGGGGAAATTACGCTGCACGGCTATGAACAGGACGGGGATATTTATATCGAGGTCTCCGACAACGGAATGGGCATTCCACAGGAGACAATCGAGACGCTGCTGACCAAAAAGACAAAAACAAGAGGAAGAGGTTCGGGTATCGGGCTATGGAATGTCAATCAGCGAATCAGTCTTTATTTCAAGGGAGATTACGGCCTTTCAATCAAAAGCGAGCTGGATGAAGGGACGACGGTTACCATTCACCTCCCTAAAATTCCTTATGAACAATATAAGGAAGGAGGCGAGACACCGGCATGAGAAAGGGAAGACGTTTTTTAAAAATCAGTATTTTTGTCGTGCTCGTGTTGATTGTGGCGGAGTTTTATTACTACAGTAATTACAGTTCCAAGGAGGAACCGGCGTTTCATATTTCTCTCATCGTGTATGGAAACAGTTCTGACCGGTGGGAAAATCTCAAGCAGGGTGCCGAGCGCGCGGCAGACGAGACAACTGCGGAGGTCAATCTGATTACGATGTCTACGGAGACGAATGCGAAGGAACAGCTCGCACTGATCAACAGGGAAATTGAAAACGGAGCAGATGCCCTCATGATTTCGGCCTGTGACAGCCGGGAGGTGGGACAGTATTTTCAGGAAAATAAGGTGGAAATACCGGTTGTATTTGTGGAAAATGGATTGGAGAACAAGGAAGACTACTGGTATATTTCAGCGGATAATTATGCAATGGGGTATGAACTTGCCAATGTGATTGCGGCGAATGAAAAGGGCTGGATTAAGGCAGCCATTATCGCAGACAGAATGGAAAGAAAGAATGTTTCCGGCCGGTTTCAGGGTGTCTATGATTCGTTGAGTCAGTATGCGGACGAGGTTGTTATCTGGGATCGCGATGAAAATGAAAAGGATATCCAAACTGTACTGTTCTTGCAGAGAGAGTTGACTGAGGAGGCTGTCGATGTCGTGGTGGCACTCGATACAAGCTCAATGGAGTCCCTGATGGACGCGGTGGAAAACTTAAACAAAGATATTAAAGTGTATGGGATTGCAAATAGTGATAAAGCGGTATATTACCTTGACAATGGAAAAATCAAATCACTTATTTATCAAAATGAGTTCAGCATCGGATATTTGGGCGTAAAGGTTATTCTCGATGAAAAAGCATACGAAAAGAATAAAATTTTCAACAAGGTCGAATATGAAATTATCAATGAGGACGATATGTATTCGGCGGAGTATGAAAAGTTGTTGTTTCCTTTTGTAAAGTAGCGGCTTTCACAGTTTTTCATCTTTGATCGAATGTGTGGGGGATCACAAAATATGAAGCGATTAAATAAGAATAGCAGACTTTTATCTTTATTAATTTGTGTGCAGCTGTTGTTTTCTATGACAGCATGCTCGTATGAAGGGATACTTTTGGGAAATGAAGAAAAAAGGCCGCAGAACATCAAAATCGGTGTCAGTATTTATGATGAATATGATACGTTCATCTCCGATGTCGTGCAAAGCCTGAGTGAATGGAGCAAGGAAAAGGAAAATGAGGAGGGCATCACGATCTCGCTTGAAGTCGTGAGTGCAAACGGCAGTCAGCTTACACAAAATGATCAGGTCGAGAAATTTATTGATAAAAACTGTGATGTTATTTGTGTAAACCTTGTGGATAGGACAGATGCCACCGTGATTATCGATAAAGTAAAGAGCGCAGATATTCCTGTTATTTTTTTTAACAGGGAACTTGTAAAAGAGGATTTGGAGCGCTGGAACAAGCTTTATTACGTGGGGGCGGTCGCAGAACAGTCCGGGCGTTTGCAGGCAAAGGTCGTGACGGAGGCACTGAGCGATGAGCAATATTTTAATGAAACGGATATCAATCACGACGGCACCCTGCAATATGTCATGCTTGAGGGAGAGACCGGACATCAGGACGCGCTTGTGCGTACACAGGTATCGATCGAGGAGATTAAGAAAGCTGGTTATTCGGTAGAGAAGCTCGGCGATGAAATTGCCAACTGGAACCGGGCACAGGCTGCGACAAAAATGAGCGCTCTGCTTGAAAAGTATCCATGGCAGATTGAAATGATTATTGCGAATGATGATGATATGGCGCTTGGTGCGATTGATGCGCTGGATGCGGCGGGTGTGGAGCATTGGCCGCTGATTGTCGGTATCAACGGCACAAAAAATGCGTTGGAAATGATCAAGACAAAGAAGATGGAAGGAACGGTCTATAATGATGCGAGGGGACAGGCTGATCTGATTATGAAGCTTGCCTATGGACTTGCCATGGAGGGGGAAGTGCCCGAGAAAATCGGACTGGATGAAGGAAAATACGGGTATTTGCCTTACCGTATTATTAACTATGATAATGTACAGGGCTATATCCGGAATACGTCGAAGTAGCTCAGACGTTACACGCAGAATATAAAAATAACAGTTTGAGGTGAGGATATGCCGGATGATAAAGGAAAGTCTAAATATTATATTGTGATGGAGCACCTGCGGCAGCAGATAACAAGCGGAAAGATAAAGGCCGGTGATAAGCTTCCATCGGAAAATGAGCTTGTGAAGGAATTTCATGTGAGCCGGCATACAGTACGCAAGGCTCTGTCCATTTTAGAAGAGGAAGGCTATGCGGAGGCGGTGCATGGAAAGGGCACTTATTGTACAGAGCGCCTGCGCCACAGAGAAAGCTCGCATAATATCGCAGTTGTGACGACGTATATTTCCGATTATATTTTTCCGAGACTGATCCAGGGAATTGATAATATTCTGACGAAGGAGGGCTACAGCATCATCTTGAAAAATACGGGAAACAGTCAGAAGAATGAGGCAAAGGCACTTGAGGATATCATGACAAAAGATATTGATGGTCTGATTATCGAGCCGAGTAAAAGCGAAATTTTCTGCAGGCATATGCACCAGTATGAGCAGCTTGACCGAATGGGGATTCCTTATGTTTTTTTGCAGGGAACCTATCCTCAAATGAAGGATAAGCCGCATATCATCATGGATGATGTGGAAGGCAGCTATCTGCTGACAAACTATTTGATTGGGCTTGGACACCGGCATATCATAGGCATTTTTAAAATTGATGATGGGCAGGGAGTCGCCCGCCATAAAGGGTATAGTAAAGCGATTGGGGAAGCAGGCATGTTGTATGATCCGGATAATGTCATTTTATTTCACACAGAGGATCGGATCAAGAAACCGGCCGGCATGATTAAACAGTTTATCGATGAGAAAAAACCAATGGATGCAGTTGTTTGCTATAATGATCAGACGGCCCTTGAGGTTATCCGGGCCTTGGAGGAAAACGGACTTCAGGTTCCGCAGGATATTTCGGTCACAGGCTATGACAATTCTTTCATGGCGGAAACCGGCTCGGTCAGGCTGACGACGATCGCGCATCCGAAGGAACGGCTTGGCGAGATGGTGGCAAAGCTGCTGCTTGAGAAAATAAACGGCGTGAAGGACAGCGACAGCCGGGTAGATCGGATCGTAAAACCGGAATTGATTATTAGGGAGTCCTGTATGGAGAGAAAATCAGACAAGCTTGTGGAAAAACCATAGAAAATCCAATTATTTAGTGGAAAAAACAACTTGTATATAAAACCATACAAGTTTTATACTGAACTTGTAGACAAAAGGTCTTTGCCGTCATCCGGCAGGAGCTGAAACGAATAACGACAATCAGTATAGGAGGATCATCATGAAGACGGGGAAAAATTATAAGTTTTGGTTTTGTACAGGTTCACAGGATTTATATGGAGAGGAATGCCTCACCAGAGTTGCACAGCATTCCAAAATTATTGTCGAAGAATTGAATAAGTCGGGCGTGCTGCCCTTCGAGCTTGTCTGGAAGCCGACATTAATTACAAATGAACTGATCAGAAAAACATTTAACGAGGCAAATGCGGATGAGGAGTGTGCTGGAGTGATCACATGGATGCATACGTTTTCACCGGCAAAATCATGGATTCTCGGATTACAGGAATACAGAAAGCCTCTCTGCCATTTACATACGCAGTTTAATCAAGAAATTCCCTATGATACAATCGACATGGATTTTATGAATGAAAACCAGTCCGCTCACGGTGACAGGGAATACGGTCATATCGTGACTCGGATGGGAATCGAGAGAAAGGTTATTGTCGGTCATTGGGATACCGGTGCGGTGAAGGATGCGCTTGCGGGCTGGATGCGGACAGCAATCGGGCTTGCGGAATCCTCCCATATCAGAGTATGCCGGATTGCCGACAATATGAGAAACGTTGCGGTAACGGAAGGCGATAAGGTAGAGGCACAGATCAAGTTTGGATGGGAAATTGACGCATATCCGGTCAATGAAATTGAAGAATATGTTGCAGCTGTTCCTCAGAACGAAATTAAGACTCTTGTGGAAGAATATTATGGAAGGTATGAAATTCTGCTCGAAGGATGGGATGCCGCAGAATTTGAGCGCCATGTGTCCGTTCAGGCAGGAATTGAAATTGGCTTTGAAAAGTTTTTGGAGGAAAAGAACTATCAGGCGATTGTTACGCACTTTGGAGATTTGGGAAGACTGCAGCAGCTTCCGGGTCTTGCAATCCAGAGGCTGATGGAGAAAGGCTATGGCTTCGGCGGCGAAGGTGACTGGAAAACGGCGGCAATGGTACGTCTCATGAAAATCATGACAGCCGGGAAGAACGATGCGAAGGGAACTTCTTTTATGGAGGATTATACTTATAATTTTGTTCCGGGGAAGGAAGGCATTTTGCAGGCGCATATGCTGGAGGTCTGCCCTTCTGTTGCGGATGGACAAATCAGTATCCGGGTAAATCCGTTATCGATGGGTGACAGGGAAGATCCGGCAAGACTGGTATTTACCTCTAAGACAGGACCCGCGATCGCCACTTCTCTGATTGATTTGGGAAATCGTTTCCGCCTTATCATCAATGAAGTGGATTGCAAGAAGGCAGAAAAGCCAATGCCGAAGCTTCCTGTAGCTACCGCATTTTGGACACCGCAGCCAAACCTCACGGTTGGAGCAGAGGCTTGGATCCTCGCCGGCGGCGCACATCACACGGCGTTTTCTTATGATCTCACAACAGAGCAAATGGTTGACTGGGCCGCTGTAATGGGAATTGAAAGTGTTGTCATTGACAAGGATACGACAATTAAAAATTTCAAAAATGAGCTTAGATGGAATGAAATTGTATTTAAATAAATGCAGAGCACTTAGTTCGATCATGAAACAGATCATTGAAACAGCTGGGGAGGTATGATATAATGTCATCAGACATTATATCGCGCCGGAACAAAGTGGAGTGCGCATAAAAGCATGAGGCGGAGCGTCATGGCATAATGTCATCAGACATTATATCGCGCCGGAACAAAGTGGAGTGCGCATAAAAGCATGAGGCGGAGCGTCATGGCATAATGCCATCAGACATTATATCGCGCCGAGACAGATGAGAATGTGTACATCTGCCGATAGATGATGCAATAATTTATCAGATAACGGTGAAAGAGGAGAGGTAGAATGTTAAAGCATTTAAAGCAGCAGGTTTATGAAGCAAACATGGCACTTCCCAGGCACGGGCTTGTGACGTTCACCTGGGGAAATGTCAGCGGAATCGACCGGGAAAAGGGACTTTTCGTGATTAAACCAAGCGGTGTGGAATATGAGGAATTAAAGCCGGAGGATATGGTTGTTGTAGATATGGAGGGAAATGTAGCAGAGGGCAAATATAAACCGTCTTCGGATACGGCAACACATTTGGAGCTGTATAAGGCTTTCCCGGAAATCGGGGGGATCGTCCATACACATTCCTCCTATGCGACCTCATGGGCGCAGGCAGGAAGGGGCATTCCGTGCTACGGAACAACACATGCGGATTATATGTACGGAGAGATTCCATGTGCCAGAAGTTTGAGCGCAGAAGAAATCGATACGGAATATGAAAAGAATACGGGACTGCTGATTATCGAAACGTTCAAGGAAAAGAACGTGATGGCGGTACCGGCAGTATTATGCGCCAACCACGGCCCGTTTACCTGGGGCAAGGACGCGAAGGAGGCCGTACATAACGCAGTCGTATTGGAAGAGGTGGCTAAAATGGCATACCGAACGGAACTGATCAACAAGCAGGTCCAACCCACTCCGCAAGTACTGCAAGACAAACACTACAACAGAAAACACGGCGCCAACGCATACTATGGACAAACCTAGAGCACTTAGCGAGGTATTGTCGAGCTTAGTGCGAAGGTTGTTCGAAGGAACTTGGCGAGGTGTTTCACGAGCCTAGTGAATCGAACTTCCAAAAATACTTAGCGAGGTATTGTCGAGCTTAGTGCGAAGGTTGTTCGAAGGAACTTGGCGAGGTACTCCACGAGCCTAGTGAACCGAACTTCCTATTATTTGAAGATTTAAAGAAAGGATGACAATTCATGAACAAACTGGAATTGCAAAAAACAGCCAACGAAATCCGTAAGGGCGTCTTAACAGCGGTACATGCCGCTAAAGCAGGCCATCCGGGCGGATCCTTATCATCGGCAGATATTATGACATATCTTTACTTTGAGGAGATGAATATCGACCCGGAAAATCCAGCAAAGCCGGACAGAGATCGTTTTGTATTATCAAAGGGACACTGCGCGCCGGGACTCTATTCGACACTGGCACACAGAGGATACTTTCCGGTGGAGGAGTTAGTGACTCTCCGTAAGCTCGGTTCCCATTTGCAGGGACATCCCTGTATGCAGCATACGCCGGGTATTGACATGAGCAGCGGCTCGTTGGGACAGGGTGTTTCCGTTGCAACGGGAATGGCGCTTTCCGGAAAGCTTTTTAACGATGACTATAGAGTATATACACTGCTTGGAGACGGAGAGCTGGCAGAAGGACAGGTTTGGGAAGCGGCAATGTTTGCGGGACATAAAAAGCTGGATAACCTTGTTGTGGTTGTGGATAACAACGGACTGCAAATAGACGGCCCGATCACAGAGGTATGCAATTCCTATCCGATCGATGAGAAATTTAAGGCATTTAATTTTCATGTCATCAACTGCAGTGCACATGATTTTGATGAGCTTGCGTCAGCGTTTGAAGAGGCAAGAAATACAAAGGGGATGCCGACGGCCATTATTGCAAAGAGTATCAAGGGCAAGGATGTATCCTTTATGGAAAACAATGTGGCATGGCATGGTGCGGCCCCAAATGACGAGCAGTATGAAGTCGCAATGGAAGACCTTAAGAAAGTAGGTGAAGCATTATGTCAGAAGTAAAGAAGATCGCAACGAGAGTCAGCTATGGCAATGCTTTAGTTGAGCTTGGAAATGAACATGATGATCTTGTCGTACTGACTGCGGATCTGGCAGCGGCTTGCAAGACAGATATTTTTATGAAAGCACATCCGGATAAGCATATTAACTGCGGTATTGCGGAGACGAATATGACCTGTATTGCGGCGGGTATTGCGACGACCGGCAGAGTGCCGTTTGCAAGCTCCTTTGCCATGTTTTCGGCAGGGAGATCCTTTGAACAGGTAAGAAACAGCATTGGCTATCCCCATTTGAATGTGAAAATCGGAGCAACTCATGCCGGCATATCGGTAGGCGAGGACGGAGCATCGCATCAGTGTAATGAGGATATCGCGCTGATGAGAACAATTCCGGGAATGGTCATTATTTCACCGGCGGATGATGTGGAAGCAAGAGCAGCCGTAAAAGCGGCTTATGAATATGTGGGACCGGTCTATATGCGTTTCGGACGTGCGGCAGTGCCGGTATTCAATGACGAGTCAACTTATCAGTTCGAGATGGGCAAGGGCATTGTACTGCGCGAAGGAAAAGATGTGACGATAGTGGCGACGGGACTTACTGTTCCGGAATCGATGGGAGCGGCAGAGCTGCTTGCGGCGGATGGGATTGATGCGGAAGTGATCAACATTCACACGATCAAGCCGCTTGATGAGGAATTGATTCTTGCATCGGCAAAGAAGACCGGAAAGGTTGTGACGGCGGAAGAACATTCTGTGATAGGAGGCCTGGGAAGTGCAGTTTGTGATGCACTATGTGCAAAGCTTCCGACTCCGGTTATGAAGATCGGTATGCAGGATGTATATGGCGAGTCAGGCTCCGCCTCTGCACTTGTTCACAAATATCTGCTGGATGCCGAGGGCATCTATCAGCAGGTGAAGGAATTTATGAAGTAAATTTGATTGATCAAAAGCGTGGTTTGTTATCAAACCGCGCTTTTTTTGTCGTGCGCCTTGCGGCGCACGTTTCTAATGGGTGAAAGTCCCCAGTCCGCCCTAGTAGTGGGAAGGACACAGCTAAGACCAAGGGTGTCCACCGGGAGGTGGAATCTGAAGGAAGGTGGAGGCAAATCTCTGGTCTGACGAACAGAAACCACATCAGGCTATAGTTAAGGATAAGGTTGCTACACAAACTGAAGTCCAATAACTACTCGGAATTAACTGTAGTAAATGTGGCAGATAGATGGAGAGAAAGAAACGTGTGGTACCAAGGGAGGTCTTGTCAGCAAGCGAAAACAGAGTATGAAACTTGTAGTAATAACGAATGGCAAGAAGTCAGCAGAGGTCATAGTACCAAGATGGTTGCAAACATAATGGGAAGGACTGAACTTTAGGAGATACAAGCAATGAATGTAACTAAAAGTAGATTTAAGAACAGACAACTTCATATGGAAGACTATCTGCAAATGGTATCTGCGGAACAGAAAGAGTATGCAGAAGTGTTCGACTACGCGAAGATTACTGAAAAGAGCGGTATCATCACAGACTATTGGACGAACAATCTTTTGGATTTGATTTTGCGGAAAGATAATCTTAATAAGGCATACAAACAAGGGAAATCAAATAAGGGAGC
Source organism: Lachnospiraceae bacterium (assembly GCA_047602645.1). Taxonomy (GTDB): domain Bacteria; phylum Bacillota; class Clostridia; order Lachnospirales; family Lachnospiraceae; genus JAEYFP01. The sequence goes on along the minus strand of JASGGU010000051.1, from coordinate 11,093 downwards.
AGGTGGAATTGATGGAATGCAGGTAGATGAACTTCTGCCCTACATAAGAAAGAACCAAGACACCCTAATCCAAGAGATAAGGATAGGGAAATATAGACCCAATCCAGTTCGACGGGTAGAAATACCCAAAGAAACAAAAGGAGAAGTTAGAAAACTTGGTGTTCCTACGGTAGTTGACCGAGTGATACAACAGGCAATCACCCAGGAACTGACTCCAATCTACGAAGAGAGATTCTCGGACAACAGTTTTGGATTCCGCCCCAAAAGAGGAGCACATGATGCGCACAGACAATGCAAAAAGAATGTAAACGACGGCTATGTATACGTGGTAGATATGGACTTGGAAAAGTTCTTTGACACGGTGTGCCAGAGTAAGCTGATAGAGTTATTGTCAAGAACCATCAAAGATGGCAGACTGATTTCATTAATACATAAATATCTCAATGCGGGAGTTATGGCAAAGGGAATATTTGAACGTACAGAAGTCGGAATGCCTCAAGGTGGACCACTTAGTCCGTTGCTTAGCAATGTCATGCTGAATGAGTTGGACAAGGAACTGGAACGCAGAGGACACAGATTCGTCCGCTATGCGGATGACTGTATGATTTTCTGTAAAAGCAGGAAAAGTGCAGAAAGAACCTTAGAAAACATTCTTCCATATATCGAGGGAAAATTATTTCTTAAAGTGAATCGGAAGAAAACAGAAGTGGCTCATATCAGCAAGGTAAAGTACCTTGGATATAGCTTTTATAGATACAAGGGAAAATGCAGACTTAGAGTGCACCCGAAGTCAGTGGCAAAGATGAAGAAGAAAATCAGAGAACTGACAGACAGAAAAAATGGCATGAGCAATGCGAAAAGAGAAGAAAAGTATCAACAGTTTGTGAGAGGTTTTGTGAATTACTTCAAGCTTGCAGACATGAAAGAACTTCTCAAAGAAATAGATAAGTGGGCAAGACGAAGAATAAGGGCAGTCTACTGGAAACAGTGGAAGAAAATCAAGACGAAGTACAGAATGCTCAAAGCATTAGGCTGTGAACATTGGAGAGCCAAGGAAGTTGCATGTAGCAGAAAAGGAAATTGGAGAATAGCACAGGTGCTAAACCAAATCTTTTCAAATAAAATAATAGCCAAGCTGGGATATACCTCCATGCTTGACTATTATTCAATAGTTTATGAAAACTAAGGAACCGCCTAGTACCGAACGGTATGCTAGGTGGTGTGGGAGGTCGGTAGATAAAATAATTATCTACCTCCTACCCGATCATTCCACGAGCGGGCATTTTTACATGGAAATGAAATAAGGATTAAAAAAGATAGACAGAAATATTTCTACTATGCTAGACTCATAGTAACTAAGCAACGAGCCTAAAAACAAGTGTTTATGGGAGGGTATATGAGAAAATTGGGAAAACTGTTTTTGGCTGTTTATATGATGTTGGTTTTGACTGCCTGTAGCGGCAAAGAGGTGCTTGAAAACGAATCGGATGCTGTTGAGCCGGCGGTTGCTGAGGAAGTACCTGAGAGTGCTGCACAGGATGAATTGACAGAGGATCAGAAAGAGGAAGCGGCAGAAGGACCTGAAAAAGAGCCTTTTGTGAGCGAGTGGGAAACAGAGGAAGGTTCCGCAGTCTATATGACGAAGAATATAAGCTCTGAGGGACTTATGTCAGTTTATCAGGCATTAGGAGTAGAGGCAAAGGGTGAAAACGTTGCCGTAAAGCTTTCAACAGGCGAGCCGGGCAGCAATTATCTGGATCCTAACCTTATTAAGGAATTGGTGCAGTCTGTGGATGGCACGATTGTAGAATGTAATACGGCTTACGGTGGCTCCAGACGCAAGAAAACGGAAATGCACATGCAGGTTGCAAAGGATCATGGGTTTACGGCAATTGCGGATGTGGATATTATGGATGCGGAAGGCTCCATCAGTATTCCGATTGAGGGCGGAACACATATTACGGAGGACTTCGTCGGGGCAAACTTTCCAAATTATGATTATTATGTGGTTCTTTCACATTTTAAAGGACATCAGATGGCAGGATTCGGAGGTTCCATTAAAAATATCTCAATCGGTATTGCCTCTTCGGAAGGGAAGGCATGGATCCATACGGCAGGAGTAAGCAAGACTTCTATGATGAATGGTGTACAGGATGATTTTCTGGAATCGATGGCAGAGGCAGGGAAGGCCGTTGCGGATAGTTTGGAGGGAAAGATCCTTTATATTAATGTTATGAATAAGCTGTCCATTGACTGCGATTGCAGCAAGCATCCTGCAGAACCTGAAGTAGCGGATATCGGAATTCTTGCATCGCTTGATCCGGTTGCGTTGGATCAAGCCTGTGTAGATCTTATTTATGCCAAAAGTGACGAAGGAGCAGCTTCTTTAATTAACCGGATTGAGCAGCAAAACGGACTTCTCACGCTGGAGCACGCGGCAGAAATCAGCTTGGGGAGCAGGGAATATAAGCTGGTGAATATTGATGATTGACGCAATTCATAGAGAATATGTTTATGTGAGCTATTATTTCAGCGTACAATTCGAACAGATTTTCAGACATTGGGTTATCGGTATTGTGCTTGGTTCTGTGATTTCTGTTTTTGGGAAAAAGAGGATTCATGCATTATTCGGTGCGATGCAGAATAGGAAATACGGTTGGTTTGGTATTCTCTTGGCAAGCCTGCTCGGCATGGTATCACCTCTGTGCATGTATGGAACAATACCAATCGCGGCTTCCTTCCGGGAAAAGGGGATGAGGGAGGATTGGCTTGCGGCATTTATGATGAGTTCCGTCCTTTTAAATCCGCAATTGATTATTTACAGTATAGCACTCGGGACGACCGTATTGACGATTCGTATTGTTTCCTGTATTCTTTGTGGTGTAGCAGCAGGAACCTGTATTCATTTTTTTTATAGAAAACAAAGCTTTTTTGATTTTGCAGGATTTAAAGGACCGTCAGATCGGGATATTGATCCGAACTTGTTCTTCAGACTTTTGAAGAATATTTGGAGAAATATAAAAGCGACGGGCGTTTACTTCCTCTTTGGAATTCTGCTGTCTGCACTTTTTCAGCGGTATGTTCCGACGGATGCATTTGCAGGGCTTTTCGGAAAGCAAAAGGGATTTGGGATTCTGCTTGCCGCAACAGCCGGTGTTCCTATTTATGTCTGCGGCGGAGGGACAATTCCGTTGCTTAAGGAATGGCTGGGCGCGGGAATGAGCATAGGATCGGCAACGGCTTTTATGATTACCGGACCGGCAACGAAGATTACAAACCTCGGCGCACTGAAAATTGCACTGGGGATGAAAAAATTTATTATTTATTTGCTTTTTGTTGTTATCTTCGCATTATTAAGCGGCTTTTTGGTGGAAATTAAGTTCGGTTGACATGGAACAAATATCAGACCTTAGACGCAGAGAGACTAATAAGTGCAGGAAGCACTGAACGGAGGCTGTATGAAGATTGTCGTCATTGACGGACAGGGAGGGAATGTGGGTCGGATGCTGATTGAACGGTTGGTAAAGCGGCTGCCAAATGCCCGGATCGTTGCAGTAGGGACGAACAGCATTGCAACCGCAAATATGCTGAAGGCCGGCGTGAAGCTGGGAGCTACGGGCGAAAACGCGACGATTGTGAATGCACGTGATGCAGATTATATTGTAGGACCGATCGGCATCATAGCTGCAGATTCTCTTTTAGGTGAAATCACTCCGAAAATGGCGGTCGCCGTAGGGAGCAGCAGTGCAAGGAAAATATTGATTCCGAGCATAAAGTGCAATAATTATGTTGTCGGGACAAAAGAAATAGCATTGGATAAGCTGATTGAACTGGCGGTGGAAGAAATCCAGGAATGAAGCAGGCACCCTTTTATAAACAATACCAGGAAGGTATGACATTCCAGAAGGAATCAAAAGGAAACCTATAATCGTATTTTTATGAAAGGAATGTAATACTATGAACCAGAAAACAAAAAAAATAACGTTATCAGGAGTATGTCTGGCACTTTGCCTCCTGCTTCCATTTTTAACAGGGCAGATTCCTGAAATTGGAAGTGTCTTAAGCCCTATGCACATTCCGGTGCTGCTGTGCGGTTTTTTGTGTGGTTGGCAGTATGGACTGGTAGTCGGTTTTATCGCGCCTCTGCTCAGATTTCTATTATTCCAGATGCCGCCGATTTTTCCGATCGGAACGGCCATGGCATTTGAACTGGCCGCTTATGGCACTGTTACGGGACTGTTATACCGCAGGCTGCCAAAGAAAAATATAAATATCTATATCGTATTAATTACTGCCATGCTCATCGGCAGGATCGTATGGGGCTGTGCGCAATTAATTCTATCCGGCATTACTCAAAATCCGTTTACCTGGCAGGCATTTATATCCGGTGCATTTATTACGGCGATTCCGGGTATTATTATCCATATTTTGATTATTCCTCCGATTGTGATTGCTCTAAGGAAAACGGGATTGCTTGAAGATGAAAGAGTTGTAATCAATGACTAGTCATGTAATGGATAAGCGATATGCAACGTTTATTCCGCTGATAACGGCTCTTGAAGAAAAGCGGAAAATAAAGCAGCGCCTTGTTGTCGGAATCGACGGCAATTCGGCCGCAGGTAAAACGACATTGGCACAGTATTTAAGTGAGCTGTATGAATGTGAGATTATTCATATGGATGATTTTTTTCTGCCGTTGCCTTTGAGAACAGAAGAGCGTTTGAGACAGCCGGGCGGCAATGTGCATTATGAACGATTTATAGAAGAGGTGGTAAAGGGCGTGCAAAGCGGACGGGAATTTTCTTATCACCTCTTTTCCTGCAAAGAAATGGACTATATTGGAGAGAGCATGGTCAGCGGCCGGAAAATGCTGGTGATAGAAGGTGCCTACTCTATGCGGCCCGAATTCGGAGAACTCTATGATTTCAAGATTTTTATGAAGCTGTCTTATGAAAAGCAGTTAGAACGGATCCGAAAACGAAATGGGGAGAAGCAGTGTGAAATTTTTTGTAAAAAGTGGATTCCCATGGAAAATAGTTATTTTGAGGCATTTCAAGTGGAGCGCGGCTGTGATTTTGTATTTAACGGAAAATGAGTTGTGTTAATAAATTAAGTAAATTTACTTTACAATTTTCTTGCCAAGTGATATCCTAAATAAGGAAAAACTTAACTGATGTTTGCAGTTAAGTAAGGAAAAGGGATTTTTAAAACGTGGGGGCAAGAAAAATGGCAAAACAGGTTACAATGAAGGACATTGCAAATGCGCTGCACATCAGCACAGTATCCGTATCAAAAGCACTGTCCGGAAAAGAAGGCGTGAGTCTTGAGGTTCGTGAGCGGATCAAAATCACGGCGGAGGAGATGGGTTATCGATATAATGCCGGCGTAAGAACGGATGATTATGACAAAAACTATAATGTCGGTATTTTGATTGCAAGAAGGTTTTTAGAGGATGATACTGCTTTCTATTCGAAACTGCATAGTAATATTATTATGAAGCTTGGAAATAACAACTGCTTTGGTATTATGGAGGTCATTTTTAAAGAGGACGAAGAAGCCTGCAATCTTCCGGCAATGATTGCCAACAAAAAGGTAGACGGAATCCTTGTGATCGGCCAGCTGAAAAAAGCTTATATCGGGATGCTTAAGGAGCTGCACATGCCGATTACGTTCCTTGATTTTTATGACGAAAATGCTACCGTGGATTCAATTGTCAGTGATAATGTATACGGCAGCAATTTGCTGACGAACTACCTGATCAAATGCGGACATAAAAAAATAGGATTTATTGGGGATATTTTTGCGACCAGCAGTATTCTTGACAGATATTTAGGCTACTATAAATCACTTCTCCAAAATGGAATTTCGATGAAGGAGGAGTGGTTGTTGAACGACCGGGATGAAAACGGAACGTTGCATGCCATCGCATTCCCAAGACAAATGCCGACAGCATTTGTTTGCAATTGTGATGAAGTAGCCTACCGTGTAGTGGAGCAGTTGAAATCGGAGGGCTACCGTGTGCCGGAGGACATTTCTATTGTAGGCTTTGACGATTATATTTTTGCGACGCTGTCCAATCCCCCGTTAACGACATTTGCGGTGGATCTGCAGCTTATGACGGAAATGGCTGTGGATTCTATTTTAAGAGGAATTACCGGGGATAATTTATCTCCGGGCAGAAAGGTTATCAGCGGAAAGCTTGTAATCAGGGATTCTGTGGCAAAGCTTTCTTATGAAAAAAATGTGAATACAGGAGCGTAAACATAGATGAAAGAACTGCTTTTTTTGGAACCGATTGTAAAGGAATTGATATGGGGTTTGGAATATTGGACCGTCAGCGCACATCCGAACGGAGATGGGAAGATAAAAAACGGCGCCTATGCCGGCAGAACACTTTCCTGGCTTTGGGAAAACAGGAGGGAATTGTTCGGAAATATCGAGGGTGACCGCTTTCCGCTGCTGGTAAAGAAAATTGATGCAAGGGAGGACCTGAGCATTCAGGTACATCCGAATGATGTCTATGCCGGTGCGAATGAAAGCGGCTCTTTCGGAAAAACGGAGTGCTGGTATATCGTCAATTGCAAGCCGGATGGCACGATCATCGTCGGTCACCACGCGAAATCTAAAGCGGAAGCAGAAAAAATGATACAAAATAACGAATGGACAAGCCTGCTTCGTGAAGTTCCGATCAAAAAAGGTGATTTTTTTCAAATTGAACCGGGAACGGTTCATGCAATCAAAAACAATACAGTCATTATGGAAATCCAGCAGAGCTCGGATATTACATACCGCCTATACGACTATGGAAGATTAAAGGACGGAAGACCAAGAGAACTTCATATTCAGAAAAGTCTTGATGTCATGCAGATTCCCTATGAAGAAGCGGACAGGCATACGGGAGGCGTGCCGGGACGCTTGGTCTCCTGTGATTTTTATGCGGTTGACAAGCTTGAAGTAGAGGGGGAGCAGGAACTCATGCAAGACAAGCCGTTTCAGATATTAAGCGTGATTGAGGGAGAAGGAGATGTTGACGGAAACAGGATTGTCGCGGGAGATTCCTTCATCATTCCATATGCTTATGGAGCTTATCGGCTTACGGGGAAAATTACAGTATTGATTACAAGCCCATAAATGCATTATAATGATGTATGATATGGGTTACTGACAGCCGCCGGGTGCAGTACGCATCCGGCGGTTTGTTTGTTCCAATACTTTTGGTATTAATTTTGCAGTAGAAAATGGAGGAAAAGAGTATGAAATTTGGAGCATTGGAAGCAGGTGGAACAAAAATGGTATGTGCGGTCGGCTTGGAGGACGGCACAATATTGGAACAAATTTCGATTCCAACAAGAACCCCGGAGGAAACACTGCCGGAGATCATTGCATATTTTAAGGACAAGGAAATTGCATCACTCGGTATTGCCGCGTTTGGCCCTGTCGATGTGAACAAGGATTCCGAGACATATGGGAGGATATTGGATACGCCGAAACTTGCATGGCAAGGCTATGATCTTGTCGGTACATTAAAAGCTGCGCTGCAACTTCCGATAGAGCTGGATACGGATGTCAACGGCTCCTGTCTGGGCGAGCTGACATTTGGCTGCGCAAGAGGTTTGAACAGCGTCATCTATATTACGATTGGTACCGGTGTCGGCGTAGGAATTGCGATTAACGGTCAGCTGCTGCATGGAATGCTGCACCCGGAAGCTGGTCATATTATTTTGAACAGGCACCCTGAGGATCATTATGAAGGGCACTGTCCTTTCCATAAGACCTGCTTGGAGGGGATGGCAGCCGGGCCTGCAATAGAAGGCAGATGGAATGCGAAGGCAGTTACGCTGAATGACAGGCCGGAGGTATGGAAAATGGAAGCACATTATATTGCACAAGCCTTAACTTCATTTATTTTCACGGTATCTCCTCAAAGAATCATACTCGGCGGCGGAGTTATGCATCAGGAGCAGCTATTCCCGCTTATCCGTGAGAAAACGCTGAAGATGATAAACGGATATATTAATACAAAACAGTTAAAGGATATAGACCATTATATTGTGCCGGCAAGCTTAAATGACGACCAGGGAATCATGGGAGCAATCCAGCTTGCAAAATGGGCGGCGGGGTTGGATCGCTGATTCAAAAAAATATTCTGCCGACACAATCTGATAAATTATGAGTGTCGAACATGCTATTCTTTTCTTAGACTATTTTTGCGGAATGCCGAGGTCAAAGGAAGGTGAGAGCATGGAAGAAACGGTTTACCGTAAGGAAGATACAGAATTAGAGGAACTGCCGGAAGAAGCGTCAATGGATCAGGTTGTCTACCACTTCAGAGAAATTATGAAGCAGAAGAAGCAGCTCGCCGGACAGAAACGGGTTACGGGACTGTTATGTGCCGTCAGTATGGTGCTGTTCATACTGTCGGTCGCAATCAGTGTCGCTACAATGAACAGTTATGAAAAAATGAAGCAGATGGAAACAGCGCTGCAAGCTATTTCGGAAGGAATGGAGCGGACGCTCGCACAATCCACGCCGGCAACAGAGCCGCTGCCGGAAGCTGCCGTTGAAGAGACAGCTGTGGCAGCGGCGGTTGAGGAACCCTCTTTAGAAGCTCCTGCTTTGGAAGAAAAAGAGGAGCAAGTTGTGTATATTGTGGAAGATCAGCAAACAGACAGTTATATTGTGCAAGAGGGAGATACGCTGGCTAAAATCAGCAGGATGTTTTATCAAACAGATAATAGAGTGGATGAAATATGCGAGTTGAATGATATTAACGATAAAGACAAGATTTTATGCGGGCAGGAACTGCAATTGCCGTAGATAAATTCAAAACAGAAATTATTTGGAAAAAGTGCGGCGGGGCGAAAGAACAAAAGAACTGTTACAGTTCGGATGGAAGCTGAACTGCAATATCCGGAGAGAAGCAAATGGCACAGATCAACGAATATTTTAAAAATAAATATGCCAGTGAGAAGCAGGATTACAAAAAGAAACTGACCAGACATCGATTGGCAATCTTCTACCGGATTTTGCTGGTGGTTGCTATTATTGCGGCGGTGGCAGGTGCCCTCTATTACAATTATCAGAATATGATTTATACGGATTATGATATCATGGAAACGTTGAATTATCAGGAGGCAACGACTGCAAATTACTTGAGCTTTAACGGAAATGTGCTTCGTTACAGCCAGGACGGTGCTTCTGCTTTTAATATGGAAAATGAGATGCTTTGGAACCAAACCTATGAAATGCAAAGTCCCATGGTCGACATTTGTGATGATTATGTGGCGCTTGGTGATTATAAAGGAACGAAAATCTACGTGATGAACGGCTCAGGGCTGCAGGGAGAAATTGATACGACGCTTCCGGTAAAGAAGTTTTGCGTGTCAGGAAACGGCAACGTTGCCGCAGTTTTGGAGGAGGGAGATGTTACATGGGTCAGGCTGTTTAATAAGGAGGGTGACAATATCGCAGATGATCGGACGACAATGGCAAAGAGCGGCTATCCGATCAATGTGGCGATATCAAAGGACGGAATTATGGTCGGTATTTCCTATCTTTATATTGACAGCGGCGATATTTCTTCTTCTATTGCTTTTTATAATTTTGGCGAAGTAGGGCAAAATGAGATTGATAAGCTTGTCAGCGGCTATAACTATGCAGATACGGTCATTCCTTATGTGAAATTTATGAATGGCAAGACATCGTTTGCGATTGGAGACGATAAGTTTGGAATTTACAGAGGGGATCAGAAGCCGGAGAATATATTCGAGCTTTCGCTGGAGGAAGAAGTAAAGAGTATTTATTATAATGAGGATTACATCGGGCTTGTTTATGCGGAGGGTACGAGCGAGGCTCTCTACAGGCTGGATGTCTATGATACTTCGGGTGCTTTGTGCTTATCGAAGAAATTTGATCTGGAATACTCGGACATCATTTTCAATAAGGATCTTGTTATTATTTATAATAGTAATGAATGTGTTATCTACAATATGCAGGGTGTGGAAAAATACAAGGGTTCTTTTAAAAACTCTGTCCTGACGATGATTCCAACGGACAGTAAAACGAAATACCTGCTCGTATCGGGCGGTGAAATGTCGGAAATACAATTAAAATAACGTAGGTTTTAGGAAACGGAAAATACTTGAGGGAAGTAATATGGATGTTAATTATTTATTTATTGCAGTAGCGGCTTTACTTTTTATCTGCATCGTAAATGGCTACCGGAAGGGATTTCTCAGAATTGTGATTTCTCTGCTTGGAATTATTCTGGTCATCGCTGCTGTTACAGTGGTTTCACCCCACATCAGTGATTATTTGATCAATCATACGAAGACCTATGATTCAGTAAAACAAAAGGTGATCAGTGTATTTGAAGAGGATAATTCCAAGCTGGATAATACGGTTCCAGAAAACCAAGCACTGACAATCGAGTCCTATGATTTGCCGGATATATTGAAAACAAGTCTGATCAAAAACAATACAGCGGAGATGTACCAATCTCTGATGGTCACGATCTTTGAAGATTACATTGCGGGATATCTTGCAAAGCTTATTATTAATGCGATTTCTTTTATCGGGATGTTTTTGATGCTGACAATTTTTTTATGGTTCGTGTTGTTTTCGGCGGATATCATTGCAAGAATTCCAATTATAAAAGGAATAAATAAAATTCTGGGAGCGGCGGCAGGTTTTATGAAGGCGCTGATCATCGTATGGGTATTTTTCTTTGTTGTCATTATCTTTTTCGGAAATGAGATTGGCAATACGATGATGGCCGAGGTGAAGGACAGCCGGTTTTTGTCTTTTCTATTTAATTGTAACATCCTGCTCCGGTTTATTTCCTAGTTAAATTGTGTTTTTTTTTATTAGTTATACAAGATATGGTGTATTTTTTTTGAATATAAAAACCATGGAAAAAAAATATCAAAAAAATTAGAAAAACCGTTGACAATGCCAAATTGCAATGATATTATGTATAAGCCGCACGTCGAGAAAGATAACTTTTCGAAGGGAAATAAGCAGTCATAAAGCGGCTATGAAGAGCACCTTGAAAACTAAACAGTATAACCAACCCTGAACAATTCAAGAAAAAA
>JASGGU010000006.1:0-93288 GCA_047602645.1 Lachnospiraceae bacterium | reverse complement strand
CACTGGAATATCCTTGCGGGGACATGTCTGACGAAGCCCCCTGCGGAGTTTGGCTGCTGTCAGATTCTGCGGTACTGTTGCCGGAAATGGTATCGGCTTCATTCTCCGATACCGAGCCTGAAGCGCTTGCCTCCTGCACCGGTGCTGACACCGCATCCGACAGCTGTATTTCAACATTGCCGCTGCTTGCAAACGCAAGATCATCGATATAGCCTACGGAATCAGGCATGACAATCGTCTGAAGATTTGTACAGTCACCGAACGAATATGCCTGCAGCGCCGTAACCGATGACGGAATTGTAACAGATGTCAGTCCGCTGCAATTTGCAAACGCATATTCCGGAATTTCAGTGACTCGATTTGAAATTGTAACATTTGTAAAAAGATTGGCACCCCAAAATGCATACTCGCCGATCTCCTTTACTGCGGAGGGCATAGAATAAGTGCTGAACGTCCGCCCTGCCAGATATTGGACGAGTGTTTTGCCGTCCGACGTATAAAGCACACCGTCAATGCACTTATAAGATTCGTTTCCCGATGAGACAGAAATATTATTTAAACTCGTACAGCGCGCGAAAGCTGCTGATCCGATCGTTGAAACCTTTGACGGAATATTGATCCGCTCTAATTTCTCACAACCCGAAAAAGCGCTGGAACCAATGGTTTTAACGCTTTCCGGTATGGATACCTCCTGCAGGTTTTTACAATTTTCAAATGCTGCATAATCAATTGTAGTTACAGAATCCGGAATGGTCACCCTGACAAGGCTTTCATTGCCCGAAAAAGCATCCTTGCCGATGACCGTCACATTGTTCGGTATGGTCAGTTCAGACGCATTTCCCGTGTAACCGGCTATCGTGGAGCCGTCCATGCTGAAGTCTCCGCGCTGCGTAAGTGCCTGCGTATCCGCCGGCGGCAGACACATCAGCAATACCGCCGTCACGGCAAGCAGGATCGCTATCGCTCTTCGTATTGTCTTTCCCATACCTTCTCCTTATGCAGTCTTTAACATTTCTTCCTTATCTCTCTTTAAAAACAGAACAACCGAAACCGCCGCAAGTCCGATTACAAGAAACCACTTCGGATGCAGCAGATCACCGGTCTGCGGTGTCGCATCCAAAACGCCTGCATCTGTCAAATTCGCGGTATCTACATAAACAACATAGGGCGATAAATGCGTCACGGTATAATTCATGCATGGTACGCCGTTGATCACGGTAAATCTCGGCGTTATCTTTTCAAGCGCGCCCGATTCCGTGCTGGCTACCTTGGCATTTCCACCGTAAATGGCCAGATCATCAGGGATCGGCATCGTAATTGTAACCGACACGCCATCCGGGATCGGCGATATTTTATTCGTACCGGTACTGTCGTAAAGGCTGATATCAATCGGCAGGTACCTGAGCGGCTCAAGTGACCCAAATGCCGCGAGTAATGCCGCCTGTGCACTTTCATTCGCTTCCTGCGTCTCTGTGATCTTGATCACATAATTATCGGAGGAGCCGTTTACCGTTGCCGACATCTTGCCGACATCCGTAATACCGCCCGCCGTGGAAACCACATTTGTACTACCGTTTCCACTGTTGCCGCTGCCGCTGTTCGAGCCGCTGCTTCCCGAGCTGCCGCTTCCATTTCCACCGTTTCCCTTGCTGCCGACCCCGCTGATGACAGTTGGCCCTGTGGAGCTGGAAGACATGGAGGACGAGGAGCTGGAAGAACTGGAACTCGAACTCGAGGAAGAGCTGGAGGAGCTTGAACTGGACGAGCTAGAGGAGCTGGAACTCGAGCTGGTACTCTTGTTTGTCGTACTCGTTGTGCTGTTTGTTGTCGAGGTATTCGATGTGGTCGAATTGCTCGTAAACTGTGCCACGCACGTCGTGTCCTTTAAAATACCTTGATAATCCGGTTTCCATCCCGTAAACGTATAGCCGGTGCGTGTCGGATTCGTCTTCGGTGCGGTTGCATTACCGCCCGCCGCCACTGTCTGTGTTTCCAGAATGGTTCCGTCATAATTGGCAAATTTGACAGTATAAAGTGTGTCTAATTTTTTAAATGTGATTGCCTTTCTTTTCGCAAATCGCTCTGCGGCACTGTTTTCATAACTCCAGATTGTGGCATACAACGCACCCGCGAAGGCGTTATCCGCAATATCCACTTCTGTGGAAGGAATAATTACATTAATATAGTCGTTGCCTTCCGCAAACGCGGAGTCTCCGATCGAATTGACGGAACCGGGAAGCGTCACTTCCGTGAGCTGATCACAGCCATAAAAGCAATCTGCAGGGATTTTCTTCAAATTTGAGGAGGAGGCAAAGGAAACTTCCCTGATAATATCGCAGTCCTTAAAAGCCCCTTCGGCAATTTGAGTAACATCCTTCGTCTCGGCAGCTTCAATCGTCGTCCCTCCGACAACGCTTCCTCTTCCGGGAAGCACCTCCTCAAGCGTCGTATCGGTACCGTCATAGCTGAAGATGATCCCATTTTCGCACCAATAATATGGGTTTTCCGGCGTTGCATTTTGTTTGGTTCCTTCGCTTACAAACGTCACACCGGACACATTGACAGATTTATAAAACGGCAGCGAACTGATATCGGTAACGTCGGAATGAAACGTCACCGCAGTCAGATTCTCGTTTTCCGCAAACGCTTGTCCGGCCTCCGGCAAAGAGGTTACACCATATAGATTTAAGGTCTTCAGTCCATGCTGATGATCTGTGGAATCATTGACCCTTCTGAAATAAGGATTGTCAGCCAGCAGAGAATTTTTTGCCTGCTCAATCGAATTAATTCCGAGAGGCACACTGATTGCCATTGTATTATCGATGATATCCTGCTGATTTTTTGTAATTAGCTCACCGTTTGACACCTTGTTAATCAAATCATGCACTTTGATATTATTTCCTGACACAGTATCGACAACTGTCTCCACAGTCGGATAAGACATTAGCGACACGCCGCCGGCGCCATTATTTAAATTCTTACTGTACATTGCAATCAGATTCTGCGGATTGCCGCTCTTATACGTAATATAACTGTCATCAATGACACTTACCGTATTGCTTCCGTTAATCGCAAAAGCAAACGGGGCGTAATTAACATCCATCTTTCCTTTAATGGTAAGGAAACCACCCTCGGCATTCTTTGTGGATTTTCCAGTCTTAAATGCCTCATTCCCAATGGAAGTAATATTTACATCATAAATTGCGTCCGAATTCGGATCGTCATTTCTTAATTCAATGATTTCCATTTTGGGACAGTTTTTAAAGCAGGCCTCCCCGAGTGCCGTCGCTCCGTTCGCAGCGTCAGTCTGTGTAAAATAAACTCCCTCTAAGGAGGCATTGTCGGCAAATGCACTCTTCCCGATTGCAACACCAGTCGTGTTGATATAGACTTCTTTTAGCTTCGCACAATTTTGAAACGCGCCCTCTCCAATTTCCTTTATTGTATTCGGTATAACAATAGTAGTTGGTTTTGTACTATCCATATCCTTGAAAGCTCCGGCTCCAATTTTAGTAATGTTAATGGAACCGATGGTGTCGGGAATTGTAAGTTTATCTGAAGCTTCTGTTTGAGGCTCGCATCCTTTCAATAAACCATCACTATCAAAAATAAATTTATATCCATTTAATGTCAATTCGTAATTTATCTTATTATTTTCGTCTAAATACATATAGGTATTGCCGTTTGTTTTTGCATAATTATATATTTCCGGTCCGAGATTTGCCGGGCGTGGTCCCCAAATAGCAAAGGAGTTGGGAACATTTGCCGTCTCCCCATCCTTTTTATTTGCTTCCGTAATGAAATCTCTGTCGGTTGCGGTTGTTGTATCATTATAAAAACGAACATATTGTAAATTATTACAGCCATAGAAGAAGCCCTGCGCAAGCTTTTTCTGAGTTCCCGTTCCAAAGCTCTCAGGCAGTTCAAGCTTCTTCAAGTTAGAACAACCCGCAAAAATGCCATCGCCCGTAACGGAACCTGAACCCTTCCCTAGCGCAACTATATTTTTATACATTTTCATTTCCGTGAGACTTCTACATCCTGCAAATGCATAATCTCCAATTTCCAAAGTAACATTCCCATTCAGCTTTCGAAACATTCCGGAAGAGGAATAGCCATCAATTGTATCATTCAATTCAAAACAATCATAAAATGCGCCGGAACCAATTTTAACTAGTGTGTTTGGGAATACAATGGAAGAAATTTTACACTCTGCAAATGCTCCGTCACCGATTTTCTTAAACTGTGTTTCCTCGGCAAATGTCACGCTTGTAATCTGTCCGCACTCTGCAAATGCGTTAACTCCTACCGATTCACAGTCACCTGCCAGATACACGGAATTCAAACTACTACATTTCTCAAAGGCATGATCACCAATTTTTGTGACACCGGAAGGAAAACTTAACTTACTAAAATTAGCTCTATCATAAAAAGCATAGTCCGCAATGGAATAAATCGGTTGTTTACTAGCGCATGCATAAAAAACTTCAGAAACAATGGCATTTCCGCTCATTGTATTCCCTTCCATTTTGCTGACCGTAACTTTTAAATATTTGTATTCACCGGTAGTATTTATTTCTTTAACGGGATCATTCTTTCCCGTCATCACCTCTTCCTTATATTTGTAAAGTTCTTCACCTTTCTTTACATAATACTCTGAAGCCGCATAGCTGGTGTCCTGATAACCGACCGCATCTCCAAGATAAATAGTCTCATCAGGCTGATAACCGCTTCCGCCCGTACCAATATATTTCTTGACAGAGGAAAAACCCGTCGAACCGACGGTCGGTTTCTGCAGCTGGTAAAGAGGCACCGGAATACTTGAATCAAGCATTCCCGACATATTTATTTTATAGTAAGTATAGGTTCCACCCGATTCTGGAGTAATAGTTACCTCTCCGTCTAATGGAAATCCAAATTTAGATTCCGACTCATCTGTTGTAACAGAAGTTTGGTCGGTTGCATTATTGCAAAAGCCATAAGTATTTACAATCGTGTCAAGATTCGGAATACCCGTCGCAGCCGTGGTTACCGCCACAACATCCTGCACTGGAACTGCGGCCACAATCAGGGCTGTCACCATGAGCAACCCAGCAATTGTTCTCCTCGCACTTTTCTTTAATTTGACTTTTTTCATTTTGGAAACTTTGGCTGCCATGTACGTTCTCCTTTAACTTCTGTACTTATTCTGTTTACATTTCGCTTTTGTACAATTTAATTAATCCGTTTTGCAATAACCGCAAATCGTTCCGAGCCCGCTGTGTAATCGCAGGTCGATAGTGTGATCAGTTCATCACCATATTTGGATGTGATATCCGTATCATATAGGGACATCTTTTTCATTTCTTCCATATTAGAAGCGTATTCCTGCTCTGAATTGGCATTCACGAACTGATAATATTTGAATGCCACCTCCGTCTCGTCATGAACAATCTCCGAAAAGACAAACATAACCTGATATTCGCCCTTTTCATAAAGCGTATCAAACTTTATCACAGGATGCTTCTCATAATAGGCTTCACTTTTATATTTACTGAGACTGCCAAACATTTTTCCCGATTTCATGTTATGTCCGTAGATGATGATATTCTGGCTCCGCGGCCAAACGCTGCACTGAGCATCAATAAACAAGGAACCGTTAGCATCCTTTTTCTGATTGAAATTATGATCTAAATAATATTCCTCGTTTTTGGAATACATCACAGGGTAGTCTATTATTGTATCGTCAATTTTAAGCCATCCGATTAGACTTTTATTTTTATTATATAAAGTAACATAGTCTTCCAGAATATCCGGTGTCTCTCCCGGCTCATCCACGGTGACCCGCGCAGGCCTGTAAAGTGTGAAGTCTGAATTTTTCAGTTCGGAAAGTTCTTCAAATTCCCTGCCTGACTTGTATGCCTGATAGCTGTAAAATATAAAATATCCGAGACTCAGCACGGCAACCAACGCGCTGAACCGCATAATCAGTTTTCTGTTCTTCTCTTTTTTTAATAGTGTTTCTTTTTGCGGAACCAACTCCGGTTTGGACTTTTGCGGGGGCTTTCCCTGCACCGCATTCTTTTTTGCAGCCTTTGCGGATTTTCGCCCTCTCATATCCCGCTGTTTCATCAGCTGCAGCCGCTCATACAGTTCGTCGTCAAACTCTCTGCCGAGAGCTGTTTCAAACTGAATGCTTCCGTTCTGCAGCAAACCGGATACTTCCGTCAAATCCTCTATCTGATCGAGATTCCATTTCTGACGAATTTGAGCAATCCTATCCGTGTCGCGTCGTCTCGCTTCTTCTATTTTTTCAGCCACTATGGTACATTCCTCTTCCTAATCTTTCGTCTCAAAGGGATCTTGCAAAATAAATTTTATACTGCATCCTATTACCTTTACTCCTATATACCGCCTTTGCCGCATAGACAGATAATAATTTTTCATTCAGCCCCGCCAGGTCCTTACCAGCTTTTTTCATCGTCTCATACTTGTCGATTTCATACAGGATATCTAAAAGATAGCACCGTTCAACTTCTGAAACGATCACACGGGCCCTGTATTCCGAATAAAAATAATCAAAATAGGAAGACAGTACACTCAGCAAAAAAGCAATGTTTTGAAAGGTATCCCCTGCTATGTCTCCTGTCACCTCATTTGTAATCTTATAATATTTGTTCAATGAGGGATGGTCGAATTTCTCCGCGGCAGCAGCAAAAAAGCTCTCCGGCAGCGGTTCTCTCAACAGATGGATCTGTATAAAATCCTCCAATATCTGTTCGTGGCAGGAAAGAACATCGGCCATACATTCTGTCTGTGAAATCTCACTCCCTATACCGGGAAGATGTCTGCCGCATAAATGGAAATGACGAATAATTTCCCGATAACTCTCCATTCGGTCATTCAACAAAGAAGATACTTGAAACATCCTATTCTCATATTCCGTTTCTTTTTCCAGGAATGCATCCTTCCTCTGTTCCTGTCCATCGTCTTCGCCGTAATGAAGGAGCGCTGCTTTAAGCTTCTCCAGCAGTTCTTCTGCCGAAAGCAGCTCCCTGCAAAAAAGTCCGCTGCAAAAAAGCGTATTATGTAAAAAAATCGCGCTTCTGATATCTGCTTTCTCGAATAAGAGCAAGAGCTGCAGACGCTCATTCTTATGCAGAAGCTTCTTTGCCAGTCTCTTGACATCAGTCGAAGTAAGGCTCAAGGAAATCATAGCCACCGCAATTTCATTGCATTCCATGACTGCAAGCGCTTCTTCTTCGGTATGTGCGAAACAGCACGGTATATCGCGCATTCTCAGCAGTTTTCTAATTTGGCTTGCAAAAGATGAATTTTCTAAAACAAACAGTGCGGAATGCATAAAACAGCCCTTCTTTTCAACAGCTTTTCTGTTATACAAAATAGAAATACTTACGCATTCCTTTCTTTATTTTACTATATCTAGGCAAAATATCAAGTCTTTTTGCTATATATTGTCTCAATTTTTTGTTACAATTTACTAATTTTTTATTTTTGTATGCTGTCACCATTTTTATTGATGCTCATACTATATAGCATAAACAAAATATCGGAGGATTAATAATATGGGCGACTTAAATCACTGCGGATGCGGCGGTACCGGGAATGATAGTGGCTGTAATTCCATTATCTGGATCATTCTTTTATTATGTCTGTGCGGTGGATGCGGCAGTAATAATGATTCATGCGGCAGCGGATGCGGCAACGGATGCGGCAACGGTCTCTTATCTTTCGGCGGTGGCGGCGGATGCGAATGTATCATCATCATTCTCCTGCTCCTGAGCTGCTGCGGCGGAAATTCTTTCTGCTAATTACTTCTCTCAAAAGAGCACCTTCGCAGGTGCTCTCTTTTCTTGTTAGATAGGAAATTGCTCCGTATGCCAAACAAAAGTAACGCCACGCATAAAAGTCGGGGTTGAGACATAAGTATAGTACAAATATAGCCGACGGGATTTTTGTGCTTGATGGAAAAAGATGCCTTTTCTTCAATTTCAGAATTTGATTCCTATACAACAACCCGTCATCTGAAAATGATGAAGGTATCCCTTCCGTTTCTGCCGGTTGCCGACAAGGGCATGCTCTATGTCTATATTAAATTTTCCGAACTGGTTCATACGATCTCGCTCTTCAGAAAACCGCAGACATTTTTCCCGTATCCAAAGGATGCCCAGTGGAATACTGACTACCATACGCTCTTTTCAGCGCTTTCCATGCTTGGAAATGAGGAGGAGACACAGATGTTTTCCCAAATCTCCGGTATTTTCAATGCATTTACAATGTACGAATCCTATGCGCCTCTTTTTAAAATGATGATGGAAATGAACGGTGACGGGCTATTTAACGGAATGAATATGGGCAGCGATTTTTTCGGAGGAACCAATATGGACAGCGCCGGGTTTTCAGACGGCATGGACATGGAAAAAATCATGAATATGGTACAAATGATGAAACAGTTTACCGGCAAAACAAACAGCGACGACGGGGAAACTGTTATCCAGGTCATCGATGAGGACGAAATTCCCACTGCGGCCCCCGGAATCAATCCGGCGATGTTTGAGGCAATGCTATCGCCTGAACAGCTGGAACTGTTTAATCGGTTTAAAGATAACATCTAATAATTAAAACCATCATTTAGAAAGGATGATCCTATGGATTCTTCAGAATGGATTAATGATCCGGCACTTGTCGGAATTAATCGTGAAAAAATTGAATTTATTAAAAAAATATTATTTGATTCGAAAAATTTAACGGAGCAGGAAAAAATGCCTTATCTTCTCGCACTTCTTTCCAAGGCGAGAACTAACAGAATTGAATTTACAAACGATGAAACGACGCGCATTGTTTCCGTAATCAGAAAACACAGTGCACCGGATGAGGTGCAGCGAATCGAACAGCTTCTTAAAATGAGCTCATTTTTTAAATAAGCTCATTTACAGGTCCTCTACAAACAGCACCCCTGCCATATCGCGAATTTCCAAAAGCGTCTCCTCGCGCATATGGCGGTTGGGTAGCTCTATTGTCGCCATAACAGATACACAATCATTTTTAACTTTTGTTTTTGTTGTTTCAAATGCTGCCACGCGCAGCTCCAGCTTCCGAAGCATTTTCATCAGCTCCACGGCGCGTTTGCCGCTGTCAACCTCAATATAAAGCTCCAGCACCTTGGAATGCCGATATACATATAAATCCAACTTCGTCAGCCCGATAAATGTAATATAAACAAACGCCAATGCAATCAGACCGCCTTCGTAAAATCCGATACCGAAAGCAAGACCAATGCAGGCACACGCCCATAAACCAGCTGCCGTTGTCAGCCCGCGTACTTGATTCCTACCGGTCACAATGATCGTCCCGACACCCAGAAAACCAATGCCGCTGATGACCTGTGCCCCAAGACGGCTGATATCATTCTCCGAACCGAAATAATTATAAATATATTGCCCTGTCATCATAACGACAGTCGAGCCAAGGCAAACGAGCACATGGGTCTTTATGCCGGCTCCACGCCGTTTCATTCCGCGGTCAATACCAATTAATATTCCTGCAAATATCGCAAGTATTAACCGCAAACTGATAGACAGCAGAGTCAAATCTCGTATATCTTTCACAAAATCCACCCACATAACAGTGCCCCCTGAAACGATTCTTAAATCCTACCTGCAGACAATATTAATGATCCTTCCCGGAACATAAATTTCCTTTACGATCGTACCCACAAGCTTATTGCCCAGCGCTGCTTTTCCGGCGGCAATTGCTGTTTCCTGATCGGCCTCCACAGCGATCTTTACAACAACCTTCGTCTTTCCGTTAATCTGTACGGCAACCTCCTTTTCCGTATCCTTCATCGCCTCTGCATCAGCCTTCGGCCATGCCTTTGCAAATACGGACTGCGTATGTCCCAAACGGCTCCAAAGCTCTTCACTGATATGCGGTGCAAACGGAGAAAGCAAAAGAACAATCGTCTCAAGAGTCTCTTTATCAATACCGTCTGTTTTTGCCAGTTCAATAAACTTATTATTGTATTCCATAAAACCGGATACAACCGTATTTAAGCTAAAATTATCAAGTCGATTTGTAATATCATGAATCATCTTATTCCGGTATTTCAGCATTTCGCCATTTGCCTGAACGTTCTTTTCGCAATTATCCAAAACAAGATTCCAAAGTCTTGTCAGGAAACGATAAACGCCGTCGATGCCTCTGTCATCCCATTCGGAATCCAGTTCCGGAGGGCCGACGAACAGTTCGTAAAGTCTTAGGGAATCACAGCCGTAATCACGCACGAGATCATCCGGCGATACGACATTGCCCTTGGACTTGCTCATCTTGATACCGTTCTTTCCGGTAATCATACCCTGATTAAACAGCTTTGTAAACGGTTCGTCAAAATCAACGACTCCGATGTCGTTTAAAAATTTCGTATAAAACCTTGAATACAGCAAATGCAGTACCGCATGCTCGACACCGCCGATATACATATCCACAGGAAGCATTGCATCCGCCTTTTCACGATTGACAAGCTCTTCCTTATTGTGACTGTCTATATATCTTAAAAAATACCAAGAGGAACCTGCCCACTGAGGCATTGTATTTGTCTCTCTTTTTGCGGGCTTTCCGCACACCGGACACGTTGTAGTTACCCAATCCGTAATATCGGCAAGCGGAGACTCACCCGTACCCGTCGGCTGATAGGACTCCACTTCCGGAAGGAGCAGCGGAAGCTCCTCCTCAGGCACCGGTACGCAGCCGCAGTCTGGGCAATGAATGATCGGAATCGGCTCCCCCCAGTAACGCTGCCTTGAGAAAACCCAGTCACGCAGCTTATAGTTGACCGTTTTTTTACCGAACCCCCGCTGTTCAATTATGAGCGGCGCTTCTTTTTTAAGAACGCCCGATTCCATCCCGTTCCAGTCTCCGGAATTGATCATCGTTCCGGCAGCCTCCGTGTATGCTTCCGTCATGTGCTCAATTTCCCTGCCGTCCTTTGCAATGACCTGGACAATCGGAATATCAAATTTTTTCGCAAAATCAAAATCTCTGTCGTCATGTGCCGGTACGCACATAATTGCGCCAGTTCCATAATCCGCAAGCACATAGTCGGACAGCCAGATCGGAATTTTTTTGTTGTTGAGCGGATTAATCGCATAAGAACCCGTGAATACACCGGTCTTTTCCTTATCCTGTAATCTGTCTACATTTGATTTCATTGAAGCATCGTAAATATATTTTTCGACCGCCGCACGCGTCGCATCGTTGGCAAGTCTTGCCGCCAATGCGTGCTCCGGTGCAAGCACCATAAATGTCGCGCCGTACAGCGTATCAGGTCTTGTCGTATAGACGGTAATGCCTTCATCGAAGCCGTCCACACGGAAATCAACCTCTGCGCCATAGGATTTACCGATCCAGTCTGTCTGCATCTTTTTGACCTTTTCCGGCCAATCCAGTTTATCCAGATCTTTTAAAAGTCTGTCCGCATAGCTTGTAATCTTTAACATCCATTGCTTTAAGTTCTTTTTTGTCACTTCGGTTCCGCAGCGTTCACATTTTCCGTCGACAACCTCTTCGTTTGCAAGCCCTGTCTTGCAGGAAGGACACCAATTGATGGGCATTTCCTTTTCATAAGCAAGGCCGGCCTTGAACATCTTAACAAAAATCCACTGTGTCCATTTATAAAAGTCAGGATCGGTCGTGTTGACTTCCATATCCCAATCATACAACGCCGCAATCTGGTTGATCTGCTTTTTAATATTGGCCACATTCTCCGCCGTGGATTTTGCAGGATGCACCCCCATCTTAATCGCATAGTTTTCGGCGGGCAGCCCGAATGCATCCCAACCCATCGGGTGAATAATATAATATCCGTTAAGCAGCTTATATCTGCTCCATACGTCAGAAATCACATAGCCTCTCCAATGACCGACGTGCAGTCCGTTGCCTGACGGATACGGAAACATATCAAGGCAATAATATTTCGGCCGCGTTCCGTCGTTCACATTGACGGGCACCTTCTCCCATTCCTTTGTCCATTTCTGCTCCACTTCTCTGTGGTTATAAGGTACTGCCATTTTGCATTCCTCCATCATTTATCATTACTTTATTTCTCGTGCGTGAGCGTACATTGTATAAAAACAGCCCTGCCGCCTGTTTAGGGACGAAAGGGCAGTGATTTTCACCGTCGTTGCTTATTGAAATATACAATTCACCATACGACGTTTTTATTTTAACTATGTTCCGGTTCACTGTCAAGGCATTTCCATGACTGATTTGAATTTTAAACAGAAACTCAGAACATTTCAAATACCGGTTGAAGTGCAAAATAGCTGCTGTCAAAAATCCCTTTCAACTTTTCATAGATTTTTTCATTCTTGTTATTTGGGATATATTCCTTTTGCAGCTTTAAAAACCGTTCAATTTCATCGAAGCTGTCATAGACTCCCGCACCGACACCTGCTATCATCGCAGCCGCTATTGAGGTAGCCTCCTCCACATGGTCCGGAGTATGCAGTCTCACAGAAAAAATATCCGACAATATTTGGCATACCACATCCCCTTTCGCGGCACCGCCGGTCAAAATCATTGAATCGACAGTAAGATATCTCCGATATGCCTGTAAAATCAGCTCCAGATTATAGCCGACACCCTCAAGCACCGCGCGGATATAATCTTGTTCTCTGTGATGCATTCTGATTCCCAAAAATGCGCCGCTCGTTTTGGAATTCCAGCGCGGACTTCTTTCACCAAGCAGATACGGCAGGAAAACAAGCTCCTTCGCGCCTGCCGGAGACTGTTCAATCATCCGATTTAATTCCTCATAAGATTTGTCCGCTCCGAGCACCGTTCTGATATAAGAATAAGAACTGCCGGCTGCCTGCATCGCCCCACATGGCATATAACAGCCCGGAATCACATGTGCAAAGCAAAAAAACACTTTTTCTTCATCGAGAAACTTTTTTTTCGTCGTACCGCCAATCCATGCCGATGTTCCGAACGTTGTAAATAATTGATTCTCATGAATACAGCCTGCGCCCAATGCGGCACACGGCCCGTCTCCTCCACCGCAAACGACCGGCGTCCCCTCACACAGTCCGGTCGCGGCGGCTGCCTCCTTTGTTACAGTGCCAATGACATCAGTAGAAGCATGCAGCTGCGGAAGCTTTTTTGCGGAAATACCTGCCGCCTGTAAAATTTCCTCCGACCAGTCCAGCGCCTCCAGGTCAAATGCATTTGTTCCTGATGCATCCGAATAATCCGTCGCAAATATTCCGGTCAGACGAAAAAGAATATAATCCTTCGCCTGGAGAACTTTTTCTGTTTTCGCATACACCTCCGGCTCATTTTCTTTGATCCACATTACCTTTTCAATCGTATAGCCGGGACTCAGCCGATGCCCCGTTATTTCATAAACTCTATCAAAGCCGACTTCCTTTTCAAGTCTGTCTGCCTCTTTTACCGCTCGCTGATCCGCCCAGATAATTGCGGGGCGAAGCGGGTTTCCGTCCTTATCTGCCATTAAACAGCATTGCATCTGTGCCGAAAAGGAAACCGCCGAAACTGCCGACGGTGAAATTCCTTCAAGCACCCGTTTTGTCGCAAGGCATACCGCGTTCCACCAGTTATCGGGATCCTGCTCGGCATAATTTTGTCCAAAATAATGTACGTCATAAGGTATTACGCAGCTTGTTAAAAATTTTCCGTCCACGGTGAAAAGCGTTGCCTTATTCCCTGATGTGCCCAGATCATGAGCAATAAGATATTGTGCCATCTTGATTCTCCTGTCCGTTTATAATTGATCTATTTGCATATCGCCGTATACGTTCTTCCAGTCTGAAGCAAAGCCTGCGATTGCCGCATCAATCATCGGACTGCTTACCATTTGGGTATACAGTTCAGGAGATGCAGTTACAGCCTGGGCACCTGCATTTAACGCTTCCATGATCTGCTGTGTATTTTTAAAGCTTGCGGCTAATATTTTTGTCTTTTGCTCATGTTTATTAAATAGTTCGGAAATTTCCCGGATAACCATTTTACCGTCGATGCTCAAGTTACAGATCCGGTTATAATACGGTGCCACATAATCTGCGCCGACAGAAGCCGACACCATCGCCTGCTGAGGCATATAAACAGCAGTTGCTGTCACCCTGAATGCTTTTTCTTTCAGTGTCTTCATTGTCTTGATCCCTTCTTCATTCGCAGGTACCTTGATATAAGTATCCCTTCCGAGCACGGAAACAATCCTCTGCGCTTCCTTTAGCATCTGCTCGCAGGTATTCCCGGTAACCTGCACATGAAGCTGTTTATTCCCGATGGTATCCCTGATTTTTATTAAGAGCGGGAAGAAGTCCGCTTTTTCCTTTGACAAGATCGTCGGATTGGAAGATACTCCTGCAATTTCATAAATTTCATTGTATTTTTGGATCAGTTCTAAATTAGCCGTATCTAATAAAATTTCCATGATTCTCTCCTTTGCATTAAATAAGCATTAATTTGATTCCTTCTTTTTTCAGTTCGTCCTGAACAGATTGGTCCACGCTGCTGTCCGTTACTACGCAACTCACTTCTCCTGCTCGAAACAGAGGAACAACACCTCTGTGCAAAAATTTTAAAGACTCGGTCAGGATTATGGTTTCTTCTGCATTTTCAGCCATATTGCGAATCGTCTCGACCCTGAGATGGTTATCTCCGGTAAATCCGACTCCCGACAAATAACCGTCCGTCCCTGCAAATAGCCTGCTCACATGAAATAATTGCGCGCTTGCCTTTGTAACAGGTCCGACTACCGCCTGAGAATCTCTCTGATAGTCTCCGCCTAAAAGTACAAGCCGTACACTCTGCATCCTGCCGATATAATCCGTCATAAAAACAGAATTTGTTACAATCGTCACATCCTTTTTCGTCTTGCAGATTTCCTCCGCCAAAAGAATACAGCAGGAGCCCGACTCAATCATAACAATTTCCCCATCATTCACAAGCCGGGCGGACATTTTTGCCAGTCGGCATTTCGTGGCATGATTGGCAGCCAACCGGCGCTTCATATCATTCTCTTCCAAGATAGCAAAGCCCTGTTCCCGTCGTAAAAGCCCTCTTTCCTCCAATTCGGCCAGATCCTTACGCATCGTAACGACCGATACTTGATAGTTAAGCGCCAATGCGGTGACTTCCATACGGCCCGCCCGGCTCAAATCCTCCAATATCTTCGAATGCCGATTTTCGATCGTCTTCATGTCCCCTCTCCTTTATTTCATTCTTTCGTTCGAAAGTTATTTTAATTTCGTTTATACGTTTATGATATTTCCAAATTCTTATTTTGTCAATTATTATTTCTTTTTATTTTGCAGGAAATTGTACGGAGTACTTTTCGTTCATAAGAAATAAATACTTTGCCAGTGCAGCGTAAAAAGTTCTTTCTTCCAAAGTAAAAAGACCCGGCACATCTTAATTCCGGGTCTTTCAACTGCTTACTTTTTATATTAATCCTCTGTCGTTTCATCTGTCAGTTTGCTTGCTCTTACCGCAACTTCCTTCTCCTGTACATCGGATGGTGCCTGCTCATAGCGGTCAAATTCATATTCGTATGTGCCTCGTCCGCCTGTCATGGAACGCAGCACCGTACAATAGCCGAACAACCCCGTCATCGGAATTTCCGCCTCAACGACCTGCTTGCCGCCCACAGTCGGATTCATGCCGAGCACCCGGCCTCTGCGCTTATTCAGATCCCCCATGACATCACCCGTATAGGAATCCGGCACTGTCACCTTTATGGTAGCGATTGGCTCAAGCAGGATCGGCCCAGCTTCCATGAAGCCCTTCTTAAACGCCTGAATTGTTGCCATCTTAAATGCCTGTTCGGAAGAGTCTACCGGATGGTAGGAACCGTCGTACAAAATTGCCTTAACACCGACGACCGGATAAGCCGCCAGCGGTCCCTTTAATACGGAATCTGCCATACCCTTTTCCACTGCGGGAAAGAAGTTTTTAGGAACGGCGCCGCCTACAACCTTCTGCTCAAATTCATATGCCTTACTTAAATCATTCAACGGTTCAAATTTCATCTTCACATGTCCGTACTGTCCGTGTCCGCCTGACTGCTTTTTATATTTGGATTCTACATCAGATGTTTTTTTAATTGTTTCGCGGTATGCCACCTTCGGCTGCGAAAGCTCAATTTCTACTTTATATACATTAAGAAGTTTGCTCACAATGATTTCAAGATGCTGGTCACCCATGCCATAAAGAAGCGTCTGCCTATTTTCCGCATCATTGACATTTTTCAGTGTCAGATCTTCATTCATCATCTTCTGCAGAGCGCCGGAAATCTTATCGATATCCCCTTTATTCTTTGCCTTATAGCGCATGTACGTGTATGGCTTGCTGATTTCGGTTTTTGCGTATTGAATTGTATTAGCCTTCGTGGAAAGTGTATCCCCCGTCCTCGCTCCCGTCAGCTTAGGGATTGCGCCAAGATCACCGGCATGCAGCTCCTGCACCTCGATCGGCTTATTTCCCTGCAGCACATACAGCTTAGATACACGCTCTTCAATATCTTTATCATAGTTATATAGGGTATCGTCGGATTTGATGACGCCGGAGCAAACCTTAACGAGTGAATATTTGCCGATGAACGGATCAATGATCGTCTTCCAGATCACCGCGGACTTCGGCTTTGAGAAATCATAATCCGCTTCAAAGATCGCATTTGTTTTGACATTGATGCCGGCCAGCTTTCTCATGTCCGGGCTTGGAAAATACTTAATAAGATCATCCATCAGCGTGTACATTCCCTGACAGAGAATACTGGACCCCATCGTCACGGGTACGATGCTGCCGTCGATAATATTGGCGCGCAGAGCCGATCTGATTTCCGCATCCGAAAAAGAATCTCCGCTGAAGTAACGTTCCATGAAATCTTCGCTCGTTTCCGCAACAGCTTCCATCAGAGCATCACGGCAGATTTTCAAATTGGCTTGAGAATAATCCGGAATTGGACACGATTCAACTTTGCCGCCGCTGGTCCAGCGGTTGCCCGTCTCACTGACCACATTGACGTAACCGACGAATTTCTCATTTTCACGGATCGGAAGATGAAACGGTGCAATCGATTTTCCGTACCGTTCCGTCAAATCCTCTACCACTTGACGGAAGCTTGCATTATCCACATCCATATCCGTCACGAAAATGATCCTCGGGAGCTTATATTTTTCACAGAATTCCCATGCCTTTTCCGTACCGACCTCGATTCCCGCCTTACCGGATACCACAATGACCGCTCCCGCAGCCGCGCTGACCGCTTCCTCCACTTCTCCTACAAAATCAAAATATCCCGGCGAATCCAACAGGTTTATTTTATGTGAATCCCATTCAATCGGCACAACGCTGGTACCGATTGAAAATTGGCGTTTCTGTTCTTCTTTATCGTAATCGCTGATTGTATTTCCGTCACTGGTTCTTCCCATACGGGACGTAATGCCTGATAAGTGTGCCATTGCCTCAACAAGCGTTGTCTTACCGCAGCCTCCATGTCCTAACAGCACCACATTTCGAATCTTGTCACTTGTGTAAACATTCATATTGGGTTCCTCCATATCAAGTTGTTGTTTTGAGTTTGTGAATAATAGCAATTTCCTTCTGCCAATTCACATACGCCATGTGAATATTGTAATAAATTTGAACATGTTTTGCAATAGTATTATGCAATTTTAACAACTGGTTTTCATATATTTTTTTATAATTGTAGTAATATTTTATAATTTTTAGAAAATTTATCGCTTAAAAGCGTTGCGCTTTAAAGTGCCGCAGTATTGACATTTGAGGATACAAGCTATAGAATAAGAAAAGTGATTAATTTAATAAGGAAAGGACCGGATAATTATGATTATTGTAATGAAATCAACCGCTACAAAAAACAATATAGACGACGTTGTATCCCTGATCCGCCACAAAGGACTGGAGACTCATCTTTCCGAGGGGCGTGAGGTCACCATCATCGGTGTCATCGGAGATAAGACGCAGCTTTCGAATGACAACCTTGAAATATTCGAGGGCGTTGACAAAGTCGTTCCTCTGACTGAAAGCTATAAGCTTTCCAACAAAAAATTCCATCCCGAACCCACTTCGGTTAAGGTCGGCAATACTACGATCGGGCCTGGCAGTCTGACGATTATGGCCGGACCATGCGCGGTAGAAAATGAAGATCAGCTTATGATCATTGCGAGGGAAGTCAAAAAAGCCGGTGCGACGATCGTCCGAGGCGGCGCATACAAGCCCCGCACCTCTCCCTATGCCTTTCAGGGCCTCGAAGAGGAAGGTTTAAAATACATGCAGGAAGCGGGAAAAGAAACAGGACTTGCGACGATCTGTGAAGTCGTCAGCCTCGATGCGGTCAACGCCGCCGTGAAATATGTGGATATGCTGCAAATCGGCGCTCGAAATATGCAGAATTTCTTTTTACTGAAGGAGGTTGGGCGGACGGGTCTTCCTGTTTTATTAAAGCGCGGACTTTCCGCAACGATTGACGAATGGCTCAATGCCGCCGAATATATTATTGCGGAAGGAAATTCGAACGTCGTGCTCTGTGAACGAGGGATCCGTACATTTGAGACTTCGACAAGAAACACACTCGATATCAGCGCAGTACCGGTTTTAAAATCAAAAACGCATCTGCCGGTCATTGTAGATCCTTCTCACGCAACCGGTGTGCGAGCTTATGTGAATCCGCTTGCAAAGGCAGCGGTTGCCGCGGGCGCGGACGGACTGATGATTGAAGTGCACAACAATCCCTCCAAGGCGCTCTCCGACGGTCCTCAATCATTAACCTTCCCGCAGTTTGATTCTCTGTGTCAGGAAATCAGGCCGTTCTGCAGGTTGATGAACCGCAGTTATTAAACCCATTTCAACTTTCGATTATTTTAGGAGAATGACTTATGAAACAGCTGTGTATAGGATTTATCGGTCTTGGGTTGATTGGCGGCTCGATTGCAAAGTCAATCAGAAAATTTCATCCGGCTTCCGTGATCCTTGCTTATGATATCGATCCCGGCTCTCTTCTGCTTGCCGAAAAAGAAGGCACCATTTCCGCAATTTGTCCCGCGATCAACGACTCCTTTGCGGCGTGCGATTATATATTTTTATGTGCACCGGTATTATATAACAACGAGAATATAAAGCTGCTGCTCCCTTACCTTTCCCCTTCCTGTATTTTGACCGATGTCGGCAGCGTAAAGGACGGAATCCATCAAACACTGTATTCTCTTGGATTTTCCGGTTTTTTTATCGGAGGGCATCCAATGACCGGCTCCGAAAAGTCTGACTATGTTAATTCCACGGAACGCCTGCTTGAAAATGCCTACTATATCCTGACACCGGCAGAACATGTACCCGAAGAGCTTGTCCGGGAATTTGAGGCGTTTATTTCTTCCCTTGGCGCACTGCCCATTGTTCTGTCTGTGGACATGCATGATACGGTAACGGCTGTCATCAGTCATTTGCCTCACGTCATTGCCGCCTCCCTCGTACATTTTTTGATCAAGCATGACGGTCCGGAGCATTACATGAGAACACTTGCGGCCGGCGGCTTTAAGGACATGACGCGAATCGCGTCCTCCAATGTACGCATGTGGGAAGATATCTGTTTGACGAATCAGAAAAAGATCAGTATGATGTTATCAGACTATATCGAGGAATTAAAGCAGGTGCAAAAACGGCTTAATTCAAAAGAACGCACTCAGATTGGCAGCTTTTTTCAGGAGGCTAAAGACTACCGGGATTCCATGTCGGACAACACACTTGGATCGATCCGGAAGATCTATGCATTGTATTGTGATATTGCAGACGAAACAGGCGGAATTGCAAAAATTGCTGTTTTACTTGCCGATACCGGGATCAGTATTAAGAATATCGGCATCCTGCACAACCGGGAATTTGAGGAAGGTGTCCTTCGTATAGAATTTTATAATGGCGCATCTTCTGTAAAAGCGCTACATACGCTTAAAGAAAACGGATATTTTGTAATAGAAAGGAATTAACCAACTATGTCTATGATATTTGAAAAAGCTGATTCCCTGAAAGGGGAGCTGCTCATTCCCGGAGACAAATCGATTTCCCACCGCGCAGTCATGCTCGGTACATTAGCGGAAGGAATGACGGAGATCAGACACTTTCTAAACGGAGCGGATTGTCTTTCTACGATTCAATGCTTTAGGCATCTTGGCATCACGATTGAAGAAAAGAATGCGGAAACCATTCTTGTTTACGGAAAAGGGCTGTCCGGCCTGACAGCGCCGCAGACAGTGCTCGACGTAGGCAACAGCGGCACGACGGCGAGGCTGTTATCCGGAATTTTAGCCGCACAGCCATTTTCCTCTGAATTAAGCGGGGATGATTCGATTAACCGCAGACCGATGAAACGGATTATGGCACCGCTTTCCATGATGGGCGCATCGATTCGAAGCAAGGCAGGCAATGACTGTGCACCGCTTTTAATCGAGGGCAGGCCGCTGAAGGGCATCCATTATGAGAGCCCTGTTGCTTCCGCTCAGGTAAAATCAGCATTGTTGTTTGCCGGCCTTTATGCAGACGGCGAAACAAGTGTGCATGAGCCTTATTTATCCAGAAACCATTCCGAGCAAATGATCCGGTACTTCGGCGGAACAGTACACACAGAAGGCACAACCGCCACTGTGCTGCCGGGCCCGCGTCTGAAAGGCCGGCTCGTGGATGTGCCGGGAGATATTTCCTCCGCCGCTTATTTTATCACGGCCGGACTTATTGTGCCAAATTCTGAAATCCTCATTAAAAATGTCGGCATCAATCCAACGCGCAGCGGTATTCTCGAAGCCGTCAGACAGATGGGAGGGCGGATTACTCTTTGCGGTAAACAGGAAAGTACAGAGCCGCGCGCAGATATTATTGTAAAATCGAGTACCCTGCACGGAATCACAATCGAAGGCGAACTGATTCCCACATTGATTGATGAAATTCCGATTCTTGCTGTTCTCGCTTGCTTTGCCACAGGAAAAACAATTATTAAGGATGCGCAGGAATTAAAGGTAAAGGAATCCAATCGTATCGATGTGATGGTTGAAAATCTCACAAAAATGGGGGCCTCCATCACTGCCACGGAGGACGGCATGATTATTGAGGGAGGAAGGCCTCTTCACGGTGCCATCATTGGCTCCAGACTCGACCACCGTGTTGCGATGTCATTTGCCGTCGCCGGTCTCAGCGCCGAAGGGAAAACCGAAATTATCGGAAGCGAGTGCGTGAATATCTCTTATCCCGGTTTCTATCAGGATTTGTTTTCTCTGATAAAATAAGCATCCGGCTATATGACGGCCAACCGGCATGAAGATGCGGATTGCTGTCATATGGCCGGATTTTATTCTCCGATTATATTTTATGCCCGGATCAGGAAATCCTTTCCCTGATATAACGGTTCATACAGCTTTTTTAACCAGCTCTCCTCTCTTCTGTCTGCATTGATCAAAAGTGTTAACACATTTGACAAATCCAGGCTTAGAATACCAAGCATTGATTTGGCATCGACTACCTTTTTCCCGCATACGAGATCAGTATCATAATGAATGCTGTTATTGATAAAAACAAACCGATTGATTTCCTCATCTGTATTTAATTTGACATGCAACTCTACCATAATGAATTATGCCCTCCTTAAAGTGGTTTGAATTTCCACACAATTTCATTATATGTTTCCGCCAATGAAAAGATGTCAACTTTACAGAATTTCTTGTCCATCTGTCAAAGCAGTCTCCTCTGCGGCTTTATCTCCTTTATCAATCAGCGGAAGCTCCACTAAAAATTTACTTCCCATACCCGGTTCACTCTCCAGACTGATTTTTCCGCCGTTAAATGCGACGATGTGCTTTACGATAGAAAGGCCTAAACCCGTACCACCCATTTTTCGGCTTCTTCCTTTATCGACACGATAAAATCGTTCAAAAATCCGCTCCCGATCCTCCTTACAAATGCCGATACCCGTATCCTTCACCTCTACCCGCAGCACCTCCGGCAGCTTTCTTATGATGACAAATACTTCCCCTGACGGTTTGTTATAAAGAATCGCGTTTGTGATCAGGTTCATCAAAAGCTCTCTATACTGCCTTGCGGAGCCAAAAATCGAGACCGGCTTGCAGTCCACCCGGATTCGGATATCATTCTCCCTTGCAAGCGGTTCAACTGACTCCATAATATCTTCCAAAAGCGGGATCAGCCGGATTTTGGAAATATCGATGTGATCTTCCTTCGTTTCAAGTTTAGAAATCATAAGAATATCGTTGATCAGTGTCGTCATATGATCCGCTTCCTTAATAATGCGGCGGATACAGTCGTCCTTTGATTCCTCGGTTTTGGCGAAGCCGTTCTGCAGTATTTCCGCATAGCCCTTAATTGAGGTAATCGGTGTTTTGAGCTCATGTGAAGCATTGGAAAAGAACTCCTGCCTGACTTGTTTTTCAAAATCGACCTTTTCGACATACTCCTTAATTTCATTTGTGAGCTTATCTGTCGTATAAGAAATTCGGTTCAGCTCCGGATAGCGATAGGTTTTAAAATGAAAATTTGGTATTTCTCCCTGTACGATAGACATCTCATCCGTAATTTCCTTAAGAGGCCTTGTCACTGCGTCGGAAAGTCCGAGAGAAAGGCTCATAGAAATTCCGAGCACAACCATAGCCCCGATAATATAAGCAGGCGCCAATGCACGGATATAATCTTCCGTGCCGGTATATCTGATCGACAAACGCAGGATGTAATTGCTTTCCTTTGACAGCATCGCCGTATAGAGCATTTTTTCATGCAGCGTGTCAGAATATCGGATGCTATAGCCGATGCCGTATTCAATTGCCGCCTTGATTTCCTCTCTTTTCAGATGATTTTCCAATGCGCTCGTGTTCGCATAATCAGTATCAGCCACAACGACCCCGTCAGCTTTTATGATGGTAACACGCTCATCCGTATCAAGCACCTGACTGTTCAATTGTTCCAGTTGCTTTATAATATCTCCCTGATAATCGAGCGCATAGTCGATGACCTCCAGCGTTTTTAACATCCCGTCTTTCGTATTTTCAAGCAGCCGGCCGCTTGCGGTCAGGTAAGCAATGACTCCACTGACAAGCAACGCAAATGTCAGTATGAATAAAAAACGGTTGATAATTGCTTTTTTCATCCATGCGCCTCTTTCTGCTTGATTATTCCGGCATTACAAAACGGTAGCCGACATTGCGCAGCGTTTTGATATACGTCGTGCCGGTCTCTTTTAATTTTTTTCTAAGTGTGCCGATATGAATATCAACTGTGCGTGTCTCTACATCACATTCATAACCCCACAGATGGTTTAAAAGTTCTTCTCTCGAAACGACCCGCTTGCTGTTTTCTATCAGATAAAGCAAAAGCTCGAACTCTTTATAGGTAAGCTCAATATTCTCTCCGCCTACCATTACGTCCCGCGTAGCCGTATCGATCATAAGCTCCCGAATTTTGATCTGCTGCTGTTCATCCTTTGCTTCACTTCTTCCCCCTCTTCTGAGCAGGGAGCGTACTCTTGCCGCCAGTTCCATGACTCCAAACGGCTTTGTCATATAATCATCAGCACCCTTATCAAGACCAAGCACCTTATCATATTCCTTGTCTTTTGCGGTTAAAATCAACATCGGAATATTTTTCACGGTGTCCATCCGTCTGATTTGCTCAATTGCCGTCAACCCATCCATGCCGGGCAGCATCAGATCAAAAATGGCAAGGTCCGGAAGCTGTGTTTTCAGTTCGCCAAGCGCCGTTTCCGCATCCTCAAACAGGCTCACTTCATAACCATATCCTTCCAGTGCCATTTTAATTAAATTGCTGATATTCTCATCGTCTTCAATTACAAAGATTTTTGCCATAGCTTATCTCCTTTTGCAGGGCTACAGCAGTCTTGTATTATCCACCGCGCCCGTCTCCCTGAAAATCTCCCATTCACAGATATTGACCGCATGATCTCCGATCCGTTCCATATACTTTGCAACCATCAACAGATCCACAAGCATATCAGGATTGACGGATTCCTCTTTAAAATGTCTCACAATTTCTTCCTTCATTTGATTGAATAAATCATCTACAATATCATCTGACGCAATGACCTCTCTGGCCTCTTCAATCTCTCTCTTCATGAAGGCATGTACGGCCCTGTACACCATATTTTTTGCTTCCTTAACGAGCTGAGGCATCACATCGGAAATCCCGTATAAATTGCTTTCTCCGTTCCTGATCACAAGCTCGGCAACATCTGACGCATGATCCCCGATCCGCTCGATATCCGTAACAGATTTAAGCGTCGCCGATACAACGCGCAAATCTCTTGCAATCGGCTGTTCCTTTGTAATCAGCGAAAGACACTTTGCTTCGATCGCCTTTTCCATATCATCGATCAGCCTGTCGTTCTGGACAATCCGCTTTGCCAGGGCAATATCCTGCTTTTCCAGCGCATGCGCGGAATCCTCTATGGCCTGCTCGACACGGTTTCCCATTTCCTCCATATCCTTATGCAGGTCTTCCAGCGCATATTCAAAATTTGTTCGCGTTCTCATGTCGATCCCTCTCTATCATATCTATTTTTTACAAAGCAGGCAAGAACATTTTTTACCCAAATCTTCCCGTGATGTAATCCTCTGTCCGCTTATCTTTCGGATGTGAAAAAATAATATCTGCCGCATCAAATTCTACAACCTCTCCGAGCAGAAAAAAAGCCGTATAGTCAGAAATTCGGGCCGCCTGCTGCATATTGTGTGTGACAATCGCAACCGTATAAGTCTTTTTTAAATCCTGCATCAAATCTTCAATTTTCAGCGTTGAAATCGGATCCAGTGCCGAGGTTGGTTCATCCATCAAAAGCACCTCAGGCTTTACCGCAAGCGCACGGGCGATACAAAGACGCTGCTGCTGACCGCCGGATAACCCAAGCGCCGACTTTTTCAGACGGTCTTTAACTTCGTCAAAAATAGCCGCACCCTTTAAGCTTTCCTCTACAATTTGATCGAGCTGATCTTTGGCCTTGATTCCATGGATTCGAGGGCCGTAAGCAACATTATCATAAATACTCATCGGAAACGGATTCGGCTGCTGAAATACCATGCCGATTTTTTTACGAAGGAGCGTCGTATCGACACGCGGATCATAAATATTCTCACCGTCCAGTTTGATTTCTCCCTCAATCCTGACATTGTCCACAAGGTCATTCATTCTATTTAATGTCTTTAGAAATGTGGATTTTCCACAGCCGCTTGGGCCGATGAAGGCTGTAATTGCCTTTTCTTTGATATCCATGTCCACATCCTTTAACGCATGATTTTCACCGTAATATAAATTTAGTCTAGCAATACTGAGTTTATTCACCGAAAGCCCCTCCGTCCGTCTTATCAGTAGTTTTTACCGAGCCTACATCCAGCTTTCTCACGGCATACTTTGTCAGAAAATTGATGACAAGCACAATCAGCAGAAGGATAAACGCAATACCAAATGCTTCATCATACTGCGCCTTTGACATACATAAATATAACTGAATTGTCAATGTGCCGCCCGGTTGAAATATTTTTTCAAAAAATCCGAGTCCGGATTTCGGAAGTAAAAAACCGCTTCCCGCAGTGAACAAAAGAGCCGCCGATTCTCCTACAATCCTTCCGATTGCAAGGATTACACCCGTCACGATTCCGGGAAGTGCGGAAGGAATCAAGATCGTTCTGATCATATACCACTTTGTGGCGCCGATTCCAAGCGCACCGGATCTGTAGCTGTCCGGCACCGTCTTCAGAGCCTCTTGTGTATTACGCGTGATGAGCGGCAAAATCATAAGTGTCATCGTCAGCGCGCCCGTCAAAAGAGAATATTGCAAACCCAGTGCAGAGCCAAAGAAAATCATGCCAAACAGACCAAATATAATAGATGGAATGCCCGAAAGTGTCTCCGTCGTAAATTCTATGAGTCTGACCAGGCGCCCCGGCTTCGCATATTCATTTAAGTAAATGGCGGCACCAATTCCGATCGGTGTAGCTATGAGCAAAGTCAGCACAATCAAATACAATGTATTGACAATATTTCCAGCAATACCAAAGGTACCGTTAATCGTACTCGGAACAGTTGTTAAAAATTCCAAACTAATTGTACCGATTCCCCGCACTGCGACATAACAAACAATAAATAAGAGGAGAAGGATGGAGATTGCCGCAGAAAAGTCAATCATCGTCTGTAATGCAATATCGGAAAATCTCCTTTTTCTTCCTCCGTAAATGGAACAGGTATTATCACTGATTGGGTCCGTATAAATTGAAACAGCCGAATTATACATATTCTTTTCCTCCGTTCTTGAGAAGCTTTGTCAGCATACTATTGATCAGCATAATAAAGATAAACAACACAAGACCGATCGTAAACAGTACTTCCCTGTGCAGATCCGTCGCATAGCCCATTTCACTGACAATCGCCGTTGTCAGGAACCGGACGGAATTAAACGGAAGCGGAAAATTAACGGAACTTCCTGATACAAGCGAAATTGCCATCGCCTCTCCGATTGCCCTTCCCACACCAAGCACAATCGCTGTCACAATTCCCGATTTGGCCGCTGGGAGGATCACTTTAAAAATTGTCTGGATATTTGTCGCGCCTACCGCAAGCGAAGCGCTCCTTAAATGCTCGGGCACTGCTCGTATTGATGTTTCACTGACGTTGATGACGGTTGGCAGGATCATAATCGCAAGTACAAGAATCGCCGAGATTAAATTGGCTCCGCCGGTAAATTGATGCGTCGTCGAATCCCGGAATAAAAATAGTTCGACCTTATACATAAGTGGATTTAAAATCAAAAGGCCAAGCAGGCCGTAAACAACCGATGGAATTCCTGCAAGCAGTTCTACCGCAGGCTTTACAATAGCGGCCACTCTTTTCGGTGCCGTCTCAGCCAAAAAGATCGCCGTAAAAACGCCGACCGGTACACCAAGCAGAATGGCTAAAAAAGTGCCGATAATAGAAGTCAGAATGACGTATAAAATACCGTATTGCGGTTCCTGTGCCGTCGGCTTCCACACACTTCCAAAAAGAATTTCCTTTAATCCCACCTTAAATATAGCGGGCACACCGCCGATCAACATGTAGACGCTGATCGAAATTACTGCTATGATTGCCGCTAATGCACAGATGGTAAAAACCATCTGTGCAATCACTTCTACTCTTTTTTTGTTTTTATAAGAACCGATAATCGTTTCATGCTTCGCGTCCATATATTCACCGCCGCTTTTCGTATTTTGGTTAATCTACTGTAATCAGACCGACGGATTTGATCAGTTCCTTTCCTGCATCCGACTGGAGATATGTAAACAGTGCCTGAACCGCTTCGTTCTGTTCTGCAATCTCACCCTTGGTAGCCATAACAAACGGTCTGCTCAAGAAATAGTCACCTGCTTTAATAGTTTCTTCTGATGCTTCCACTCCTTCAAGTGTCAATTTCTTCACACTGTCGTCTACAACATCAAGAGATACATATCCGATTGCTCCCGGTGTGGAAGCTACCTTCGCCATTACGGCACCCGTGCTGTCCAATTCGTTCGCATAAGCACAAACATCCTCGATTTCAAGAAGCTCTTCAAACGCACCTCTTGTACCTGAGCCGGATTCTCTTCCGATTACAACGATCGGCTGGCTTTCACCGCCAAGATCTGCCCAGTTTTTAATCTCACCCTTAAAAACGCTGATAAGCTGATCTTTTGTTAAATCTGCAACCGTATTAGCGGGATCTGTGACAACTGCAATTCCATCCAATGCCACAATATTTTCTACGGCTCCGCCTTCCTTCTCACTGTCCTTTAAATTTCTTGAAGAATTTCCGATATCCGCTGTTCCTGCAAGCAATGCTTCAATTCCCGCACTGGAGCCTACGAATTCCGCACTAACGGTTACTCCGGGATTTTCCTGCATAAATACTTCCGATAATGCATTTGCAAACTTCTCCATTGAGGTAGAACCTACCATTGTGACGCTCCCTGATAAACTGCTCTCAGCCGGTGCTGTCTCTTCAACTTCCGCCGTATCCTCTGCCGGGGTCTCTGCTGCGTCAGCGGCTACTTCCTCGGTCACTACCGGCTGTTCCTGCTCTGTACTTGCAGCAGAACCGCAGCCTGCAAGAAGTGCTGCCGTCATTGTTACGGCTGCCATCATTGTCATTAATTTCATAGTACGATTTTTCATAATGTTCCTCTTCTCCTCTTGTT
The DNA here is from genome assembly GCA_047602645.1 of Lachnospiraceae bacterium. Classification (GTDB taxonomy): domain Bacteria; phylum Bacillota; class Clostridia; order Lachnospirales; family Lachnospiraceae; genus JAEYFP01. The sequence goes on along the minus strand of JASGGU010000006.1, from coordinate 65,044 downwards.
TTCAATTTTTAATAATCAACGCGGTCACAAAATTTTGCTTCCCGCTTACATGGTAAAGAATAGCATGAACACTTTTTTCGGGATATCATAGTTATGTATAAAATTTGTAAAGGGAGTGTAAAGTATCGCAACTTACACTCCCTCTGTTAAATGTTGTCATCGATGCAGCTCCTCAAACGGAGACTCATATACGGCATTTGTGCCAAGCAGTTCCTCAATACGCAGAAGCTGATTGTATTTTGCCGTCCTGTCGCTCCTGCACGGTGCACCCGTTTTAATCTGTCCCGCATTTGCGGCAACGGCAATATCTGCAATGACCGTATCCTCCGTTTCTCCGGAACGGTGTGAAATAACCGTCTGGTAACCGCTTCTCTTTGCCATTTCAATTGCATCGAAAGCTTCACTGAGCGTTCCAATCTGATTGACCTTCACTAAAATTGCATTTGCTGTTTCCAGATGAATTCCCGCCTCCAGCCGTTTCGTATTTGTCACAAACAGATCGTCACCAACAAGCTGCACTCGCTTTCCAAGCCGTTTTGTCATCTGCTTCCAGCCATCCCAATCATCCTCATGAAGCCCATCCTCAATTGATAAAATCGGATACCGTTCGATCAGGCTTTCATAATAGCCGATCAATTCCGAGGAATCCCGTACGATTTTCTTATCCTGCAGTTTTCCCTCTCCTTCGAATACATAGACATTCAGCGATTCGTCATACAACTCGCTCGCCGCCGCATCGATTGCGATTCCGATGTCTTTTCCCGGCATGTAACCGCTCCGCAGAATCGCCTCGACAATCAGCTCCAGCACCGCTTCCGCCGTCGGCAAATCAGGAGCAAATCCACCCTCGTCGCCGATTCCCGTAGACAACCCCTTTTCCTTGCAGAGCAATTTTAATACATGATAGATTTCGGAGCAGATACGGAGTGCCTTTTTAAATTCCCCCGCCATCGCAGGCACGATCATGAATTCCTGAAAGTCCACCGTATTGTCCGCATGCTTTCCTCCATTTAAAATATTCATCATCGGGACAGGCATCCGGTAGGCATTGCTGCCGCCAAGATAGCGAAACAACGGGATATGGAGTGATTCTGCCGCTGCCCTTGCGGCTGCCATTGATACACCTAACATCGCGTTAGCACCAAGATTCTCTTTATTTTCAGTCCCATCCAGCTCTTTCAGCAGCAAATCAATCTGTCGTTGATCCAATACATTTTTGCCTATTAGTGCTGTCCGTATTTTTTGATTGACATTGCATACGGCCTTTTCCACACCGAGGCCGCGGTAGCGCGCCTCTCCATCTCTTAATTCCACTGCTTCAAAACGTCCGGTGCTTGCACCCGACGGCACGGATGCCAGCCCTGTATGAACTCCGTCTGCCGTCACCTCCACTTCCACCGTTGGATTTCCACGGGAATCCAGTATTTCCCTCGCACATATTTCTGTGATGATTGCTTCCCGGTACATATAAAATTCCTCCTAATACAATGATAAGGATAGTATTAGGAGGAATCCGATTCCATATTCTATTTCTAACAATTTATTTTTTGATAAGCAAGGACTTTCCCGTCATTTCCTTCGGCTGCTTCATACCCATCGTCTCAATCAGTGTCGGCACAATATCAGCCAGGCAGCCTCCTTCGCGCAGCGTGTAGGAAGAATCATAATTGACGAGGATAAATGGCACCGGATTAGTTGTGTGTGCCGTAAACGGAGTCCCCGTTGCATAATCAACGAGCTGTTCCGCATTACCGTGATCCGCGCAGACAAACAGCACGCCGCCGACTTCTTTTACAGCGTCTACTGCTCTTCCGACACATTCATCGACAGCTTCCACTGCCTTGATTGCCGCACTTTCTACGCCGGTGTGTCCTACCATGTCCGGATTTGCAAAGTTGATGATGATCACATCATATTTATCGGCCTTGATTGCCTTTACGAGGTTATCGCAGACTTCGTAAGCGCTCATCTCCGGCTTTAAATCATATGTTGCAACTTTCGGGGATTTCACAAGAATCCTTATCTCTCCCTCATTCGGTTCTTCCACGCCCCCGTTAAAGAAAAAGGTGACATGCGCATATTTCTCTGTTTCGGCAATTCTTGCCTGCGTCATATTATGATCTGCAAGCCACTCTCCAAAAGTATTCGTAACAGCTACTTTTTTAAATGCGACAAGCTTGTTTTCAATTAACGGATCATAATCAGAAAAACAAACATAAATAATGTCAAGCTTCTTATCTCGCTTAAAGGAACGGAATTCATCATCACAGAAAGCATGTGTAATCTCACGAGCTCTGTCCGGTCTGAAATTGAAAAAGATCACAGAATCCTCATCATTGATTGTACCGACCGGTACACCTCCGTTGACAATCACAGTTGGCTTTACAAATTCATCTGTTTCGTTTCTGTCGTAGGATGCCTGAATCGCTTCCTCGGCATTGGCTGCCTTTAAGCCTTCTCCATGTGTCAAAGCGGCATAAGCAAGCTTCACACGATCATAATTATTATCTCTGTCCATTACATAATAACGTCCCATAACCGAAGCAATTTCACCGATACCAATTTCACGCATCTTTGCCTGAAGCTGCTCTGCATAGCCCTTGCCGGACTTCGGCGGTGTATCGCGGCCATCCAGAAAGCAATGCACATAAACCTTGCGCAGATCATGTCTCTTTGCCATTTCCAGCAGGCCATACAGATGTGTGTTATGACTGTGCACACCGCCGTCTGACAATAGACCGAATAAATGAAGGGCGGAATCACCCTTCTTACAATTTTCAACCGCCGTCAAAAGCGCTTTGTTCTCAAAAAATACACCATCCTGAATCTCTTTTGTAATTCTCGTAAGCTCTTGATATACAATACGACCGGCACCCATATTCAGATGTCCGACTTCGGAGTTTCCCATTTGTCCGTCAGGAAGTCCGACTGCCATACCGCTTGCAAGTCCTCTTACAAACGGATAATCGCGCATCAGTCCGTCAATTATGGGTGTCTTAGCTTCGTATACGGCATTTCCGTCCGGTCGCTCATTTAACCCGTAGCCATCTAAAATCATTAATACTGTTGGTTTTTTACTCATCTTCATTCTCCTTCTGTACAACCTGCATTTATTGTTTCTTGCACTCCTTATCCACTTTAGGAATTATACACTTTTTATCCTGCAACCGCAATAACTTTTATACCGGATCAAGCACTTGACAAATATTCTCAAATTAATTGCATTCAAAAAAATCAGCAGTGCAAGCATTCCCATATAGGAACGATCTGCAGCACCTTCCATACTGTTTATCAGGTACAGACAGCCAATTGAATAAACCGGATAGACTGCAAGAAAGCTCCCCATCAGAAGCCATGCTTTTCCCTCATTTTTCTTTTTGAGCGCTTCACTGTCTTCTTTCATCATCTCATGCAAAAATAAGAGCTGATTCTTCCCCTTTTTGTCCTCCTGCTCCAAAAGCCTGACAAATCTGCCAAACAGGTAGCCGTTGATCAGATCAATTCCATGCTTGCCTGCATAGACGACCGCATTCTGGGTAAAATCGCTTGTCGTCACGAAGCAGGCGCCATCCGCCTCGGTATCGAGCATCGCGGAATGCAGCTTCTGGATACGCTCCCTGCTGATTCTATATTGCGGTCGGTAAAGCTTGACCTCAGCGACATATTTTTTCTTGTTTTTATACATAATCAAATCCTTACCGCCGTCATTTACCGCCTTTGTCACTGTCACCTGCTCATAACCGGCACTTTCAAATACAGCGGCCACATAGCTTTCAAACAGGATTGGCCTGCTGTGAAATTCATTAAGCAGTAGCTCAGTTGTCTTTTCCGCTTCCAGATACTCTTGATCCGCCCGTTTTTTTTTGCGGTACCGGCGGTAGGCAAGTGCCCCTCGATTACATGCCCTGATCAGATAACCTGCAAACAAAAATGACACAAAAATAAGAATTTGAATTGCGTAAGCCATATTCCTCCCCAAAAAAGGAAGCCCTACTCTTCCAACGGCAGAGTGGACTTCATTCTATCCTTTTGATACAATCGGATACCTCTGTTTACTGCCGGATATCCGTCACTGCTCATTTACATTTGCCGCATCAAACATGTCATAAATGGCAATTTTGCCCGCATCTGCTTCAGTCATACCTACAAACGTCGCTCCATAAACATTATCCTCGCCGTCAGTATCCAAACGTGTTATATTGACAAATGTATGAATGATCTCCTTTGTCCAAATCGTCAGCTCCGTTTCATAAACCGAATTGATTTCCAGTATTCTTTTGCATTTAAAACCAATCCCCGTCTTGGAAAGATTAAGAACCTCCACCGGTATGATATCGTCCTTCCCCGAATCAATCCGCTGCATTACAAGAAACGCGTCCAGCACGATCCGTCTGTTTCTTCTCTTTTCCTCCATATGGTACCCCTTTCCATACATGATGTTTCTGAATGATCGGATGCAGTCTTATTTTGGTTAAAACTGTAGCCTCAAATATACATATTTATCATATAATACTTTGCCTATTCTTACAAGCCATATTTTACAAACAGTTTACATATTTTTCAAATGATCTGTAATAAGCATCGCGTCCCCAAAAGAAAAAAAACGATAGCTCTCCTTTACTGCCTCCTTGTAAGCCGATAAGATATGTTCTTTGCCCGCGAGCGCAGAGACGAGCATCAAAAGAGTTGATTCCGGCAGATGAAAATTCGTGATGAGACAATCCATTAACTTGAAACGATAGCCCGGATAAATAAAAATATCCGTATTTCCGCCGCTTGCCGATAAATGCCCATTTTCTTCCGCCGCACTCTCGATTGTGCGGCAGCTTGTCGTTCCAACACAGATGACCCGGTGTCCGCTTTCCTTCGCTCTGTTAATTTTCTCAGCCGCTTCCTGTGTAATTTGATAGTATTCGGAATGCATATGGTGCTCAAGTACATTTTCAACCTTCACAGGCCGAAATGTACCAAGCCCCACATGCAACGTTACATACGCGATGACAATACCGCTTTCTTCAAGCTGTGCAAGCAGCTCCTTTGTAAAATGCAGCCCTGCCGTCGGTGCCGCCGCAGAGCCTTCATACTTGGCATAAACAGTCTGATAGCGGTTTTTATCCTTTAGCTTATGTGTAATATACGGAGGCAGCGGCATTTCGCCCAGCTGGTCGAGCACCTCTTCAAAGATACCGTCATAAAAAAACTGAACGAGACGGCCCCCCGCCTCTGTAGTATCCAAAATCTCCGCCTTTAGAATACCGCTGCCAAAACTTAGACGAGCACCCGCACGCAGCTTTTTACCAGGCTTAACAAGCGTCTCCCAAATATCATTATCCTTACGCTTTAAAAGCAGCACCTCCGCATTTGCTCCGGTATTCTCTTTAACGCCCAAAAGTCTTGCCGGGATGACCTTTGTATTATTTAACACAAGACAGTCCCCGGGAGTTAAAAATTTGCCGATTTCCCGAAATTGATGATGGGCGATCTCTCCTGTCTGCTTATCAAGCACAAGCAGGCGGGAGGCCGCACGATCCTCCAAAGGATCCTGTGCAATCAGTTCCTTTGGAAGGTCAAAATAAAATTCTGAGGTTTTCATTTGCATTCCCGTTTCCTTACTGTCTGAGTTCAATTCCAAGACGCTCCAGTCCATTTAAAATCTTTTTCATCGCTGCATTGACATCGTTATCCTCAAGTGTCTTCTCCTGATCACGGAATACGACGGAATAGGCCACCGACTTAAAGCCTGCTTTGATCTGCTCCCCCTCATAAATATCAAACAGCTCGTAGCCCTCCAGTATTCTTCCGCCGCGCTGTGCGATAATATCCTCAATCTGGCCGACAAGCACGTTCTTCGGAACGACCATGCTGATATCACGATTTACAGACGGATATTTTGCAATGCCGGTATATTTTCTTTCAAATGTTGCAAACGGCTCTATGGACGGCATATCAAGCACTGCCACATAGACCTTGCCTTTCATATCATAATTAGAAACGACTTCGGGATGCACCTCGCCTATAAATCCGACATTAACATTTTCATAGACAATATTGGCCTGTCTGCCCGGATGCAGATACGGGTAGCTTTCGGAAAGGACAGCATAATTTCTGGTAAATCTGCTCAGATCCGCACCGTTTGGGTAATAGGAAACTTTTTTCTTCATTCCGACATATTCGAAAAATTCCTCGATCACGCCCTTCATGCTGAAAAAATCACCCTCCCCGTAAAATCCAAGTGTCATCTGCATTCTTTCATCCGGCAGTTCTTCAATAGGGAGTTGCTTTGGCAGATAAACATTTCCAAGCTCATATAGTTTTACATTTTTGTTTCTTCTATTATAATTCGTCGCTAAAGAGGTCAGCATACCGCCGAGGGAAATCGTTCGCATTACGGAGAAATCTTCACCGAGCGGATTTGCAATTGTAACGGTCTTTCTCAGCGCATTCTCCTGCGGAATCAGCAGTTTGTCAAAATTTTTCGGACTTTCAAATGAATAGCACATGCCCTGTGAAAAACCACAGTACTCCGCAATATCCCTTGCAAGCTGTTCAATCCTTAACTTAAACGACAGCTTTCCGGTCGTTGCTTCGCCTGTCGGCAGTGTCTCTCCAATTTTGTCATATCCGTAGAAGCGTGCGATTTCCTCCGCGATATCGGCAATTCCTTCCAAATCCTGACGGAATGTCGGGATCGTCAGAAGGCTGTTTTGCGCATCATATCGGATTTCCAGTCTTTTCAGAATATCCAGCATCCTATCTTTTGTAATATCGGTTCCGAGCAGCGCATTGATGCGTTTTACATCCAATTTGATCATCCGCTCCTTCGGGAGCGCCCCATGAACATCCACAACACCATCGATGACCTCACCGCAGCCAAGCTCCTCTATCAGCTGACATGCCCGGTTGATTGCGGCCAGCGCATTATGCGGATCCAGCCCTTTTTCAAAAATACCGGAAGCGTCCGTGCGAAGTCCGAGGCGTTTTGCCGATTTACGAATATTTGCACCGTTAAAGGTTGCGGCTTCAAATAACACAGTTTTTACAGCATCCGTGATTTTTGAATTTTCGCCGCCCATAATGCCGGCGATACCGATTTCCTTTTCCCCGTCACAGATCATCAGCATATTTGAATCAAGCTTTCTGCTTTGTCCGTCGAGTGTCAGAAATTCATTGCCGTCTTTTGCACGCTTGACAATAATTTTATGACCGGCTACCATATCCAAATCAAATGCATGCATCGGCTGTCCGTATTCCTCCATGACATAATTCGTAATATCAACGAGGTTATTGATCGGTCTGATCCCGCTCGCGGCAAGCCTTCTTTGCATCCACTTCGGCGAAGGACCGATTTTTATATTTTTACATACCCTTGCCGTATATCTCGCACAGAGCTCCTGATCCAGCACCTCCACAGAAACGTAATCGTTCACGTTTTCTCCGGCCCCCTTGATTTCCACCTTTGGTTCTAAAAACGGCTTATCAAACGTTGCGGCCGCCTCCCTTGCAATACCAAGCACACTGTAACAGTCAACTCTGTTGGAGGTAATTTCATATTCAAATACCGTGTCACGCAATCCCAGCTCTGCGACCGCGTCTTTGCCCACGGCCGTATCCTTAGGAAAAATGTAGATCCCTTCCTCCGGTGCCTCTGGATGCAGTTCCCTGCTCGATCCGAGCTCCTCAATCGAGCACATCATGCCATAGGAATCCACCCCTCTCAGCTTTCCGTTTTTAATAACGATGCCGTCCTCCGGAAGCGAACCGCCGTCATGTCCGCCGGCTACCTTGCCTCCGTCTACAACTACGGGAACCTTGTCTCCAACCTGCACATTGGAGGCACCCGTTACGATCTGAAGGTGTTTTTCGCCCAAATCTACCTGACAAACAATCAGCTTATCCGCATCAGGATGCCTTTCAATTGATAAAATCTGCCCCACATAAATATCCTTTAAATTTTTGTCAAGACGCTCAAACGTTTCCACCTTTGTTCCTGAAAGGGTCATCGCATCCGTATACTCCTGATCGGTACAGGAAAGTTCAGGCACATAAGCCTTGATCCATGATAATGATGTATTCATAATCGTCTATTCCTTTCTTTTTCTGCTTTCTGTCTTCATTCAAGCTGTAAAAAAAAATAATGTCAAAACTGCTTTAAGAAGCGGATGTCATTTTCATACAGCAGTCGCATATCGTCGATTTCATATTTGAGCAGAGCGATTCTTTCCAATCCGAGACCGAACGCAAAGCCGGAATACTCCTCCGGGTCAATGCCACTCATCTTCAGTACATTCGGGTGTACCATACCGCACCCGAGAATTTCAATCCAGCCTGTTCCCTTGCAGAACCTGCAGCCCTTTCCCCCGCATTTGAAGCAGGAAACATCCGCTTCCGCACTAGGCTCCGTGAAATTAAAATGATGCGGTCTGAAACGTACCTTCGTCTCTTCACCAAACATCTCCTTTGCAAATTCCGCAAGCGTTCCCTTTAAATCAGCAAAGGTGATGTGTTTGTCAATGACAAGCCCCTCAATCTGATGGAAGGAAGGGGAATGCGTCGCGTCTACCTCATCGGAGCGGAATACTCTTCCCGGCGCAATCATTCGAATCGGAAGCCTTCCTTTCTCCATTTCATGAACCTGTGTTCCCGATGTCTGGGTGCGCAGTAAAAAATCGCCGTTAACATAAAATGTATCCTGTTCATCTTTTGCCGGATGATCGGCCGGAATATTCAATGCTTCAAAGTTATAATAATCCGTTTCGATTTCGGGTCCTTCCACAACTTCATAGCCCATGCCGACAAAAATACGCTCGACCTCCTCCATGACAATTGTGTTCGGATGACGGTGTCCCATCGTATCCTTTTTAGCAGGCAGCGTCACGTCGATGACCTCGTTTTTCATCTGTACTTCCCTAACGGCACGCTCCATCTTCAGCTTGGCTTCCTCCAGCGCCTGCTCAATCGCTTCCCTTGTCTCATTAACCATCTGTCCGACCTTCGGACGATCCTCAGGTGCAACATCTTTCATCCCTTTTAACACAGATGTCAGCTCTCCTTTTTTTCCCAGAAAGTTCACTCTTACCTCATTCAATTTTTCCAACACATCCGATGCCTGAATCTGGTTCAGTGCTTCGTCTCTGATTTGCTTCAGCTGCTCTTTCATAGTTTCTTTCTCCTTCCTTCACACTTCCAATTTGCTTTTGATCTTTGTACACGAAAAAACTTTCGTCTCCCTGAATCATTCAGAGGGACGAAAGTTTTTCCGCGGTACCACCCATATTCCGGCAGCAAACAAAACACTGCCGACACTCATTATGCGTAACGGGCATAACCGTTTTCCCTTACTGCGCGCATTTCAAAAGCCATAACCTCCGCCTCCTGATATACGACATCACATTTCAGGGAAACTGCTCCGGTGGGAAATTCGAACAATTATTTGAACTTAAGGAGACTTACAGCCGGCGGTCTCCTCTCTCTGCAAGAAAATAATGTCCTACTTAACACCTTCATCGAATTTTTCAAATATACTGAATAGTTATTTTTTATTCTATGCAATGATCAACGAAAAGTCAAGCAATAATTTATCTGGGCACCGATAAACATAATATACATACCGGCATATAACCAGAGCATCACAATAATGACTGTGGCAAGTGAACCATACATGCTGTAACTGTTGTAATGCATTGTATAAATAGAAAACAGTCCGGAAAAGATCCACCAGCCGACAGCAGAGAAAATAGAGCCGGCCACCTGTTTTCTGATTTTCATCTTCTGCGCCGGAAGCACTGTATAAAAGAACAGGAACAGGAAAAAAAGTACGGCAATCATAATGATATCGCGATAACCGAAAATCGCCTTGACGGAAACCGGAAACTCATAAAAATACCGCTCCGCCAGATCCCGGATCCGCCTGCCAAACACGCCGCCGACCAACACGAGAACGACGGCCACAATCATAAACAGCGTATAAAAAGCCGACCAGACACGCATGACAATATAATTTCTGGATTCATCGATTCCCGAAATTTCATTTAAGCCCTTTGTAATCGCCTGTACACCTCGAGCAGCCGACCAGATTGCCGCCACTACGGAAATGGACAGAATCGCCGGTGATTTCCCGTAAAGCTCATCAATGATATTGATACCGAGTGCATCCATCTCACTTGGTAAAAACTCTACGATCGCCGAGAGTAAATCCGACTTTGTGATCGGCGTATAAGGAATCAGCGTCAAAAGGACAAGCAGAAATGGTATGATTGACACAAAAATAAAAAATGCCGCACTTGCGGAATATACGTCCACATGATTCTTTTTCAACTGATCCATAAACTCCAGAAACCGGTTGATCAAAGTTCTCAGCTTCTTATTCATAAACTGCTCCTATCGTAGTCCCATCATAAAAGAATGAAAGAATATCCTGATAGTTCATGCCCGAAAGTGCCATGTTTTTGGCCCCGTTCTGAGACATCCCAACGCCGTGGCCAAAGCCGCCGCCGTTTAAAACTATTTCTTCTAATATATCATTACTTTCATTTCTTTTCAATTCCATTGTGAAATAAGCGCTCGGAAGCAACGAGCCGCAATCCGTCATCTCCTTGTCATTCTTTGTAATGACCGCCCCCTCTGCCGCTAATATGTACCGGATATTATATTCCGTCAAGATTTTGATTTCCTCCTCTCCGAAGCAGAGCAGGATTTCATCAATCAGTCCCCCTTCATTGCGGTGAAGGATTTGAATATCACTCAAATCCGAAAATTTCTCCGGCAGTCCGGGTACAAAATGGTCACCGTCCTTTATTAAAATCAGGTTTTTATTTATGGCAAACCGTTCGGCAATTCTGTCTTTCAGATAGATAAGCTGCGATGGATAAAATGACATACTCCATCGATACCAAGGCTCTGTTCTCTCATAATCGGTTTCATCGGAAGAAAGAATATAACTCGCGAAGCCCTCCTCCGTTGTAAGGTCCGGTGAAAAATCCGGCTCCTCATCGATCAGCTTTACCGCTGCGATTGCTTCCTCCTTCGGTCCGATATGCTGCGCAGTCAGATACGGCTTCTGCTCCTCCACATTGCCGTCCTCATTTCTCCACACCTCGTCATTTGTCGTCTGCCCGCAGGATGTGGAAAAATAATAGGTGCTTGCAATGCCGCCCTGATAGATAACAACCCGCCCGTTTGTTTCCTTTACCGCTGCAATTGCCTCCGCAGATTCCTTCACATTGTTATAAACCTGATAACCGCTGCTGTCATCCACATCCGCTTCGTATTCCTTATAGGCAGGATCAAGCATCTGTCTTACAGCATAGCTTCTGGCACATACAGCTTGTGCCTTCAGTGCCTCCGAAGGATAATCCGAAGGCATTTCACTCGTTACAACGGAATATAAATATTCCTCAATCGGCAATTCATTGATGATGAGATATCCCGCATTCGTTTTTCGGATTTCCAAACTGCCCCGATAAGCCGGTGTCCCCTGATGTCTGCCGAGTGTGAGCACCTTGATCTGTCCGTCCGCCGTATCCGTGGTAAATACTGCCTGATTCGGCACTGTCACACTTTCCCCTTCCTGACCGGTCAGTTCCCCATAAGCTGAAAACAGACTGCTCATGCTGAGTTCGGAACCGGCGGGAATTGTCTTTTTCAATTCTCCGATCGTCACATTAACTGCGGTGTCCGATGACAGAATGACATTTTCATGGTAAATGCCTTTAAAATCCGTTGTCTTTAGCAGTACGCGAATCGTTTGACCGATCGCAAACTCATACCGGTCGGCAGACTCCTCAGGAAGCTCCGTCTGCTCCTGTACAGGAGCTTCTTCTATTGACTCTTCCTGATCCCCTTTTCTCATCAGCAGCAGAATCAGTATGATGACGCCGATGAGCAGCAACAGGATTTTTCCTGTCAGATTCGTTTCATTTCTCATAACTGCCTCCTTTGGATGCGCTTATCTTTGTCCTAGTATATGAGGCAGACAGTATAATTATGAACAGCGGAAAAAGACACTTTTGTTATAGGAAGTTCATAGGATCATGTGCATTCCACACAAAATAATAAGCCCGCATGGAGCCGCCTCCATAAGGACTTATCATATGTATCCCGAAATGCCGGTTCTTGTATTTTGACTCCTAGCCAACTGCTAGGTGGGTAACCGCAACCGTTCTTCTGCCTTCCACTGAAAATGGTGATGTGGCCTGACATCCAAACGGCGATGTAGGAATCCCGTTTAAAGTGATGTAGGTTCAAAATAACAAGAGTTGTCGAACATTCCAGGAAATTTGTCTTCTTTGTTTTATTTAGTATTATTATAACCCGATGCGGCAGCAATCGCAAGTCATTTGTCTTATTAAAATAATTACATATTTCCAGATTAATAAATAATTTCCACTTCCCTGTTTTCCCATGTACGGAGTCTCACTCGTGTTTCATCGCTTTCCTCAATGTAATTTGGAAGCAGCGGAATCTTTCCGTAGCCATGCGGTGCGTTGACAATGTATTGCGGAATCGCAAGACCGGACGTATGCCCGCGCAAATATTCCATAATTTTTAATCCTTCTCCAACCGTAATCTGAAAATGCTTTGTGCCAAGCACCTGCTTCGGATGAAAAATATAATAGGGCCTCACCCTCGCCTTTAACAGCCCTTCATTTAATAATTGAACAATGTACTTATCAGTATTAATCCCTTTCAGGAATACCATCTGGTTACCGAGCGGGATGCCGGCATCCGCCAGACGTTCGCAGGCTTCAACAGCCTCCTTTGTCAGTTCACCCGGATGGTTAAACTGCAGATTCATAAAAATCGGATGATATTTCTTGAAGATTGCGGCAAGCTGTGGTGTAATACGCTGCGGCATTGTAACCGGAACTCTCGTACCGATCCTGATAATCTCAACATGAGGAATTTCACGAATACGCCGGATAATGCTCTCGAGCATCTCATCGGGCAGCATCAGCGGATCGCCGCCGGTTATGAGCACATCCCTGATTTCTCTTGTCTCTTTAATATATGCAATTGCGGCGTTAATATTCTCCTCTGATTCGATTCTGTCATTTTCGCCGATCCGCCTTCTGCGCTGACAATGGCGGCAAAACATCGCACAGGAACTTGTCACATTAATGATGAGTCGATTCGGATAACGTCTTGTGATGCATGGCGCCGGATTGGTATATTCTTCGCTCATCGGATCCAACTCGCCGGACAAATCGTTTTCCTCTGCGGTCGGAAGTGCCATCCGGTTGATCGGATAGGACATATCCTCGTAATCCATCAGTGATAAATAATAAGGAGTTGTCGCCCAGCGATATTTTTTAGAAATATCCTCAAACATTTTCACTTCTTTATCCGACAGATTGATAAATTTCTGCAAGACGGACACTGAGCTGATCCTGTTTCTTAACTGCCAATGCCAGTCCTTCCATTCTTCTTCTCCGGCATCAAAATAGCTCATCAGTTCTTCCTTATGCTTTTTGCTGATAATATCTCTCTTCTCTTCGGTCTCACGCAAAAATACATCTTTAAATTGCAGGAAATCTTCTATTTCACTATATAATTCCCCGGTTCTTTCAAGAGATATCCTTCTTTTTTCTTCCATTTGATCCCCTCCAAGCTTTTTACACTTCAGCAATTTTTTGGTTACTCGGAAATTTCTTCCTTCCTTGCCGCCAGATCTTTCTGATAACGCAGCACCTTCGCATTCCACACCTCTCGATAAGCTTCTTCCCCTGCATGAGAAGGCAAATGATAGGCACTATCAATATAAGTACCCAAATAGCTTGTAAATAATTCAGCCCCGGGTGTGTTCAAATGATTACCCTCATCCGGTGAATGCTTTAGATAATCCAATCCAATCTCGGAGCTGAATTGATCAAAATTAATATAAGTAATTCCGTATTCTGCCGCAATTTTATTAATCTGATGATCATAATCAAAGCTCCAGTTATCCGAATAGCTCGGCATCTTCATCAGCATGATCTGCACATCGTTCTTCTGGCAAAGTTCAATTGTCTCACAAAGGTATGAAATATTCCGTATTCCAATCTCTGTATTATCCTTTAGCACATATCCGTCGCGCTTCGGAAGCTTCTTTGTTTCTCGAAAATCCATCAGAAAACCGTTATAAGTAACAGGTTCGCTGTAAAATGCATTGATAAAATCCTCTGATTCCAGCTCCTTCCACCTCGTATGGAAACGAAAAATTGGAAACAGATAATCGCTCAACTTTTCATCCGTATCCTTTGCGGCCTCAATACATTCAAGCTTTGTTTTGGAAAAGCGCATTCCGTCGATCGCTTTTCTATTGGCCGGTTCTTCCGCATAAGTATCCCAGTATTTGATAAACCCTATATCGAGAACAACAAGCCTCGGCTTGTGACATTCGATTGCATCCTTGATCATATAATAGGAAATCCATATCGGCTGGGAAGCATTGCTCCTGTTATAGGATGTAAATCCGTATTCCTCCCACAAAACAATAGGTGAAACGCCGCTGTATACGGTAGAGGAACCAACAAAAATAATATCCGTATCCAGCTTTTCGCGATAAAATTCCGCTGTGATCCGCCCGTCTTGATTTTCATAAAGATATTTTGGCATAAAAATCAAATTCAACGAAATAATCAGAAAAACAAGGATGGCCGTTTTAAATATCATTAAGCAGATTTTTTGAACAGCTTTCGTTTTCTCCATCTCTGCCTCCTAAAATTGCAAATAAATGAACTGCTGTGCATCAAACCCACGCCCATATGCGCCGAAAATGACAACAACACCAACAAGCGCACCTAGAACAATCCATTGCAGTGCTGAAGGCAATGCAAAAATCCGTTCGCGAAGGCTGCCCGTTCTTTGCAGCATACTCACAGCAAAAAGAATTGCTATCGCGACACAGGCCACGACAAATTCCTCGATCGGAAGATTCAAATTCTCAAATATCGTTTGAAACCGAAAAGCCGGAAACTCCTGGAACATATATTTCATTGTTTCTATCGCGGCATCCGTATTCGCCGAAATATCAAATATTCTTAAGAATGCCATTAACCAGAACGTCCTGACAACCCTGAAGATCTTCAGTGCAACCCCTTTTTCATTGACGGGGAGCTTTTCGATCAGTTTTTTAGAGATCGGTTCAAGCTCCGTTCCCAAAATGACAAACAGGCAGTTTAAAAGTCCCCATACCACATAACGATTCTCAGAGCCGTGCCACATACCTGTCGTCGCCCAAACGATGATCATCGGCAAATAAATGGGAACTCTCTTTCCAAGCGAATCATTGATATGCGTTCTCACCCATTTTCCGAGATTCATCACACGTTTGGAAATCGAGAGCGGATAAAAAATGTAATCCTTAAACCATGTACCTAGCGTAATATGCCATCTTCGCCAATATTCTGCGATGCTTTTTGAAAAGAACGGCCGCTCAAAATTCTCGGCCAGCCGAATACCAAACAGCTCACTGACACCGATTGCAATATCGATGCCTCCTGAAAAATCCCCATAAATCTGCATCGAGTAAAAGAAAACAGCAAAAAACAAGTAAAATCCCTTATAATCCGTACGAAAATCCATGGCAGTCGTAACATAGAGTGCAAGTCTGTCCGCAATGACAAGTTTCTTAAACAGGCCCCACATGATCCTGTAGAAACCTGATTTAATTCTGTAAAAGTCAAAAGCGGTCTCCTGATAAAGCTCAGGTGCCAGCGCCCCGAATCGGCTGATCGGACCTTGAATAATCTGAGGAAAAAACGACACATATAATGCAAAGCGAAACGGATTTTTCTCGGCATCATATTTTCCATAATAGATATCAATCAGATACCCCATTGACTGAAACGTATAAAAAGAAATTCCGAGCGGCAGGAATAAATCCAAAAAACTAACAAAATTCGTATTATGGAAAAAATGCAGTCGAAAAAGATTCATATAGGAAATGCTCCAATTCGCATACTTCAAAAAAAGTAGAATGCAAAAATTGAGCAGCAGACACGTCAAAAGCAGCCACCTCTGCTTCTTTTTCACGGCGGCTTTATAGCTTCTTTTCTCTTCCTTCGTCAGACGTTCCTTATGCTGTTTTAAATAGTCCTTCTGTTTGTCCGTTTCCTTCGCGATCAGGCGCGCAAACAAGTATGCAGAAATCGTAGTAGTCAGAATAAAACACAGATTTCTGAGGCCCGTGCATAAGTAGAAATAATAGCTGGCAATAAGCAGTACGCACCACTGCCATTTTTTAGGCACGAGATAAAATACAAGCAGCGTACATAGGACAAACACGGCAAACTGCGCTGAAATAAATGACATCGGCACGGTCATCCTTCATTCGTATTATTTTAATGCATCAATCTTCCTGCAGCTTCGTCACAAGCTTGTAAATAGCCTGTGCAGAATTGAAGTTTTCAGGAACCATGTGCTCCGCATTGATTTCAATATCGAAAACGTCCATCAGTTCTCCGACAATGTTCACGATGTCAAATGAATCGAGGATACGTTTATCGATCAGTCCCGCTTCCGTTTCGTAATCCACCTCCGGGTGAACGGATTCTAAAATTTCAATCACTTCCTCCATACTCTGTCACCTCACTTTATTTATATAATAGCTGCTGCTTCATCGTAACCCGATCCACCTTCCCATTTTGCAAAAGCGGCAGTTCGTCAAGCCTGTGCAGTACATTGGGAAGCATGTAGCGGGGCAGCCGCTTTTTCAGTGCCTCCAGCACCCTCGCTTCCTCATAATCCTTCGATTCATAAAAAAGTACAATCTTCTGCTTTTGCGGTTCAAACAGACAGCAGACCCCCTTGATGCCGGGAAGCGAAGCAGCGGCAGTCTCGATTTCTCCCAGTTCGATCCGATGACCCATGTGCTTGATCTGAGAATCCTTACGAGACACAAATACAAGCTCTTTTTGTTCATTATATTTAGCAAGATCTCCGGTACGGTAAATTTTCTCTGGATAATACGGATTGAGCGGATTTTGTACAAATACCTCCGCCGTCCGTTCCGGCGCATTGTAATAGCCAAGAGCCAGACAGCTTCCCTTCACACAAATTTCACCAATCGCATTGGCACGCCTGATCAGCTTGTCCTCTTCGTCGAGTAAAAAAACTTCGGTATTTTTAAACGCCTTCCCAATCGGGATTGTATCTTCATCCGTAAATTCACCGTTTACAATATAATAGGTACAAACACCTGTAATTTCTGTCGGCCCGTAAATCTGCACAAAGACGGCCTCCGGATAATTTATTTTCCAGTATTGATAGCACTTTGTCGGCATCGCCTCCGCGCCGAATATTATTTTCCGAAGTGCCTGAGGCTTTAAGGACTGAAACCCTTTGAAGGTCGAAATCAGTTTCATTGCCGACGGCACCCATCGGATTGTCGTAATGTCATACTTCTGTAAAAATTCAAGCAGTTTCAGTGGCACAGAAAAGTAAGCAAGCGGCACAATTCCCATCGTCGCACCCATTTTCAGTGTACAGTAAATATCAATCAAGGAAGCATCAAAATAAAAAGGCGCTTGATTCGCAATGATATCTTCCTCCGAAATACTTATTTCACGGCTAAATTGTTCAATATAATCGATTAGTGACCGATGACTGACAACGACACCCTTCGGCACACCTGTGGAGCCGGATGTATACAGTACATAGACCGGATCGGTATCAATTGCACCCTGTCTGCGGTCTGAAAGCGCATCCCATGCGATCTCTGTCTCCACCATCTCTTCATAAATAAAAACCATATTGGAAAATGTCCTTGCCGCATCAAAATGCGCCATATCCGTTATAACCGCGGCAGGTTTTAAATTCTCCACGATCAAACGGATCCTGTAATCCGGCATATTGGTATCGAGAGGCACATAAAAATTACGGCTTGCAACCGTGCCCCAAAACGCACTCAGGGCATGCGGTGTTTTTTCCATATAAATCAATACCGGTCTGCAAACGACATTCAGCTTTTTAATCAGTTTGCTGGCAACCGCCCTTGTATCCTGCAGAAGCTGTTTGTATGAATACGCCGTTATTTCATCGAAATAGGCTGTTTTCTTAGGATTCCGTTCCGCCGCTTCTATTAAATATTCCATAATATTCGTTTTCATCGTTTGCCTCTTTACGTAAAACTTACCGTCCTATTTTAACATTTGCTGCCAACTCCGTCAATCCAGTTTTACTTTCTTAAAATTCTTCTTTCCCCTCTTCAATACAAGTCCGTCCCCTGCAAGCTGTTCCCCGGAAAAAGATGAATAAATATCAGAAACCTTCTCGCCGTCAATCGAAACACCGCCTTGCTCTACAGCCCGTCTCGCTTCGGATTTGGAAGAAACAAGCTCCGCTTTAACGAGCATCGTCAAAATATCCAGCTTCCCTTCCGTTAAATCAGCTGCGGAAAGCACTGCGGTCGGCATCTGAGCTGCTCCGCCCTGACTGAACAGCGCTTTAGCTGAATCCTGTGCCCTTTTTGCTTCCTCTTCCCCATGAACGAGCTTCGTCAGTTCGAACGCAAGAAGTTCCTTTGCCTGATTGAGCTGGCTCCCTTCCCATTGATCCATCTCATCAATCTGCTCGAGCGGAAGAAATGTCAGCATGCGGATGCACTTTAGCACGTCAGCATCTGCTACATTTCTCCAGTATTGATAAAAATCAAACGGAGAGGTTTTTTCCGGATCAAGCCATACCGCGCCCGACTGTGTTTTTCCCATCTTCTTGCCTTCTGAATTGAGCAGCAGCGTAATCGTCATTGCATATGCATCTTTGCCGAGCTTTCTGCGAATCAGCTCCGTGCCGCCAAGCATGTTGCTCCACTGGTCGTCTCCGCCAAACTGCATATTACAGCCATAGCTGCGAAACAGTTCCAAAAAATCATAGCTCTGCATGATCATATAGTTAAATTCCAAAAAACTTAAGCCTTTTTCCATTCTCTGCTTGTAGCATTCCGCCGTCAGCATTCTGTTAACGCTGAAATGCGGGCCAACCTCACGCAGCAGATCAATATAATTCAAATGTAACAGCCAGTCCGCGTTATTTACCATGATTGCCTTGCCTTCTGAAAAATCAATAAAACGGCTCATTTGTCTTTTGAAACAATCGATATTGTGATTGATCATCTCAACAGTCAGCATCTGCCTCATATCGGATCTTCCCGAAGGATCTCCAATCATTCCCGTTCCGCCGCCAAGCAATGCGATTGGCCTGTTACCCGCCATTTGAAGACGTTTCATCAGACAAAGCGCCATAAAATGTCCTACATGAAGGCTGTCTGCGGTCGGATCAAAACCGATATAAAAGGTTGCCTTTCCGTTGTCGATCATTTCGCGGATTTCCTTCTCATCCGTCACTTGTGCGATCAAACCTCTCGCGACTAATTCATCATAAATTTTCATTTCTTCTCTCTCTTTCCTGTGAAATAATAAAAAATGTCAAAGACACTTTTCGCGCCGAATGCAAGCAGCACAGCTTTTGTTCCGCGCGCATAGCTGCGCATAAAATAGCCCCGTCCTTCTTAAAAGGACGGGGCATAACTCCCGCGTTACCACCTTTATTCACAAGCTGTTCACACAGCCTGCCTCATCAAGTATCGTCCAACAACAATACTCCGACACGATAACGTGTGCCCATTCCGGCGCAGCCTACTTAGGATCAATCCATCATTCGGTACGCGGCTCAAAGATGTATTCACAAATAAGTCTGTCTGCGCCTCTCATCTGCCGGCTGCTTTCTGTAGACCTTATTATCTGCTACTCTTTCTTCTCATTGCCTGTTGAGTGCATTATAACTACAATTTACACAAGTGTCAATACCTAAAAACAGCCTGCGGAAAATTTCCGCAGGCTGTTTAGTACCATAAATATTTTAGTTCTTATAAAGAAGATGCCTCTTCAACAATCTTCTTAATCGCTGCTAATGCTTCATCCGGAAGCTTGTCATAGCCTTCCTTCTTTGTTATAAAGCCTTCTACTGCAGATGCACGATTTTCCATTGCATTCTTCAGCGCAGCCACATAATCCTTATCGGAGAGATTCGGCTTGAAGTCACCGGTCTTTCCTGACCAATCATACATAATCTCAATATCTTCAAACGGTCCCCACTTCTCAAAGCTGGCCTTTCCTTCTACAATCGTCTCGAGAATTCCAAGCGTATCGGCAGGCTTAACCTTGGCACCCATAAAATCGCCTGTATTTACAATATAGCAATCTACGTTTTTCTCTTCCACAAGCTTCTTGAACTTATCATAGTCATGTGCCAGCGGATAGGTTCTGAACGGGTTTGCATAAGGCACAATTCTCAGTGCGTTCAAGTCTGTACCAGCCTTTACACGCTCTGCCGTGGAGGTCTTTGTTGCAAGTGTCGCACCCATTACAGAAGCAAGAGCAGAACCCTTAAGCTTCACTACAGGCGGAATCGTAGGGTCCTTCATAATCCAGAAGATTGCATTGACAGGAGCTTCTATCTTATCCACACGATTCGGTGACCATAATTTGGATTTGATTGCACGGCCGTTGCCGTTTCTGATATCCTCTGTTACAAGCTGGATTTTACCTTCGCTGTCCACTGTTGCGGAACAGTTCTGAGCAGATAATAAAAATTCATTATCCGAACATCCCGTCGGATAATCGGAGGTCTTGTCAAAGTAAGTAGGCTCTAATGCAATCGACGCGCAGGTATCTGTATTAATAATAAAGGCATCATCATGAAGAACCTTGATAGAAGAATACTTTCCGCTGTGCTTTGCATGGGTCAGGGTAGACTTTCCTGATCCTGACAATCCATATACGGAAGCAACATATTTGGAGCCATCAGATAACGTGTATTCCTTCTGGCCGCCGTGACAGGATGCATACCCGTTTCTGTTTGCGAGTGCCCAAGCCATTGTCAGCGTGCCTTTCTTATGCTCGCCGAAATATCTCATACCAAGAATAGCCGCACAGTTTTGGTTTGTATCGAAATAGCACAGTGTCAGAGGATCACTTAAGCAGCTGTAATCTACATCCGGTGCATCATGCGGTGCCCACTGAGGATCTGAGAAAATATAGATATCCGGCTCATTGCCGTCACCGATTGCCTTGGAGTCTTTGTACATCTTAACATACTCATCCGACATATACTGAAAATTTAACATCCAGTTGTAGAGGATATTTTCTTCGCCTTCCGGAATCAACAGATGTGCTTTTGCCATGAATTCCGGATCCAAACCGATATAGCATTCCGCATGATACATCGTCTTCCAACGGGTTTCATAAACTGCATCCATTACCACTTTATCAAGCTTACCGGCATCAACACCAGGCTCACCCTTAATACGGCGTGCGGCTGCATAACGTCCTGTTACAGCACCGTCGTTAAACAATAACACCTTTGCATCCTTATCAAGACCAAAAGTATCCCCATCCTTGACAGGCATGTCCGTAACAATTGTTCCCGGTGAATTCTTTGCTAATTCATATGCTTCTCTCAGGGTGTTTACTTTCACTACATTATTTCCATAGAAAGGAGCCTCTATAATGGAACGTGTCTTACTAAATCCGACTTTTCCGGCGCCGATCTCTGATATTGGGTAGTACGCTTTTGTTGACATAAATATGATCCTCCTTTTAATTTTAATTTCTATCGTAATCATTTGCTATTATCTCAAACGGACTATTAAAAGTCAAGTTGCAAAATACGATTTTTAATTGATTTTACGCTTTTTTTAGAATTCCCGCGTACGGCCTTGCAGCCACGTTTTTTCGCTGTCTGTCAGGTGCGGACAAAGCGTTTCATATACGTTTCTGTGGTAGACATTCAACCAGATCCGTTCCTCTTCGTTCAGCCGCTCATTTAGGATCGCCTCCGATTCAAACGGGACAAGCGTCAGCGTCTCAAATCCCAAAAAGTTCCCCCACTCCGTTTTTTCTTTCTCCACACAGAGCAATTCGTTTTCAAGACGGATTCCATGGCTTCCCTCGATATAAATCCCAGGCTCATCGCTCGTAATCATACCGGCCCTTAATATCGGCTGCGGATGTTCTCTGTTAATTTTATAGCGAAATGCCTGGGGACCTTCGTGCACATTTAAGAAGCTGCCAATCCCGTGCCCCGTTCCATGACGGTAATCAATCCCCAGCCTCCATACCGGTTCTCTGGCAAGGATATCGAGATTTTCCCCGCTGCAGCCTTCTAAAAATTTTGCATTGGAAAGATGCAAAAGCCCTTTTAATACAGCAGTATAATGTTCCTTTTCTTCTTGTGTCAGCTCACCAAGCACAATTGTACGTGTGATGTCCGTCGTGGCGCCGAAGTATTGTCCGCCCGAATCCAAAAGTAAAAAACCTTTTGGTTTCAATACCGCGCATTCCTTGGATTGTGCTGTATAATGTACAATTGCCGCATGCTCTCCGTAGGCACAAATTGTTTCAAACGAAGGTTCTTTAAAGCCTCTTATCCGGCCCCTGAGCGCATCAATGCGCCGGGCAGCCTCATATTCCGTGACATTCCCTGTCTTGACCCGTTCTTTAATCTCTATCAGAAAACGGAGCATAGCAATTGCATCCTGTACGTGGTAATCTCTGGAAAGTGAAATTTCCGTTTTATTTTTTACAGCCTTTTCGACCAGCTCTGTATTCTGCTTTTTAAGCATCACATTGTTATCACGAATACTTTCATAAAGACCGGCGTTTATGCTTTCCGGATCATAAAGAAGCTTCTGTCCGGATATCCCTTCTGCAAACTGTCCTATTTTCTCACAGAAACCGATTTCCACACCGTCCTTTTTTAACTGCACTTCCAATTCCTTTGAATAACAGCTCTCATTTAAAAATAATACCGTTTGCCGCTC
The DNA here is from genome assembly GCA_047602645.1 of Lachnospiraceae bacterium. Lineage (GTDB taxonomy): Bacteria > Bacillota > Clostridia > Lachnospirales > Lachnospiraceae > JAEYFP01. Next base: position 42,246 of record JASGGU010000006.1, on the reverse strand, counting down.
CGAAATATACGCATAGGAAAATGCCACGGGATTGTACGGGATATCACTGCCGCGCAGATTAAACAGCCACATAATACTGCTCAAATCCGAAAGCAGATATGCATCCGCATCCTCCTGTGCAATCCGCATCTTCAGATTTCTCAGCTTTTCTGCCCGTAAAACACCTGCTATGGCAACGGGCAGCTGATAAACTTCACTTTTTGTAACAGGCGGCCTATCCGCCCATATCTCTTTTGCAAAATCCAGCTTCGTCTTTAATAAAACGCCGGACCTCTCGGAAACCATCAAAAGTTCCTGATAAAAGGAGGTACTGATCGTCCTTCCGTCACAGCCGATACACACTCCCTTTTTTGCATTCGCTTTTAAATATTCCGTAAGAGAGAGCACTCCCTTCTCCTGCATCCGGTACAACTCAATTTCCGTTCCTTCAAGCTCCTTTTTTGCCTGCAAAACATATCTTCCGTCCGTCCATAAAATTGCCTTGTCCCGTTCGACAAGCAGAGTACCCGCCGAGCCGGTAAAACCCGACAGGTACTCTCTGAATTTAAAATGCGCACCGATATATTCCGATTGATAAAAATCACTTGTAAAGATCAGGTAAATAGCCACGTCCTCTTTTTGCATACATGCCCTGAGTGCCGCAAGCCTTGCCTGTATCTGTTCTCTCATGGATTCTTCCCGCTTTCTGTTCTTTTTAATAGCCGCCCGCCCGTTCTCCTTTCAGCAGTCCGACGGCCGAGCTTGTTCCGATCCTATCGCAGCCTTCCTCAATAAATGCGATCAAATCCTCGACAGATCGAACCCCTCCCGCTGCTTTGATTTTTACGTGAGGACCGATGTGCCGCTTGAACAGGCGGATATCTTCCAGTGTCGCACCGCCTGTACCAAAGCCGGTGGAAGTCTTGATATAGTCTGCGCCTGCTGTTGTCACCACCTCACACATTTTGATTTTCTCTTCCTCTGTCAAAAAACAGGTTTCTATAATCACCTTTAATAGGTTTTTTCCCGTTATAGCTTTTAATGCGGCTATTTCCCGCTCAACCTTATCAAAACCATTGTTTTTAACATCCCCAATATTAATTACCATATCTATTTCCTTTGCACCGTCCAAAAGCGCCAGTCTTGTCTCTGCAATCTTCGCTTCCGTTACGCTATAGCCAAGCGGAAAGCCGATCACCGTGCAGATGTTGATTTTTTCTCCGTATGTTTCATGGATCCGCTTAACATAGGAAGGCGGCACACATACTGACGCGGTCCCATATTCAATTGCCTCCTCGCAAAGCGTTCGGATATCCTCCCATGCCGCAAATGGCTTTAACAATGTGTGGTCGATATGGCTTAGCAGTTCTTTGTTTGTCATAATGGTCTCCTTCTATATTGTATTAATTCACTGTTCGTTCCGGTGTAATCTCATATTATGTACATTATAGCATGAAGCTTCCCTTCATGCTTCTATGCGCACTCCTCTTTGTTCCGGCGCACTATAATGTCTTACGACATTATATCATACTTCCATTGTTGAAGTTATCTATAATCGAATAAAATTTTTCTAAATTACTGGTCAATTTGCTTGTCACATTGTATTTTTTCGTGTTATGATAATACTTGTTAGTTTTTATTATGTCTTGAGAACGGAGGTACTCTAATGGATCATAACAGTTTTTGCGAAATCACACCCGATATTCTTGCTTTATCTGCTTTGAGTGAAAAGGCGAGCTACATAAACCCCGATTTATATACAAAATATGAAGTAAAACGTGGATTAAGAGATATCAATGGTAAAGGCGTACTCACCGGCTTGACGAACATTTCAGATGTCCGTGCAAACCGCGTGTTAAATGGTGACAGCGTTCCGCAGGATGGAGAATTATTTTACAGAGGTTATGATATTCAGGACCTCGTCAATGGATTTTCCGCCGAAAACCGTTACGGCTACGAGGAGGTTACTTATCTGCTTCTGTTCGGAAAACTGCCGAGCAAAGAAGAACTTCGTCAATTTGAGGCTCTTCTCGCCCATTATCGCTCTCTTCCCACAAGTTTTGTACGCGATATTATTATGAAGGCACCGAGCCCGGATATGATGAATACGCTCGCAAGAAGCGTTTTGACTCTTTATTCCTATGATGACAGGGCAAATGATATTTCGATGCCGAATGTACTCAGGCAATGCCTGCAGCTCATCAGCTTGTTTCCGCTCCTCTCCGTATACGGCTATCAGGCATATCGCCATTACCATGATGGAAAGAGCCTTTATATTCATTCACCAAAGGAACATCTGTCCACTGCCGAAAATATACTGCGCGTTCTTCGTCCGGATAAAAAATATACACCTCTCGAAGCTAAAATTTTAGATGTCGCACTTGTGCTACATATGGAACATGGCGGCGGTAACAATTCCACCTTTACAACCCATGTGGTTACGTCCTCCGGCACGGACACCTATTCTGTCATTGCGGCATCTCTCGGTTCCTTAAAGGGTCCGAAGCACGGGGGTGCCAACATCAAAGTCGTGGAAATGTTCGAAAATATGAAAAATATCGTAAAAGACTGGAATGACGAGGAAGAGGTCACGGCTTATCTGAGAGCGCTGCTTCACAAGGAAGCATTTGACAGACAGGGCTTGATTTACGGTATGGGGCACGCAGTATATTCCTTATCTGATCCACGCGAACTCATCTTCCGCTCCTTTGTCGAAAAGCTGTCTGTGGAAAAAGGACTGGAAAAGGAATTCGGCCTCTACGCACTTGTGGAAAAGCTCGCGCCAAAGGTAATCGCCGACGAACGCCAAATTTATAAGGGTGTCTGCTGCAACGTTGACTTTTATTCCGGTTTCGTATACCAGATGCTTGACTTGCCGAAAGAGCTTTACACACCGATTTTTGCGATTGCAAGAATAGCCGGTTGGAGCGCGCACCGCCTGGAGGAGCTTGCCAACAACGGAAAAATTATTCGTCCTGCATACAAACCTATCATTCCAGATGAAAACTATATTCCGATAGATTCCCGTTAATCTTTCCATTATCTTCAAAATATGTTATTATTTATACAAAGATTATCACTACTCTACATAATTTAACTACTCAGATAGTTGGAGGATCCTATGAATACAAACGATATCAAATTTCTAATCTGTGATGATTCTATTTTGGCAAGAAAGAACTTGATTTCCATTTTAAATTCATTTGGCTACACGAGCATTATTGAAGTTTCCAATGGTCAGGATGCGGTCGATACTTATCTTACAGAGCGTCCTGCGATTGTATTTTTGGATATTGTGATGCCCGTCAAAGATGGGATTACCGCGACAAAGGAAATCATAGAAAACGATCCTGATGCGCACATCATTATTGTTTCTTCTGTCGGTACCCAGACACATCTGAGGGAGTCGATCAAGTCCGGCGCAAAGGACTTTTTACAAAAACCCATTGATCCGGTACTGTTAAAACAGATCATTGATCATTGCCTGTCAGAATAGGTAAGGAGAAAGTATGGACAACGAACAATTAATGACAGAACTATTAGAGTCATCCAATTATAATACTCTTTTGGATTCAACGACAGAGTTTGTCAGAACCTATATCAAAAAACTTGTATGGGATGTGCTGACGCATGTTGATGCCTCGATTGCGATCGGTGACATCGAGCTTTTGACCACCTATTCCTCAGGGCTGGAATTATCCCAGGAAATCACCGGAATTCCAACAGCCTACTCTGCTATAGACGGAGAAATTGACACCCTGACCGCTTTTTCAGAACAATATGCGCATCTTGGCATTTCCGAATATGATACGCTGGCGAGGGAAGCAATCTTAGACTTTTTAAATCTTCATAACGGCCTGTTCGTCTCTCTTCTTTCCAGACTCAATAAGTATGAATTGGGCCTTGCAGTGCCAAAGCAGTCCGGCTCCTTTTCGCTGACAAGCCCGGTCACCGGTAAAATTACCATTATTCCGATTACCTTTTCCTTTGGAACCGTCAGATTTTTGCTCTACGAGCTGCCGCTTAACTAAGGAGCTTATACAATCACTGCCGAATTTTCTGTTTGAATCCGCAGTATAAAAATAATCCCCTCTCACTGAGGGGATTATTTTTATACTGCTTCTATTTCGTCGATATCATATTCCACCCGAACTTGCTCATGTTGGCTTTCTCGCTGAAAGCTTTCAAGAATACGCTGTGCAACAAACCTTCCATTTCTCATATCCGTATCCATCAACAGGACGATAAACTGGTTGCTGCTGAAATGTGAACAGACATCCCCTCTCCTCAAAGAATCCCTGATAGAATCTTCAAGTATTTCCATCTCCTTTAAAATATCCTCCATGGAAATTTCCTCATTGGCTTCCATCGTGAACAACAATGTCTGCACCTTCTGCTTTGTCCTTGCAATGCAGCGCGCGACAAACTGATAGATCCGCTTAAATCCTTCATATTCCACCCGGTAAGCACCGCCATCCTGACTATACTCACTCACATATTTCTGAAGCTTTTTCAAATCAATTCTGGCATTGTCCGAACCACTTCGCCCGGTATCTTCATGCCAGTAAAAATAATAACCACATTTTCCGTTTTGCTTGACAAAATACATGGACTTGTCTGCGTTGTTATATAAGGTCATAAAATCATTTCCATCCCGTGGTGCAAATGTAATTCCGATTGAAACAGAGATCTTAATTTTATTTTTACCATACCAAATCATCTGCCCAATATTTTTCTCCACCTTTGAAATAATTTCATCCGACTTTTCTGCAGCTTTGTCCTCATCAAAATTTCCCTTGAAGAAAATGATAAACTCATCTCCGCCGATGCGGCACACAATATCCTCATCCCGCGTACAGCCTTTCAGGATGCCGGCGAATTCAATCAGAACGGCATCCCCTCTGATATGTCCGTAAGTATCGTTAACCTCTTTAAAATTATCCATATCCAAAATGAAAAGCGCACCCTTTGCTGCCTCTCCCTCTAAATAGGCATCGACATTTTCCTTCGTGTATTTGCGATTCCAAAGACCGGTCAGTGAGTCCTGATATGCTTCTACAGATTTTAATTCTACCTGCTTTTCCAATCCGCGCTTGACGGAATCCAACTCCAACACTCGCTCAATACGGGATATCAGCACTTCCGGAACAAATGGCTTAATTACAAAATCCATTGCGCCCATGTTAATCCCATGCGCCTCATCCGCATTTTCGGTATCACCGGTCAGAAAAATAACCGGAATATCCGCCAGTTCCGCCATCTGCTTCATTTTCCTGTATGTCTCATAACCGTTCATACCCGGCATCACGATATCCAGCAAAAGCAGATCCGGTCTTTCCTTCCGCATCGACTCCAGTGCCGCTTGACCGGAACGTTCTGTTGTGACCCTGAATTTTTTCTTCAGAACAGCGCTTGCAAATATTAAATTTGTAGCTACATCATCTACAATCAGAATATGTCTTTCTTTTTTCATTTATTAGATTCCTAAGCTTTCTTTCACCACATGCTGCATATCTGCCGCATCACATACCTGTTCATGTAAAATTTCAGCCAGTCTGATCTCTTCTATCGCCTTTGGAACCTTGACCTTTGCCAGTCTGCTCAGTTCGTCTGCCAGCTTAAAATCATCAGTTTCTTCATAGGAAGGCGCCACTGCCTTCATAACATTTTGTGCAAACTTAAACGGACTCGCCGTAGAAATGATCACACTCTTTGTAGCTGCATCTTCCGGCCTTGCCTTACGATATGCCCTGTCTGCCGCAGCAGCAACCGCCGTATGCGTATCAATGATATAATCCGTCTTTTCATAAATAGTATGAATTGTGGAAAAGACCTCTTCTTCCGTCGCATAAGCCCCAAAGAAATCCCGCAGTCCCTCTTTCATTTCCTCAGTAATCTCATAACGGCCGTCATTCAGCAAGCAGTCCATCAAAGCCGCATTTCGCTTTGGTTCCTCCTTGCAGAGTGCATAAATTAACCGTTCCAAGTTGCTTGAAATCAAGATATCCATCGAAGGGGAGGTAGTTAAAATAAACTCCCTGTTTTTATCATAGCAGCCGGACTCAAAGAAATCAAACAGCACCTTATTTTCATTGGAAGCACAGACAAGCTTTCCGATCGGCAGACCCATCTGCTTCGCATAATAAGCGGCCAGAATATTACCAAAATTGCCGGTTGGCACGACAACATTCAAAAGCTCACCCGGCTCAATTTCACCCTGCTTCACCATTCTGCCGTATACATATACGTAATAAGCAACCTGCGGTACAAGACGTCCGATATTAATGGAATTCGCCGACGAAAACTGGAATCCTTTTTCCTCCATCTCCTGTTTCAGCACTTTATTATTAAATATCTGCTTGACACCGGTCTGACAATCATCAAAATTACCGTGTACACCGATTACCTCTGTATTGCTGCCCCTCTGAGTCACCATCTGGAGTTCCTGAATTCTGCTGACTCCTCCCTTTGGATAAAATACGATGATTCGAGTGCCCGGCACATCCGCAAAGCCAGCGAGCGCCGCTTTACCCGTATCTCCGGATGTTGCGGTCAAAATGACAACCTCTTTTTCCACATGATTCTTTTTCATCGCCGTCGTCAGCAGATGAGGAAGAATGGAAAGTGCCATATCCTTGAACGCGATTGTTGCACCGTGAAACAGCTCCAAAAAATACTGATCACCTTTTTTTACCAAAGGTGCAATTTCCTTTGTATCAAATTTATCATCATATGCTTTTTCAATACAGTCTTTTAATTCACTTTCTGTATAGTCCGATAAAAATTCCTTCATGACAGCATAAGCTGTCTCCTGATAGGATAAATCCTTCAATTCCGAAAGAGGAACCGAAAGCTTTGGAATCATATTCGGAACATACAATCCCCCGTCATCCGCCAGTCCCTTTATAATTGCCTCGGAAGCAGATATTCCCTCCTGCAGGCCACGCGTACTTTTATATAGAACACTCATCTCTTCCTCCAACCAGCCACTACACCAATGGCCCTGTTTTGTTGTTTTTTATTATGATGTCAGCAACAAATATACTTTTTTTACTATAGCACTTCCTGCACAATATCGTCAAGTAATCCTTCCCCGTCCGCAGCGGCTGTGGCAAGCTTGTCACAGCGCTCATTTTCGGGATGTCCGTCATGGCCCTTAACCCAGGTAAACGTTACTCTGTGAGGTGCGATCGCCCTGAGCAGACGTTTCCATAAATCCACATTTAGTACCGGCTTGTTCGTGCTCTTTTTCCAACCTTTTTTCTTCCAATTTTCTATCCAGCGCTGATTAAAGGCATCAGTCACATATTTGGAATCGGATACAATTTCCACCTCACAGGGCTTTGTCAGTGCCTCCAGGCCCGCAATGACCGCCATCAGCTCCATCCGGTTATTTGTGGTTTTTTTATAGCCTGCAAAATATTCCCGCTCATGCAAAGTCCCTTCCCCGTCCACATACTGAAGAACGGTACCGTAGCCGCCCGGGCCCTCAGGATTGCTTCTCGCAGAGCCGTCCGTAAAAATGGTAACTTTCATTTTCCATCCTCCATCCTCCAACTGCCTGTCTTTATAAAATCTGCCGCAGTTTCTTCCGCCCGCGCAATGACAGAAGGATCATAACCGATGATCGAAAGCAGCTTGATTGCATTTCTCGTCTCCGCTCTTCCGCTCTGCAAATGATAGCTGAATACGACATCATTTTGAAGTACCTCCTCATCAAAATGATAGTTGGCATAATAACCTTCGAGCATCTCAGTCAGCTCAATGTCATGTGTCGCCGCAAAACAAAGGATATGCGGGCGGGCAAGACTTTTTAAAATTTGGGAGGAAGCGGCAATCCGCTCCACCGTATTCGTCCCGCGCAGAACCTCATCGACAAAACACAGCATCGGCGTTTTTGTTTCTCCCGCATCCACAATCCGCTTAAGCGACTTGATTTCCACGATATAATAGCTTTCTTTTGTCATCAAGCTGTCCCGCAGGGCCATCGATGAAAAAATCCGAAATAAAGGACCGCTGTAGAATTTGGCGGGAACGATGCCGATCGTCTGCGCAAGTATCGCACAGATTGCCATTGTTTTTAAAAAAGTCGACTTTCCCGAAGCGTTTGAACCCGTAATCAAGATCCCGCTCTCAGCCCGAATACTGTTTGCAACAGGTGCCTCCACAAGCGGATGACAAGCTTCCTCCACGATAAGCACCGCCCCTGCCCCCCGGTCAAAATGCGGCGCACAGGAATAGGCAAGACTGCATTCATAGGAAGCCGCCGCAATCGCCGCATCCAATCTTCCGAGAACTTCCCGAAGCTGTTCAATTTCCGCCATCCGTTCCTGCACAAGTTTTAACATGGAATTAAATTTAATGATATCAACATGAAAAAGCATCCGCACATAATCCATTAAAAGTTCCAGCGGATTGCTTGTCGTGTGAGTTCCTGCAGACAGCACATAGGTGCCCTTCTCCAAATTGCCGAAGCATTTGATCAGCATCTCTATGCGTTTCCCATAGGGAGCCAGCTGTTCATAGCCAAGCTTTTTAATCTGCTGTGAAACACGCAGCATTGTTAAAATATAAAAAAAGGTCGTAAAATAGGAGGAAATTTCTCCTTTTCGCTTAAAATATGAAATGATCGAAACCGCCAAAACTGTTAAAAAAAGCAGTACCCCGGCACCCGGCGTGATAAATATTACACAGAAGCTGAGCAGCAGCGCCGCATCTATGACATAATGGAGCAGATTACTCTCCCTTTTCAAATCCATCAGAAAATAAAGAACCTCTGTTAAAGAAATTTTATTTATTTTCCCAAGGCGGTGAAACAGTTTCTGAATTTCCATGCGTTCCGTTTCATGTCCTTTAAAAAACGCTACAAGACTGTCCCACTCCTCCCTTCCTTCCTCGCTTAAGCGGGGGCAGCGAAGGAGATGATACAAATATTCTTCTCCCAGGGATGACTGCGTCACATTAACCTGTAAAAAAATATCATCCATACTCAAATCATTCCACGTAATATCATCCAGACAAAATTCCCCGCACCGGCCAAGTTCCTTTTGCTTTGCATGATAAATCGCAATCCTGTCAAGCTCTGCCTGAGAAATATTGGACACCGCTTTTTTCCCGAAGTTCTCCTTTAACGAGACTAAGAAGAGCTGATATGCTTTTCTCTCCTGCACGGCGCCGTTTATAAAAATCACAAGCACGACAACTAAGATGACGATCAGATATCCGATCCATTCCATTACAATATCCAGCTTTCATTCACTTTGTTCACGCGCATGATGCGCTCCTTATATTTTGACAGCCGCCCATACTTGAGCCGATCGTCAATCAGATCATAGCGTTCCCATAGATGCATCGGAAATACCACCTTTGCATCTGTCATTTCTAAAAATTTTATGATACCCCATTCTGCCGCTTCACCAAGCCGATAATCCAAGGGCACAAAAGCTAAGTCGATCGTTTTTCCGCTTATTTTTTGCAGCTGCTCATGATAAGTTTTTTCCTGATAAAGATTGAATTCCTTGCTCTCCCCCTCCCAATGCCACCAGTTCAGGTCGCCGGCATGATAGAGGCATACGCCCTGTGTTTCGATCAGAAACGCAACACCCTCATCCGTAGATTTCAGCGTTTTTATATGCAGGCCTTCACCGATCGTTGTCTCTGCATTCTTTCCGACATGAACAATCTGTTTCAAAACCTGTTCGCCATACCCAAACTGTTCCAGATAGCGTGCATTCAGCCGAATGTCATTTGCAAGCACATAGGTTACATTACAGGCGGAATCGGACCATCCGAAAATGTCCATACTGAAATGATCCTGATGCTTGTGGCTCACAAAAAAGTAAACAGGCTTGTCCCTTTTAAATACGGGCAGGCTTCCTTTAAAATAGTCAAACACTATTACGCACTTTTCAAGCTCCACGACAAAACAACTATGATAAATATAAATGACCTTCATTCCGTTACCCGACTCTCTGAATAATTTCATTTGCCTTTGTATAGATTTCCTCGGGATCCATGCCGATCTGATAGTTTCCATTCTCATAAAGAATCTTGCCATGAATCATTGTCAGTTTAACATTCTGCTTACTACCGCTGTATACAATATTCTTCGCGATATAATTGAGCGGCTGCATATTCGGCTGGTGCAGATCGATCATAATAAGATCCGCTTCCTTGCCGGGGGCGAGCAAATCACAATCAACAAGGCCCATCGCCTTTGCACCGCCGACCGTCGCCATTTTCAGCACCTCCATGGCATCAACAGCAGAAGCATCCTGATTGACAAGCTTCGCGAGGCCGGTTACAAGGAACATCTCTCGAAACATATCTAAACAGTTATTGCTGGATGGCCCGTCGGTTCCGATCGCAACATTGATACCTGCATCCAAAAATTTCTGTATTGGAGCGATGCCGCTTGCAAGCTTCGTATTCGAACCGGGGTTGGTTACAACCGACAGATTTTTTTTCTTAAAAACAGCAATATCCTCATCCGTTACATGCACACAGTGATAGCTGCCTCCGCCGTAATCAAACATACCGAGAGAATCGAGGAATACCGTCGGAGTCATCCCGTAGCGTTCCACACATCCGGCCACCTCCGCTGCGGTTTCGGAATTATGGGTAAAAATGGGGGCCTGATATTTGTGTGCAAGCTCAGCAATTTGTTCCAGCAGTTCCTTAGTACACGTATATTCCGCATGCAAGCCAAGCATAAAGCTCGATAGCGGATGACGTCCGTTCAGTTTTAAATACCGCTCTTCGAGAACCTTAAGTGTCGGCCCGAATTTATTGATCCCGCTCACCTGTACAACTCTCATTCCAGTCTCTTCACAAGCTTGCGCAATCGTCTCAGGGGTCAGATACATATCAAAAATAGAGGTAACGCCGCTCGTTAAGTATTCCAATATTGCGAGCTTTGTCAGAAGTGCAACATCTTCTCCCGTCATCTTCGCTTCCATCGGAAATATTTTCTGTTCGAGCCACGCCTGCAGCGGCAGATCATCCGCATAGGAACGCATTGCCGTCATGCCGGAATGCGTATGTGCATTTTTAAAACCCGGCATCAGCACATTGCCTTTGGCGTCGATCTGCCTGTCCCATTCCACCGGACAGCCTGCAAGTTCCTCTTTTGATTTGGCAGGGCCCACATAGCTAATTTTACTTCCTTCTATCCATAGCTCTCCTTCAAACAGTTCTTTCTTTTCTTCCATTGTCAATATTCTTGCGTTATAAAACCTTGTATTCATCGTGTCTCCCTTCGTATGTTCCAGTCCATCAGCCGTCCCTCATTCCCTTGTGCTCAAATGCTCAGGCCCGAAGCTGTTTGGCAACAGCTGAGCAAGCAATACTTCCTCATAATCAGTCTCCGATTTTGCAACAAGCACCCGAAAGGTATCCTGATCACAAAACTCCCGCATCACCTGACGGCAAATGCCGCACGGATAAGCATATCCTTCTGTTTCATCTGTCTCCTCTTCTCCGCCTATAACCGCAATCGCAGCAAAATTTTTCTTTCCTTCGCTGACCGCTTTAAAGAATGCTGTCCTCTCCGCACAATTTGTCGCACCGTACGAAGCATTTTCGATATTGCAGCCCTTGATGACTTCTCCGTTCTTTGTAAGCAGTGCGGCCCCGACACGGTATTTTGAGTATGGCGCATATGCTTGTTTTCTCGCTTCCATCGCCGTTCTGATCAATTCTTCATTTTCCATCATTTCACCTCTTGTATTTCTGCTCATTGCGAAATATAGGTAACTGCTGTATTGACGAGCGTTAAATCCTCGGTTGTACCGACCTCAGTGTTCGCACACGGAACAATAGTATCCTCCACAAGCAGAGTAAATACTGCATCATACTCCACACTGGTAAATTTCCTGAAATCAGATGTTTCCATCGGAAGTCCTACGCCCCCGTTTTTAGCCATCATTGTCGTGATTTCACCGCCTTTAAACGAATTATTGTAGTAATCCTTTACCCCCGCATAAACCGCATTGGACAACATTTTCATTGCGGAAGTAACAACGGTCGCGGATTCACCACTCTGATCTACATCGACACCGATGACCTTTGCATCTGCAGTCTCCGCTGCGGCCATGACCGACCTGCCCATTGCTCCGCCGCAGGCAAATATGACCTCGGTTCCCTCCTGATACCAGGAAAGCGCCAGTTCCTGCACCTGCGGACTTTCTATAAACGTATCTGTATAGCAATAGTTGATGTCGATGTTGACTCCCATCTCGATGGCCGCATAATCCGCCCCCTGCACAAAGCCGTATCCATACCGGATTACCGGTTCCTCCGCGATACCGCCCATAAATCCCAAATGCGTGTAACCGTCCCGCACGGCAGCATAGCCGGCAAGAAAGCCGGCTTGATCCTCTTCAAATAATATTGGCATCACATTGTCGTTGATCTTATGATCCGTATAATCCGCGTTATGGGGTTTACCGTCCAGCAAAATGAAAGTCACCTTCGGATATTTGTCCTGTGCCTGATACACCGCTTCCTCCGGCAGATAGCCCGGACACACAATCAGCTTTGCACCATTTTTCACAGCTTCCTTTATTGTCTCCAGATAGACGGCGGTATCGGCTTCCTTCGGCTGGTAATATCGGTAATTGACACCGTTCTCTTCCGCATAGCGCTTAATCCCTTCCCATGCGCCCTGATTAAAGGAGCCGTCCTCGATCGTACCGACATCCGTAATAAGCGCAAGCTCCGCCGCATCTTCCGCGGATTTTGTACAGCCCGTAAGCAATAGAATCAGCAATACCGGCAATATTCCTACTCTGCATAATATCTTCCGCATATTTTCCTCTATTCCAATCGTTTTTTGTACCTGTTCCATACTCTCACAGTTACTTTTGTTCAAACCGGAGGATTGATTCCGTCACAAGCCTTTTAAACATCGGCGCTGCTGCATTTGCCGCAGCTTGCACCTCTTCGTGTGTCAGCGGATTTTCGGAAAGTCCCGCCGCCAAGTTGCAGACACAGGAAATAGCACAGATGCGCATCCCCATATGGTTGGCCGCAATCGCCTCAACAACTGTGCTCATGCCTACAGTATCCACGGAAAGTCCTGACAAAAGCCGGATTTCTGCGGGAGATTCAAACGACGGACCTGTCAATTGCGCATAAACGCCCTGCCTGATCGGAATATCCAGATCAGAAGCTGTTTTCAGGATCAAATCCCGCAGCCCTTTATCATAAACAGCACTCATATCCGGAAATCTCGTTCCGATCTCGTCAATGTTCGGACCAATCAACGGATTGGGTGCAAACAGGGAAATATGGTCTGTCAGCAGCATAAAATCTCCGGCGCCGAAGCTTTGATTGATGCCACCGGAAGCATTTGTCAAAAACAGAATCTCAGCCCCCATCAGCTTCATCAGTCTCGTCGGAAGCACGACGTCGGATATCGGATAGCCCTCATAAAAATGAACTCTTCCCTGCATACAGACAATCGGCACCTCTCCGACGTAGCCGAAAATAAATTGTCCTTTATGTCCCGGCACTGTCGATACCGGAAATCCTTCGATTTCGTGATAAGGCAATGTTTTCTCGACCCGGATACCGTCTGCATAATCACCAAGACCCGAACCGAGCACAAGAGCCACCTTCGGCTTAAAGTTCACCTTTTCCTTTACGCTTTCATAGCATTTCATTAATTTATTATATACTTCGTTCATATTGGAAATCCTCCTGGTATTTTATCGGTTTCCTCTATTTTACCTTACCGCAATTTTATCCGCAACCCCCAATGTCGGCTTATGCGTTGCTAAGAACGGAGTGAAAGCAACATTTCAAATAATAATGCAGATCAGTCCGCCCGTGCTGTCATTTACAATTTTCTGCATCGTTTCCTGCAGCTTCACCTGGCTTTCATCATTGATCATCGTAATTTTGCTCTTGATGCCGTCCTGTACCAATTGTTCAATGCTCTTTCCGAAAATATTCGTATCCCAGATGCTGTTATCAGCTGCCGAGTTCTCCTTGATATAGGTGATCAGATCCTCCGCCTGCTCCTGTGTGCCGACAATCGGAGCAATTTCCGTTTCGATCAGTGCTTTGATCAAATGAATCGATGGACTTTCCGCTTTTATTTTTACACCAAATTTGTTTCCATGCCTGATAATTTCCGGCTCCTGCAGCGAAATTTCACACCTCTCCGGTGTCACGACGCCATAGCCTTTGAACCGCACGCTGTCAAGCGCATTTAATACTTTCACATATTCCTTTTTCATAGATGACAGTTCCTGCAAAATGCGCATCAGGCAATAGTCATTGTCCACAGACTCCCCAACAAGCTCACTGATCAGCTCGTAATAAAATGCATCGTCGATCGAAAACTGTACCTGTACGATCCCCGTCGCCAAATCTGTCCGATCCACCTTGCACTGCTTGATATAGCTGCTGTCTGCCTGCATGTCACTGTCTATGACGTCTCTCATTGTATAGACACCGTTTAACAGATCCTTCACACGTTCCACAATATCCAGCTTTACCGGATGATCATTTGCCAGTAATTCTACCCATTTCGGCATATAAAATTCCATGACGGAAACAGGAAATTCATAAAGCATATTGGAAAGAATTCTGAAAATATCCTCTTTCTTAAGCTGCTCGCAGTTCACTGTCTGCGCGTTCACCTGATAAGTCTCTTCCATTTCCTTTGCGGCTCTTTGTGCTTCCTCACTGTAAGGTCTCGCACTGTTGACAAGTACAATAAAAGGCTTGCCGATCCGTTTTAACTCCATGATCGTCTTTTCTTCCGCCGCCACATAATTCTCCTTTGGGATTTCGCCGAATGAGCCGTCCGTCACAATAACAATCCCGATTGTAGAGTGGTCGTTGATGACTTTGCGCGTGCCGATTTCCGCCGCCTGTGTGAACGGAATTTCATAGTTGTACCATGGTGTTTTAACCATGCGTTCGCTGTCTTCCTCCAGATGCCCGGCGGCTCCCTCAACCATATAACCTACACAGTCAATCATGCGTACTTTAACATCCACATTGCCGTTCAAGGAGATATTGACTGCTTCCTTCGGAATGAATTTGGGTTCCGTCGTCGTGATCGTTCTTCCGCCCGCACTTTGAGGAAGCTCATCCCTTGTTCTGGCAATTTCATATTCGTCTTTCATAACGGGCAGCACGAGCAAATCCATAAACCGCTTAATAAAGGTGGACTTTCCTGTTCTGACCGGGCCGACAACCCCTATGTAAATTTCTCCGTTCGTTCTCTGTTGTATATCCTTGTACAAGTTAAATTCATGATCTTCATTCATTTTTTCCATAAAAATTCCCCTTACCGGTTTGTAACATTATATGTAAGGGGAAAGGATGTTTATTACTTTTTGTCTGAATTTTTATAAGAGTCGTCCATGCTCCGACGATCCGTTTCAAAGAAATTCAATCTGTTCGATTTTCTTCTCGATATGCAAGAACAGATCCACTAATTGCGGGTCAAAATGGGTACCTCCCCACAACCGGATGCGGTTCATCGCCTCACCGTGCGTAAGCGGTTCATCCCCGTCATTTTCATTTCTGAAACTATCATAGCTGTTTACAATCGCAAGAATCCGTGCCTCTACCGGAATCTTGTTTGTTACCAGCCGATCAGGATACCCCTCTCCGTCCCAACGTTCATGATGACTTCTGCACATATGGTACGCATAAGACAAAAACGGGCTCTGCGGCACGACCTCCATAGCTTTTCTGATGGCCTGTCCGCCAAACTCTGTATGCGCATGATGGAGTTTCTTTTCCTGAAGATTCAAATCACTGCTATTGATCAGACACCGATCCGGAATACAGATCTTTCCGATATCATGCACTCTTGCTGCAGGTACGATAAGACGCGCGTCTGCAGCGGAAATACCGGACTGCTTTGCACGAATAATTTCTTCCATGTACAGGCGCATATAAGCTTCCACACGCTGGGAATGTTCAAACAGCAGCGGGGAACGGTTCTTCATCAGCTTTGAAAACAGTTCAACGATCGTCTGACTTAACTCTGCGGCATTATGCGTCTTTTTTTGCAAAATTTCCGAAAGTGCTTCATTACCGCGTTTTAACTTTCGCTCGGCACTCAGTATCTGTGCACTCATATCGATATGTTCCCGCAAAAGCTCTCCCGCATAGGGCTTTTTGATGTAATCAACCTTGCCTGTCAGCAAGCTCTCCTGCTTCTGACTGACATCCTCCCATTCGGTCATAAGCAGGATCCTGATCCTCCTTAACTTCGGATTACTTTTCAGTTCCTTCAGTACGGGCAGACTGCTTTCCTCGGGCATATTTAAATCCAGCAAAACAATATGCGGCGGCTCCATCATATTCTTCAATACCTCAAGCGCTCTGGCCCCCGATGTGATCGACAGAATTTCATACTCATCCTCCAAAGCTTTTTTGGCCGTGGCAAGATTTGTTAAGTTATCGTCGACAATCATCACCTTATACATCGCAGTCTCCATTCTCAGTCGTTTCTATTGCCCTCAGGCAGGCAAACAGGTTCTCCGGTAAAAACCTATCTCGCCATCATCAGATACTTCATGCCTTCCTTCAGACCGTCAACCGTCAGGCGGTACATTTGAAAAATATTTTTTATCACGGTTTCTGCTTCTCTCCACGGGGCATGTCCCTGCGCCATCTTTGGATTCAGCCAAATAATGCGTTTAAAGTGCCGTTTCATGAGATGCAGCCATTCATATCCGGATAGGCCGTCATTGGGCCCCCTGTAATTGCCCGTTGCGGAATACAGTTCTTCCGGCGCCATCGCCGCATCCCCAACAATGATGACCTTATAGTCGCCGTCCAGGTTTTTGAACAGCCATTCTGTCTCAATCCAATCCCCGTTCTCACACTCCGGTGTGTTATATAATCTGGAATAAATACAATTATGAAAATAATACATTTTTACATCCTTAAAATGATTGGATTTGTCCACTGACTGAAACAATTCGTTCAGCAGGCTGCTGTACGGGATCATCGTACCGCCTGAATCCATTAAAAGCAGCAGCTTTACTGTATTCCGGCGCGGGCGGTCAAATACGATCTGCAGACAGCCCCCATTATTACAGGTCTTATCCACTGTCCCGCTGATGTCCAACTCGGTTTTTGGAATATCAATCCTTGAGGAAAACTGACGCAGTTTTTTTAAGGCCACCTGAAACTGCCTGTTGTCAAGTACGCGGTCATTTCTGAAATCACGGAATTTCCGTTCTCCGATAACCTGAAACGCGGACTGATAGCCGGTGTAACCGCCGATACGAACACCGCCCATATGCCCGCTGAGATTGCCGAATGAGGAATTTCCCGTCGTACCGATCCATTGATTGCCGCCGTTGTGCTCTGCATCCTGTTCCTTCTGGCGCTCTCTGAATTTCTCCAAAACTTCCTCTTTATCAAGCGGATTTGCTTCCCCCTCTACGGCTCCTCTCTCAAGCTCCAGCTCTTTGCTCAGTTCTGCCAGTTCCGGTTTGTCAAGCCATCGCTTCAACTGTTCGGAAATATCATCATAAGTTCCGTGGATACCTTTGAAATATTCATCAAAGATCATATCAAATTTATCAAAATCTGTTTCTGTTTTGACAAGAATCATACGGGAAATATAATAAAACTCCGTAATGCTTGAACGGCACAATCCCCTGTCCATTACTTCCACGAGAGAAAGCCATTCACTAAGCGATACATCCATCCCTTTTTCCCGCAGAAAATAAAAAAAGTCAGTAAACATCATCCCACCTATTTCTGTGCGTGCAGCACGGCTTCCAGATCCTCATCCTTTTTGATGACAGTTCCGATAAACGGCAGCTCTTTCTGAATCCGATCCGCCGGTATCCCGCCAAGCTGCAGCGCACGAATCCAATCAATCAGTTCGGAGGTGCTCGGCTTTTTCTTTACATCCCGCATTTCACGGATTTCATAAAATACCTCCATTGCGTTCTGAAGTAAGTGCTCTTCAACACGGGCAAAATGCGTCATGACAATTTCCTGCATAAGCTTCTTATCAGGAAATGCAATGTAATGGAAAATGCATCTTCTTAAGAATGCATCCGGCAGCTCCTTCTCCGCATTGGAAGTGATAATCACGATCGGGCGTTTCTTTGCCGTAACCGTCTCCTTTGTCTCATGAATATAGAACTCCATTTGGTCAAGCTCCCAAAGCAGGTCATTGGGAAACTCCAGATCTGCCTTGTCAATTTCGTCAATAAGAAGCACAACCTGATCTTCTGAAGAAAATGCCTCTCCGAGCTTTCCGAGCTTAATATATCTTGCAATATCATCGACATCCTCCTCACCAAACTGGCCATCATAGAGGCGTTGTATTGTATCATACACATATAATCCGTCCTGAGCCTTTGTCGTTGACTTTATATTCCATATGAGCAGCCTCATTCCAAGTGACTCCGCAATCGCATCAGCTAACATTGTTTTTCCTGTACCCGGCTCTCCTTTGATCAAAAGCGGCTTTTCAAGTGCCCTCGCCACATTGACTGCCGACATCAGTTCCTCAGAAGCAACATAGGTTCCCGTACTTTTAAATCCATTCTCATTAATATTCATCATTGATCCCCAGTGCCTATCTTAGCACTGCCTCCATCCATAGAATTGGTTTTCCCGTTTCATCAGATATATCTTGCAAAACGCTTTGTTATTATGTTACGATATTCCGGTATGAAAATCAAGATCATAATAGAGGTGCTTCCATGATTAAACAAATTTATCAGAATAAAAAAACACTGCTTTCTTTTGAGGTGTTCCCGCCTAAAAAGGCGGATGATTTTCCGGCCGTCTACAGTACACTTGACGAATTAAAGACGCTTTCTCCTGACTTTATCAGCGTCACGTTCGGCGCCGGCGGCAGTAATTCCAAAAAAACAGCGGAGATTGCTTCCTATATCCAAAATGAGTGCCAAATTGAAGCACTCTTACATATGACCTGTGTCGGCTATAAGCGCTCAGATTTAGAAGAAGCACTGCTGCTTCTGAAAAACAGCGGCCTGCACAATCTGCTCGCACTGCGCGGTGACCGCCCGCAGCTCATGACGGACGAGCAGTATGAGGGCCGTGATTTCCTCTATGCAAATGATATGATCGCCTTTCTCCGGACACATTACAGTGAGGAGCTTTGTATCGGTGCCGCCTGCTATCCTGAAAAGCATTTCGAAGCCGAAACGATTGATGCAGATTTGCGGATGCTATACCAAAAAGTCAATGCCGGCGCGGATTTTTTGATTACACAGATGTTTTTTGATAACAATCTGTTCTACAGTTTCCGGGAAAAGGTAGAGAAGATGGGGATTTCTCTCCCGATCTCGACCGGCATCATGCCGATCACAAACGCAAATCAGCTTGGCCGCTCTGTTTCTCTATCCGGCTCCTCAGTACCAAAAAAGCTGACTGATATCATTGCCAAATATGGCGAATCACCGGTCGATATGCGCAAAGCCGGCATAGAATATGCGGTCGGGCAGATTAAGGATTTAAAGAATAATGGCGTTGATGGCATCCATCTATATACAATGAACAAAGCCGCCACCGCAAAGGAAATTCTTTCCATGCTATAAAATATGGAGATACCTATATGGAAATCTGAAGGAAGATCCTATATAAAAATAATAGTGTGAGGAACGTCACTTCAAACTGATTCCCCACACTTTTTATTTGCACTGTTAACGGTCAAATAACAATCAGCACTGTTCTTCCCAAGGAAGAGACGAATTTTCCAGTTTTTTATCGCGCTGCATCAATTCTTTTACTGCATCCGAAGCCGGCTTTCCCCGGAACAAAACCGCATTCACCTGTTCGATAATCGGCATATCGACTTCATACTTTTCAGCCAGTTCAACTGCGGCTTTTGTGGAATAAACGCCCTCAACAACCATTTTGACCTCTTCCATAGCTTCTTCCATAGAATGACCCTGACCAATCAAAATGCCGGCACGCCTGTTTCTCGAATGCATGCTCGCGCATGTAACGATCAGGTCACCGATACCGGTGAGTCCGCAAAAGGTTTCCATCTTTCCACCCATTTTTACACCCAACCGGGCGATTTCCGAAATCCCTCTTGTAATCAGGGCAGCCTTGGTATTGTCACCATACCCCAGTCCATCGGCTATTCCCGCTGCAAGAGCCACCACGTTTTTTAGGGCACCTCCGAGTTCAATTCCCAGCACATCCGGACTTGTATAAACCCGAAACGACTCATTCATAAACATATTCTGAACGTACTCTGCTGTTTCTTTTTCTTTCGCGCCGACAACACAGGTCGTAGGAAGGCCTCTTCCTACCTCCTCCGCATGTGACGGACCGGACATCACAGCGATTTTGGCCTGCGGAATTTCTTCTTTTATAATATCAGTCAAGGTATCAAGCGTATTCTCTTCAATTCCCTTGGCCACATTAACAACAATTTGATCTTTTTGTGCAACATTTCCAAGCAGATGAGCAGTACTTCTCGTATAAGGAGACGGCACCGCAAGCACGAGCAGTTCTCTTCCCCAAACTGCCTCTTTCAAATCCGTTGTAAAAAGCATATCCTCCGGGAGCCGTACCCCCGGCAATTTATCTTTATGTTCATGCTCCTTTTTCAACATCTCAATTTCGGCTTCCATAATAGACCAGATTGTCACCTCATGTCCGTTTCTGTGAAGTACAAGCGACAGTGCGATTCCCCAGCTTCCTGCGCCGATAATACTTATCTTTGCCATTCTGCTACCTCCTGTTATTTATTTTTGCCTTTTTCCGCAAGCCCTTGAGCAGCCTGATTTGATAAATCGATTTCCGGCTTCTTTTTTAAATAAGTCTTTCTCTCATTACCCTGCAACAAGCGCTTGATATTTTCTTTATGTCTTACAAACGCCATGATCGCCAGCAAAAATACCACTATGTAAAATTCGTTCAGCATCGGGCGCGCAATTTCCTGCGGAAAACCGAAAAATCCCTGTTCTCCCAGTATAACGACTTCTATCATCAATCCCACATATACAAGCATTGAACCGAGTGAAACATAATGTGTCAAAAAGAACGTGCCAAAAAATGTGATTACACCCAAAAATGTCAAAAGCGGTCCGAACGAGATCACGATACCTGCTGTTGAAGCGATTCCTTTTCCGCCCTTAAAATGCATATAAAACGGATAATTATGTCCAAGCACCGCACCCGCACCCGCATAAAGCTGCAAAAGCTTGATCCAGTCCTTACAGCTTACACCAAACAAAAGATAGCAAAGCAGCACCGCAAGCAAACACTTCACCGCATCACCAAGCAACACGACAGCCCCGTACTTTGCCCCCATTGTTCGAAGCACATTGGTCGTTCCGGCATTTTTACTGCCATGCTCCCTGATGTCGATTCCTTTCATTTTGCCGACTAAATATCCCGTTTGGATCAAGCCGCACAAATAGCCGATCACCAGACATACAACACGCTCCACTACTTTTCCCCTCTTTCACGAATGATAAACCGAAGCGGTGTCCCTCTGAAACCAAACGCCTCACGGATTTTATTTTCTATATATCTTGTATAAGAAAAATGCATTAATTCCTTATCATTGACGAAAATCACAAATGTCGGAGGCTTCACCGACACCTGCGTCATGTAAAAGAGCTTTAACCGCTTGCCTTTATCCGAAGGCGGCTGCTGAAGAGCGACTGCCTCCGACATAATTTCATTCAGCACGCCGGTTTGGATGCGCATCGCATGATTCTCAACAACAGCATCAATCATCTCAAACAGCTTGTTTAACCGCTGTCCTGTCAGTGCCGAAATAAAAATCATTTCTGCATAGGGCATATACGACAGCACATTACGAACCTTTTTCTCAAATTGGTAGATGGTCTTGTCATCTTTTTCGATGGCATCCCACTTATTTACCGCGATGATCACGCCCTTTCCGCTCTCATGAGCCACACCCGCAATTTTGGCATCCTGCTCCGTCACACCCTCGACCGCATCGATCACAATCACGACGACATCCGCGCGTTCGACCGCGCCAACCGTCCTTACGACCATATAGTGCTCAAGTTCTTCTTTAACATTCTTTTTTCGTCTAAGTCCCGCCGTATCGATGAACACATACTCCGTTCCATGATGCATGACGGGTGTATCCACGGCATCTCTCGTCGTACCAGCAATATCGGATACGATGACGCGGTTTTCACCGAGCAGCTTATTGATAATCGAAGATTTCCCGACATTCGGCTTTCCGACAATTGCAATGCGCGGACGCTCGTCCTCTTCCTCTGCCGGATCTGCCGGCTTAAAATGAGAAATCACCTCATCAAGCATATCGCCGAGCCCCAGCAGGTTTGATGCGGAAATCGGATGGGGATCACCAATTCCCAAATTATAGAATTCATATACATCATTTTGGTATTTGTCAAAATTATCAACCTTATTTACAACAAGCACGACGGGCTTTGCCGAACGGCGCAGCATATCTGCCACTTTAGAATCCGCATCCTGCAGTCCCTGCTTTACATCCACAATAAAAATGATGACATCAGCAGTATCGATTGCAATCTGTGCCTGCTCCCTCATCTGTGCCAGAATAAGATCCCTGCTCTCCGGCTCGATACCGCCGGTATCGATCAATGTAAATTTTCTTTCAAGCCATGTCACATCCGCATAAATTCTGTCTCTTGTGATACCCGGTGTATCCTTTACAATACTGATGCGCTCACCTGCGAGTACATTAAACAGCGTAGACTTTCCCACATTTGGACGGCCGACAACGGCTACAATTGGTTTACTCATAAAGTATTTCTCCTACTAAAGCGTCAATAAATTCCTGTCCGCTTGATTTTACAATATCTATTTTGACTTGTAAAGCTTTTTCCATATCCTGCACGGTTACATCATCAAGCAGCACCTGCTCACCGCTCCTTAACAGGCAAACCGGAAGCAGCAGCTTTCTGCCTAGAGATTTCCCCCTGAGCTGTGAAATAATATCCTGCCCCGTCAAAAGTCCTGTCACGGTAATTTGTTCACCAAAAAACTCATTTTTAATTGCACAAACGTCAATTTCAGAACCGGGAAACAAATCTCCTACACGCTCTGCCATCTGCTTGATATAGGGATAAGCAAGCTGACCCGTCACAAGGGTAATATGTGCCGAATTTCCCGATTTCACGGTACTGACCTTCTCGGCCTCTATAGCAAGCCGCCCTTTCAGTCCCTCATATGCCTCCTCAAATTCGTCCAGAAGAAGACGCAGCATCCCGACACCGTTTTCCAACTGCAAATAACCATCGTAGTTCTCTGCAGGGGGCAGTACTTCTTTCGCAAGCAAATATATTTCATCAGATGCATGCACAAAATGAATACCATATTGTTCATACGCCTGCCTCTGCCATTTGTGGATCGTTATTAAAATCTCCGCGGCATCCTCCTTAGAAAACGGCTTAAGCGGATATAACCCCTCCCTGTATTTTGACAATCCGACCGGTACGATAGACACGCTTTCAAGCACCGGGGCATAGTTAATCAAATCGGAAATGCTTCGCTCAAGCTCAGCCCCGTCATTGACACCCTTGCAAAGCACGATCTGCCCATTCATTACTATACCGGCCTCATAAAGCCGTTTTACTTTGGCAAGCGCCTCACCCGCAAAACGATTGTTCAACATCATACAGCGCAATTGGGGATTGGTGGTCTGAAAAGAGATATTGATCGGGGACAAATGATAATGGATGATGCGTTCGATATCATGCTCGCTCATATTCGTCAGTGTCACATAATTTCCCTGTAAAAAGGAAAGTCTTGAATCATCATCCTTAAAATAAAGCGTCTCACGCATCCCCGGCGGCATCTGATCGATAAAACAGAAAATACATTTATTTCTGCATGAACGGTATTCGTCCATCAGTCCATTTTCAAAAGCAAGTCCTAAATCCTCATCTGTCTCTTTGTCAATTTCAAGAAGCCACTCTTCTCCGTTTGGCTTCCTGATCAGCACTTCCAAATATTCATCCTCGATCAAAAACTGGTAATCAAAAATATCTTCAAGGTGTTTCCCGTTGATTGCGCACAGAATATCTCCTGCTTCTATTTCCATCTCTTCGGCAATGCTCCCTTTCAGTACCTTGCCGATCACATGCTGCTTTTCCATTAAAACTCCTCTTTTGCCTGTCCGATATAATACTGCAAAACATCCTTGCGCTTTACAATCCCAATAAACACCTCATCATCGTCGATGACAGGTACAAAATTCTGATTCATCAGACGATTCATCATATTTTTCAGCTTCGCATCAATTTTTACCGGCTTATATTGATGCATCTTCGCAATTTTGGACAGGCGAACATTCGCAAAGCTTTCTTCGTCAAAATCATATCTGCTTTTGATCGTCCAAAGAATATCGCCTTCAGAAATAGTTCCTTTATATTGTCCCGCACGGCTGATAACAGGAAGCGCCGTATATGTACTTTTTTCAAGCAGTTTCATCGCACAGGAAATTGTATCATCACTGTATAGAAACTCCACTTCATTTTTTGGTGTCAGAAAAAATAAAATATTCATATGCTGTTTTACCTCTTGTCGCCTAAAAAGCAGTGCGACTGTACCCGCTGTCATGTTCATTGCCAGGCACAGCCATGCATCTTTTCCGATCCGTGCGAAGCAGCGGATTAATATGGAACATCATCTTTTTTTATCATAGCATTTTTTTATCTGCTTTTCAACCTCGAGCGGATTAATCTCTTACAAAGCGTTTTAAAATGAAGCGGAAAAATAGGATAAAGATATGGTTTATTGGACAGCGTTTTATTTCCCGCCATTGCAATAAGCAGCAGCAAAATCCCCGCAATATAGCCAAATATATGAAAAGCAGCCGTCAGGATCAGTGTCAGAATTCGAAAAAATTTGATCGCATAGGAAAGCTCATAACTTGGCTGCGCATATCCGGCCACAGCAACAAATGCCTCATATAAAAGAACCTCCGAATTAAACCAGCCAGAATCGACTGAAAATTCTCCGAGTACGAGACCTGCCATAATACTGAGAGGCGTGCTGAGCATGCTAGGTGTATTCACGGCGGCAAGCCGCAGGCCATCGATGGCAAGCTCGAGCACTAAAAATTGTACGATGAGAGGAACATTCACCGTATCCTTAATAGAAATAAACGTAAAAGCATCCGGAATCCAGTCCTTGTTAATTGACAAAAGTAAAAATGTAGGCGGCGTCAAAAAGGAGGCAATGGCAATAATCAGCCGGGCTAAACGCAAATAAGTGCCGGTGATCGGCGGAAAATAATAATCGTCCGCTTCCTCAATAATATCCAGCAGCGACACCGGAAGGATCATCGCAAACGGAGAGTTATCTACCAGAATAATGATATTGCCTTCTAATATCTGCGCGGCTGCCGTATCCGGCCGTTCCGTAAACTTGAATTTCGGAAACGGGTTTAGCCAGCCTTTTTTAAACAGGCATTCCGCAAGGCTTTCCTGGTTCATTGTCAGTGCGTCCACATCAATCTGTGAAATCCGGCGCTTGACCTCCTTTAGGAAAAGTTGGTCTGCCCTGCCCTGCATATAGCAGAGAACAATATCTGTCCTGGATGCCGTACCTGCGTTCATAATTTCAAATCTGAGATCCTTATCGCGGATCCTACGTCTGATCAATGCAGTATTAAAGATGATTGTTTCGACAAAGCCGTCCTTGGAGCCTCTGAGTGTCTTATCTTTCTCAGGCTCCGTCACATTCCTCAACGGATAAGTTCTTGAGTCAATAAGAATGCAGTCCTCAAACCCGTCAATAAACAGAGCAAGCACACCCATGAAAATATTATTCAGGATGAGTCCCTTTTCCCTTTTTGTCTCCACCTCCACATATGGCATGAAACTCTTGCACATTTCCTGTGCATCCTTGGGAAAATCATCACTTTTAAGCGTCAAAAAATATTGCAGCATTTTCTGCATCAGATCATCCTTGCAAAAGCCGTCAATAAAATAGACACACGCCTGATGACCTCCGAATTCCATTGACCGGCAAATCGTGTCAAAATTAATTGATATTGAAAGATTCTTATCAAACCATCGTTTTGTCGCATCCAAGTCGCTTGTGATCCGGTCATCCTGCTGTGCTTTGCTGTCCATACAATATCCCTCCGATTTTTACTCAACTACTTTTTGATAGTAGTCTTTCAAAAACTGAAGGGATTTATGCATCGGCAAAAAAATTCATTTGCCGCAAAGCGAATCTGTCATGGTCGTTTAACCTGTCGTACTGCCGAAGCCGCCGTTGCGGATTTCCTCGACCTCATCGTCAACCGTAATGCCGTATTCCACAAAAATACCCTGCATAAAACCGCTCCCGGCCTCGACATTAATCGTTCTTCCCTCGTTGGAATCATTTGTAATCTTCGAAAAAATGTGCCCCTCATTATCGGAATCATAATAATCGCTGTCAATAATTCCCACCGTATTATTTAACTGCAGGCGGTACTTAAAACCGAGTCCGCTTCGAGGATAGCATTTTAACACCCAACCGTCTTCCATTTGGACCCGTATGCCGGTCGGTATTTTGATTGTCTCGCCCGGCTTTAAATTAAATGAAATCGGGCTGAAAAAATCGTAGCCGGCGGAACCGGTCGTCGCTCTTCCGGGAAGCCGGATATCCGCATAAATTTCCGCAATTTCCTCATCTGTTGAACCGAAACTGTCCAACCAGTCCTTTTCAAACTGGTTGAAGCTAACCTTATAAAACCTTGCTATCCTTTGCATAAATACAATACTCCTTTGCTGTTTTTCTTTTGAGTCAATAAAAATCAGGACAATGCAGAATAGGAAACTCCGGATTAGTCTGTGCAAGCGTTGCCTGCACATCGATGACGCGCTGATTCTGGCTGCCCTTCCACAGCAGTTTTACATCCTTTTTCCCAATTTGAAATTCTCCGTCAACAAGCACATCCACTTTTTGCACAACGGGAGAGCTCATAATATCTTCCCAGGAATCTCCGGTATAAAGCCATACCGTCTTCCGCGGATATTTTTCTTTGATTTCAGAAATCAGATTTTTTATATCCAGACGATTGGCCGCATGCAACGGATCACCTCCGCTGAACGTAATGCCGGATATATGGTCTTTCTCAAGCTCCGAAAACAGCTCTTGCTTTGCGGTGTTATCAAACAGCAACCCGCCGTCCGGATCCCACGTCGTAGGATTCTGGCATTCCTTGCAGCAATGGGAGCAGCCGGAAACCCATAATACGACACGCAAACCGTCCCCGTTGAGCATATCGTCTTTCGTTATATTGTGATACCTCATTATTTACATGCTCTTCCTTTCCGCAATCTCAGCCATTTTCGCATCGTTCAGACGTGTATCACCGTGCACCCTCGAATAGGATAGATAACCGTTCATTCTGTCAATCTTAGTCAGGTTACGGCCGCCGCACTTCGGGCAGATATCCATTTCCAGTTCCTGATGTCCGCAATCATCACAATAAGCAAGAGACATGTTGACACCTTCATAAAAGCCCATATCCATCGCTCTTCTGATCAAGGTCTTAATTGCATCAAGGTTGTAGTCGATCGGGTATTTCACATATTGAATTTTCCCACCGTTTGACAACTCCCAGAAGCGGTATTCCAAATCCTGCTTCTGAATCGGGGTAATGTCCTCCGTTACGTGGCAGTGGAAGCCGTTGCTGACATATTCCCGATCGGACACGTTTTCCACAATCCCGTATTTTTTTCTGAATTGCTGTACCTGCAGGCCGCAGAGATTCTCCGCAGGAGTCGCATAAATCGCATAGAGGTTGCCATCCTCCGCCTTAAATTCATTCACACGCTTATTGATGAATTCGAGCACATCCAACGCAAACTGTCCGTCCTCAGCCAACGATTTACCGTTATACAGCCTTTGCAGTTCATTAAATGCCGTAATGCCGAATGAAGCAGTTGCCGCTTTCAGCAGAGGTTTAATCTTCTCGGAAAGCTTTAAATGTCCGCCGTAGAAGCCTCCCTCACAATAAGCGAGCGGATTCGTGGAAGCACGCATCTCACCAAGGTACGCATACGTTCTCTGATGCAGACCGCGGATTAAATTCAGGTAATAGTCCAGCACCTCATAAAAATCCTTGCTCTCCTGCCTTGCCTTTGCCAAAATCATCGGCAGATGTAAAGAAACCGCACCGACATTAAACCGACCAACAAATACAGGCATATCCTTGTCATCCGTCGGATGCATGCCGCCCCTTTCATACCATGGGGATAAAAATGCACGGCAGCCCATCGGAGAAATAATTTTTCCGTACTGTTTATACATGCTTGCAATATAACCTTTTCCGGTCAGACTCAGCCAATCCGGATACATTGTTTTACTTGAACATTTTACGCCGGCCTCAAATACATCCTCCAATTCCTTGCCTGGTCCGTGCAGATTTTCATCATATAAAAATACGATTTTAGGAAACAATACCGGTTTTCTGCAATCCTTTTTGCCCTGTCCCCGCCTCCTAACGTTTAACATAGAGATTGTGGCCAGCTTTGCAAACCGCCCGGTCCCTGTGCCGGCCGTAACTGTGATAAACGGATAATCCCCGCGGCTCGAAGCAACTGTGTTAAATTTGTATTCCCAGCCCTGAAAACCCTGCTCAAATTCCTTTGTCACATCGGCATAAGCCTCCGCCTGCGCAGTCTCCTTGTCAATTCCGAGTCGTTCATACTTTTCCATATATTTTTTATAGGATTTTTCCGCATAGGGCTCCAGAATATAATCTACACTCGGCACGGTAAACCCACCGTATTGCTGGCTTGCCGCCGACAATACAATATCCCCGATGACATCAAAGGCCACATCCAGCGTCTTCGGCTCATTATACCAGATATTTCCCATCTCAAAGCCGCCGGTCAGCACGGATTCCACATCAAATAGGCAGCAGTTCATTGTATCCCGCCTGGCAGACATATCATGTACATAAATATATCCATCGCGGCATGCCTGTATTTCCTCCGTCGTCATGAAGAATTTCTGATAAAGCTCTTTGTTCAGCTGGTTGAAGATCAGGCTGCGTTTTGTGGAAACCAAAGCGCTGTCCGTATTGGCATTTTCCTTGTCCCCAATATACATGATGGACTGGCTCTTTTTATAGACATCGTCCAGCATCCTGACAAAGTCCTGCTTATAATTACGATAATCGCGATAGCTCTTTGCAACGATTGGCTTGACCTCCTCCAAAGCGCTCTCCACGATATTATGCATAATCGGGATCGGTATTTCCTCGGTGTCCAGTTCATTAACCCGTTCGACGACTTTGGAACAGATATATTCTTTTTCCTCCTCCGTAAACTTCGTCAAAGCACGGTATGCCGATTTTCCTACTGCATCAATCACTTTTTGTACATTAAATTCCTCTCTCGTTCCATCCTTCTTGATCATTTTGACTTCTCTGCCAGGCTTATAAATATGAGAATAATCCTTCCGATCTTCCACAACTCCTGTGTCTGCGTTCATTTTGCATCCTCCCCTTCGTCAATCTATATTTAGTACTCCCTTGGTCATGCTTTCCCAACATCTTGTGGGTACATATAAAAATATAGCAACTGAGCCGTATAATGTCAAGACAAAATAGTATACAAAAATGTCTACTTGTAATTGGTTAAAATCCTTTCCATATGATTTCTGTATTCATTTTTGACCGACTCGGGCGATAATATTGCAATCTCCTCACCAAGTGCACAAAGCCAGCCAAAAAACTGTCCGCTGACAGCAACCTGCACGCGTACCCGGCTGCACGTTTCGTCAAATTTAAGTATCGAAATTTCCGTTCCGAAACGATCCAGCAGGATACCAATCTTTTTATTAGGGCAGCGCAGTGTGACGTCTACTGTCTCTCCGCCGAACATCCCAAACATTTTTTTTGAATAAGCAGCGATATCAAGAGTCTTATCCGGCATCGATGCCGTTTCGTCCAGCACGTTGATCGCTTTCATCTTATCTACTCGAAAATGTTTTCTGATCCCGGCTACCTGATCATAGGCGACAAGATAATAGTTTTCATCATCCCAAATAAGGGCGAGCGGACTGACTTGATAAATCTCCCCATTCTTACGCGGCTGCAGTTCCTTGTTGCAGCTCCATTCAAAATACTGAAACCCGATTTTTCTGCCGCCCTGAATTGCCCGATGGATATCATCGATATTATAAAGCACATTTTCATTCTGCGTTTTGTTCCTGTTTGCCACAAACACCTGTCGTTTCAGCTTGGCTGCATCATAATTATTGGTCAGGCTTCCAAGGTTTTTAATCAGCTTCTGTGTTTTTTTCTCCGTGATGAATTTGGAAGACTGCACCGCATCAACGAGCAGCTTTAATTCGGCAAGCTCAAAATCGCGGCTCGCCACATAATAACCGGAATTCTTTCTGCCGCTCTTTCTTTCAATATCAATCCCAAATAAAATCAGTGCCTCAATATCACTGTAAATGCTCTTTCGTTCCGCATTAATCCCATATCCGTCCAGTGCTTTGATCAACGCCTCCGCATTCATCGGATGATCCGCATCGGTATTTTCCGTCAAAATTTTCAACAGATAAGGCAGCTTTAATTTTTGATTCGATGCTTTTGCCATCCTCGTTCTCCTTTGTCACTGTTTCTGTAAAAATAGTATAGCACAAATTGCCTTGCCATTTACACGATATTATTGAAATTAAAAATATATTAAGGTAAACTATAAGAAACAAAAATCCATCAGCAGTCAGGAGAAAACCGCAATGTCATTACCGGGTGCATTTCGGGCAACGAAAAAAAACGGCACAGTCTATTACCGTAGCTCTTTTACTTTTAAAAATAAACATATCAGCCTGGGCAGCTTTCCTTCCGCAAACTTGGCACATGCCGTTTATCTGGAAGCGCATCAGCTTGTCCTTGGAAAGGACACAATCGATTCCTACAATAATAGACGCCGCATGCTTCCTTTTGAGAAATATATTTCCTTGATCAACTTTCGTGACCATGAAGTCTATTTTAAAAATCCTATTTATCTGGAAAAACGTTATTTCTTATACTATGTATCGCCGGAACATATTTATAAATTTGATATCGACGATTTATTTTATTATGCGAGCCGTAAAATATCCAGACGAAACGGGCACCTATTCGTAGCGGATTACGGGATGCAGGTTAATCTGCTTTCCCGTTACGGCATTAAAAGCCACGCTGTGAAAAATCGCGATTACCGTTTTATCAATGGCGATCGCTATGATTTCAGATATGAAAATATCGAGATCATTAACCGTTACCATGGTGTCACCTGCCTGCAAAAAAATGCCCATACGGTCTACAAAGCAAAAATACTCATCAATGGCACCTTTACGGTCGGCACCTATCCAACAGAGACCGAAGCCGCCATCGCTTACAACAAGGCAGCCGACCTCATTCATCAAAAATTGCCCGCCAGGCAATACCGGCAAAACTACATTGACAACCTTCCACCCTCCCAATATGCGGAAATCTACATGAATTTAAACATTTCTCAGAAAATCATGAATTTATAACCGTACAAGGCTGCTCATTTTTTTCATACGAAACAAAGGCTTTACTGCTGCAACGTAATAAGGTCTTTCCTATGAAATAAATAAAAACAAAACAGCTTCCGAAATATTCCGGAAACTGCTTTGTTTTTATTCAATTTTACCTATATTCTATTTTATTTGTAGAACGAATGGTTCCCATGGCGGAACAAATATTCGCGGCCACCCCATATTTTTGATGTGCTCTTTTGGAAATAAAGCGCTCCCTGTGAAAAATCTTCCCCATTCAATGCCCGCATAACAGCTTCTCTTGTTGTCTTTGAGGGCTTTGCGCTAAAATATCCTCCTCTGGAAACCGGTTCAAACTGGCCGACCTGCAGGATGACCTCCTGAATATCGCTCGGAAAAATATCGGACTGAACCCGATTCATCACTACATTGGCAATAAGTATCTGGCCTTCCATATCCTCGGAGCCTGCCTCGGAATGTACAATTTTGCATAATGCATCAAAATCCTCCAATGAAATTGGCATTACCTCATCCAGTTCAATTTCTGTTCCATTCTGTATGTACGTTACATCTGTAATCGCATCATTCTGTTCTGTTTTCTCTGCGTCTTCCGCCAGCATAGAGTTTACACTAAAATTCTCCCGCAACCGAGGCGCCGTCGCTTTTTCTTCCGCATTGACCGTTTTGCTTTGCACAAGCAGCTCGCGATTGAGCGGCTCCGTAAAAAAACTGATACTAAGCAGGATCGCACCGAGAATCACACCGACACCCCATAAACGAGTATCCCTTGACACTCCGATCAGGAAGTGGGAGGCATGACTGATTCTTGCTTCCATAGTTACTGCTCCTTCCTCTTTTACAAAACAATTCCAGTTTTGAAAAGATTTCACAAGAAGTAGTATAGCACAAATTTTAAAAATTATTAAGCTTTTATTACAAAAGATTACGTTTCTATGAATTTCACAAACTTTTCAAACCAATTTTGTACAAAATCATTAAATTTTACCACTTGCTTTTCCAGCAAAAGGAAACCTTATGAGAAAGTTTTGGAACATTTTCCCCAATTATTTTTCTTCATAATTTACAAAACTGATATTCAAATCCACCGATCCACTGATTCCATTTACAGTTCCGGCATTCGAATACTGCCAGATCGTAAACTGATAAGGATAATCCGTCTGTTGGATTACGTCCCCACCGGCCAAGCCTGTGACATCCGACAGCCACACATCATAGTCCTTCAGTACTTCCATATCCAGCCCGGAAATCAGCATATCCCTGTCCGCATAAATTACGGGTTTATACCCGTAGGTTTTGACTGTGTCGCAAAATGCTTTGACACATTTGGTTCGTTCCTCCACCGTCAGCTTATCCGTTCTTGCCGTATCGTTATCCACCATTTCGACATCACAGGCAATCGGATAAGCAATTTTATAATTGCTGACCGCAGCCACGGCGAAATTAGCCTCCTCAATTGCCTCTGTTTCGTTGACAGCCTGGGAATACACATAAACCCCAAGATTAATTCCATTTTTTTTGGCGCCATCCGCGTACTGAACAAAATTATCATCAAGCAGAAGCTGTCCGCTGCCATATCCCCTTGATGCGACACGCAGCATTGCAAATTGCACACCGTCCTTTTTTACAAGCTCCCAATCAATCGTTCCCTGATGCTTGGAAACATCAATTCCAAAAGCGGACTGTCTGCCGCCATCCGTATAGCTGAGACGTTCGCCGTCCGCTTTTAAATATTCGGAAAGCTGATACGTGTTTTTCGGTACAGTCTGCAAAATTTCGTACCAGGTCTTTTTTCCCTTCTCATCCTCGATCGCAATATGATTCCCGTCATCCAGTCCTTCTTCCAAAAGGGGCTCCTCTTCAGGCTGATCCGTCATGCTTTCCTTTTT
The DNA here is from genome assembly GCA_047602645.1 of Lachnospiraceae bacterium. Classification (GTDB taxonomy): domain Bacteria; phylum Bacillota; class Clostridia; order Lachnospirales; family Lachnospiraceae; genus JAEYFP01. Next base: position 8,881 of record JASGGU010000006.1, on the reverse strand, counting down.
TTCTTCTTCCTCCTTAGCCGGCGGCTTCCTCTTGTCGGTAAAGTTTGCGGATACGCTGTTTGTCGTTTCCTCCTCGGGCTCCTGTTCCTCTTCCTCATACATATTCCAGAAATCCAGATCGGCGGAGGTTAAATTGCTCTTTCCGAATTCAATATCCTCTTCCGCTTTCGTCTGTACAGGCTCCAGAGTCTGTTCCTTTTTTTGCTTATTTTGAGAATTTATATATAAAAAGACGAGAAACAGCAGCATCACAATGGATGCCGCAGTTACACAGAGCATAATCATTTTCTTGTATGCCCAGGAATCTTCAGGGTCCTGATCATAAAAAGAATTCGCCATAGCTTACCCCATCTTTTGTCGCTTCGCGCTTTGCCGCGCTGTTCTCTTATTTGTCGCTGTCATAAAGTATAGCAGACTTTTTCCTAAAAAGAAATATCTTTCTTGCCACTCCTGAAATGGTATGATAATATTAACGACGGAAAGGCGTCATACTTATGAACACTGCTCAAATTCATTACTTTAAAAAAAATAATAAAAGAATACTTTTACTCCTCAGCTGTTTGATTTGGCTATCCGGCTGCCTCTGCGGTTGTCAAGCTGAAAAGGAAAATTCTCCGATAACCAAATCCGGCTTTGCCCTGGATACATTTATTACAATTTCAATCTATGACAGCAACAACACGGCACTGCTCGATGAATGCTTTTCGATTTGTGACACCTATGAAAAACAGTTCAGCCGTACCATCGCGGATAGCGATATCGGACGGATCAACGCAGCGAACGGACAGCCTGTCCAGGTGTCTGCAGAAACAATTGACTTATTGCAGAAAGGCATCGATTACGGTGAATTATCCGGCGGCCGTTTTGATATTACGATTGCGCCTGCCTCCGAGCTTTGGGATTTTACATCAGAATATCCGGTTCTTCCAGAAGACAATGCAATTCAGACTGCCCTTCCGCTTATTTCCTATCACAATATCGTGCTTGACAAAGAAGCGCAGACTGTGACTCTGACAAATGCAGGTTCCTCAATCGACCTGGGCGGCATTGCAAAAGGGTACATCGCGGACCGGATCAAAGACTATCTGATAAAAGAAGGCATTACCTCCGCAATCATTGATCTGGGTGGAAATATTCTGACAATCGGCTCCAAACCGGATCAGACTGCATTTGTTATCGGCATCAGAGAACCGTTTTCTGAAACGGGAGATATCCTGACCGGCGTGCTTGTGCGTGATAAATCTGTCGTGACATCCGGCACCTATCAACGCTGCTTCCGGCTTAACGGCGTACTCTATCACCACCTTCTCGACCCAGAGACGGGATATCCCGCCGACACAAACTTAAACAGCGTCACAATCATCTCAGATGATTCCGCTGACGGAGACGCCCTAAGCACAGTCTGTTTTCTCTTCGGTTTAAAGGACGGTCTTGCTCTTATTGAAAGCCTGCCGGATGTCGAAGCTATTTTTGTCACGGACAATAATGAGCTTTATTATTCGAGCGGCATGGATGCTTACCGAACAGAATTCAACTGAACGGCAACTAAATAACTTTTATGACTTTCTTTGGGCATTTGGCTGCACAGATTCCGCAGCCCGTACATTTTTCCTGATCAATATAAGCGACAAAGTTTGTCACAGTGATTGCTCCGTCCGGACATTCCTTCTCGCAAATGCCGCAAGCGATGCAGCCAGCCTTACATGCCTTTGCCGTTAAGGGGCCCTTCTCCTTCGAACTGCATTCGACCGCATAGGATTCCTCATACGGAATCATCTCAATGAGATCTTTGGGACAGATACTTACGCACTTTCCGCACGACTTACATTTTTCTTTGTTAATGACTGCAATCCCATCTAAAATATCGATTGCATCAAACTGGCAAACCTTTTTACAGCTTCCAAAGCCAAGACAGCCATATTCACATGTCTTTGCCCCGCCTCCGGGAACAAAAGAAAGCATTCTGCAATCCTCGACTCCATGATACAAATAATTCACCCTTGTCTTTTCACAAGTCCCTTTACATTTCACATAGGCTCTCATCCGTCTTGTTTTTTCTGCCTCAATGCCCATGATTTCCCCGACTTGTTTTCCGACCTTTTCTCCGCCGACCGGACATCCCGAAGCAGGCGCATCTCCTCTGACAATCGCCGAAGCTAATCCGGAACAGCCTGCAAAACCGCAGCCTCCGCAATTATTGCCGGGCAGCGCTTCGAGTATTGCTTCCTCCCTCGGATCCGACTCGACATAAAAATATTTGCCAAAATAACTTAAAAAAATACCGATCAGCAGACCCATTCCGCCAACACAGGCGACCGCTATGACTATTCCCTGTAAATCCATCCTGCCACCTCCCTATTTCAAGCCTGAAAACCCAAAAAATGCGATCGCCATAAGACCTGCCGTAATCAAAACAATTGGCATCCCCCGAAAGGATTTGGGGACATCATTGTATTCCATACTTTCTCTCAGTCCTGCCATAATCACTATAGAGACGAGAAACCCGAACGCGACGGCAAAACCGTTGACAATGCCCTCCAGAATACTGTAATTTTTCTGCACATTTGTCAAAGCCACACCAAGCACTGCACAGTTTGTTGTAATCAATGGCAAATACACACCCAATGCCTGATAGAGTCCTTTCATTTTTTTCTTTAGGAACATTTCCACAAACTGTACAAGCGCAGCAATCACAAGAATAAATACAATCGTCTGCAAATAGGTAATATTCGCAGGTACTAACAAAAATTGATAAATGGCACCTGTCACGGCAGAGGAAAGCGTAATGACGAATACAACTGCTGTTCCCATTCCGGCCGCTGTCTTAATTTTTTTTGAGACACCGAGGAACGGACAAATACCCAAAAACTGGCTCAGAACAACATTGTTAATCAATGCGGAGCCAATTGCAATCGCTAATAATTCACCCATTTGCTATTCCTCCCCTTCCTCGCCGTCTGTTCTTTCGACTTTTATTTTCTGTTTCTTTTCCGATGTCCTTCTTTGATCTTCTTTTTCATCTCTCACTCCGAAAACCTTTCCTGCGCAGCCGGTATTAGAACACATCTCACAAAGCTCATCACAATTTCCGGTTTTGCCGGTATCTTTTCCGGCACGAAGCTTAATTTTGTTCTGTATGGCAATCAACGTCGCAAGCACGAGGAATGCGCCCGGTGCCATAATGAAAATTGTCAGCGGTTCGTAGGATGCAGGCATAATTTGCATTCCAAAAACCGTACCGGCACCAAGCAGTTCTCTAACAACACCGATCAGCGTCAGGCCAAGTGTAAAGCCAAGTCCCATGCCGAGACCGTCAAAGGCAGACAGCAGCACATTATTTTTAGAAGCATAAGCCTCCGCTCTTCCAAGAATAATGCAGTTTACGACAATCAGCGGAATATAAATGCCAAGCGCATCATAAAGAAAAGGCAGATACCCCTCCAAAAGAAGTTGTATGACCGTCACAAATGTGGCGATGATGACGATAAACGCCGGGATTCTCACGCCATCCGGAATGACCTTGCGCAGCAGGGAGATCAGGAAGTTAGACATAATAAGGACGACGGTTGTTGTCAGCCCCATGCCCAGCCCATTTACTGCCGAAGTCGTCACTGCCAGCGTCGGACACATGCCGAGTATCAGCACAAATGTCGGATTCTCTTTGATCAGTCCGTTATGGATCCGTTCCAGCACTTTATTCATTTGTCCCACCTCCATACACATCATCCAGCCGAGCTGCTTCAAAGAAGGCGAGACCTGCATCTACTGCATTCACCATCGCATTCGTCGTAATAGTGGCCCCGCTGAGCGCATCGATCTCATAATCGGCAGCCGCTCCTGTTTTTGTATAAGAAAATTTTGCTACAGTTCTGTCTGCAAACTGATTTTTGAATTCATCCGTATCGGCCATCATGCCGAGTCCCGCAGTTTCATTGATACTTAATATCTCCAGCCCCGTTATTGTTCCCTCTTCTGTGATGCCGGCGGAAATTGTAATGTCACCGGCATAGCCCTCTTTCGTCGTAATCGTCAGCACATAACCGAGTACATTGCCCGAAGCATCCTTTGCAAGCATTACTTCATCAATACGTTCCTGCTCATAACCGGCTTCAGTCAGATAACTATGCTCCGATGCCAGTTCCTCCTCAAGCAAAGCATCCGTTTCAATGGACACAGCTTCCGGAAACACACGCAAATAAGCTTCCTGCTTTATCTTTTCCTGCTGCGCGCTGATCGGTCCTTTTGTAAAATTATAAAAGAACCCAAGCAGCAATCCGGCAATTACGGTGATTCCTGTCAAAATCAAAATATCCTTTATCATTTTGTTCATCAGATTTCGCCTCCTTTACCGAAGCATCTTGGAAGCGTCGCCCGATCAATCAGAGGAACCAGCAGATTACAGAAGATGATCGCATAGGAAACGCCCTCCGCGGAGCTTGCAAATACCCGGAAGATACCGGTTACAATGCCGAGCAGCATCCCGTACAGAATTTTTCCTTTCCCGGTAATCGGAGACGTCACATAATCCGTAGCCATGAAAAAAGCACCCAGCATCAAACCGCCTCCGGCAAGCTGTGCCGTAAGATAATAAGAATTCCATCCATATCCGCCAAACAAGCCTAGGAAAATCACAAAGGTCACAAGGTAAGTGCCTGGTATTTTTAAATCAATTACACCGACGATCATAAGAAAAACAGCACCTGCCATGATCGCTATAACGGAGGTTTCTCCGATCGTTCCCGGTATTTTGCCGATCACCATATTCCATGTATTCACCGAATTGCCAGCCTTTAATTGGGCGAGCGGCGTCGCTGCCGTAACTCCGTCATAAGTAAAGTTTGTCATTCGTGCCGTAAAACAGATCATTAAAAAACATCTGGCTCCGAGCGCCGGATTCATAAAATTTTGTCCGATGCCGCCAAACAGCATCTTTACGACTAAAATTGCAAATATTCCGCCAATTACGGCGATCCACCAAGGCAGCGCAGGCGGCAGGTTCAAGGCTAGCAGCAGACCGGTCACGACTGCACTTAAATCCCCTATTGTAACCGGCAGCTTCATCAGTTTTTCATAAATCAGTTCGGTCAGCACGCAGGTGGCAATGCAGACCGCTATAAGAACCGCAGCCCGATATCCGAAATTATAAATGCCGAAAACGGATGCAGGCAGCAATGCAATGATAACAGCAAACATGAGCTTGCTTGTCGACAATTTGCTCCTGATGTGCGGTGCGGAAGATACATTCATCAACTCACTCAAAATCAACACCTCTTTTCTTCCCCATTCTCTATTTCTTTTTATTTGCAAGGATCATTCTTCTCATCGATTTAATGCTCTGTGCCAGATGCCTTTTAGCCGGGCAAATATAACTGCAGCAGCCGCATTCGCAGCATTCCATGCCATTGTATCGCATGAATTTTTCTTCGTCATAATGCTCCGCAAAGTCTGCAATTCTCGCAGGAAGGATCCTGCCCGGGCATACCTCCACGCAGAGTCCACAATTGATACAGTGTGTGGGTTTCCATTTCGCCACCTCATCTTTCGTCATACACAGCAGCGCAGAAGAGGTTTTTGTCGTCGGCACGTTCACATCAAAAATGCCAAAGCCCATCATCGGGCCGCCCGATATAATTTTTTCCGGCTTCTTCTTAAAACCGCCTGCCTCTTCAATCAACTGCGCATAGCTCGTTCCGATTCGTACAAGGAAATTTTGAGGAGAACGGATCGCATCGCCTGTCACGGTCACAATACGATGCAGCAAAGGAATTCCCTCGATGACCGCATGATAGACGGCAACGATTGTATCCACATTGTTTACTATGCAGCCTGCGTCAGCGGGAAGCATCGAGGAATTAATCGCACGCCTTGTCGTCGCATAAATCAATTGCCGTTCGGCACCCTGCGGGTATTTTGTACTTAATACCCTAACGCTGATGCGCGGCTCGTCAATAACGAGATCCTTGAGCCTTCTGATGCAATCCGGCTTGTTGTCCTCTACCGCAAGAATGCCCTTGGCATGTTCAAATAGGCAAAGAATGATTTTCAGTCCGGCCACAAGCTTTTCCGGCTCCTCCAACATCCGTCTGTAATCGGAAGTCAAATATGGCTCGCATTCCGCGCAATTGGCAATCACATAATAAATTTTATCGGGATCCTTCGGTGAAAGCTTGACATGCGTCGGAAAACCGGCGCCTCCCATGCCGACGATGCCGGCTTCCTTAACAATTTCTATTACATCTTCTTTCGTCATCTCTGTAATCGGCTTGATGGGAAGCATCGGCCCCGTCTCAAACAAATTATCATTATCAACGATAATTGCGGTCATACTGTCACCAGTTACAATCCGTCTCTTCTCAATCCCCTTGACGGTACCCGACACCGATGAGTAGACCGGCGCAGAAATATACCCATCCGCCTCCGCAATTTTTTGTCCGGCGACGACATGGTCGCCGACGGAAACAACCGGCTTGGCAGGTGCCCCGATATGCTGAGAAAGCGGATATACCATTTCTCCGACAGGCAAGATCTCTTTGATCGGCTTGTCCTTTGATAACTCTTTTCCATCATACGGATGAATTCCACCCTTGAATGTAAATAGTGCCATACAATTTCCCTTCTCTATTATTTATTCAGCACGGTCCCGTGCTGTATCAGACTGCTATTCTTTTTACTTTTCCATCTCATTCTCTATCTCATATTCTTTTTGATCGTCGCGTCGATTCTTTAACAGCTTTAATGCCAGACGTTCTTTTGTAATTCTTGCTTTTGATTTTAGATGCGGATAGGCATTTAAAATACGATTCTGCAAAAAACGGTTTTTAACGATGGAGGTATCAAAAATCTCGGAAAAGCCTTTAATTTTATCAACAATCTCATCCTTGACATCCATTAATCCCAACTGCTCCAAGCGCTCATTCCAGACTGCCTGCCGAACCTCCAGCCTTTTTGAATACCTCTTGTAATAATTAATTCCCTGCACCTTAGCACGAAACGCATCAACCCGGCTGAAAAGCTCCTCCCCCGTCGTATAGACGCGGGAACTTTTCAGATAATCAGAAACCTCTTCAAGCAGCATGTCCATTTTTTCAAGTTGCTTGGATAGATCGACCGCTGCGATTGCAGCAAATATAAAATCAACAACATATAAAACAGCAGCTGAACAGACAAATATTTTACCGACAAAAACAGGATAAAGACCTACGACGAACGTCATGAAAGGCTGCAGTACGGCAAACAGCAACAGTGTCGCTGCGCCCCATGCAAGAGAACTGCTTAAGCAGATACGCCCTTTATAATTAAACCGCTGATCTGTATAATCCCACCAGCTCGTATGAAACAGCATTTCCATCACGAGCGCCGTCACATATTCAAGCATCGTTGCAAAAATAATGCCGCTGAAAAACAGAAGCAACCAGCGCCCCGCAAGCGGGCGCAGAATTAAATATACGGAAAGCGCCCCGACACCATAAATCGTACAGACGGGACCCGTCACAAAACCGCGGTTTACAAACTTTTTTTCAAGTACCGAAACATAACTGCTTTCCCATAGCCATCCAAGAAAACTGTATAGTATCAAATAATTGGCAATCAGATAAAATGAAACACCCAATATTTTGAAATTCCACACTGTGTTCATCACCCTTCCCCATACAACCTTACTATACTAAATTTCAACATAAAATGCCACTATTTCATATTATTTATTTGTTTTTTCCATGAGATAAGCTATACTGAAACTAACACCGCACGGCAAAAACAGCCGTCACTGGAGGAATTTTATGCAAATAATACGACAAACTTATGAAAATACAAGCCCTATTTACCCAATCTGGCAGTTCGCACCCACCGAAGAAATACTATTCATCGATATTGAAACGACCGGACTTTCTCCAAAAACCTCCGGGCTTTATTTAATCGGCTGCGCCTTTTATCAGAAAAGTGTGCTGCACACAATCCAGTGGTTTGCCGATACGCTTTCTGAGGAACACGCAATCCTTACGGATTTTTTTGATTTTGCAAAAAGTTTTACCTGTCTGCTTCACTATAACGGCAAACAGTTTGACCTTCCGTATCTTGCAAGAAAGGCGGAGCAGTTTCATCTTAGAAACCCGCTCGATGCATTTCACGGCATTGACATTTACCAGCTTCTAAAACCGGTCAAAAAGCTGCTGTCCTTAACATCTCTGCGTCAGAAAGCCGTTGAGGACTTTTTGCAGATCGTGCGAAAGGACGAATTTGACGGCGGACAGCTGATTCCGATTTATCAGGAATATGCCGCCTTAAAGGAAGAACGGCTGCTGACACTGCTGCTTCTGCACAACCAAGAGGATTTGACCGGTATGACAAAGCTGCTCTCCGCATTATACTATCTGGAGCTTGTACATACACCTCTCACTTTTCTAAACGCCAAGCAAAACACCTATACGGATTATATGGGGGCGTCACAGTCCGAGGTATTACTGTCTTATTCCTTTTCCGGCGATATCCCGCGTCCGTTTTCGTCTTATAAGGAACATTTGTTTCTTGCCTGTGATATCAAAGAGCAGATGACATTCCGCATTCCGCTTTATAAAGGAGAACTGAAGCTTTTTTATGACAATTACAAGGACTATTACTATCTGCCCGCCGAAGATTCCTGCATCCATAAAAGTGTCGCGATGTCTGTTGATAAGAACTACCGCGTCAATGCAAAAAAAGAAACTTGCTATACAAGGCATCAGGGAATTTTTCTTCCGCAGTTTTCCGAATTGGTCACTCCAAGCTTCCGGGAGGAATACAAAACAAAACATCATTTTTTCGAATATCAGGATGTATCTGCCTTGCCCTCAAGCATTATGGCGGAATACGGAAAACAGCTGTTGGCTTTCTTCTGTAAATAAAA
>JASGGU010000050.1:0-28579 GCA_047602645.1 Lachnospiraceae bacterium | reverse complement strand
GTTTTTCATTGCTCCCCGCATATACATCCTGTCCCTCCAAATATACCTTTCCGCTTGTCGGAACATCCACGCCGCCGATACTATGCAGCAATGTGGATTTGCCCGAGCCGGAGGAACCGATGATTGCGGTAAATCCCCCTTTTTCAATCGTAAGAGAAACATGGTCAAGCGCGGCAACCTGATTTTCACCGCTGCCGTAGACCTTGCATAAATTTTCAATTTTTAAAAACTCCATTATGTGAGCCTCCTTCGTTACAGTTTACCCATATAATAGAACCTTTCGCTTACATTTCTGTGACTTTTAGGTGAGAGATTTGTCACTTTGGGAAACAAATCGTAAAAAGCGCGCCTCCCTGCGGGTGATTTTTAGCGGTAATTGTCCCGCCCTGCCTTGTGATAATCATTCTGCAGAGAGCCAATCCGATCCCGTATCCTGCCGCACCCGCATTTTTCCCGCGATAAAACCTCTCAAACAGGCTGGACAGCTCTTCTTTTTCAAAGCCCGCGCCGCTGTCGCGAATAGCAATCTCAGTAAACAGTGCGGTATCCTTGCAGACAATCTCAAGCTTCCCGTTTTCGCCTGCGCTTTCCATACAATTTTTAAGGATATTTTGAATTGCTTCGGAAAGCCAGCCGGAATCTCCCTGAATCATTACTCCCTTCGGCACATCTGTATGCAAAGTAATATTGTGCAGCTCCATCGGGATCAGAAACGGGCGAAGCGCGGTGCTGATCAAAGTGTTGGCCTCTGTCTGCTCATTTTGAAACACCGCAATGCCCGCATCTAAGCGGGATAATTTCAGCAGAGAAGTAAGCAGCCAATCCATCTGTACAAACAATTCCGTTATTTCCCGTATCAATACTTTCCGATCATTCTCATCAGGGGTATTCTCTAACCGTGACAGAATCAGGTTTGCGGATGTAAGAGGAGTTCTAAGTTGATGTGCGATGTCGGCCAGAGAATCAGCTAGGTGTTCTTTTTCTTTTTTCAGTGCGTTGTTTTGCTCCCGGATCCGCAGCGTCATTTTTGTTATCTCGCTGTGCAGAATGGAAAGTTCACCCTCCTCTGATTCACCGATATATAATTGGTCAGCATTATGAAGTACAAGATCAATTTGATCTGAAATATGTGCAATGCTTTTGTATCTTGCTCTGGTAAATGCGAAAAACACTGTTCCAAAGGCGGCGGCAGTGACAGCGGAAAGGATTCCGGCCGCCGTATTGATAACAAATCCCAGCACCACTGCTGCGGCAGCTATGAAAGAGAATGAAATGACAAGCTGCCGAAACTCTCTATTCCGAAGCATATCCATCCCCCAATCGATATCCCGTCCCGCGAACGGTCAGAATAATTTGCGGATTTGCAGGATGATTCTCGACCTTCTCCCGCAGGCGTTTAATGTACACGGTCAATGTATTGTCGTTGACATACTCACCCGCAGCATCCCACAATTCGTCAAGCAGCCTGCTCCTTGTAATAATACTTTTGGGGTTGTTAATAAACACCAGCAGCAGACGATATTCTAAAGCCGAAAGAAAAATCTCGCTGCCTTCCTTTTTCACGACGCCGTTCGCCATATCAACATGAAGCCCACAGATTTCAAAAGCGGAAGGAGTACGTCCGCTTTTCCGCAGGGCGGTTCCGATTCGCGCGATCAATTCACGCGGTCGGAAGGGCTTGGTAATATAGTCGTCGGCACCCATGTTCAGTCCGGTAACAACACTTGCCTCATCGCCGTCAGCTGTCAGAAAAATAACGGGAACATCCCCTGTTGCCTTGATTTGCGTGCAAACGGTAAAGCCATTTCCGTCAGGTAAAGAGATATCAATTAACGCCAAATCAAATTTATTTCCGGCAAGTACGGCAAGAGCATCACTCCGCGTAGAAGCGTGCGTGACTGAAAATCCCTCTGCGCGGAGCAGAAGGATAAGGTTTTTAGCGATTGCCTGATCGTCCTCAACTAAAAAGATCCGGCCCATTTATTTTCACGATCCTTTCCTATGAAATGAAGAAAAAGAAATAGGACAAGTCCTATTTCTCTTTCTTCATACGGTCCAGCACCATATCATATCCGTCATTTCCATAATTGAGCGAACGGTTCACCCTGCTGATTGTTGCGGTAGAAGCTCCCGTTTTTTCAGCAATATCCAGATAGGTCTTCTTTTCCCGCAGCATGCTCGCCACCTCAAAGCGCTGCGACAGAGATAATAACTCGTTGATCGTACAAATATCTTCAAAAAAAATGTAACACTCTTCCTTACTCTTCAGCTGCATGACTGCATCAAATAGAAAATCTACCGCTTCTGTCCTGATTTTTGGATTCATAATTCAGCCTTCCTTCGGAAAATACTTTCATACAAATACAGTTTACCACGTTGAAGTGTTCAGGTAAAGACCTTTTAACAATTTCTGTACTCTTTTGTGTGCGCTCTCGTACGCTCCCGGTCGGTATTCACGATCAGCTCGTGCGGAAAGCCAACCTCCTCAAGCAGTGCATGCGCGTATTCATGCGCACCGACCATACGGTCAATATGGGCATCCGAGCCGATAATGATTTCCGTGCGGTATTTCATGCACCATTTCAGCAGCTCTCGATCATTTTCACGGGCATTCGCACGCGGTGAATACGGTCCCAGAGAGTGGTTGTTTACTTCCAGTAATGTTTTGTATTCGGCTGCCGCCTGTGCGACGGCTTTTAAATCAAGCGGGTAATGCCCGTCGTCCGGATGCCCGATAATATCGATATATGGATTTTTGATACAGTTGATGACAGCCTCTGTATTTGCTTCTCTTCCGAGATTTTCAATGCAGGGCACATGAAGACTCGCGATCGTGACATCCATCTCCTTTAAAAGAGCTTCCTCTAAATCGACGGTTCCCTTTGCATCAAGAATATTCAGTTCCACACCCATAAACAACTCAACACCGTATGCCTTACGGTCAATGATGCGCAGATTGCCGAAATGCATCCGGTGGCAGCTTCCCGGCATGGCAGGTCCGTGTTCAGTTATGCCATACATCGCGACCCCCTTCTCCCGTGCGGCTGCGGTCATTTCATTCATCGTGCTGTAGGCATGTCCGCTTACGAGGGTGTGCGTGTGAAAATCTACAAAGTCCTTCATCTTAATTCTCCTTTTCAAAAATGATCGTATCAAACTCCTTCTTCGCATGACGGATTTGTTCCGGTCCCTTAACTGTCCAAACTACACAGAACGGCCGGTACAGCTTTCTGCAGATCCGGTAGCCAAGCGTCCTGATATCGGAAAACCGGTAAGCGATAAAATCCGGTCGTGATACCCGGTTGATCAAAAGATGAGTCATGAACAGATCGGTCGGAAAATGCATGTTATGCTCCTTGTCCATATTATTTGAAAGCTGTCCTCTGATAATCTCCGGCCTGTTTTTAAAAAACCAGCGAAGTAAAAACGGGCTGAACGATTCAATACAGATATTTCCCTGATAATCCCTGATTTCTTCACAGATGCGTTCACAAAAATAATAATTGAAATTACCGTTATTATTTTTCAGTTCACAGATAATATCCGTCCCCGCAAGCAGCTTCAAAACTTCGGAAAACAAAGGAATCCGCTCCTTAGTTCCCTTCAATTTAAAATGCCGCAGTTCTTCATAGCTATAGTCCTTCAGTCGCCCCCGTACACCACACATGCGCCATAGATCGCCGTCATGAAACACAACAAGGCGGTCATCCTTTGTCATCTGTACGTCCAGCTCCACACCATACCCGCTATCCTTCGCCGCCTGAAAGGCTGCAATGGAATTTTCAGGAATCTGCGCATCATGCAGTCCCCGATGGGCATACATTTTGCCCTTAAAGCTGGAAATATCTCTCTTTTTATTGGGTTTCATGAGTATTAATAATAGAAGAAACAGACTCGTGCACAAGAGGGAACCAACCGTGATACCACCGGCAATTCCTGTTTCAGTTGCTTTTTTCATCATTTTTCACCGCTTTCGATTTTTTATTGTAGCACCTTCTCTCCTTTTTTTCAAGTATGCACCGCTTGTTTCCGATGTTTACAGCGACTCCATTCCTGTGGGTTATGGATTCTATAACTCGCATGAATATATTTGACAACAGTACGGGAAACAGTTATGATGTGTGAGTAAATAATGATCAAATTATTTGATAAGGAGGAAACTATTATGAAAAAGAAATTAGTAAGCATGATGCTCGTTGCAGCAATGGCTGTAACAACACTTGTCGGATGCGGCAGCAGTGCTGCGCCGGCCGCAGAAGATACCGCTGCTCCCGAAGCAGCTGATGAGACTGCAGATGCGAGCGAAGAAACGGCAGACACCACAGAAGCTGCCACAGTAGAAGGCGCCGAGACATTTTTAATCGGCGGGATCGGACCTCTGACGGGCGGAGCTGCTTCCTACGGCATTTCCGTTAAGCAGGCTGCTGAAATTGCAATTGATGAAATCAATGCCGCAGGCGGTGTAACTGTCGGTGATAAGACTTACCAGTTTGCATTGGCATTTGAGGATGATGAAGCATCCGAAGAAAAGTCCCCTCAGGCTTATAACACATTGATGGATCAGGGAATCAATGCATTGATGGGAACAGTTACATCCGGTGCTTGTCTGGCTATTACAGATTTAACTTATGAGGACGGTATTCTTCAGATCACACCTTCCGGTTCTGCGCAGGATTGCACGAAGAATCCTAACGCGTTCAGAATTTGCTTTACTGATCCTTTGCAGGGTGAGACCATGGCGGATTACGCAATTAATAAATTAGGATATTCTAAGATTGCGGTTATCTACAATAACTCCGATGAATATTCAACGGGAATTAAAGATGCATTTGAAGCAAAGGTTGGGGAGCTTGGCGGAACGATCGTAGCCAGCGAATCCTTTGTTACGGATGACGTAGATTTCAATACACAGCTCACTTCTATTAAGGGCACAGACGCTGAGGTTATTTTTGTACCGGCTTACTACAACGATGCAACCTACATCACAAAACAGGCAAAAGAACTTGGCATGTCACTCCCGTTCCTGGGCTCAGACGGATGGGACGGCGTTCTCGGAACAGTTACGGATACCACCACAATTGAAGGTGCCGTATTCTTAAGCCCGTTCTTCGCTGCAGACACATCTGAAAATGTCGTATCCTTTGTAAAGGCATACGAAGCTGCTTACGGTGCAACACCGGATCAGTTCGCTGCAGATGCTTATGATACGATTTATGTAATGAAAGCGGCAATGGAAAAAGCCGGCTCTATCGAAAGCGCCGATCTGATTGCAGCAATGACACAGATCGAAATCAACGGCTTAACCGGTGACAACATGAGCTTTACGGCAGACGGCGAACCAAATAAGGGTGCTAAATTTATCAAGATCGTAAACGGAGAATATACAGCTGTAGAATAATTACGGCATTCACAAAATAAAAATCCTGTGTTATAATAGCATAGGTATGCAAAGGCGCAATACGAGGGCATAACTGCCCTCGTATTTGTGCATGTAAGCAATAACGATTATTGTCGATTATTGCGCTTATATGCAGACAACAGATGCACGGATTGCATATTAGGGCGATGGAACTCCCCTGATTACAGTAAAGGTATGGTGAAAACAATGAACATCTTAAACAGCATTATCGAACAGTTGATCAACGGTCTTCGCACCGGAAGTATCTATGCATTGATCGCGCTCGGTTATACAATGGTGTACGGTATTGCCAAAATGATCAATTTCGCCCACGGCGATATTATCATGGTCGGCGCCTATGCGCTTTTTGTATTTGTTACGACGCTGCAAATTCCGGTTATTCCGGCCGTCATCCTGACGATTTTATTTTGCGCCCTGCTCGGTGTCATTATTGAAAAGGTCGCATATAAGCCGTTAAGAAAAGCGATGCCGCTGGCAGTTTTGATCACTGCAATCGGTGTCAGTTATTTCTTGCAGAATATTGTCCAGATCATTTTCGGGGCGACACCCAAGCCGTTTGCATCTATCATTCGGGTGCCTGCAATTAAACTCGGCACAATCAATATATCCGGTATCACACTGATTACGCTGATTGTAACAACCGTATGCATGATCCTGCTCTCTCTGTTCATCAGCAAAACAAAAGCAGGCCGCGCAATGCGCGCCGTTTCCGAGGACAAGGGTGCGGCTGAACTGATGGGCATTAATGTCAACGGGACGATTTCGCTTACCTTTGCGATCGGCTCCGGTCTTGCGGCAGTCGCCGGCATTCTGTTTATCGCTCAATATGAATCACTGCGGCCGACTCTCGGCGCACTTCCCGGTATTAAAGCATTTGTTGCCGCAGTGCTCGGCGGCATCGGCTCCATTCCCGGCGCAATGCTCGGCGGCATCATTCTCGGCATCATAGAAAGTCTTTCCAAGGCTTATATATCCACACAGCTTTCTGACGCAATCGTTTTTGGTGTCCTCGTAGTCGTTCTCCTTGTAAGACCGTCCGGTCTTCTCGGCAAACAGAGAAGGGAGAAGGTATAAACCATGAAAAATAAAAAGAACATTCTGTCATTGATTATTGCAATTGCAGTATACGCACTTGTCATGATTCTCGTACAGAGCGGTGCGCTCAGCAGGCAGATGACTTCCATCATCATCCCGGTCTGCGTCAATGTCATGCTGGCGGTCTCACTTTGCCTGATTATCGGCTTCCTTGGCGAGCTGACACTTGGTCATGCAGGATTTATGTCTATCGGCGCCTATACGGGTGCACTGATCACACTCCATACGACCCAGCTGCCGACTTTGCTTTCATTTGCTCTGGCAATTTTGGCAGGCGGACTTATCGCAGGCATTTTCGGCATCTTGATCGGCGTACCGGTGCTCCGCTTAAAGGGAGATTATCTCGCCATCGTAACACTCGGCTTCGGAGAGATCATCAAATCAATTATTAACTCGCTCAAGATCACAAACGGAGCGGCCGGATTATCCGATATTCCAAAATATTCTACCTATAAAAATTTTACGATTGTTTATCTTATTATGGCACTGATGATTCTGCTTGTGGCGAATTTCGTCAACTCGAGACACGGACGCGCAATCTGCTCAATCCGTGATAACTATATCGCAGCCGAAGCAACCGGACTTCCCGTCAGCCGCTTTAAAACACTTGCTTTTGTGATATCGGCAGTTTTTGCGGGCATTGCCGGAGTCATTTATGCACACAACGTCGGTATTTTAAAGCCTGCCACCTTTGACTACAACAAATCGATTGAAATCCTTGTTATGGTTGTGCTCGGCGGCATGGGCAATATTAAGGGCTCTATTATTGCCGCTGTCGTGCTGACGCTGCTTCCTGAGGTCCTGCGCGGCATGGAGGATTACCGGATGCTGATGTACTCCGTCGTGCTCATTGCCATGATGATCATCAACAACTCCGCGGTAAAGCAGCTCATTCTGTCTAAGTTTAAGAAAACCGCAAAGGAGGGCGAATAACAATGGCATTATTAGAGGTGAAAAATTTAGGGATCTCCTTTGGCGGTCTTCGGGCCGTAGATAATTTGAATATGTCGGTTGAAGAAGGCTCTCTCGTCGGTCTGATCGGGCCGAACGGCGCCGGCAAAACAACCGTCTTTAATATGCTGACAGGTGTCTATCTGCCGACGAACGGTATGATCACGTTAAATGGCAGCAGCATCGTCGGCAAAAAGCCGAATGAAATCTGCAATGCGGGAATTGCAAGAACCTTTCAGAATATTCGCCTGTTTTCAAAAATGAGTGTACTCGATAATGTAAAAGTCGCGCTCCACAATGAAATCGAGTATTCCCTGTTGGAGAGCTTTCTTCATCTCGGCTCCTATCTGAAAAAAGAAAAAGAAATGACCGAAAAGGCAATGGAAATCTTAAAGGTATTTGACCTTGACGGGCAGGCGGGCTATAAAGCCTCCAACCTTCCTTACGGAAAACAGAGAAAGCTCGAAATTGCACGTGCACTCGCCACCGGACCCAAGCTGCTGCTGCTCGACGAGCCGGCTGCCGGCATGAATCCGAACGAGACTGCTGAGCTGATGCACACGATCGAAATTGTCAGAAACAAGTTTCATGTGACGATCCTCTTAATTGAGCACGACATGAAGCTCGTCGCCGGAATCTGTGAATATCTTTATGTGCTGAACTTCGGAACGCTGCTGGCGGACGGCAAGCCGGAGCAGGTGCTCAACGATCCCAGGGTCATCACGGCCTATCTTGGAGAAGATTAATACGCAAGGAGAACAGCCATTATGTCAATGTTAAAAATAAGCGATCTGGTAGTATACTATGGTGTCATTCAGGCGATCAAGGGCATCAGCTTTGAGGTAAACGAGGGCGAGGTCATCGCCCTGATCGGCGCAAACGGTGCCGGTAAGACGACAATCCTGCATACAATCACGGGACTTGTGGATTCCCGGGCAGGCAAAATCGAATTCGAAGGAAAAGACATTACAAAGCTTCCCGGCTATAAAACAGTCGCTCTCGGCATGGCACATGTGCCGGAAGGGCGGCGGGTTTTTGCCGATTTGACGGTCTATGAAAACCTGCTGATGGGTGCTTATACAAGAAAGGATAAAGAGGAAATCGGCGCCACTCTCACAATGGTGTTTAAGCGGTTCCCAAGACTTGAGGAGCGCAGAAACCAGCTTGCGGGGACATTAAGCGGCGGAGAACAGCAAATGCTGGCTATGGGGCGTGCTCTGATGTCAAAACCAAAGATTCTTTTGATGGATGAACCTTCCATGGGACTTTCTCCTATTTACGTAAATGAAATATTTGATATTATCAGAGAAGTCAGCAACAGCGGGACCACGGTGCTTCTTGTAGAACAGAACGCAAAGAAGGCGCTTTCCATCGCAGACCGCGCCTATGTGCTTGAAACAGGGCAGATTGCGCTTTCCGGAAAAGCGGCCGATCTTTTAAATAATGATGCTATTAAAAAGGCTTATTTAGGCGAATAAAAGTAAGGAGGCAGACAGCAGCTATGGATCATGTAATCGTTACGATCGCCCGCCAATACGGCAGCGGCGGAAAGACAATCGGACAGATGCTGGCAGATGATTTGAATGTCAGCTGCTACGAAAGAGAGATTTTACAGATGGCTTCCGAGGACAGCGGTATCAGTGAATACTTGTTTGCACAGGTTGACGAACGCGTCCGTACGAATACCTTTTTCAAGATGAAGCAGGTGTACAAGGGCGCCTTAATCACACCGGAAAGCGATGGTTTTACTTCTGACGCGAATTTATTCAATTATCAGGCAAAAATCATTAAGAAATTGGCTGAGCAAAGCTCTTGTGTCATTATCGGGCGCTGTGCGGATTTTGTCCTCAAAGACTACCCGAATGTCGTTTCCGTCTTTGTTCATGCTGATGCGGCTTTCTGTAAAAAAAATGCGCTCGAGAGAGTTTCTGTTCCCGAAAAAGACATCCTGAAGTATATTGAAAAAACCGACAAGTATCGCGGCGATTATTATCAGGCGCACACCGGCCGCCGATGGCACGATTTGCGCAACTATGATCTCTGCCTTAACAGCGGCAGGCTCGGCTTTGAGAAATGTGTGGAGGAAATTAAGGAATATATCCGCATCCGATTTTCGTGAATGTACAAAAAACCCAGCGTATCGTTCGGTCTGAACAATACTCTGGGTTTTCAGATATCCGCATATTTATTTTGCAATCGATTCTCTTCTGTTCTTCTTCACAATATACAATGCCTGATCCGCCTGATTGATCACATCCTGCAGCTGTACCTCATCTCCGCAGACAAATCGCTTAAAACCAAGTGAGCTTTCCACATAATACGGTTTGTCAGAGCATTCATTAAATTCAGCCGTTGCCTGCTTGATTTTACGCGTGATGGTCTCCGGTGTATAACACCGGTCGCAGAGCATCATAACAACGAATTCATCGCCTCCGATCCTGCTGACCAGTTGATCATCGCCGATCGCCTCCTTAATGATCTGCGCAATTTTCTTGATTGCGAAATCGCCCTCGCTATGTCCGAATTTATCATTAATTTCCTTTAAGTGATCCAAATCGCCAAAAATAACAACCGCTTCTTTGCCGGAAGACTCATTTTTTAAATTCATCGCCTTCTCGATAAAACCTCTTCTGTTTAGACAGCCTGTCAGAGAATCATATTCCGAAATAAAGCGCAGCATGCTGTTTTTGTCCTCAACCTCCTTGATAAGCTGCTCCAGGCGGCTTTGGGTCTGCTGCTGGGCACGGCTCATCTCGCAGTATTTCAGAGCAGTCCCGATCTGGATGCTGGCATAATACAAAGACAAGACATTCTCAGGACTGATCTCGCTGATCAAAACGCCATATTGCGTCTTATCCGAATACAGGTTAATCAGCGTTACCTGATAGCCCTTTTCCCTTTTTTCACTCTGTCTGATATAATCCCCAAAACCGTTATGTATCGTGACAGCCGGCCGTTCCTCGGGCTCATACGCGACGACCTCACCATCGATCGTCATATAAGCTGCCAGATACATCTTATCCGGGCACACCCACTCTTCATCACGCGTATGCTCAATTGACTTTTCAAATGTATAGAGATAACTGTTCCCGATATTCAGCGTTTTGAGTTTAATCATCGCGTTGCGAAACATTTCCTTTTCATCGCTGACATGGTTCGCCATATCACGTGAAATCAAAGACATAAACCAGGAAGTGCTCTCATATTCGGCGAGTGCATCCTTCGCCTTTTTATAAATATAAGCCTGCAGATACTTCATGCCCTCAATCAATATTTCAGACAACAGCACCTCTGCCATATGGTCATCAATTGTATGTATAATAAATGATAAGTAATCTGAATAAGTTGTGGCAAGCGCATTCGGAGAAATATAGTCTGCATAGGGACCCGTCATCAGCATTCGAAGCTGCTCAACCACATGTTTGGCTGATATTTTTTCCTTCACATAGCCCAAGAATATAATCGTGTTGCCATAGATCACATCATAAAGAATATCATATACCCGATCTCCGATCGAATCATTCACATCGGAAATTAAAATTGCGTTTTTGACCGTCTCGGCAATTTTAATTGCATAAAATTCAGGATTCACACGCTCTGCAGCCGTCATTATCTCAAACTTATGCTGTTCTGCATCCTGACAGCCGCAAGAATTCCTTCGGATCAGCAGCGGCGGAAGGATGATGTTTTCTCCCGCACCCTTGCAGTAAATATCCAGCACATTATAAACAGCTTTATAACCGCTCGAATAAGCATTTTGCAGTACGGTCGTCAGCGGAGGATCCATCGTAGAGGCGAGCAGCCAATCATCATATCCCGTCACGGCAATTCCCTCACCGCTCTCGATATCATGCCCGATCCGATAACACATCGGACTCATGGAAAGCCATTTTTCTGCCCATTCTGTCGACCGGTGAATTTCCATCCGGCGTTTTTTGCATATTTTATAAACAGTGCCGGCCATTAGGTCATTCCCACATACAAATGCCTGCACATGAGGATTGTGGTCAAACAGGTATTCTACCTCTTTTTCGACGGATTCCGAAAAATCACCGGCACGTACCATATCCGGCGTCACCTCAATGTCCTGCTCCTCCATAACATCCAAAAAGGCGCGAAAACGTTCATCTGCATCCTTATTTCCCTCCGGTCCGCGCAGGCAGACAAAACGCCGATAGCCGTGGTCAATTGCCAGATGTTCAACCACCGCGCGCATCCCCTTATAATTATCCGCAATCTGATAGCGGGCATTCTTTTTTTCAATCACTTCCTCCAAAATCACATAAGGAACCTGATCAAACTTTTCCAAAAATGTCCTGCGCTCTTTTTCATTTAAAAAGATGACAAGCTCTCCGTAAGATATAATCAATGCATCGACCTTCGCCAGCTTTACATAATCATAAACTGTCGTAACCTGATAATCGTAGCTTTCCTCCTCTTCAAAAAAGTCACGATAAAAATAGCTTGTATGGACGCCGAGAAAAATGATGATGTTCACGCCGGTCTCCATAGCCGCCTGTTGAATCCCATGCAGCGTATTGATGGAATGCGGTGAATTTGCATTACCGATCAACACCCCGATTGTCAACTTCCTGTCCGCCATTTTTCTTACCCTTCCCATTTGTAACCCGCACCTGAGAACCTTCTTTTATAGTACCACGTGGGAATCAAAAAAACAAGGAGCCCTGACGATTCGGCTGCATGAATCAGTCACACAATTTCTTTTTGAAAATATAATAGAATTATAACAAAAAGGGAGACTGTTATGGAAAAGAAATCGATGAAAAAAGGCCGGTTAAAGCCGGTCATCATTTTCACACTATGTCTGGCTCTTCTGCTTCCTGTCCTTGCAGGGTGCGGCAGCAAAAATAAGGGCACCATCGGAAATACAAAAGTCGTTTTGAATGAGGTGGCTCACTCCATTTTTTATGTTCCGCTCTATGTCGCGATCGAAGAGGGCTATTTTGATGAGGAAGGCATTGATCTGACGCTCGTCACCGGCTATGGCGCCGACAAAACAATGACCGCCGTTCTCTCCGGTGAAGCGGATGTCGGCTTTATGGGGAGTGAATCCAGTATTTATACCTACCTTGGCAATCCGGAGGATATTGTTGTCAACTTTGCGCAGCTGACGCAGCGCGCGGGAAACTTCCTCGTTTCTAAGAAGCCGATCGATAATTTTTCCTGGGATATGCTGAAGGGAAGCAAGGTGCTTGGCGGACGTGCTGGAGGAATGCCGGAAATGGTGTTCGAATTTATTTTGCGGAAAAATAATATCGACCCGGCTGCGGATCTTTCCATCGACCAATCCATCTCCTTTGGTGATACCGCTGCCGCCTTCGTCTCATCGGATGCGGATTTTACAGTTGAATTCGAACCTCACGCTTCCTCACTTGAGGCAAATGGAAACGGTTATATCGTGGCATCGCTCGGCGTCGATTCCGGTTATGTGCCTTATACTGCTTTCAGTGCTAAAAAGAGCTTTATCGAAGGCAATCCGGAGCTGATCCAGAGCTTCACCAATGCTTTGCAGCGGGGCATGGACTATACAAACAGCCATACGCCGGATGAGCTGGCCGCTGTTATTCAGCCGCAATTTAAGGAAACGGATATCATGACGCTGACAACGATCATCACAAGATATTATGAACAGAACACCTGGAAGGATAATTTGATTTTTGAAAAAGACAGCTTCGAGCTTTTGCAGAATATTCTTGAGGACGCCGGCGAACTGGAACGCCGTGTCCCGTATGAAGAGCTTGTGACGACCGGATTTGCGGAGAAAGCCGCAAAATAAGAGATTTGCTGTTTCCAATCACACTCCCTGTATGCAAATAGACTTTTAACTAAGCTATTCGTCACACAGGGAGTCCTTTTGTTACTCTTTCGCATTTTTCAGCGGACGAATGCGGTAGACAAGCAGCAGCTCTGTTTCGCCTGTTAATGAAAGGAAGGCGGACTTCAAGCGTTCCATGACTTTTTGCGCATTCTCATAGGAGGGCGCGGGAAACATAATGGCAAACTGGCTGTCGGAATAACGGCAGATGGAGTCGCCACAGCGCAGCACATGACGGCAGCAGTCCAACAATGCTTCCATAATTTTTTCATTATGAAGTGCTCCGTACTCAGCTCCGGATGCCTTTCCCATCGTCAGAATTGTGAGAAACATCGTATCGCCCGTTCTGGCAAGCAGCCGTCTCTGTAAGTGATAAATCTCCTTAAACATCTCATAATCGCATACAAATGCCGTGCATTCCGCATCATCAACCTCCATGCTGCGCTGCATGATCCCGATTTCCTCACTCATTTCGTTTTCATACTGCAAGATCCTGTCACAGCGGATTCGCAGATGATCGGGCGAATCTCCCTTTGCCTCCGCTGACTGCCGCAGCATGGTCAGCAGCTCATTTTTCCCGAGCAGGTCAAGCGCACGGTCACAAACATCCACCGTTTCCTCATAGTCCTCTTCCGCATTCAAAATCTCTGCATAAGCAACAACATCCTTAAAATACAAGTCACGGTAATAGACAGTTCGCGGCACGACCCAATGCTCCGAGCCTGAATCGGGAAGCAGACTCCCCGTGTATAAATCAATCCCCTTTTTGAGGCATTCTTTTCTCTTTTTATCACTCAAATCCTTATTCAGACCGATCTTGGAATAATCTTCAAAATCAAAAATATCAATAGAAACCTCCAGCTCCGGATTCCACTGGTAAGCGCCCCTGCGGCTGAGAATGGAATGCTTAAGCGGCTTGATTCCCGCCTTATCAATCAAAACCCGATATCGGTAAAGCAGTGTACGCAGTGCCGTTCCCGGGTTGGCATAGTCTTCTCCGGACCACAGCAGTTCAAACAATTCCTTGTGGGAAACCGGCTTCTGCTTATTAAGAAGCAAATAGGACAAAAACAGCTTTGTTTTTCTTGTATTACTCAGGCTTTCCAATATCGGTTCCCCATCCATCCTGATTTCAAAGCCACCAAACAATGTTATCTCAATTACAGGTTCCATCCGCTGCCTTCTCCCTTCTCCATTCTGTCACATTCTGCAAACAAACTGATTTTATCACAAAGTGATATAAAATACAACCGCAAATCTTCTGAACACTGCATTTTCGTGCAGTTTGGCTGAAAGAGTGGTTTGACAAAACAAATCTTGTTGTTTATCATTAGGATAGACGACAAGGAGAATCCTATGCTTCATATATTAATTGCAGACAAAGAAAATTCCATCGCCAGCTTGATATTTGAAATTATTTCGGAAAAAAAAGCGGAAATGGAAATTTGTTATGCCGCCAGAAATGTCGATGAGGTGCTTCATGCGGTAGACAGCTATCATCCGGATCTTGTGCTGATCGATGTCGCTCATTTTTCCCCGGACGAACTGATACAGATTCAAAAAACAAAGGAGACAACTACCTGCCGCTTTATCGCCGCAAGTGCAGACAGCTCTGCTGCCCGGATGCAGCTTGCTATCCGCCTTGGCGTTGATGCTTTTTTGATCAAGCCGGTGGTATCTCAGGAGCTTTTGGAAACCATTTTGAGCAGTGCCGCAAAGTTAGATAACGAGCAATTTAATCAGCTTTCCTATAAATCTTATTTTCAGAACCGCCGTTCCGCCTTGCTGCTTGATATTCTTGCAAATCAGAAGAAGTTTACTCATAGCGAGCAGGAGATCTACTTTCCCAAAAGTACGGAAAAGCTGTTTCAGATCCTGCTGTGTGAGCCATTTAAAGGGGATGGAAAGGAAATCACAAAATTTTCGGATCATCTGAAAAACCTGCAGAAGGAACAGGACTATTTATGCTGTGATGTGGAAAATAATCGCCAGATCATCCTTCTGATCGGGAAAGCCGCTCATAAGGCGGTTCATAATTTCTTTCAGAATCATCATGAATATGAGGATAGAAACACTCCCTATTACACATTTTTCATCACGTGCGGCCGGACGGTTTCCTCCCTTGACGAGGTTGCTCTATCATACGAGGACGCCAAACAGCTCATTGATCACCGTTATTTCATGAATGAAGAGGTGCATGTTCTAACCGTTGAATCCGGCTTTATACAGACGGGTGCTTTTCAGCTGGAAAACGTCGAAGAATTCTGCGACCAGTTTTGTACTTATCTGCAGTCTTACAGCCGTGTGAAACTGCAGGATATGCTTTTGGAACTGCAAATTAAGCTCAGCGGCTGTACAAACAGCATTCCGGAGGTTAAGCTATTCCTCTCTGATATTTTTTTATCGATCAAACAGCAGATGCTGAAAAAATATCCCGATGCACACATCCGCTTTCCGGCTAATTATACCATTTTATATTTAATTGAACATTCGGAACGTCTGGATGATGTTCTAGACTTCTACAATACGCAGTTTGAATCAATTTTGAATTCGATCGGAGATTCCACCGGAAACAATATTTTTTATGATATCATATATTATGTAAATCACAATTTTCAGGACAACATCAAGCTGGAGGGGATCGCAAAACTGTTCGGCTACAACAGTTCCTATCTCGGTAAGCTGTTCCAGAAAAGGGTCGGGGAAAATTTCAATTCCTACTTGGATTATGTGAGGATTTCCCATGCAAAGATATTGCTGACACAGGGAAACATGAAGATCTATGAAATTTCGGAGCGTGTCGGCTATAAAAATGTCGATTACTTCTATAAGAAATTTCGCACTGTCACCGGAACAACTCCCGCTGATTACCGCCGGAATTTACTATGATGGATAATTTATTGTAATAGGAAAGGTGCGGCGATAATTCGCCGCACCTTTGTTCTCTTTAAAAACTTATTATTTTATGCGCACTCGCTTTGCGCTCGGCGCTTTGGCTCTTCCCTATACCTATCCTTTTACAGCGCCTGCCACCATAGCATCATGCTTCGCATAATGCTCTTTTTATGCGCACTCGCTTTGCACTCGGCGCTTTGGCTCTTCCCTGTACCTATCCTTTTACAGCTCCTGCCACCATTCCTTTGATAATCTCCTTGCTGAAGACGAAGTAGAGGACGACGATCGGAGACATTGTGAGGAGCATGGCGGACATAATCTTCGGATAGTCAGATGCGAACTGACCCTTGAACATTGTCATCGCCAGAGGGACCGTCTGCAGACGGACATCCTGCATGAGTACCAGTGCAAAGGAAAATTCATTCCAGCAGGAGAACGTCTGGATGATCGCCACGGTAATCAGCATCGGTCTTGTAATCGGCAGAATAATTTCAAATAATGTCCTGGTAAAGCTGCTGCCATCAATGGCGGCTGCTTCCTCCAGCTCGATCGGTACCGACTTGATAAAACTCTCGACAAGAAATACCGCAATCGGCAAACCGAAAGCGACGTATGGAATCAACAGTGTAAACCACTGATTGCCGAGTCCGGTTTTGTTAAATACAACGTAAATAGGTACCAGCAGTGAATGAACAGGAATCAGCATTCCCATCAGGAACATCACATACAGAATGCGATTGCCCTTGAATTTTACTCTCGCAAGAATATAGCCGACAATGAATCCGAACAGGACAATGAAAAACAGAGACAAAATTGTCGTTCTGGCACTGTTGCCCATTGACTGCCAAATATGATAATCCTCATTTGTCGTGATCTTAATATAATTAGACAGCGTAGGCACCGGAGGTAAACCGATAATATCCGCATTAAACTCCCGTTTCAGCTTTAAAGAAGAGTTAAACATCCAAATCAGAGGAAAAATACAGGTAGCGGAAAATACAATCAGGATCGCGTTCAGAATAATACTCAAGGCACTCTTTTTCACGTTTTCACCGGCAGTCGAATTTCTCTTTCCGGCAATGTCATCTGGATTATATGCCATCTTATTCCACCCCCTTATCCTTTGTGTAGAAGTTAATAATTGCCTGGCTGCCCGCAATTACAACGAGGCTGACTATGAATATGCCGACCGAGATCGCACTGCCGTAGCCCATATTCATCTGCTTAAAGGAAATATTGTAGCCGTACATCGCCATAACCATAGAAGCCGTACCGGGACCGCCATCAGTCATCGTATAGATGTGGTCAAAGGCTTTCATATTGCCGGCAACACAAAGCGTGATACATACAAGCAGTGTGTTCTTCAAAAGAGGCATGACAATATAAATCGCCCTCTGGAATGCATTTGCTCCGTCCAGCTCGGCAACCTCAAAAATTTCGGTATCGATCGCCGCAATACCGGATAACAGAATCACCATATAATAACCGATAAACTGCCAGATCAACGGAATTGATACGAGGAGCATGACAAGATCCGGCTGGTTCAGCCAAACTTTCGTCGCATCCTCCTTACCGATCGCTTCCAAAAACCAGTTCAAAACACCTCTTTTATTATCGTAAATCATCTTCCAGATAAATCCGACGCAAACGGCGGAAACAGTACTTGGAAAGAAACCGAAGGTACGATGAATTCCCTTAAACTTCACAAGCCTGGAATTGATCATCAGCACAAAGATGAATGCAATGCCGACCTGACCGATGATACAGGCAATAACCAGATACAGGTTGTGTCCGAACGACTGCCAGAATGTCCCGTCAGAAATCAGCCGCATATAATTGTCAATTCCGATAAAGGTCTTGTTCGGGCCCCCCTTCCACTCAAAAAAGCTATAGAACATAGCTGTAATCAGAGGAACAAATACGGAGAACACATACCATACAAATGGTATTGCAAGATACGCAAGAATCGTACTTGTCTTTGGCTTAATAGATTTCAGCATCTTAATAAAACCTCCTTCACTTTTATCCCAGTCCCTATAAACGGACTCAAAACAGCTCGCATTCCTGCTTTGACTCGGCTCATAGTCAGTATATTCCTACAATTATTATTGTAGCATAATTATCCAACTCACTCAATATTTTGAATGATTATTTGTGTAAATAATCTGTATTACCGTTACCGTTCACTCGGTTCTCAGCAACGCATGATTTCTGCATATAAATTCGCTCTGCGAAGCAAAAATCACCTTTTGAATCACGTTCTTACGCAGCTTAACAGCAAGTTGTTAAGCTACGGTTTGAACAGTACCGTATTTACCCATAAAATCGGGTCCCATCCATGAGTCGGACGAGACCCGCATTTTTTAACTACTTACCACTATGTAAGTGTAATCAAAAATTTATTTTAATTTTAGTAGTTAGCTTCATAAGCTGCCTGTGTATTGGCTGCTACGTCTTCAGGAGTCTTGTCACCATTCAGCATTTCCTGAAGGTCTGTGTTGCAAACATCCCAAACTGCACTGGAGATATAGGAGTCATAAATTTCACAAGGAGTCGTATCTACATAAGTCCAGTTGTAGAAATCCTGTGTAATCTGATCGAATGCACTCAGATCTACATCTGCAACCTTTGTAAGTCCGCCCAAAGCATAGTTTGATGCCACATAGTTAGCAAAGTCAGGGCCTGTCAGCTTGTAAGCCAAATCAATTGCTGCTGCAAGCTTATCCGGATCCTCTGCTACCTTAGGATTGATGGCAACGCCATATCCTAAACCGATATTCTGTCCCTGCGGATCATAAGTAGCGTTAGCCGGCTGCGGTAGAACTGCAAAACCAATGTTATCATACTGATCTGTATCAGTCAATGTAGCCTGAATATAGGATACATCCCAGTTTCCGCCGATGAATGCTGCTGCATCGCCTGCGATATAGTACTCACGAGCATCTTCATTTGTAATGGAGTTGAAGTCCTCGTTAAAGATACCGGACTGGAACAGTTCCTGTGTACATGTCAGTGCATCAACAAATTCCTGATCTGTGAAAGCAGCGCCTTCCTTGTTGATAATCGATGAGAACCAGTCAGGACCGTGGAATCTGTCACCTAATGCAGAGAGGAAGCAAGAGTTAGCCTGCCACTTTCCGCCGTTACCAAAAGCAATCGTATCAATGCCTTCGCCGTCAAAATATTCCTTAGCAGCCTGAACATCTTCCCATGTGGAAGGGAATGTGTCATAACCTGCAGCTGCCCAAAGAGCCTTGTCATAAACAACAGCTGTACAAGTACCGCCTGTTAATGCAGGAAGTGCATAAATCTTGTCGCCATCCTTAAAAGGTGTGAAATAAGATTCATTATAATCTGCAGCATAAGGGGAAGAAGCGATTACATCTGTCATATCCATGATCAGACCCTGCTTTGCCCATTCCTTTGTATTCATACCCTGAAGCAGGAATACATCCGGAAGATCATCTGCTGCTGCAATTGTAGCGATCTGTGTCTTGTACTCTGCATTTGCAAGTACATTTTCAACTAAATTAATGCCTGTGTTAGCTTCCTTCCACTCAGCAATCATTGTACGGAATCCATCGGAACCGCCGTTGCCTTCAGACTCTTCTGATGTGGAGAAGTGCATTAAGTTAAGGTCACCTGTGTAAGCAAGTCCTTCTGCAGGTGCTTCTTCAGCGGGAGCTTCTTCTGCTTCTTCTGCTTCTTCAGCCGGAGCTTCCGTAGCTGCCGGAGCTTCTTCTGCAGGTGCTGCAGCGCTGCCGCAACCAGCAAGAAGTGTAGCAACCATAGCTGTGCTAAGAATTACTGATAATAATTTCTTTTTCATTTCTTTTCCTCCATTTTATGATGACTAGTTTTGTCGTTCATTTAGAAATCACTTAATAAAACAAAATTCGTAACTTAATATTTCAAACTTAAGTTTCGACAAAAATCGATTTTTGTATTCGTGTTCCCTTAAACGACTAAGTTAATTCTAGCACGAATATAGCCGTTGATGCACCCCTTCTTATTAGATATTAATTACTGTGTTTTTTAGACTTTTCAGAATTGTTTTTAATTTTTTCCTATGTTTACTTAATCGTTTTAACCGTTTACTAAATCACTTAAATTATTAAGTTGGCATAAACAAAGGATTTCCCATGGAAATCCTTTGTTCACTATTCGTTCATTTTCTATTCAAAATTTAGTAATTTTTTTGTAACATTTCAACATAATTAAAGTTTTCATCGTACAAACCGCAAAACTGTAATCCATATAAATAATCGGAAAGATCATGGCTAATTCCCGTCCATGCATCAGATATCGGTTCTTCTTCCAGAGCAGCTTCCCGCTCCTCGCTGATGATCGTACGCAGCACATCCCTGTTGGCAACAATATTATTATTTCCCTGTACATAAATACGATCTCCGGCAAAAATCATGCCCTCTACATTGCAGCCCGCATCAACAATGACATTTCCCGGCGTAATAACAATGCCCGTCACATCATCGTTGATCGTCACATCCGTTCCTGCCATGATTTTGCGGTAACTGCCTTGATAGTCTCCATCATTGCTCGAATCATAATAATATTCAAGTGTTGAGAGCTTCCTTCCCGCATCGTTGATCATCGTACGGATACGTTCATATTCCCCGCTTTCCTTCTCCATATCCGCCCGTAAAAATTCCATTCCTTCAATATAATACTCTGTCTTGGTCGGATAGCCGTTTATCTTGTTGACCCGGTTCGCGTAAATGCTGATGGGCTGTTCCTCGTTCCCGAATACGGCAAACGAGCCTTTCAGGTTGACATCCCCCTCCGATACAATTTCATCCGCCTGAATGCCGAGCTGGGTTGAGAGAATATTCAAGCCGCCGTAAACATCTTTCTCCCCATAACCCGCCTCTGCCTTTCTGTTTTCTGTAACCGGATGGGTACCCGCAAAAACACTGCCCACGATCGAAGACGTTTTTCCCGTCACATAAATCCCTTTATTTCCTATTAAAGAATATTCAAATA
Source organism: Lachnospiraceae bacterium (assembly GCA_047602645.1). Classification (GTDB taxonomy): domain Bacteria; phylum Bacillota; class Clostridia; order Lachnospirales; family Lachnospiraceae; genus JAEYFP01. The sequence continues at coordinate 7,382 of JASGGU010000050.1, read as the reverse complement.
ATTCGTCGTTTCCGTCAAAAAAATGGGCATTCGGGATATGAATGACAAATTCATACGTACGCGTCCGCCGGTAGCTTTCTCCGTGACTGTAGAGAACTGTTACGTCGCTTACCACGCACCGGCTTTCCGTATTTGTCTCTTCATCGGCCAAAACTGAAAACCTGGGAGGATTTAGTACATCCACCGTAAGCTCTCCCGTATCAAGCTTTGGAAGATCCGCCTGCAGGCGCATACGCAATTCTTCCCCGCTTCCATATCCCTCCCGCAGGGCGGTGCAATAGTTTGCGGCAAAGGTCTTTGACGCTGCTTCCTCACTCATGGCGGTACTGCTTCCCATGCTGCTCAGCAGGGCGTTAAATTCTTTAGCCGCACAGCTTTTCGCCTGCGCCGCCATAGCTTCGGACAGTATCTGCCCCGCCTGCTCAAGTCCCTCCTCCGACCATATTTCCAGTTTCTGATTAATCAGCCGTTTTGTCAGTTCCACCGACCTTCCGGAGAGCGTCAGAACAAAAAAAGCGATTACAGAAAGAAAGAATATGGCCGACACTGTGATCACCGTACCGGAATGCTTCACCGTAATTCTCCTCTTCTTTTCAAACAATAGTAAGTATCCCGCAGGCTACATCCCGCTCACAAGATCATAAAGCAGCACCATCGGCTGTACGAGTGCCGCAATCAGCACGCCGACAATCAGCGCCATGAAGACGACCGAAAGCATTTCTATGCATGTCTGCCGCCTGCCCGCCATCCGGATTGCCTCTTCCTCATAATAATCCGCAAGTCCGTCAAGCATTTCTCCGAGATTACCGATCTCCTCACCGATGGACACCATCTGTACCAGCATCGGGGAAAACAGCTCAGAAATACCCAGTGCTTTGGAAAGTGTCATGCCTTTCCCTATCTCCTCCGATGCCGATAACAACATGCGCCGAAACAGCTCATAATCCATAAACCCGGCCGTCTCCTCCAGCGCCTCCTGTGCCGACACACCCGCATAAAGCAGAGCCGATAGCGTCCTGGAAAAGCGCGCATAGGCAAGCTGCTTATGCAGCCTGCCAAAAAAAGGCGTTTCCAATATGATTTCAGAGTAGAACAGCCTTCCCCGTGCCGTCAGACCATAAAGCCGGCCGACCAGAAACAGGCCGGTCAGGACTGCCAGAAACAGGGGCCAGCATTTCACACAGAAGCTGCTGATCCCAATGACGACCTGTGTCACATACGGCATCGTAAAGTCAATGTCCGCAAACATACCGACAAAACGCGGAATGACCACGAGCAGCATAACAACCACTACAAAAAGGCATACCACCGCGACAAGCGCCGGATAATAAAAGGCTTTTTTCGTCATCTCCTTCAGCTTTTCCTCCGACTCAAATTGAGCTGCCATATAGGTAAACGTTTTTTCAAGATTTCCTGTAATCTCTGCCTCCTCAACGGCACAAATCAATAGTCCGGGGAAAATTCCGCCCTGCTTTTTCATTGCAAACGAAAGTGAGTCGCCGGCCCCTGTCAGATCAGCCAGTGCCGCCGTCCCCCGCTTCAGCTGTCTATTCTCCGTCTGCTCTGCCAAAACCTGCAGCGTATTCACCGGATTGAGGCCCGCATGCAAAATACGCGCAAACTGTCTGCAAAACATCCCGTAATCAGACGGACGAATTGCGCGTGAGCGGAAACCTCCTTTCTTTTTGAGAGAAGCCTCTAAAAGCTCTGATATGATCAGTCCGTCCGATTTCAAACGCATGGATGCCTGCTCCTTCGTAGCGGCAAACATCGTTCCTCTTCGCTCTTTTCCTTCTGAATTAATTACCTTGTACTCAAATTGCGGCATTGTTTTACCCTTCGCTGTCTTTTGTTATTTTCGTGCTTTACTCTCGCTGTCGGCTTTATTTCCCGTACTTTCCTCTTCCGATCTTTTCGCACGACTCTTCGTATTCCCCGTAATCGTCTCCTACCCGGGCCGAGGCCTCCAAAAGCTCCGCCTTATGGTGCTGTGCATACAAGCCACATAGCTTTGCTTTGAAAAAAATCTTCACATGGATCGTATGTTCCTTCATGCGATCATCCAAATATGTATGCCCGAGCCTTACATAAAAATCGGCCGGATCCGGCAAAAGCTCCACTGTGCAGCGCCGGTAAAACTCCGCAGAAAGCACAGGCTTATCCGCAAAATAATAGGCTTCTCCCAGCCCGAAGCATGAGAGCGTATACACGAGAGTATCCGGCGCCTCGGATGACAGCACGCGCAGGTAAAACGGAACCGCCGTTCCATGCTGTCCAAGCCCGCGCAGCCGCTCCGCTTCTTCAAAGTCAGAACGGATCCTCTCACGCTGTCCGTGGGCATAATCATTCGTATCGAGAATATCCGCCGCTGCTTCCAAAGAAATCTCCTCTGCAAAATACAGGACCCGAAAAAGAGTGTTCTCTGTCTCCGGCTCTGCCTGCAGATTATAGTAGCGCAGCTTCTGATTCAGTTTTCTTAACAATACCGATTCCATATGCGCATCCGCATACGGCTCAATTTTCTGTGAACGCCGAAATACCATCAGCAAATACTTTAACAGTTCCGACTGAACAGCCTGCTCTTCGTATTCGGGCAGCGCTTCCCTGTCAAAAATCCGCCAGTCCGAAAAACGCTGCGCCTGACCGACACCTTTTGGGGCATAGGAAATCCGCAGGGAAAACGGCTCTCCAAGCACAATCAGGTCCCCGTTATAAAAGACATAGACCCCGCTTGCAGCAAACTCCCTTTTTACACAGGTCATTGTTTTTTCATACTGCAAATGCAGCGCATGGTTCAATCTGAATGCAATCATAGTTACTCCTAGTCCAAATCAAATACCTGTACACGGACAAGCGAGGCCGAAGCACTTCCCGACAGCGCCGTCAAACGTCCGGTTTTCCGGTTGTAGACCGAATCAGTCGCCACAAGAAACACTCTGCGTGTGTTTAAGGCAGCTGAGGAGGCCGTCGTCTCGTTCCACAGCACTCCGTTTGCCCCGAGGAGATAAACCGGCACCTTAGTCCGGTAAGTCCTCCCGCTTACAAGTTCCTCCGGATCAGCCTTGATTTCGGCACCGGTCGTCTCATCCCGATAATAAAGTGCATCGTCATAATACAGGGAGCTTCCGGTCATCGGCATCGGCAATACGGTCACGGGCTCCTTATCTAAATAGATCATCTCGGCATCCGGCATTTCCTCCGGCACCTCGAGATATAGCTTCGCGCTCATCTTATGCTCGGTGTTGGCCGTACTTTGTATCAGACTCACGGCGCTTGTTTTAAAATAAAGATCCTCCGTCAGATCCAGAATGCCGCTCTCCTTGACGGCATTGCGCTCCGCATTTTTCAGCTGTGTGTCATACGATACATAAATATTTCGGATATCCCGCGCATGATCCTGATAACTCTCCTTGATTTCCACAACAGGCGCATGAAGTCCCGCCCGGTATGCGGCGATCATCGTGTTAATGAACAGCTTGATTTCCTGTTCGGAGCCGTTGTTCATTACGCTGCTGTGCCCGACACCGCTGTATGTGATATTTCCTTTATTATAGATATAATAATTATTTCTGACATCATTCGGAGAGATCTCATACATATCGCGCCCCGAGGTACCGGCAATCGTTTTATCTGTCGAATCGCTGATACAATACCAAACAACAATGTCGCTCTCTCCGTCCTTATCATCATCCGCCGTAAAATCAAGCTGATAATATTGTGCGTGGGTCGGTGCAACATTAAAGCGCTCCTGAAGCTTATACGGATACGTTGTGATCTGGCCGCTATTCACCTGCGTCACATATTCATTTTTATACTGTCCGTCACCCGTATCGATTCCGCTTAAGTTCCGAAGTGTCGGGAAGGTCCTTCCGTTGCCGTCATTTCCGGTATAGGCAAAGCGGTTCATCGCCGGATAGGTAAAGCCCTGCACCTCACCAAGCGTCCGGCCTCTCGCGGACTTCGGTGCAAATACGGTTTCCCTCTCATATGTCCTGTCGACCGCGCTTTCCGCCGCGCCAAGCACATTATAACGGTCCATGCCGACCAATCCGCGGATCATACGATTAAACTGATAACCCCAATAAGTAACGCCGGAGCTTAGATTGCTTGTCCTTCCGTTTCTTTCCTGTGCATAAAATTGTCCCGACGGTGTATTGATAAATGACGTCGTGTCGTGCGTAAACAAAACACTCCTGCCGCTTGCTATGTATTCCTCAATCGCACCGACCGCGGTCGCATTCGGCTCCCGGTAGCAATCGCCAAAGCCCAGAATCAGCATATCATATTCTTGCAGATATTCCAAATAATCCTCAAAAACAACCGTCGGTGACACCGCATTAAAGGCGGTCGAGCTTAAGGTCTTGATATCCACATCATAGCGGACACTTTCATCGCTGAGCAGCTTGTAAAAGAGACTCGATGTATTCGCGTACTCCGTCTGCATATTCCAGGTCTGGTCCTGACTGGAATTAATCTGTAATATTTTTATTTTTTTCTTTTCCTGCTGACGCACCTCATAGTACCCGATCGCACCCGACCGCCGGTAATTGTTGTTATTTTGAAATACCTCCAGCTTCCATGGAAGGATACCGGCATGCTCGGAGGAAAGTACATAATTGGCATAGTAGCGTTTCCCCGCACTCAGGCTGTATTTCCCTCCATTCGCCAAGGCCGGCGTGCCATCCTCGCCTCGGACACTGAACGCCGTGATCTGTTCCGTGCTTCTCGAAAACTTTCCGTCCGCATTGATATCCACGTAAAGCTTCACATCAAAGGTCGAAGCACTGTCGGCCGCACCGCTGTTCGTAATATCGAATTCATACGTCGCATAAAACTGCCCGTCTTCCGGATTCCGGACAATCGTCACCGTATCCGTCTGTGCGGCAAGTGAATTTCCGTACATTTTAAGCATTGGCTTTGCCAGATTAATATACCAGTTAAACAGTGCCGGAGAAAGATTTTCCACCCGAAACACATTTTGTTTTTCCTTGACGGCATCTGCAAACCGATATAAATAAGAAGAATTATCAACCGTATCCGCATTGACGGTTTTTATCGTTTCGCCTGCCGTTTGTGTCACCTTCATAAAAGAATCGGCAAGGACGACCGGATAACCCGCCTCCACATAATCCTTCAATGCCTCTTCCTTTTCCTGTGTGATATCGTTCCCGCTGTAACGGCTGCGGGCGACAGTCTGATTTATGTCGATATAGCTGCGCCCCTTCAGATTTCTGTTCCTGTCGTTATTCACATAATCCTGATCGAGCAGCCCCGCCGAATACGCTTCCAGATAAAGATAATCACCGACATTGCTGTATACAAGACCATTCATACTGTTGTCATTGTACCTCGTTTTTCCGTTCGCGTCCATATTCATGAGTCCTGTATTCATGCCGATATAAATCATGTCATATTTCGCATTCAAATCCTCGATCTTACCGATGAATTCTGCAGTCGTCATCCGCGTTAGTTCAATCTTAGTGCCTTTTTGATTGATCAGCTCCTCTTTTATATTTCCCTTAGCCTGATACAAAATACCATTGTCCGCATCAACGGACAGATCATAGGAAGCACACGGCTCCAGCTCTAAAATACGCATCGTACCCTTCGTATTATATTCCCTCTTCTTTGCGTAGCCGATCATGTAGCGCAGAGCTGTTGACTGGGAAATATCCGTTGAAAGCAGCGGGCGGCTGCCGTCGGTCTGCCGGTAGAGATTTTCATTTTCAATATCAATCAGCACCTCCGAAAAGCCGTCACTGACCGCCGTTTCGCCGAATAGCAGCGAAAAAAAGCCGGCATTGACAAACTTTATGCAGGCAGCCGGACTCCCTCCTTCACTCAGCTGTTTTGGTTGATAGATATAAATATTCTTATTTATATAATGACAATTATTTGCGCTGACTGTCGGACTGACCGTTCCAGGCTCCGTCGTATCCTTCTTGATTTCTTCATCCGATATATTTTCGATGGTTCGGTAATAAAACTCCAAATCCTCTGTCATCATGGCCTGTATGAGACGATACATCAGAGATTCTCTGATCGATTCGGCTTCTAAAGTGCTGCCCTTTCCGCTGTTTATAATATTATAATCTGCCATAACCGGAATACTCTCCGAAACGGCGCGGGCAATCATTTGTTTATAAACGGCAGGACTGATGTCCTGAACAATGCCGCCGGCGCTTTGTCCATAGTTGGTATAATTGGGCTGACTGTCCGGAGCAATCACTCCTCCGTTCAAGCAAAGAGATGCGCCGTCCGCGGACATGAGCAAAATCATTTTTGCTCCGCTCACATCTCCGGAACTCACTTGAGATGCCGCCTTTGTTATGACTGTCACAGGAAGGTTTCCGCACTGTTCTCCCGCATCCCTGTCAAAAGAATACTGTTTCAGCCATTCCCTGTTTTGCAGACCTGACATATAATAAATCTTCGCACCGCTGATCTGGTAAAGCCCGTCTCCCGCGGAAGAATTCCAAGCATAGTTTCCTTCGCCCGGCGTATAATCATAGACAAAATTCCTCCAGGTCGTTCCGGTACCGCCGGTACCGACAGAAAGAGCCTCCACCGTTCCGGTCATGTTACTGTTCGGCACAAGCGGGGACATCGAATCCGATATGTTTAAATGATACTGACCGCCCTGATCTGCCGCCGCCGTATGAAACCGGCTCAGCTGATAAAGCGCCGTGCCCTCTGCGGCAGTCTCCGGATGATAGGAAAACTGAACCGTATAATAATCCCCATCTCCCAGCGGCTCCCCCGCATCATCACATGGAATCCGGTTGCCGCTGACCTCCTTCATTTCACCTGCATATTCAAAAATGCCGCCGTTATCCCGATAAACAGGCGTGCCAATCTCATTTTCCGAAATACTCAGTGTACTGCTCTCTGCGACATAGCCCGTTTTCATGCCGCTCACTCCCTCAAACTGTGCGCGGTAAACCGCCCCTGCCGCACCTGTCAATTCTGAGGTATCCGTGCCATACAGCAGCCATGGATCAAACGCACCGCCGCGCACACTGTCGTCATAAGAAAAGTTGCTGTCTGAGTAGGAATTTCCCGATACACTGCTTACAAAGCGAACCGCAAAATCGCCGTTAATATCCTCGGAAGCAGCTCCGTTCTCAGAAATGCTGCGATACACCGGAAGATAGCGGCCCGTAAAATTTCCGTTGTTTGCCTGCGGGGTCATCCTTCCCTTTGCCGCATCGACATACGGCTTTGCATCGGCTGTATAGGTTCCTTCATAATCTCTGACAAGCAGTGTCCATGTACCGTTTGACACCCCCTCCGCAAGCTCCTGTGCCGTCATCCCCTCCTCGCCCTCGCGAAATTCCCGGTAGCCCGTCCCGTCATAAAAAAGCGGAGTTGCATTGTCCGAT
>JASGGU010000049.1:0-28711 GCA_047602645.1 Lachnospiraceae bacterium | reverse complement strand
CTCACCTCCCGCTGCTTCCTTCTTAGAAAACCATCCCTGTGTCAAACGGTCAAGAATAATCGCTAAGATGACTACCGCACTGCCTGCCACAAAGCCGCGGGAAATTTCGACTCGGTTTACGGCAATGAGCACTTCGTTTCCAAGTCCCCTCGCTCCGATCATCGAGCAGGTAACCACCATGGACATCGCCATCATCAGCGTTTGATTGATTCCTGTCATAATAGTGGGCAGCGCCTGCGGTACCTGAACTTTAAACAACAGCTGCAGACGTGTCGAGCCAAAAGAGCGTGCAGCCTCCACTACCTCGGCGTTCACCTGACGAATACCAAGGCTTGTCAGGCGGATTACCGGAACCATGGAATAAATAACCGTTGCAATTACAGCAGATGCAGACCCCATCCCCAAAAAAATAACCGCCGGAATCAGATAAACAAAAACCGGCATAGTCTGCATCATATCCAATATAGGTCTTATCACCTTATTGGCATGTTCGGAACCGGATATCAGCACACCGATGGGCAGGCCGATGATCAACGCAATCATCACACCGGCCAAAACAATCGAAAGCGTCAGGTTCATCAGGCTCCATAGCCCAAATATGCCGATCACGCACAGCAAAAGGCTGTAAGAAATCCCGGAGCGGATCCGTCTGTGTGCTTTCCATGCAAGAAGAAAAACCAGCCCGATCATAACAAACCAGGGTATGTGGCTAAATATCCAGTTGATGGCACTTACAAAGTCTGTAAGTGCTAATTTAACTCCATCAAAAAACGAAGAGTGTGCCGCCGCAAAACCGCGGACTGCCTGATCGATGATATCTGTATTCATATTTATTGTATAAGGAAAATCAAAGAACCAATCCATATATCCTACCTCCCGTTCTTTGCATGCTTAATCAATTGTTTCATATAACGTCTTCGCCTGCTCGGCAGTCAGCCAGGTTTCCACCAGATCACGCTGTTCGTTCAGAAACCATTTCGCCGCAGTCTTATAATCCGCACCTGTTTCCTCCATATAGGCAAGCGCCTCACTGGTTAAAGCAGAGGATGTTCGATACTTAGAAAGAAATGCGCAAAATTCCGGATCACTTTCATAGAAATCATTGCTGGCACACACTGTGACTTTGACGGAGGGACACATGCACTTGCCATCAAAATATAATGCTTCGTCATACGGCTCATCCTCAAGAAGAACGAAATCATATTTACCCAACAGCCAGGTAGGCTCCCAATAATACGCAACTACCGGCTCTCCCTTATCATAAGCCGATACCAGCACCGCACTTGTCGCGGCATCGGTTCCCGGCTCCAGATAATTGTAGCTCTCATCCAAACCATAATGCAGATATTTCTTATGCATAATCTCTGTAATCTCCCAGCCCGCTATACCGCCATATATAACACCCTTGGACGGATGCTCGGGATCCTTGAAGAGCGTCCCGTAATCCTTCAAATCAGCAACTGTTTTTAAATCCGGTGCCATTGGCTCAATGTTGCGCTCCGGATCCCCCTCAATCACATAACGCGGCACATAAAAACCCTGTGCATTATCATCAAAATTAATACCCAGTTCCTGAAGGGCTCCATTTTCAATATCACTTTCATAGTCGGGCAGATTATCTGTCCATACCTCCATATGTACATCTATTTCTCCCTTTTTCACCGCCTCATGTGTAATGGGCGTGCTCCCGGAGACTTCTGTCCAGTTGTAGCCGAAAACTGTTTCTGCCACGGTTCCCGCCACAGCATTGTGAAACAGAATAGAGTCCCAGCCGACGTCGGCAAATGTGATTGTTTTGGCTTGATTTTGAGAAGCGCATCCTGTAAGAACACCAATCATCGCAAAAAACGCTAAGAGCAGCGCATAATTTTTTTTCATGTTTTTATTTCCTTTCTTTTAAATCTAATTTGACAAAGTGACAACTTATATTATAATTACAAGTTGTCACTTTGTCAAATTGGATACCTGTTCCTATCATTTTATTACATAGAAAAATTGTGAAAAAGCTTACTGAAATAAAATACCTCCCCAACACTTTTTTGCGTTGCCAGGGAGGTTCTTGTTTCATTTTTATATAAAAATAGTCTTTAAAATAAAAAATCCTTGATTCTGTGATCGGAATCCTCTTGCGAAACAAAATAGATTACATCATTTTCCAGCACGACCGCATAGGGGCCCGGTGACCGCATCAGCACATCGCCTCGCTTAATTGCTACGAGTGTAGCTCCTGTATGCTGCCAGAGCTGCAATTCCTGAATGGATCTGTTCAGATACTTGCAATCGGGCGTAATACGCACCGAGAAGGGCACGAGCGGATTCATAGATCGAAAATGCTCTGTTGCCAAAATAAGTTCTGCGAGATCGTTGCTTAAAGAATTTATTTCTTTTTGCTGATGCTGAATATTTTCCATAATGGATTTTTTCAGTGTTTCTATCGTTATTCTATTTGAAAATCCATTTAAAAATTCAAGAGCATTGCTTTTAGATTTTATCACCATCCCGCTGCCTCTCTCCGGAGACACAATGTCCAGATCGGAAAGTATACAAAATGCCCGGCGCGCGGTTTCCGGTGAGACATTATATTGTGCCGCAATAAAAGACCGGCCATGTATTTTCTGACCGATCGTGTATTCTTCGTTTACTATTTTTGAAGCAATTTCAATTGCAATTTGTTGATATTTCGGAATGGAAACTGCTGTTGGCTTCACTTCGTCCATGTGATCAACTCCTTTTACCGCTGACAGCATAATGATTATACACCAAACATATCTTCAAAGCAACCAAAAGAAAAACAGCCCGTTTCAACTTCTGTCACATGGCTGTCCTTCACTTTTATTTCATTCTTAAAAAACACTTATCATATTTAAGAAACCACCCGGAACCTGACCACATTCCATGATGCCGGCTTCAGCGTCGTTTCAAAACTGCAGCCGTCCATGGTGTAGGATAATTTTGTAAAGGGCTTGACGTTTTGTGCCTGAATGGAATTGACAAGCTTCTTATCATCATTCTCCATCGCAAGGTATTCTATGACCCTGGCGGTGCCAAAGCTGCGCAGGTCGGCTTCAAAGACAAGCTCTGAAACAATATTTCTGTTTACCGCAAATATTGTGACCTCCTGCTTTTCTTCATTATAGACGGCAACAGCCTCCACATCAGTTACATCCGCGTGATTTCGCGTATCATGTTTTGTTGTAGACAGAATGGTTTCCAGCACGACGCCCCTTCCGTATCTGGAAGCATGCAGGAACGGATAATAAATTGTCTGTTTCCATGCACCTCCGTTATTTTCCGTCATAATCGGCGCAATGACATTGACAAGCTGCGCAAGACAAGCCATTTTGATTCTGTCGGCATGCTTTAGCAGTGTAATCAGCATCAGCCCTACCATAACGGCATCCTCAAATGTATAGATGTCCTCAAGTAAATGCGGTGCCGTCTGCCACGGCCGGTTTTTCATCATGGCATCATCGGCTGCGGATGAATGAAACCAGACATTCCACTCATCAAAGCTGATATTTATTACCTTACTGCTTCGTTTCTTTGCCTTGATATAGTCACAGGCTGCGATTACCGTACAGATGAAATTCTCCATATCCTGTGTCAGTGCAAAATAATCTCTGGTATCGTTTTCCGTATTGCCGTAATACTGATGCATTGAAATGTAATCCGCGCAGTCGTATGCTTCCTCCAGCGTCACCGCTTCCCATTCCGGGAATGTCGGCATCTTCTCAAAGGAACTGCCGCATACCGTAAGCTCGATAGTTTCATCCATCAATTTCATTGCCTTGCCGGTTTCCGCTGCGAGACGGCCATATTCCGCTGCCGTTTTATGTCCGATCTGCCACAGTCCATCCATCTCGTTTCCAAGGCACCATGATTTGATGCCGTAAGGCTCCGCCTGTCCGTGGCTTCTGCGCAAATCACTGTAGTACGTGCCTTCCTTCCCGTTGCAGTATTCCAAAAGATTCAGAGCATCACTTAATCCTCTCGTACCGAGATTGACTGCCATCATTATGTCTGAATTCACCTTTTTTGTCCATTTAGCGAATTCGCCTAAACCAAATTCGTTGGATTCCATCATCCGCCAGGCCAGATCGAGCCTTGCCCTCCTGCTTGGTCCGACGCTGTCCTCCCAAAAAAAATTTGATACAAAATTCCCCCCGGGATACCGGATAACAGGCACCTGAAGCTCCTTTACAAGCCCGATGACATCCTTTCTGAAACCGTCTTCATCCGCCGTTTCGTGACCCGGCTGATAGATTCCGTTATACACCGCCCTTCCGAGGTGTTCGATAAAGGATCCGTATATTCTGTTATCAACCCGACTCTTTACAAATTCCTTGTCAATGATCATCCTTGTTTTCATACCGCGCTGCCTTTTATCCTTTTTAATTTTTCATGCCCGTCATGACAATTCCTTCTACAAAGCTCTTTTGTCCAAAGATGTAGATAATAATACCGGGTGCGATTGTCATACAGGTTGCCGCCATGGCAAGATTCCATTTTGTGCCAAACGAACCGGTAAAATTGGTCAGTCCTATTGCAAACGTTGTTCTCTCCATATCATTAATATAGATCAATTGCTGCAATAAGTCATTCCAAATTTGAATAAAAAGCATCATTGCCACAACAACAATTGCCGGCCTGATTGCCGGAACAAGAATCGTCCAGAGAGTACGCATTCTCGAAGCGCCGTCGATGGCTGCCGCTTCGTCCAGCTCCTTCGGAATTGTCATCAAAAACTGGCGGATGAGGAAAATATTAAAAAAACCGCCGCCTGTAAAATACGGAAGAATCAAAGGCCAGTATGTACCGCCCAGATCCAGCCCCTTCGTCCAGAAAATATATAACGGGATCAGCGTCACCATACCGGGAAGCAGAATCGTGCCGACACAAAGATTGAAAATCAGCTTCTTTCCCCGAAAACGGAGTCTTGCAAAGGCATAGCCGCAGAGAATTGCCGTCAGCGTGCCCGCAATTACTGCCGGAATGATAATAGTAAACGTATTCTTAAAATATCTCCAGTATAAAAAGCTCTTAAGCGCCGTCTGATAGTTGGACCAGAGCCATTCATGCGGAAGAAATGTAGGCGGGTATGCGTACAGTGTGCCGTTGCTCATGAGAGAGGAACGAAAGATCCACCAGATAGGCAGGAGTACAGCTGCCGCTATAATCGCTATGCCAATAAACACAATCATTTTCATTCTTTTTTCTTTTTTCTTTCTGCTTTGCATTGACCTTCCGCTCATTTAATCTTCCTCCCCTCCGAATAAACTTGACTTCTGTGTCGTAAACAGAACAATCGTAAAAACACCTACAAATACAAAGAAAATGGAAGCGTATGCCGCCGCATAACCCATTTTATTTTTCTGAAATGCATACATATAGATCACATAGGACATAAACATGGATGCATTCTGAGGGCCGCCGTCCGTCAGCGCCAGTGCCGGGGTGATGACCTGCAGATTTGTAATCAGCGCCGTCAGCACGTTATAGAAAATAATCGGCGAAATACTTGGAATCGTTACATATAAAAAACGCTGCCACGCATTTGCTCCGTCAATTTCCGCCGCTTCCAGATAAACTCTCGGAACCCCCTGTAAACCTGCCAGAAAAATAACGATCAGATTTCCGCTGCACCAAATCGCAATCAAAGCAAGAGACGGAAGCACCTGTGCCGGACTCTGCAGATACTGTCTGGTTGGCAGACCCATCATCCTGTTTACAAAATTAAAAAGTCCGTAGTTAATTTCATACAGCCATTTCCAGCCTGTAAATACACCGATTGCCGGCAGTAAATATGGAATAAAGAATACAGAACGCCAGAATGTTCTTCCCTTAATGTTCATATTCAGGCAAAGCGCCAGAATCAATGAATATAAAATCGAACCGACAACGGTCAGCAGCGCATAAATAATGGTTGCTTTTATGGAATCCGAAAAATAAATGTCCTTCGTAAAAATACGCTGGAAATTTTCAAATCCTATGAACGATGGGGCCGTAATACCATTCCATTTAAACAGGCTCAATACAAATACCGCTATTGTCGGCAGGTAACTGATTATGGATAATCCAAGAAATGCCGGAATCAAGCACAAGTATGCCGTTCGTTCTTCCTTCCTGCCAATTTTATGCGCTTTCCTCTTTTTTTCTTCCATACTTGCTCCTATCTGCATATGCAATGATTCCTTATAGAACAGCCGCTCATCTTCTGTTCAGACAGGCGGCTGTTCTGCTTGTTACTACCTATTATTACATATTATTTTCTTCAAAAATACCATTTAATTCATCAAAATATTCATCCAATGCGTCCTGAGCTGTCATGTCGCCCGTCCAGATATAGGAAAGCACTGTATCCAGCGTGCTGTTGAATTCCTCCGTACCGTTTACATAGTACCAAGAGGTCGACTGGGAATTATCTCTCGCGTAGTCTACGACCGCCGTCTGATACATTTCCTTTTCAGGGAAGTTCGGGTTGCTGATCCACTTGTCTGTCTGCGCCTGATCCGTATACCAGGAATCCAAAATGGGCATCCATGTACCCGCTTCGATCAGCGACCAGGAATTTTCTTCTTTATAATACCACTTTAACCATGTCATCGCTTCTTCAGGATGTTCTGTCTGTGAGAATACGACGTTCGGTCCTCCCGTACAGATCGTTACTTTTTCCTTAAAATAAGGAAGAACGCCTACGCCATATTCAAACTGTGCATCCGGTCCAAGATAAGTTCCTACATTCCATGCGCCATCCGTCGACATAACAATCTTTTCCGTACCAAGAGAGCTGCTGAGTGCTGTGGAAGCGGAGCTTACCGGCGGTGCGCAGTGATATTTGAGAGAAAGGTCCGCAACTGCCTGCAATGCTTCTGCCGTTTCTGCGGAATTAATAATACAGGTGCTGCCGTCAGCACTGTAGTAACCGCCGCCGTTTGATTTTGCCCATACCTCTAACTGCCATGGCAGCGAGTTGATGTTGCAGCCGTAAATATCCACATTATTCGGATCAAAATTTGGATCAAGCGCATTTCTTCCGCTCGTATCCAGTGTCAAGGTCTGTGCAGTCTTTACAAACGTATCCCAGTCCCAAGCTGCGTCCGTTGCAGCAGGCGGTGTCATTTGCGTAAGATCAAGGCTCTGCTTCTCGCATACTTCCTTTAACAGGTCGATGTTATACCACAAATTCAGCACCTCGTTTGCTGCGGAGTAAGCGACCGGCGTTCCGTCAAACTTAAAGGTCAGGGACTCAAGCGGCCTTGCTTCACCTTCTTCATACATCTCGCTGATATCAGCCAGCAAACCGTTCTCGGCAAAATTCAAAACACCTGCTTCACTCATAATACCCGTATCCGGAAGCTCTCCTGCCGCCGCCATCGTGTTCAGCTTTGTCACATAATTGTCATGATCAATTTTCAATACTTCTACAACGATCGCATCCTGCTCGGCGTTAAACTTATCCGCAACCTCCTGTGTCGCTGCCGTCTCCGTATCATTTCCCCATTGTGCATAGGTGATATGTACCTTTCCGTCATTTGTATCCTCTGCCGGAGCCGCCGTTTCCGCAGCTGCTTCATCTTCAGTCTCCGTGTCTGCAGCTGCCTGTGTATCTGCGGGCGCTGCCGCATCTGTTGAAGCACCTGAGCCGCAGCCCGCCAATACGCTCACCGACATTGCCGCTGTCAAAAGGACAGCCAAAATTTTCTTTTTCATGTCATAAATCCTCCTTTAATTTTCCATCCGTCAATTGAACAATTCTTTTACCCAAACGAGCATTTCTCCGGTTTTTCGATTACCCCAATACGGATAGGGGATAAAGGTAAGCTCTTGTTTTTCCAAAACAGGTCTTTGCCCCCCGTACAGCTCTTTTGTTTCCCAAGCCTGCTGTATAACCCTTTTTCCGGCCGCTTTGATAACCGTTGCCCCGCCCAGCAGTTCTTCCTCGTAATGCTCTTTTAATTCTTCCTCTGCCAAAAGGTAGATTGCCGGAAGGTTACTGCCGTTATCTGTTTCTTCCAAGCAATAGACGATCGGCCCCTTCATCACGGCGGCCTTTCCGATATCCTCCCTGACAAGAGGATTAGCCCTTACGATTCTCGGCGGTAATGCAAACTCTACATTTATTGCGTTTCTTTCAAATTCCTGCTCCAGAATGACATATCCATTATCCGTTTTCGGATTTTTGATGTGCGCACCATCTATGGAAATTCGCCATTCCTTCACATAACCCGGAATCCGAATTGCAAGCCTTGCCGTCTTTTTTGCTGCAGTGCCGACAGTTATTTTGATATTCCCGTCATTAGGAAAATTGCTTTCCATCGATACGAGGAATTCCTGACCGTCTATCGTCACCTTTGCGTCATTGGATATGAAAAGATTAATCCAAAGCGTCCTTTCGCCGGCAAAGTAAATGTATTCTCCTAATGAAGCAAGTGTCCTTGCGATATTGGGCGGACAGCACGCAACCCCAAACCACTTTTGGCGGACAGGCTTTACATGTTCCTTTGACGTGCGCGGAATACAGTTGTCCGGCCATACCTCCAAAGGGTTCACATAAAAAAAGCTTTTTCCGTCCATTGCAATTCCTGCTAAAACCGTATTATACAAGGCCGTTTCCACAATGTCCATATATCCTGCGGCGCCTGTGATCTGTGCCATCCTTCTGCTAAACAAAGCTAAACCAATCGAAGCACACGTTTCTGAATAATTGCTGTTATTAGGCAAATCATAATCCGTCGTAAAACGTTCGAGAAGTCCGGAGCTGCCGATGCTGCCCGTTATGTACATTCGTTTTGTCACGATGTTTTCCCACAGCAGTTTACAGGCATTTAACAGCTCTTCATCCCCATAAGCTGCCGCGACGTCCGCCATCGCGCAGCACATATAGACAGCTCTGACGGCATGACCCTCCGCTGTCACCTGCTCTCTTACCGGCAGATGCGATTGGGAGTATTTTGGATCATAATTCTCAAATTCGGGGAAAAAGCCTTTAAAATCAGGTCTTTTTGCTTCTTCTAAAAAATAGTTTGGCTTTCTGCCTCTCCGATCCAGAAATGACTTTGCCTGTGCAAGATATTGTTGCTTTCCTGTCACCTCATAAAGCTTAAACAGACCGATTTCCACCTCCTGGTGCCCGGGGCAGCCCGCCGCGTTTGCTTTTTCAGAAAACTGTTCACAGATCAGATCCGCAAAATCACACATAAAATTTAAAAACCGGTCCTTGCCTGTCGCTCGGTAATAAGCAACCGCCGCCTCCATCAAATGTCCGGCCGTATAAAGTTCATGGCCCTCCCTCAAATTCGTAAAACGGCGGTGCGGTTCTTTGATTGTATAATAGGTATTGATATATCCGTCCGGCTGCTGCGCCTTTTTAATCAATTCAATAACCCCATCCGCTGTTTTTTCAAGCAAGGGATCGGGATGGACGGCCAGAGAATACGCAACCGCCTCCAGCCATTTCGCAACATCCGTATCTTGAAATACCACGCCCCGGAATGATCCCGCTTCCAATCCGGCCGCAATTTTAAAATTTGCGATGCAGTGGCTCGTTTCCACATCCTCCAGATTGTCATTCAAAATATCCCATTGGTGGGGGATGATGACATCCTTAACAAGATGCGTATACTTGTTCCAAAAGGAATCGTCAATCTTTATATTTTGTAAAGAAACCAGGGATAACTTTTGCATAAGTATTCCGCTCCTGTCGATTTAACAATTTTTATGGTTATTATTGTGATTAAACGTTTAATCATCATGCACTTATTATACTATCACTTTTTTACAATTGCAATCATTTTTTTCAATAAATTTTATTCATTTTTTAAAATTGTATAAGAATGGAAACAAAAAATCTATACGTATTTAATTAAAACACGTATAGATTCCTATAATTTTTGTTATTTCTGTATAAAATGAACCTATATAAAAATTTTATATTCTTTTTGATTAAACGTTTCATCTTTCCATCGTATCTGATTGCTGCCTGTCATGCATTCGGATTCTTACTCAGATTGCCGCTTTAGCAGGCTGCATTCAATTTTATAAACCTGCTCCGGACAAAAATCCTCCTCCTCAATCTGCCGAATCAGCAAATCAGCCGCCTTCAGGCCGATTTCGTTCAAGGGAAGCGCCATCGTCGAAAGCTCCGGATTGAATGCCGTACTGATTTCACGGTTGTCAAAACCGATCAAACCGATATCTCTGCCGACGCACAGTCCCTTTTCATTTGCATAGTCATAAACCCCAGCCGCCATAACATCGCTCATTGAAAAAATCGCATCGACACCCTGCTTCATAAGCTTTTCACATGCCTGATAGCCCAATTCCCTCGACCAGTCTCCATTTTGTACAAGCTCCGGATTGTAAAGAATCTGATTT
Organism: Lachnospiraceae bacterium; assembly: GCA_047602645.1. Lineage (GTDB taxonomy): Bacteria > Bacillota > Clostridia > Lachnospirales > Lachnospiraceae > JAEYFP01. The sequence goes on along the minus strand of JASGGU010000049.1, from coordinate 18,337 downwards.
TCAAACAACGCCTTCTGATAGCCCCGCTGCCTGTCGATTGTGTGACGGCTCTCAGACTCTCCCGCAATTAGGCCAATCTTGCGGTAGCCTTTCCGGATCAGCTCGTTTGCCGCTTCATACGCGGCCTGTTCATCGTCATAAATGACGGAAGGAGTGTTTTTCTTTGTGGAAAAGCCATATGCAACAACAATCGGCACGCCGTAGTCTCCGGGGATAATCTTCATTTCACGGCAGTGTGCACCGACATAAATGACACCCGCAACCTGCTTGCTCTGCATGATTCGAAACTCCTCCTCCACCTCCGCATGATACCGCTCATGATGATAAAAGGCATTGTCATATTTTTTATATAGACGCAGATTTCCGAGAAGAAACGTATAGCCCTTCTGCTCCAGATATTCATGAATACCGTCTACAATATCCGCACAGTTAAATACGGTCAAATCTTCCGTTATGATGCCAATCATCCTCGTGTTGCGCTGCTTCAGATTTTTCGCCATCATATTCGGAACATAGCCCATTTCCTTCGCCGTATTTAAAATTCTCTGTCTCGTTTCTTCGCCGACCCGTCCCTTTCCATTTAAAATATTGGAAACCGTGGCAATTGAGACATTACATGCCTTTGCGACTTCTTTTATCGTAGCCATTTCATTTTCCTGTTTCTGTTTATTTTGCTTTCCTTATCATAGCAGAATTAAATTTTTCTGTCCACTCAACTCTTTAGAATTATCTAAACTAATTAGAATTGACTAATTATTTCATTCTCGTTATACTGAAAATAATGTTGTAAGATCCGTCTTTCGTTTGAATATAGGAAATTTAACAGAAGAAAAAAGAGAATTTCTTAATGAAAGGAATGGACAACTAAATGCTGCATATCAAATCATTGGATGAAGGACTTCCCATTTTTAAAGCATTGGGATCGGATATCAGAATTGAAATCATTAAAATCCTTCTGGAAGACAAGGGCATGAATATGAATGAGCTGGCAAGCCGCTTAAATATCACAAACGGCGCACTTACAAGCCATGTGAAAAAACTTGAAGACGCCGGTATTATTACAATCACAAGCGAATCCTCCGGCCACGGCAACCAGAAAAAATGTTCCGTCTATGTTGATAAGCTGCTCGTGGATTTTGATTCTGAGGAGGACGGCAAGAACGTTTATCAGACCTCCCTGAAGATCGGCCATTATTCCGATTTTCATGTTTTTCCCACATGCGGACTCGCTTCCTCTACGGCACTGATCGGAGAAGTGGACGATACGAGGTACTTCGCACATCCCGACCGGTACAATGCAGACATTCTATGGTTCACAAAGGGCTATATCGAATATGTCATTCCCAACTTTATCCCCAGCTCGCAAAAGATCGACCAAATTACAATTTCTACGGAACTAAGCTCTGAGGCACCCGGTGTCAACGATGTGTGGCCATCTGATATCAGCTTCTATATTAATGATAAATGTATCGGTATGTGGACAAGTCCCGGTGACTTCGGAGACGTAAAGGGCATTTTTACTCCGGACTGGTGGTATCGGAACTGGAATCAGTACGGACTGTTAAAGCTTCTTGTTATCAACAAAAAGGGAACCTTCATCGACGGACTGCATATTTCCGACATTTCGATCCGGGATTTTGAACTGGACTACCGCAGCACGATCAAATTTAAAATGGCGGTTGAGGATGAATCAACGCACGTCGGCGGACTGACGATTTTCGGGAAAACGTTTGGTAATTATAATCAGGATATTAATATCCGCATTAACTACAGCCCGATCGGAGAATAAGGATCAGCGAGAGATGTCCATTTATCATAGGGGCATCGATTGACGGTGACTGCGGCACGAAGCTCTGCAAAGCAGCCGCAGGCGCCGCAGAAGCCGTCCCGCAGATAGCCGCAGGTGCGGCAAATCGCGAGTCTTCCCTCATACAGCGCCCGATCTGTACGGATCTCTTCATCCAGACTTTCTATCCGGTTTTGGATGCTCTTTAAGTATTTATTTTTATCCATATCCCGCAGCAGACACATCCTGCAGCCAATTTCAGGCATATCGGTACTCCCATTATTTTACGCGAAACAATACGACACTGCAAGGCGGTAAGGTCGCTTTAATACCGTCCTCGGTAATTTCAAACGCCTTAAAAGTCTCTTCCTTTACGGTATTGGGTTCCTCAAAGGTATTATGTGCCTTCTTTTCACCCGTTACAATAAAGGCATCTACGTTTGCAGGCTTTAGCTCCATGAAGCTGATCAAAAGCTCTTTTTCTTCCTCTGCAGACAGATTGTTGACTGTGATATTCACAGTTCCGTCCGGACTCACGGATGCGGACTCCTGCACCTCGGGAACCATAAATTCCGGCTCTTCACCGATTATTCCGCTGCCTTCGAGACTGCTTGCTGCCAGCTCGGCATCCTGATGATACCGATACATATGAAATACATGATAAGTCGGCGTCAGAACCATCTTAGATCCCTCCGTCAAAATCACTGATTGCAGTACATTCACGGTCTGTGCAAGGTTTGCCATCTTAACACGGTCACAGTGCTTGTTAAAGATGTTCAGCGTCAGTCCGGCCACAAGTGCGTCACGAACGGTGTTCTGCTGATAGAGAAATCCCGGATTGGTTCCCTCCTCGACCGTATACCAGCTTCCCCACTCATCCACAATCATACCAATTTTTTGATCCGGATCATATTCATCCATAATATGGCTGTGTCTGCTGACCAATTCCTCCATGTAGAGCGCCTTTGCAAGCGTCTTATACCATGCCGCCGAATCAAATTCCGTGGCGCTGCCCTTGATTTCCCAGCCCTCCGGATACACATAATAATGCAGGGAAAGTCCGTCCATCAAGCCATGAAGTTCTTCCGGAATATTATCAAACGCGGTTTTCAGGACTTCCCTCGTCCAGTAATAATCTGCCACGTTCGCACCGCCGCAGATTTTACCGATCGGCTGCTCCGGATGATAATTTCTTACATAAGTCTGATAGCGGCGATATTCATTCGCATAATACTGCGGCGTCATATTGCCTCCGCACCCCCAGTTTTCATTGCCGACACCGAAATAATCAATCTTCCAGGGCTTTTCGTGACCGTTTTCTTTCCTTAATTCAGACATCGGAGACATCCCGTCAAATGTCATATATTCTACCCATTCCGACATTTCCTTCACAGTACCGCTGCCTACATTTCCGTTAATATAGGTCTTGCAGCCAAGCTGTCCGCACAGCTCAAAAAACTCGTGCGTACCGAAGCTGTTGTCCTCTACTACACCGCCCCAATGTGTATTGACCATTTTTTTTCTTGCTTCCTTGGGGCCGATTCCATCCTTCCAGTGATACTCGTCCGCAAAGCAGCCGCCCGGCCAGCGAAGCACCGGAATCTGAATTTCTTTAAGCGCCTCCACAACATCCGTTCGCATCCCGTTTTTATTCGGGATTTCAGAATTTTCTCCCACATATAGGCCCTCATAAATGCATCTTCCCAAATGCTCCGAAAAATGTCCGTAAATCTCCGGATTAATATGCCCTCTCTTTTCTTTTTCATTAATATACAGCTTTACCATATTCTTTCTTCTCCTTCCTGCTTGTTATTTATAATGAACACCCCAAACGGTCTCCTTGTTTATGCCTGCTGCCGCAGCCTGTCAGACCAACAAAGGCGGCTGTACCTAATAGAGTCCTGACAATTTTTTTAACATTTTATTTCTCCAAATTTTCTGCAAAAGAAAAAGTCCTTCCAGTGTATCGGCCTTTCTTAATATAATTCCGTCATAATCCGGTACAGAAGCAGTAAAATAATAGGTTCCGTCTTCATGCCGGTATACATAGGGATCTGTCCTTCGAAGTATCCATACTGCATTATATTTCAGCCTGTTATTCATGCACGTTTTATATCTTTTTCTTTTACTTCTTTCTCTTCTTTGTTTATTATTTTATAAATTATTTTAGTAACATCTAAATTATACAAGATACTTCTTTCTTTTGCAACAACTTTTTATCATTATTATTTGACTTTTCCACCCGGCCTGTATTATAATTTTTGTTGTATCTGTTTTGGAGTCGTATCGAAGTGGTCATAACGGGGCGCACTCGAAATGCGTTAGCCCTCCGGGGCTCGAGGGTTCGAATCCCTCCGACTCCGTCAATTAAAGTCATGTGTGAGGATTTGAACTCACATATGACTTTTTGCTTTATCTGTGCTAAAGTTAAAAAATACACATTATTTATATTATAGAAACAATCCCTGATACATTAGAGATGAGAGGAATAGAGATGATAAAGCATTGGAATGTCGGGATACTTCTTTTTAACGAAGTTGAATTACTGGATTTTGCAGGACCATTTGAAGTTTTTTCGATTGCTTCATATCCAAGTTGTAAACAGAAGCCGTTTACAGTAAATACTGTCGCTCAAACAAAAGACTTAATTAACGTACGAAATGGTCTAAAAGTTCAGCCCGACTATGATTTTAATAATAGCCCGAATTTTAATATTTTAATTGTACCCGGCGGGTATGGAGCAGAAGAAATAGAAATTCATAACAAAACTCTTCTAAAGTGGATCAGGGACCAAGCAAGTCAATGCGATATTATAGCATCTGTGTGTACAGGCGCATTTTTATTAGCTGAAACAGGGTTATTAGATGGAAAACGAGCAACTACACACTGGATGGATATAGACAGATTAGAAAAAGAGTATAGCGCAATAATGATTCAGCGAGGGATCAAATTTGTTGATGAAAACGCGATAATTACGTCAGGGGGTATTTCAGCCGGAATTAATATGTCTTTTTACCTTCTTAATAAACTTGTTGGAGAAGAAATAACCGTTGCTACAGCAAAGAGAATGGAATACAATATAGATATTTAGAATATATGATATATTAATTTGCTCATAATAAGCATAACCAGAAGCGCTCTGATTATTTTGTGTTTTTGATTATATTGTTTGAAGGCGTGATAGTTCAAATCCTCATCTAAAAACAGGACGATATCCAGATTTGACGTGGCTCGCAACAAAAAGTCATGTATGAGGATTTGAACTCATATGTGACTTTTTGTTTTATCCGTGCTAAAATCAGGAAAAATACACATTACTTATATTTTGTGATTGAATGAAAAATGATTATTGGGTGGTGAGAAGATGATAACAGGATACTACTGCACAAATATTTTTTCTGAGCAAGCGAAAGAACTTATTGAGTTCTATATCCAAATATTAGAAATCCCCTTTATTAAAACCGATGATGACAATTCTAATGGGGTTTATCTTGGCTTCATAGAAAACGCACCTATTATTTGTATATGGGATTGCAAAAAATGTAACGTACAGCCGACTGGACATCAATCCTTTGTATTTCAAACAAAAACTCTCGATTTAGCAATGGAATGTTTGAAGAAAAAAGGGCTTTTACTGTCTGAAGCCATTCGATATGATTGGGGAACTTACGAGGTTCGCTTAAGCGATATTGACGGAAACGAGATAGTGATAGTTGAGTTTGCGTGATAAATGGTTTCTGTTTATAATGATAGTTTAAATCTTTATCCACAAATGCGACGATATCCGAAATTGACACGGCTCACAGATTAAAGTCATGTATGAGGATTTGAACTCATACATGACTTTTTGTTTTATCTATGATAAAATCAAGGGAAAATACACATTGTTTATATTTATTACAATAGGTAGAGGGTGGACTGGATGGGCAATTTGGTGTCGGAATTTAAAACAACATATAAGTTAAACGGAAATCAATTGAAATTCATAGCAATTATTGCTATGACAATAGACCATTTGGCTTGGACATTTTTTCCGGGTTATCAAACTGGCACAATCCCAATTATGATGCATCTCATAGGCCGTCTTACGGCTCCAATTATGTGGTATTTTGTTGCAGAGGGTTTCTTTTACACGAAACATCTTAAAAAATATATTTTGAGAATGTTTTTATTTGCAATTGTTTCTCATTTTGCCTACGCATTGATGTTTCAAAAAAATCTGATTCCTTTTCAGAATGATATATTTGATCAAACAAGTGTCATGTGGGCATTAGCGTGGGGGCTGGTTGCACTCTCTATTGAAAAAAGTGAAAATTTAAAATTGAAACTGTGGATGAAAAACCTTGCCATGCTATTAATATGGATCATCACTTTTTGTGCGGATTGGAGTTCTATTGCTGTTCTGGCGATTGTACATATTGGCAAAAATCGTGGGAATTTCAAAAAACAAATGATTGGAATAGTATTGTATGTCGTAATATACGCTACTGTCTATGCTCTGTTTCTTGACCTCATCTATGGGCTTATGCAAATAGCAGTTGTCCTTGCGATTCCGGTTCTATATCTTTACAATGGCGAGAAAGGTAAATGGAAAGGTATGAAATGGTTTTTTTATATTTACTATCCTGCACATCTTACCATTTTAGGATTAGTCAAGCTTTTTATGTTATATATAAACTGAAAGCTTGTGAGAAAAACCAAAAATTCAGCTTGTTTTATTAGCATGGCTTAATGGGCATAATCTGAATCGCCATAATATTTTGAATTTTTGATTATATTATTTAGTGAAGTGATAGTTTAAATCCACATATGAAAATAGGGTGATATCCAGATTTGACGTGGTTCGCAATTAAGAACAATATAAATGATTTGTAGATTTCGGAGAAAAAATGAAGAAATATCAATTTGGATTTAACGTTTGGGGACTGGCGCTATTTCTCCTTATTATGATTCCTAATTTCATATGGTTCTCTGTACCCGCCCCCCATGATGTTTTAAGGCAGGAATCTGTAACTCCTTTCATCGATAGGGTTGCCTCAATATGTCAAGTTGTAATGATTGCTGCCATTTGTCTGTTGAGACGGAAAGATGTACGGAAATTTACAATACGCAGTAAGTGGCTGTGGATTTGTATGGCTGCAGTCATTATATATTTCATCTGTTGGGCAGGATACTACTTAGGTGTTGCAGAGGAATTCGCTTTGTTGTCCTTGGGTGTTTTACCATGTATTGCATTTATTGCATATGAGATTGATCGTAAAAACTGGATAGCTTTAATTCCTACATTGGTTTTTACTGTTTTGCACGTTATTTATAGTCTGTTGAATTTTGTTATTTAATCCCATGGTTTTAATAGCTGATGATATTGGGTTTATCCATGATGGAAGGTTACTGGAAGAAAACACGATGACCGAACTTTGATATATCCTCTTACAGCTCCTGTTGGCATATTTTATGGAAGGCACCTATCTATTCTACAATTTGATTGAGGTTGCTGTTATGTTCATGAGCGTCGGCATGGAATTTATACCCGGACTTGCATATACGTGCATTGCTCTTTGTTTTGTATTTGGAATATTTATGGCAATATACTCTTTAAGACGACAAGATTTATAACTAGATGCTCAACCAAAAGATTTTCTTCTGATTTTGCCTAAACTTTATTGAAATATGCATATGGATTTTACATTTCCTCGTTATAATAAAGATAAGAGAATGTACATTAACAAAAACCATATTGGCGCTCTTATCCACATTGCATATGATAGTTCAGGAGGTGCTGTAAATATGAAGCTACAGAAGATTCTCACATGGTTAAAAACGAGAAAAACCCTAAAAAAGAGACTACAGGAAAGATGGCTTAGAAAATTTGGAAGAGATCGGTTATTTATTATGGATGTTCTACGCAGATAAATTTTCTTAACAGTAACATCCTTTTATCTAAATAGTGCAGCCCATTCAGAGCTTTCCTTCTGCAGCCGGTTCATTTTGGCGAAAAGACTATTCTGCTTCATCAACTCACTCGGCGTACCTTGTTCAGCCAGTTTTCCATCCTTCAGCACAACCACATGATCGGCTCCCGCGATCGTCGATTTCCTTAAAACAAGTTAAAATATAGTCTGTTAATTCTTCCGGTGTCCTGCGTTGTTTTTCTTTGACCCAGTGTACCAGAGCATTCCATAGTCCGCCGGAAATAAAATAGAAGGAATATCTGGAAAATGGAGACGCATCTTCTAATTGTACAGGTATCCCCGGCTGAACGGATTTTCCCACAGCATAATATAATAATTCATCCTGGTGGTTCGCCAAAAAATGAAGCATGCCATTTTTCTCTAACAGAGAAAGAAAATCCATATGGCTTTCCCAAAAGGCAAAATAGGAAACAATTCCGGAGCGAAAAGTTAAAGGGCCCTTCTTTTGCATCATCACTGCCATATCATTTAAAATATAGGAACAGTACAACTCCAAAATATCCTCTTTACTTGTAAAATATCGATAATAGGTTCTGCGGTCAAATTGAGCTTCCTCAGATAGCTCCTGTACTGTGATTTTCTTATAATCCTTTTTATCCATCAATGATAATAAGGCCTTTGCAAAATGATGTTCCGCGCGACTCAGCGTTGGTCTATCGCTTATCTCCATATATTTAATCCTCCTTTTCATGTCACAAAAATGAATTTATGTAGCGTTTTTCTGACATCTATTGACGATTTCCAATTGATATTATATGATTTCATTTAGATTGTCGCAAGTGCGACATTATATTTTATCCATTGGTTAGCTTTGACTAACTTTCAAGAGGAGATTCTATATGGAGAAAAAAGAAAATCCGACATCGGTAAAAGTATCTTATCTTTTTCAACTGGCGGGGAAAAATCAAAGAATGCTGTACATTGCTATTATCTTTAGCGTTATTTCCGGTTTAATGGCATTTGTTCCATATGTCATGGTATTTCGAACAATCTTATTTTTATTTGAAGGTAATGGTGATTTGGAAGATGCTGTATGGTATGGGATCATTGCGCTGACTTCCATTGTTCTTCGTTTTATTTTTCAGGCGGTTTCTATGGGAATGACTCATATCGGAGCCTACAACCTGCTGTATATCGTAAGAAAAAAATTGTGCCGGCATATTGGTGAAATTGGATTGGGCTTTTTTACCGACAACAGCACCGGGAACATTAAAAAGGTTCTGATGGAAGACGTGGAACGCTTAGAAAGTTTTTTTGCTCATCAAATTCCTGATATTACAGTCGCAATTGCAGTTCCCGTCACAGTTTTAATCTATCTATTCTCTCTTAACTGCATGATGGCCTTGGTGTTAATGATTCCTATTCTGATCACTGTTTTTGTGCAGGTGCTTGAAATGGCAATTGCAAAACCTGCCATGAAAGAATTTCCAAAAATATTAGGCCGCTGCAATTCGGCAATCATGCAATATGTAAATGGTATGCCCGTAATGAAAGCATATAATCTGACCGCAGATTCTTATGAAGACTATTCAAACGCAATTACGGATTATCAAAGCTTATGGAAAAAACTTGCCAAGGTTCTGGCTCCTATGAGCGGATTTTCAAAGGTCGTGATCGAATCGGGAATCTTTTTCATGCTGCCTGTCGGAGGGGTTCTCTTTTTAAACGGAAATTTGAATTTGAGTTCTTATTTATTTTTTATAATTATGGGAATTGTGTTTCTGACCTCCTATAATAACCTGTTGAATTTTGCTCAGATTTTCAGCCAGATTTCGTCAGGTCTGGAACAGATTAAGGCAATTATGGATATTCCGGTAATAACATCAAAGGGACAGAGATTACAGGCATCCATTCCACACACTGTCCAATTTGAAAATGTCAGTTTTTCTTATGGAGAAAAAGAAGTTCTGAAAAATATCAATATGGAATTAAAAAGTGGTACTCTGACTGCCTTTGCAGGTGCCTCCGGAGCCGGAAAAACAACCGCCGCACAGCTGATTCCTCGGTTTTGGGAGGTCACAAAAGGTATGATTAAAATTGATGGGGTACCTATTAAAAATATTGCAGCCGATAACCTTATGGATATGGTTTCTTTTGTTTTTCAGGAAGCATTTATGCTGAACGACTCCATCTATCAGAATATCGCTATCGGCAAACCGGATTGTACACAGGCAGACGTAGAACACGCCGCCAAAGCCGCACAAATTCACGATTTTATTCAGACGCTGCCAAATGGCTATCAAACCAATATAGGAGAAGCCGGTATCAAAATGTCCGGGGGCGAACGACAGCGTGTGTGTATTGCAAGAGCAATTCTTAAAAATACACCGATCATTATTTTCGATGAAGCAACAAGTTTTACTGACGTTGAAAATGAACACAAAATACAACTTGCTTTGGATGAACTTCTAAAAGGAAAAACTACGATTATGATTGCTCACCGACTCCATACGATAATTGGAGCTGACCAAATATGCGTATTTGACCACGGAGAGATTCAGGAAAAGGGCCGTCATGAAGATCTGTTGTTAATGAACGGACAATACAAAAAGATGTGGAGCGTCTACAGGAACGGGGGGGAGCTTAATGTTTAAGATGATTTCTTACATTCGTGAGTTAGCCGGAAAGGATTGCAAAAGGCTTATCCTTCCAATTTTTCTTTCTGTTATCGATTCCTTATTGAATTCCTGCATGTATGGGATAATGCTTCTGCTTCTGCTTGATCTGTCGGCCGGAAATTTCACTTATAATCAATTGCGGATATACACTGCCTCTTTGGCTGTAATTTTCCTGTTTCGATGCATTGCGCAAGCAATTAGCTTTACACAGGCTCAGTGCATCGGACCGGATGTAACGCATCGCCTCAGACTGCAGCTTGGAAATCATCTTTGCAGTCTTAATCTCGGCTTCTTCAATAAGAACAGTATCGGGAGATTAACCGGGACTTTACTAACTGATATAAATGAATTTGAATCAATTATTACTCATTGTCTATGTGACTTCATTAAAGTGATATCTTTTACTTTATTGTCTTTGGTCACGGCCTTTTTATTAAATTGGAAATTTGGTCTTGTTTTAATGATCTTAGCGGCAATTGCGTTTCCCCTGCTTTTATTATCCGGAAAAAGCTCGGCAGAAAGCTCCGCAAAACTGCGGCAGGCAAATCAAAATGTCACTTCACGTATTGTGGAATATGTCGAAGGCATGAAAACTTTCCGGCTCTACAATTTGATCGGAAGCCATTTTGAACGGCTTGATCAGGCGCTGAAGCTGCTGCGAAAGGCTTCTATCCGTGCAGAAATATCCGTGCTTCCGTCAGCACTGAGTTTTTCTGCAATTACCTCTTTTATCGTACCGGCTGCTTTAATAATGGGAACATCTCTTTTTACCGCCAAAGAAGTAAATTCGGCAGGCTTCTTGCTTATACTTTTACTTTCTGTTTCAATTGCGAGTATTTTAGGAGTATTAAGCTCTTTATATCCGCAGGTACGTTCTATTGCAAAAGCGTCTGAGAGCATTCTCTCTGTTTTGCATGAGAATCCGTTACCCTATCAAAGAGAAGAGGTGTGTTTTAAAAACTACGACGTTGAGTTTTCCAATGTATTGTTTCAATACACAGATGACATCCCTGTTCTAAATAATATTTCATTTATAGCAAAGCAGGGAACAACAACTGCCTTGATCGGACCGTCCGGCTCAGGAAAAACAACGATTGTCAGCCTGCTCGCCAGATTTTGGGATGTACAGGACGGCTGTATTTCAATAAGCGGCGAAAAGATAAAAGAAATATCGCCGGATGCTTTAACAAAATATATCTCTATTGTTTTTCAGGATGTTTATTTGCTGAATGATACCGTTTTGAACAATATACGCATCGGTAAGCCCAAGGCAACAAAGGAAGAAATCATACAGGCCGCTAAAGCGGCAAATTGTCATGAGTTCATTACACAGATGGAACAGGGATACGATACCGTCATCGGAGAAGGCGGCTCCACGCTATCCGGCGGGGAACGGCAAAGAATTTCCATTGCCCGTGCCCTTTTGAAAAACGCTTCTATTGTTTTGCTCGATGAAACCACTTCAAATCTCGATGCCGATAATGAGCATGAAATACAAACAGCTATCCATGAACTGATGAAAAAGAAAACTGTTTTGGTAATCGCACATCGGCTTGGCACGATTCTCAATGCGGATAACATCCTCGTCCTGGATAAAGGAACAGTTCGTGAATCGGGAACACATCAGGAACTGGTAGAGAAAAGAGGGTGGTATGCGGCTATGTATCAAGAACAGCGGCAGGCACAAGACTGGGAAGTTGCCAGATAGTCCGCAGCAAAAAACAGTCACATGCAGCATTCCTCTTTATGCACAAAAGTCTGGTATTATAGCGGGGACTTTAGTATAATTGTGTAAATAAATTAAAGTTTGAGGAGATGTTTTATGCTATGAAATATGCATTTATAATTATGGGAGATTTTGATTTTCACTGCGATAAGGCCACAATACATCGTGGAGCAGCACAAATTATTGGTGTATCCAATATAGGCGAGGCGTGTATGATAGCTAAGGATTTATATGAAAAAGGCATAGATTGCATTGAACTTTGCGGGGCATTTGGAAAAGAAGGAGCGAAAAAAGTAATAAATGCGACACAAAACAAAATTCCAATTGGATATGTAACCCATTTGCCGGAGCAGGAGGAAGTGTACAAATCAGCATTTAAGAAAGGCGAATAGACTTCACTTTATCTGTTCATCATTGTGATGATTTTTTTCATAAAAGACGACTGCCGTTACAGAAACAATAATCAATAACACGGCCGCAACAGAATTCCCCAGCAGGGTATCAGGAAGATTAAAGGTAATCGAACCTGCATTATGGATACAATGAAACAGAACGCATAGAAACACATTGCCCGATATTTTGCGGATTGCTCCAAGAGCAAAGGTTAATCCCAAAACGCTAATCGCAAACAACCAAAAATCCGAACTGTATTGACTTGTACCTTTAATGAAGAACAGGGGAAGGTGCCATATAGACCAAATCACGGCAACAATTACACAGGACAGAAAATAACCGTATTTCTTATCCAATGAGGGCTGTAAGATATACCGCCAGCCGGCTTCCTCCAGCCCGCCGCCAAATAACATAAGCGGTATTAAAGGAATGAGCAGATAGAGCGGATTCATATTCTTTGTGCCGTTAACGATAACCTGGGGTACCAAACATACCGCATTCAGCATTATAACAAACTAAGTCATTCCAAAGTCAACAGCTTCTTCAAACCCATCCTGCACCTCACCGTCAAAGCAATGAAGCCTTTTCAGCATGTTCCACATGACTTCAAGCTCAGCCTTTGTAAAGCCCTTGAATATTTCCTCCAGAAATTGATTACCGCGCAAAAAGCATTCAACAAAATCGTTTTGTCTTTCCTCGTTAATTTCAATGCTGTAAGCGCGTTTGTCCGTTTCGGATAAAACAACCTTAACAAAGCCCTTTTTCTTCAGAGCGTCTACAAGCTGCTTGGTATTTTGCTTTGTGGTTCCCATTTTTCTTGCAATCCTGTTTAAGGAGGCTTCACCCTTTGGCAAATGAATAATTGCAATCATAGTCATGAGCTGTCGATTCGTCAAAAGTTCTAAAGCCTTATCACTTTTGACTTGAAGCTTGTTTGCAACTGAAAATAGCGTCGCATAGGTCTGTTGCAAAAGAAATAGCTCTTTGGTATTTTCCAAGGATAACATCTCTCATTCTTGTTTAAAAAATATATTGCCTATATTCATGTTACTATAAAAACTTCTTGTTGTAAATATATTGTCTAATTCATTTTCATTTTTTAATTATCAAAACGCACGGAAGACGGGAACAGTAAAAAGGCCAAACAGTTCTCGTATTTTCCCCTCATTCTCCGCCGTAACAGGCAGATCATCCGACAGACTGCCTTCATCAAAGCAGACAATCCGGGTACAGACCCGGCAGACCAGCTCATAATCATGGGTCACAACAAACACAATGGCACCCTGTTCCGCCAGCTGCTCCATCAGGGTAGCCACCCGGATCATACTATCGTAATCGAGACCGCTGGTCGGCTCGTCAAACACCAAAATATCCTTGCCGCACACCATACTTACCGCCACGGCCAGCCGCTGTTTCTGCCCGCCGGACAGGGTGTTTGGGTGCTTCTCCCGGAAAGAGGAGAGATCCAGAGCCTCCAGTGTCCTGTCCGCCAGCGCGGCATCCGGATTCTTGATACCAAACACACACTCTTTTTCAACGCTTTCCGCAAACAACTGGTATCCCACATCTTGCATGACAAGATAAGAGCTTTTTCGGCGATCCTTGGCATCAAGCGCCTTTCCTTCCAAAGCAAACTCCCCCTCGCAGCCCTTGTGCAGGCCGCAGAGGGCCCGGGAGAAGGTAGTTTTGCCGGCTCCGTTGTGCCCCGCCACGGCGATAATCTCGCCGCGAGCTGCCTGCAGGCAGATATTTTCCAGCACTGTTTTTTTCCGGTAGCATAGCCTTACATTTTTCAGCTCCAGCATTGGCGCCTGTGCGCATTTCACACGTTTTTGCGGACGAAGCTGCTGCAGATCTGCAGCACGCAGACCCATGGAAGCACGTTGCTCCTGTGAAAGCGCGGCCAGTTCTTTCGGCTTATAGATTCCTTTGATCCACCCCCGCTCCAGATAGACGATTTTGTCCGCCAACTCCATGAGGTAGTACAGCCGATGTTCCGCAATCAGGATGGTTTTTCCTTGGCCCTTGACGAGCTTTAGGTGCTCCTTTAGCGCGTGAATGGAGTCCATATCCAGATTGGAGGAGGGCTCATCCAGCAAATAGACATCGGGATTCATGGCATAAACGGAGGCGAAAGCGATTTTCTGCTTCTCTCCACCGGAAAGGGCAAAGATACTCTTTCCCCGCAGTGCCTCAATATTCAGTTCCCGGGAAGTCTGTTCTACCCGCCTTACCAATTCCGCCGGCGGAATTGCCCGGTTTTCCATGCCAAAAGCAATCTCACTGTCGGTGTCTACGTTGAAAAACTGTGTTCGTGGATTCTGAAATACCGATCCGACACGTTCCGCCAAACGATACATAGGGATCTCCGAGCAGTCCTGCCCTTCTAAATACACCGCACCATCTCCTTCGCCTGAAAAGAAGCTTGGAATCAGGCCGTTGACCAGCCGCAGCATGGTAGTTTTTCCGCAGCCGCTGCGTCCGCAGAAAAGCACGCACTCGCCCGGGAAAATGCTGAGGTTTACATGCTGCAGCCCATCCGATTTTTGCCCGGGATAATTGAAGGAAACATCCTTCCATTTGATCATAAAAATGCCTCCTTCCAAAACAGTCCTGCCGCAAAATAGGCGGCAAAACAGACAGCGGCAAGCAGATCCGCCGCCCGAAAACGAATTTGCACCAGACAGGTGCGCGGGCGGGGATTTTCAATGCCACGGGTAACAGAAGCAATGGAGAGTTCGTCCGCTGCTTTGGATGCTGTCATCATTAGGGGAACATACACGCATTCTACTGTCCTGACCGGGTGGGTTAGAAGTCCCGCAAAGCTCGGGGACACATCCCGCAGCAGCATAGCATCTTTGATAAAATGCCAGTCTTCTCGAATGGCGGGCATATAGCGCAGCATTACGGCGAAGGGGATCACCAGCCTTTTCGGCGCATGGATCCGGCTCATGGCTGAGAGAAACTCGCTGACTTTTGTTGTGGATATCATAATTTCTGCCAAAAATCCACAGGGATAGACCTTATGAAAGAGACCCAGAAAAGCCGTCAACGTAGTTTGAAATGACGAGCTATCTGTCTGCATGACGGTGAGCGTCAGCAGATAAAAAAATACATAAGCGGTAAATCCGATGACGGCCTTTTTCCACTCACCGCACATCAGTGCCATCAACGCTACCAGCCCCACCAGTCCCAGCTCATACATAAGACTGGGCGCCATAGTGGCGCCCAGTACAGTTAAAAGCAGCAAAAGAAGTTTTGTCCTCGGGTCAAACCACAGCCCCGCCTTTGTTCTGCCGGTCATGCGGTGATGCCTGCCTTTTCAAACTGTTTTTTCAGCAGCCTGCTGCCCACCAAACCGCTGAAAGCGCTGACCGCAATGGTCCCCAACAGGATTATTGGCAGCATCCATCCCTGCGCCGCCCCATTCATGGCATCCAGGTAACTTTGAGCCGTGCCTCCGCCCATCATCAGGCTGTTCCACGCTGCAGGATCCGCAAAAAACGCGATATAGGTACCTGTGGATCCCAGACACAGGCAGATATACGCCACGATGTTGAGCTTTACGCTGCGGTACTTTTTAGTTCCGGCAAGAAGATCGCCCAGAAGACCGCCCAAAACATACCCCAGATCCATGGCCCAGTGCATACCTGTGGCAAAGAAAATCAAACCGGCCAAAATGCCGACGATGGAAATGGGGCCGCGCTTGGGCACCTTGGCTGCTAACAGCAGAAAGATAGGACCCCCCAGCAGTGCACTGCCCAAAGGCATATAAAATGTCAGCAGCGGATTCGGCGCAAAGGGCAGGCCACCGATTAATATCGTCACCCAAATGAGTGCTGCAAAAATACCGGTAGTCACCAAATCTTTGACCGTCAGCCCCTTTTGATTAGAAACTTTTTGATTTACCATGTACAAACCTCCTCTTTTCATTACCTCTTTCTGTGCATTGAAAAAGATAACACCTATGTTTTAGTTAGACATTGCTAACCCAAAATTCATCATACAGAAGATAATGCAGTTTCGCAATCGGAGCACAAAAGGATCGTCCAAATGTGATAAAAAAGCGTCCGTTTGGAATATACTATTCTATCTTAATGTCTGAGACGCCTCCCACATGGCTGCATATTTTCTTCCGGCGGCGATCAGTTCATCATGGGTGCCGCTCTCCGCCACGCGGCCGCCGTCCAATACCAGAATTTTGTCCGCGTGCTTCACAATAGGCAGGGTATGGGCAACCATCACCACAGTCTTATCGGCACTCAGCAGATTTGACACCGCCTTCTTCACCAGCAGTTCGTTTTCGATGTCCAAAGAGGCGGTGGCCTCATCCAGCAAAATGATGGGACTATCCTTCAGAATGGCCCTCGCCACGCTGAGCCGCTGGCGCTCGCCGCCCGAGAGCCGATTGCCGTTTTCACCGATTTCTGTGTCATAGCCTCGCTCCATCGCCTGAATAAAACCGTCACAGTTAGCAAAACGGCAGGCTTCCTCAATTTCCGCATCAGTGGCGGCCGGCCGGGCATAGCGGATGTTATTGCGAACCGTATCGTTAAAGAGGAATACATCCTGATCTACCAGGCTCATATAAGACAATACCTGCTCAGACGGAGCGTTTGCAATGTTACAGCCTCCGATGGTGACGCTCCCGCGCTGGGGTGTATAGTACTTGGCGATCAAATTGAGTACGGTGGATTTGCCCGCTCCGGAATCGCCCACAACAGCCGTAAGTTTGTGCGCGGGAATGGTGAAGCCGGCTCCTTGCAGCACCGGCTCTCCCTTCACATAGGAGAAGTCCACATCTTTAAACTGAATCTCGGTGTTCTTGGGAGAGAAGGAAGTATCTTTTACCTGCTCCTCCTCTTCCGCAAAGATTCCGCTGATCTTCTTCTTGGAAATCAGCAAATTGCGGTAAGCCGTCAGGTCAATAAACAGGGTCAGATTCAACTTCGCCACAAAGATGGGCAGCATGATAAGTAAAATCACTGCGGCCGGCTCCAGTACGCCGGAAATCCAACCCTGCACCGACAGTATGATGGCTGCCGCCAACCCCGCATAACTGCAAAAGACAAAACCAAATCCAATTGGCAGAATTGCCTTTTCATATGCGTAACTGACATTGGAATATTCCCGCATAGCCTCTGTCACCGATTCATTTTTAGCGCCCACAAGCGCATAGGAGCGCAGTGTCTGACTGCCGGTGAGATACTCGGTGATGGCACTGACATTCTCCTCTCTCGCCCGGTTTTTTCGGGTGCCGTATATATGTACCTGCCTAATGGACAGAGCCATGGCCGGAATAATCAGCAGCGTAGAAGTCAAAACAATAAGTCCGATAGGCAGGTACAGAGTACATGTATAGATACCCGTCATAAACAATAGAATGCAATATTTAGTAATGTCCGCCGCCTTGTGCGTCAATATCTGCTCATAATCTCCGACCTCGCTTGTGGCGGCATTGATGTAAAAGCCGGTGCGGTTTTTGGTGAATAGGCCAAGCGGAATGCGCTTGAGCTTATCCCCAATGGCAATGCGGATATTCCGGCTTACATTTGCACCGCCAATCTGGCTGCCGGTATAAGCTGTCATATAGAGGATGAGGCGAAGCGTAAAGAGCAGCAGCAGCATACCGGTAGTCCGCAATATATCGGAAAACCCGATACTTTGGTCGAAAATCAGGTGCAGCACCTGAAACAGCACCAGAAAATTGCAGCCGCCGAGCAGACCCTCAATCACAACACCCGCTATGGAGGCTTTTAGTTTTCCTCCCATTTTAAAAACATGATAGTTCATTTTTATATCCATTCCTTTCGCTTCGCTCAGGCACAAAACGTAATGAAAA
>JASGGU010000048.1:0-28968 GCA_047602645.1 Lachnospiraceae bacterium | reverse complement strand
CTCCTGCCGCATGGCCAAGCGTATCGTTAACCGCCTTGAAATTATCCAAATCCACCATCATGAGGGCATTGATTGTATTTTTTCCGGCAGCATCCTGAAGAGCTGCTTCCACCATTTCCTTTGTCGTTCCTTTATTGTAAAGTCCGGTAAGCGGATCCCGCTCTGCTCTTGCTTCAATTTCCAATTCCTTTAATTTTTTTTCATGAATGTCAATAATCCGCCCAACGGCACGCGTCACATAGCCCTCTGTTCCGAGAATGCTTGTAAAATTCACACGATACCATCTAATCCCTCTGTCGAAAAAGGAGGCACGTACATCGACTGCATCCCTTTGCGGCTTTTTTAGAATGCTGGAAAACATCTCAAAGTATAGTTTGCGATCCTCTTCATAAATATTTTCATGTGAATTTTTTTGTATATAATCTGTAAACAGCATATCACTTCCGCCGATGCTTTTTGCCGGCTTGATTACAAGCACATCTGTTTTGGCATTGTAATCAAATATCATTTCTCCTTCGGCTTCTGATAGAAGATGCAGACGTTCCGCCTGCTCTGCCAGCTCAATCTCTATATTTTTACGTTCTGTCACGTCCAGAATAATTGTCGTAATCAGACTGCTTTCTCCGCTTCTGGAAAGAAGGTTTCCCCGCACCTGAAGCCAGCGGATACCGCCCTCCTTTGTGACCGTTTTGAATTCGACCTCAGACCACCCGTCATCCTTGAGTATATCGGTAATAGCCTGATGAAAAGCCTCCCGATCTTCAAGGATAATGTTAGATTCAATATCCCTTAAAAATACGGCGCACTCCTCTTTTGTATAGCCAAGCATCCGGTAAAAACCATTGTTCAGAAAAACCGGCGTAAGCTTGCCATTCCGCACTTCGAATACGCCAATTCCTCCAAGCGTATTCTCAATAACTGTTTCAATTTCACTCAAAATGCCATCCACCTTTAGCATTCCCATGATTCATCGTTCTCCTCGCAGTTTAATGAAAGTCCGACCTATTGTTTCGCTACGATTTCTCCCTGTTTTTTGTAGATTGAATGTTCAGCAATACAGCCTCTTACCATCGAACACGGATAGATATGGCTGCCCCGGCCTATGACCGTTCCGGGATTCAGAACGGAATTGCAGCCAACCTCCACCTGATCCCCGAGCATCGCACCAAACTTTTTGAGTCCTGTTTCGATCTGTTCTTTTCCGTTTTTCACAATGACAAGTGTTTTATCAGATTTTACATTGGAGGTGATAGATCCGGCGCCCATATGTGACTTGAATCCGAGAATAGAATCACCGACATAATTATAGTGCGGCACCTGCACGCGATTAAACAGAATGACATTTTTAAGTTCTGTTGAATTTCCGACGACAGCGCCCTCTCCGACAATTGCATTTCCTCTGATAAAAGCACAATGCCTGATCTCCGCTTCCTTTCCGATAATGGCAGGACCGTTAATGAAAGCGGTAGGAGCGACTTTTGCGCTTTTGGCTATCCAGATGTCTTTCCCTCGCTTTTCATATTCCTCTTCACTCAGCTTGCTGCCGAGTTCCGCAATGAATGCACTGATTTTAGTAAGTGCCTCCCACGGATAAGTAAACTGGGCAAGAAACGCCCCGGCGATTGATTCCTGTAAGTGATACATATTGCTGATTTTAAATTGTTCCATCGCTTCTCTCCTCTATTTTATTATGCAGCTTCCGTTGTTTCAAGTTTATAATTATTAATTTTATATATCGGGCTTTTCTTTTCCTTTTTTTACCGCTTTTAGAGTCTTTCCGGACGGAGTGGCGGCTTTATAATTTTTTGCTGCCTTTGCAAACATGGTACGCAGGGAAGTCTGATTATTCAATTCCCGTACCGCATTTGTACGTCTTGCCACATAGTCATTAAGCTTTTGCATATAGACATCGGAGGTGATTTTTCCTTCAGACACCTGTGTCAGCCCTTTTTCCCAGCTCGCGGTCAGTTTCGGATCCAAAAGAGGTCGGATCGACGCATCTACGACATCATAGATTATTTCTCCGAGCAGGGCCGGTGTGATAACCTGCGTCTTTTTATTTAGCATCAGATATTGGTTGGCAACAAGCTTTTTTAGTATTTCCGCTCTCGTAGCCGACGTCCCAATGCCGCTGCCTTTTATTTGTGCGCGCAGCTCTTCTTCCTCGATAAGTTGTCCGGCATTTTCCATTGCAAGGATCATGGATCCGGAGGTATAACGCTTCGGAGGAGAGGTTTCGCCCTCCTTCAGTTCCAGTCCGCCTACCGCCAAAATATCTCCTTTTTTTAAGCAACTCAATTTTTCCAGAAAAGCCTCATCACATTTTACTTCCTCTTCCACACCGCCCTGATCCTTTTCATCTCCGTCTGCTACGACATTCTCTTCATCTGATGTTATCTCGGGGGTGCCCGCGCTCTCCTGCTTGTTTTTTATAAAAGAGAACCTGCTTATCTTTAAATAGCCTTCGTCAACAAGCACCTTAAAGCTTGTAAAAAAGCTTTCATTCTCTATCTTCGCAGTAATCCCCATTTTTTGATAAATGGCCGGGGGATAAAAAATGCTTAAGAAACGCCTGACGATGATCTCATATACCCGTTCGGAAAGTGCAGAAAGCCCTTTTAAGGAATCAATGCCCTGACCGGTAGGAATGACTGCATAATGGTCCGTGATTTGCTTGTCATTCACATAACGAGTCTTTGCAATTGTACGAAAGGAGGTTCCCTGTAATATCTCCTCTGCGATCGCGGCCGTTTTTTCATAACGTCTCAGTCCGCCGATATTTTTATCAATTTCCTTTGCTACTGCTGTGGAAAGCACACGCGCATCCGTCCGCGGATAGGTTACGAGCTTCCGTTCATAAAGCTCCTGAATAATGCGCAGCGTCTCGTCGGGACTGATTTTAAAATATTTTGAGCAGTCATTTTGCAATTCCGCAAGATTGTATAGCAGCGGAGCATTTTTTGTTTCCTTTTTCTTTTCCAGCTTTTCGAGAATTGCACTTCCATCCGAGACATCAAACAGTTCCCGTGCAAATATCTGTGCATCCTCTTTCTTTTTGAAGCCGTTTTCTTTGTAAAGAAGCTCGGAACCGAAATAACGGGAGCCTTCGACTGCTCTCCATTCGGCTTGAAAGCTACTTTCCTCAGCCTTTAAGCTCATGGAGGCAAGAATACGGTAAAACGGAGTCTTTGTGAATTCCCTGATTTCCCGCTCGCGCCTGACTGCCATTCCGAGCACACACGTCATCACGCGGCCGACAGAAATTACGGCATATTTCATACTTAGAAAATTAGATACTGCATCCCCATATTTCAATGTGAGTGCACGGGAAAAATTGATGCCCATCAAATAGTCTTCCTTAGCACGTAAATAAGCCGCTTCAGAAAGATTGTCATAGGCAGATAAATCCTTTGCCTCCCTGATTCCTCGACGAATTTCCTCCTCCGTCTGGGAATCAATCCAGACGCGCTTGCGGTTCTTTCCTGTTACGTTAGCCTGTTGTTCCACGAGACGGTAGATATATTCTCCCTCTCGTCCGGAATCCGTACACACATAGATTGTATCGACATCTGAACGATTCAAAAGTCTGCTTACGATGTGAAATTGCTTTACCGCAGAAGGAATCACCTCATACAAATAGGAGTCTGGTAAAAAAGGAAGCGTCGAGAAGCTCCATTTTTTATATTTACTGTCATAAGCATCCGGATAGCTCATCGTCACAAGGTGACCAACACACCAAGTCACAATCGTATTCTCCGACTCTAAATACCCGTCATATTTTTTGGCATTAATTTTTAATGCATTCGCGAATTCTCGTGCAACGCTCGGTTTTTCAGCGATAAAAACTGTTTTTCCCATAGCCGATCCTGTTCTTTTACTAACTTCAGCCGGTCATCCCGAAATAAATTCCAAATAACCGGCTGTTTTTTATTAAGTGATCTGTTTATAGCACCTTCCCAAGAAAATTTTTCAACCTTTCATTCTGTGGTTGTCCGAAAAATTTCTCGGGAGAGTTTTCTTCAAGTATTTCCCCATCTGCCATGAACATTATGCGATTGGCAACCTCTCTGGCAAAGCCCATCTCATGGGTAACAACGATCATTGTCATTTTATCATTTGCAAGCTCACGCATGACCTGGAGCACTTCCCCGACCATTTCGGGATCCAGTGCAGATGTAGGCTCATCAAACAGCATGACATCCGGATTCATACACAGCGAACGCACAATGGCAATTCTCTGCTTCTGTCCGCCGGAAAGCTGGCTTGGATAAGCCTGTGCGCGCTCAGATAAGCCAACACGCTTTAAAAGCTCCATTGCGGTCGCTTCTGCCTGGTCTTTTGTCTTCTTTTGAAGCTTCATCGGCCCAATCGTCAGGTTTCTCATGACGGTCATATGCGGGAATAAATTAAACTGCTGAAAAACCATTCCCATCTTCTGCCGCTGCAAATCGATATTGCTTTTTGGATTGCAGATATCTGCATCTTCAAAAAAAATCTGTCCGCCGGTCGGCTCCTCGAGCCTGTTTAAACAACGCAAAAACGTACTTTTACCCGAACCGGAGGGCCCTACAATAAACGCAACATCTCCCTTATAAAAATTAGTTGTGATATTCGAAAGAGCAACAATTTCTCCAAACTGTTTTTTTAAATTTTGAACCTGTATTAAAGGCTTGGCATAAAATTCAGTGATCACTGTTTCGCAGCCTCCTCTCCAGGTTTTTAATTAATTTATCAAATATAATTACCAATACCAAATAAATTGCCGCAGCCATCATCAACGGCATAAATGCGGAATAGGTCTGACTTCTGATAATATCTGCGCCCTTTGTCAGATCCTGCATTGCAATGTAGCCGGCGACTGATGTTTCCTTAAGCAGTACGACAAATTCATTTCCAAGTGCTGGCAGAACATTTTTAAATGCCTGCGGAAGGATAAAATAAATCATTGTCTGGATATAACTGAATCCCAAGCTTCTGCCGGCTTCAAACTGTCCATTGTCGATCGACATAATCCCGCTGCGGATAATTTCAGCCACATATGCACCGGAGTTAATGCCAAATGCGATAACCGCAACAAATATTTTACTGACACTGACTGACGCAAAAATAACAAAGTAAGTGATCAAAAGCTGCAATACAATCGGTGTGCCGCGAATTACTGTCAGATATACATTGCAGACGGCATTCAAAAGCCGCATCCGTCCGGTTTTGTCATAGGTCGAACGAACAATCGCAACAATAAAGCCCAGCAGAATGCCGATCAGCACTGCAAGAGAAGTCACCAGCAGCGTATTTCCAAGACCCGTAAGTATATATTCGTAACGATTTTCTTTAATAAAGTTTTGATAAAACGAATTTGCAAAACTATTCATGGCTGACATCCAATTCTATTATTTATTCGGCAGTGATGTATTTATCGGTGATTTTCTGAAGCTTACCGGATTCCTGCAGCTTTGCAAGAGAAGCGTTGATCTTGTCAAGCAGCTCCGTATTGTCCTTTGCAATGGCAATCGCATAATCCTCTACAGTGAATTCCTCGTCAAGAAGAACAAGTCCCTCGCTCTGGCTTACAAACACCTTTGCCGGTTCCCTGTCGATGATGACCGCATCAATCTTATTCTGCATAAGTGCCTGAATTGCTTCGAAGCCCTTGTTATAACGCTCAATTACAGCGCCTTCAATATCACCCGCATAAATATCTCCGGTCGTTCCAAGCTGCACACCGATGGATTTTTCCGTCAGATCCTCGGGGCCTGCAATTTCACTTCCCTCATTGACAATGATAACCTGTGCCGCCTGCGTATAAGAATCAGAAAAATTGACATTTACAAGCCGGTCTTCAGTTACAGTCAAGCCCGCGATGCCCATATCGGCCTTACCGGATTGTACTGCGGCAATAACAGAATCAAATGCCATATCCTCGATTTGAAGCTTCATACCCAAATCATCGGCAATTGCTTGTGCGATTTCCGCGTCAATTCCTATAATTGCATCTCCTTCATAGTACTCATACGGCGGGAATTCAGCATTTGTCGCCATAACAAGTGTATCATCCCCCTTACTTCCACAGGCTGTCAGTGCCAAGAGACAGGCTGCACTCAATAAAACTGTCATTATTTTTTTCATAATCTTTCCTCCACTTGTTTTTATTATTATAAAGCATTATTAAATTATCATTTTTTATCATTATTGTCAATGTCAAGCACCCGTTTCTTATCATAACCGGGTACTGTCAATCAGATGAATCGTTTTTTCTGTTTTCGCCTTTGCCGACAGCAGTTTGTCAAAGCCATCCGAAGAAAACAGATAACAGGCATCTGCATTCAGCCCTGCCTGTTTCGCAAGGGATAACAGCTGTTCATAATCTTGCAGAGCGAGAAGCCCCTGTTCCCAAACACAGCAGCCAAGCAGTACCCGCCCATTCTCATCCCGTGCGGCGATGTCGATCCTGCCGAATTTACCGACCCAGCTTCCGATTTGTGTGAATTTGAATTCCAGCCGATCCTCCCGATTCATCATTCGCAAATATTCCATGCATACCTCTACAAAATATTCCGCCGTATAGACGCGAAAAGAAGGCTCGATATATTTGCGGTAAAACTTTTCCGCACTCATCATCTGAAGTCTGGAAAGCCGGGCAAAGACGTATCGAAACCAGAAATGAACAAAATGATTCGAAATACGGTATATTCCTTTTTGTGAGTGTCCTCTTCCGGCAGTTTCCACTGACGTGACCTTTTCCACAATAGAAAGCTCGATAAGATTTTTTAAATAGACGCTGATTTTCGCCCGATCAAAGCCGGTATGTGCATGCAGCTCATTCAATTTCCGCTTACCGGATGCAAGCGCAAGCAGAATTGTATTGTATACAACGGGCTCCCGTACCTCCTCCGGCAAGAGATGCAAGCCCGCTTCGTGTAAATAAGATCCTTTATTCAGCGGACCATCACATATATTTTCGGCTACAGTCTTTGCACCGTCCCAATATTGCCACAACCCCGGCAGTCCGCCCAATACTGCGTAAGTTTCTAAACGGCTTTTCACGGAATATTTCTTATAGTTTTTTGTAAGCTCTGAAAATTTTAGTTCTCCGATTTTCAAAAGTCCTGTTATTTCATAGGCAGTTTCTTTAAGACATCCCACCATGGCATTCTCCACCCAATAAACGGAGGAAGAGCATAAAAAGAACAAGACAGACCGGACAGATGATTTTTCATAGGCCGTTCTCAAAAGCTCCTTCATAAAGGAAGGACTGTACTTGATCATCTGTTGAAATTCATCGATAATTATTATTTTTTTTTCTGTTCCCAAAGATAATAGTGCGGCCAGCAAGCCGGCGTAGCTTTCCGATATTGGGGTATTGACCGGCAGTTCTTCTTTTAATTCCGTACTAAACTGAAGGAGCTGCTCTTTTTCCGAACACGGCCTCGCAAGGTAATAAAAGACATCCTTATTTCTGCAAAATTGCTTTAATAGCGAAAGCTTGCCGGTATCTTTCTGTCCATACAGTACAATTATCCCACTTTCCCTACGGGCGTAATAATTTTCAAGAGTTTGTAATTCGAGTTTTCTTCCGGAAATCATGTGTCCCCTTTAGGCGGCTACGCCAATTGCCTGACGATCAGCTTTTCAAAATCTGTTCTCGACATAGGCCTGCCAAATAAATATCCCTGTACGCTGTCACACTGGATTTTTTTCAGATATTCAAACTGATCCTCCGTTTCCACACCTTCCGCAATCGTTTCAAAGCCAAGCTTCCTAACCATACTGACAACAGATTCCGTAATAATATTGGTCGAAGCATCTTTGATTGCCGTATCAATAAACGATTTGTCAATTTTTAACGTATCGATCGGCAATGCCTTTAAATAGGACAGCGAAGAGTAGCCTGTTCCGAAATCGTCCAGTGATATTTTAATTCCAAGCTTTCTTAAGGTGTTGATTTTTGTAATCGCTTTGTCAAAATCATTGATAAAAACGCTTTCTGTAATTTCCAGTTCCAGCCACTCAGGATTGATTTCATTGGAAGTCAACAAATGCTGCACATAATCGACAAAATTGTCCTTTTCCAACTGGATTGCGGAAATATTGACCGAAACAATCATCGGAAAGTGATATTTTGCTTTCCATAGGTTCATGACTCGGATCGATTCCTTTAATACCCAACTTCCGATCGGAATAATTGCACCGTTCTTTTCTGCAATTGGAATAAATTCTGCCGGACTTGTGATAAAACTGCCGTTTTCTCCCGGCCACCTCAACAGTGCTTCCGCCCCGCGCAGCCGACCAGTTTTTGCTGAAAACTGAGGCTGAAAGTAAATGATAAAATCTTCATTTTCAATTGCTTCCTTTAGCCGCTGCTCTAAGGAAACAGTTTTAATAAAATCCTGAAGGATCGTATGTTCAAAATACTGAATATTGTTCTTACCCTTTTCCTTTGCATTAAATAGCACAATTTCAGCATTTTTAATCAGCTCAAGGGCAGTTCTGCCTGCTTCAGGGAACTCAGCCACACCGGCGCTGACGCTGAAAATAATTTCCGCTTTATTTGTCAGAATGAACGGACGCCGAAGACGCTCACGGATAGACCGGTAAATATGGTCTGCACAGCGCTGTCCATACGGATGATAAACCGCCACACAGAACACATCGCTTCCAAATCGTCCGGCTATCACATTTTCATTTTGAAATTCCTTGATAAATGCCGCAAAATCCTGAACCAGTTCATCCCCGAACAAAAGCCCCAAGCTGTCATTTACTTTTTTAAAATCATCAATGTCCAAAAATAAAAGTTCAATGCCTACCTGCTCATTTTCTGCCCGCTCGCACATATCCCGCAGGCTTTTTACAAAATAATTGCGGTTATATAAACCGGTCAGAGAATCGTAATAAGCGAAGTAAATCAGTTCCTCATTTCTCGCTTTTATCTTTGTAATGTCCCGAAATGCAATGATTTTATCGACAAGGTTGCCCGATTCTCCGTAATGGACACGAGCTTCACACTCAATCCAATATTTTTTTGTTTTGCTGCGAAACTCCACCTTTGCAGTAGTCTCCCTGCGGTCTTCCATCTCCAGAATGACATCCCGAAACTGCTTCTGATCCTCGTCGTGGATCAGACTCATCATATATCGTTCGTCAAACGGATGATTTGAAATTCTGTCACCAACCAGTTCATCCCATGGACCGACCAGCTCAACGCTTCCATTTTTTCTGTAATCAAAGTACAGAAAAACATTACCTGAAAACTCTGAGACAAGCCGGTAAATTCGTTCACTATTCAATAATTTATCATTTAAAGCCGTCAATAAGTCGATCTGATACTTCAAATCATCCATCCTTTATCCCCTGTGTATCCAATGCCGCTCCCCGCATGACAGACAAAAAATCAATGCCCACCATAATTTCACATAATTTTAGAGGGAGAAAGACTCCCTCTAAAATAAAGCCTCAGACTTTGCTTGAAATGTACCCCTGCGCCTTTAACAGTTCCGCACAAAGAACGGCACCGCCTGCGGCACCTCTTACCGTATTATGAGAAAGTCCCACAAATTTATAATCAAATAGTGTGTCTTCTCTCAATCTGCCGATCGAAATTCCCATACCGTTTTCATAATCGACATCGAGTGTCACCTGCGGACGATTGTCTTCCTCCATATATCTGATAAACTGCTTCGGTGCGCTCGGAAGCTTTAACTCCTGCGGAATCCCTTTGAAACTGGTCAGCTTTTCTATCAGCTCTTCCTTGGAAGGTTTCTTTGAAAATCTTACAAACACGGCTGCAGTATGACCGTTTAAAACAGGCACGCGAATACATTGTGTTGTAATAAGCGGCAAGGCTGCTTTTACGATTTGCCCATTTTCGATTTTACCGAAGATCCTAAGCGGTTCCTGCTCGCTTTTTTCTTCTTCACCGCCGATATAGGGAATAATATTTTCAACCATTTCGGGCCAATCCCGAAACGTCTTTCCCGCACCGGAAATAGCCTGATAAGTTGTCGCAACGACTTCGGTAGGTCCATACTCCTTCCATGCAGACAGAACAGGTGCGTAACTCTGAATAGAGCAATTTGGTTTTACCGCAATGAAGCCTCTCTTTGTACCGAGTCTCTCTTTCTGAAATTCGATAACCGCAACATGCTCAGGGTTTACTTCGGGAATAATCATCGGCACATCCGGTGTCCATCTGTGCGCGCTGTTGTTGGAAACAACAGGAGTTTCCGTCTTTGCATAAGCTTCTTCAATCGCCCTGATCTCATCCTTTGTCATATCTACGGCACTGAATACAAAATCTACTTCGGACGCAACCTTTTCTACTTCATTGACATTCATGACAATCATTTTCTTCACGGACTCGGGCATCGGCGTTGTCATTTTCCAGCGACTGCCCACAGCATCCTCATACGTCTTTCCAGCACTTCTTTCACTTGCGGCAATTACCACAACCTCAAACCACGGATGATTCTCCAGCAGAGAGATAAACCTCTGTCCAACCATTCCGGTTCCGCCTAAAATACCGACTTTTAATTTCTCACTCATACAGTTCTCCTCTTTTTGTTTTTATTTCAGTTCCCTCTGTTTTTGAAGGAATTCCCGATTGATTCGAATAACCTCACGCATTGCCGACTGCCCTGGTGCGCCGGTCGTCAGACGCTTTTCCACACAGGTTTTCAGGCTGACCGCGTCATAAATATCTGCTTCAAATGCAGGGCTGATTGCCTGCAGTTCTTCAAGAGGCAGTGCATCAATGCAAGTGTCCATCTCGATGCAGTACAGCACAAGTTTTCCGATAATGCCATGAGCATCCCGAAACGGAACCCCTTTACCCACAAGATAATCGGCCGCATCTGTCGCATTAGTAAAGCCGTTCATCGCGCTTTTTGCCATGATGTCCCGATTGAATTTCATTGTCATAAGCATTCCGGTAAAAAGAGAAAGACAGCCTTTTACCGTATCCATCGCATCAAACGTCAGTTCTTTATCTTCCTGCATATCCTTATTATATGCGAGAGGAATTCCTTTCATCGTTGTCAGAAGTGCCATCAGCGCCCCGTATACCCTGCCTGTCTTTCCTCTGACAAGCTCGGCAATATCAGGATTTTTTTTCTGCGGCATGATACTGCTTCCCGTAGAATAGGTGTCATCAATTTCCACAAAACGATATTCATTGCTGTTCCAGATGATAATTTCTTCACTAAAGCGGCTTAAATGCATCATAATCGTGGAAGCCGCTGACAAAAACTCAATAAGGTAATCCCGGTCTGCAACAGAATCCATGCTGTTGAGTGTCGGACCGTCAAAGCCTAACAATGATGCTGTATAGGCCCTGTCAAGCGGGTAGGTGGTACCTGCCAGCGCACCGGCGCCCAGAGGACAGTAATTCAGACGTTTGTAAATATCCTGCATCCGCAAATAGTCCCGTTTGAACATCTCAAAATAAGCACCCAGATGGTGAGCCAGTGTAATCGGCTGTGCCTTCTGTAAATGGGTGAAGCCCGGCATATAGGTATCCAGATGGGTCTCCATCATGTTAAGCAGCGTCTCCAGAAGTTCCTTTAATAGGGATTCTGTCTTAATCACCTCAAGCCTTGCATACAATTTCATATCCAAAGCGACCTGGTCGTTGCGACTCCTGCCGGTATGCAGTTTCTTCCCGGCATCTCCGATCCGCCTGATCAAATTTGCCTCTACAAAACTGTGAATATCTTCATATTCCTCTGTGAGTGTAAGCGTTCCGGCCTCTAAATCCTCACGGATACCGTTCAATCCCGAAATGATTTCATTTTTTTCTTTGTCTGTCAGAATTTCCTGCTTTGCAAGCATGTTAACATGAGCAATGCTGCCTTCGATATCCTGACTGAATAACCTTTTATCAAAAGAGATTGATGCGTTAAACTGATAAACAAGCGCATCTGTTTCTTTTGTAAATCTTCCGCCCCATAGCTGTGCCATTTTACTTTTCCTCCAGGTGAAGATGCCAAACAGTTACAAATTACACTTGATTTTAGCACATCTTCACATTAATTTCAACGACCGCATACAATAAAGTGTAATGAAAATCAGCATTTTATAAATAGGATACTACTTGGAGGAGCGTTATGTTCGAATTTCTGGAATTAAAAGATATTTGCCTCTCCTATCATAGTCTGGCAGGAGAGACGGCCGCCCTCGATCATATCAGCTTTCAGGTCAGAAAAGGCGAATTTCTTTCAATAATCGGTCCAAGCGGTTGCGGGAAGTCCACACTGCTTTCTTTTATGGCCGGATTGCTGAAGGCGGAAGAAGGACAGATGATTTTTTATGATGAAGGCGGCCGCCCCTTTCAGCCGCGCATCGGTTATATGCTCCAAAAGGATCACCTGTTTCCGTGGCGAACTGTTTTTAAAAATTTAACACTCGGCTTGGAGATTAACCACCAGCTCACGGAGGAAAATCTGGAACTTCTTGAAGAAATGCTCGTAAAATACGGGCTTTCTAAATTTAAGGATAAATATCCGCATGAGTTGTCCGGCGGAATGCGCCAGAGGGCTGCTTTGATACGAACCCTTGCCATCAAGCCAGAAATCCTGCTTTTGGATGAGCCGTTTTCTGCACTCGATTATCAGACCAGATTAAATGTTTCCGACGATATTTACAGCATCATTAAATCTGAAGGAAAAACAGCTGTCATGGTCACACACGATTTGTCCGAGGCAATCAGTCTGTCGGAGCGTATCGTGATACTGTCCAGCCGTCCCGCACATGTAAAAAATATTGTCACACTGGGGTTCTCCCTCAAAGAACGTTCCCCGCTGCTCGTTCGCAACGCGCCGGAATTTAAAGACTATTTTAATCTGTTATGGAAGGAATTGAATGAATGAATCATGCATCTAACAATCAACTGAATTATATCAGACAGCATAAAAAGAAACGTTCTCTCATTAAGCTGATTCGGATTGGCATTCTATTTCTGTTTTTAATCACATGGGAGCTGGCCGTCGATACGCATCGGATTGACGGCTTTTTCTTTTCCTCCCCGTCAAGAATCGTTGTATGCATCCAGCAGATGGCATCGGATGGCTCTCTGTTTTCCCATATCGGCATTACACTTTTGGAAACGATCATCAGCTTTTCTCTTGTCATCGGAATCAGTATTTTGTTTTCCACTCTGTTATGGAGCAGCAATTATTTATCTGATATTTGCGAACCCTATCTGATCGCCTTAAATTCGCTTCCGAAATCAGCACTTGCGCCCCTGTTCATTGTGTGGCTCGGGACCGGGCTCAAGACAATCATTGTGGCAGGAATTTCGGTTTCCATTTTTGGATCGGTCATTATGATCTATACCGGATTTACTTCTGCCGACCGGGAAAAAATCAAACTGATTAAGACACTCGGCGGGACGAAAACGGACGCATTTTTAAAGGTTGTGCTGCCAAGCAGCCTGCCGACACTTTTAAGCTCCGCAAAGGTGAACATCGGTCTGTCTCTTGTCGGTGTGGTTATCGGTGAATTTCTCGCCGCCCGCTCCGGACTCGGTTACCTGATTATTTATGGGAGCCAGGTATTTAAGCTTGACATGGTCATCATGAGCATTTTTATTTTATGTATTATTTCCATGTTGCTTTATGCTCTGCTGCAGATGTTCGAAAAAAAACTTCGCGGACGCTATTAATTTCAAATCCGGGTCGCATGGCGTATTCGGCAGAAGAAGCCTCATTGCTGGTTGCCGGCAGAGACAGCCAAACCCTGACACCCATTAATACCTGTCAAATAAACAACTATGAAAATATTACACTTGGCGGCTCTCCTGCTGGACTGGCGTTTACCAGAGGAAACCGGCAGTGTCTGGTGGCGATGCAGCATGAAAATGAAGTAGCCGCGGTTGATCTTTGTTCCCAACAGACAGTTGCTCGTATTCCTGTGGGGCAGTTACCGGGGGGAGTGGCATCAAGCAAGTTCTATCCTCTTGCCGCGGTATGCAACCAAATAAGCTCTACCGTGACAATCATTAACACACAAACCTTGTCAGTTACCGCCACATTAAACGTCGGAAATGACCCCGTGGGGATCGCTGTAATCAGCTAAGAAGCAGAGATATTCTATCACTTTCAGTCATAGAAAAAGGTACGAAATACTGGACAGCCCGATAAAACTGTTCAATACTTCGTACCTACTTCATTTGAAGCTCCCGAGGGGATTCGAACCCCTGACCTACGCATTACGAATGCGTCGCTCTACCAGCTGAGCCACGGAAGCCCGCGGCCGTTTTACGGCCACCTTTGCTATTATATTAAATTTCATTTCATTTTGCAACAACTATTTTCTTTTTATTTCTTTTTTTGCACCTTTCTTATTTTCATTATCATTTTCATCAATCAGCGCATGCAGCTTTTCAAAAGCCTCACTGATGCCGCCAACCTCGCTGATAATACCTTCCTCCACCGCTTGTGCGCCGACAAGGATCGTGCCCATGTCCTTTGTCATCAAGCTTGTCTCCATCATCAGCTTTAAAAAACGTTCTCTGGAAATGCCGCAATGGCTTGCTACAAAGCCGACAATCCGATCTTGAATCTGTTGAAAGTAATCAAACGACTGCTTGACGCCAAGTACGACGCCTGTCGTCCTGACAGGGTGAACAACTGCGGTTCCTGTCGGAACGATAAAAGAATAATTCGTACTGACTGCGATAGGAAGTCCGATGGAATGGCTTCCGCCAAGCACAAGTGAAACTGTCGGCTTACTTAGGGAAGCAATCATTTCCGCAATCGCAAGCCCTGCTTCCACATCTCCGCCTACCGTATTGATCAGAATTAATAGTCCTTCAATTTCCCCGTCATCTTCCAATTCGGCAAGCTTTGGCAATACATGCTCATATTTGGTCGACTTTGTATTTGGACCCAACACGTCATGTCCTTCAATTTCCCCAATGATAGAAAGCAGATGTACCTTGTGTTTGCTTTTACTTTTCTCCAAGGTCATCTGCCCAAACTCTTTGATATCCTGATCCGCACTCATTCATACAGCTCCTTTTGCATACTATTTCGTATAGTATGCGGAAAAAAGAACTGATTTATACTTCGAAATCATCCTCATCCCTGACTTCAATGTCAAAATCCAACTCCGCATCCTCTTCCATATCAACGGAATAATCCATTATCTTTGAAACATGCGGCTTTGGAAGCGGCAATGGATTTTCCAAAAACTGAATCTCTTTTTTTCCTTCATTCATTGGTCTTTCTTCCTTCTCATCCATAATGATATTGACAGACTGCTGCAAATCCCTCAGAACAAGCGTCTGATTGCCCTTTTCCTGCGCTTTGATTTTCTCATAGAGCTCATCGTTTTCACCGATGAATACCAATGCCCTTGCTCTTGCAAGCCGAATTTCCTTT
Source organism: Lachnospiraceae bacterium (assembly GCA_047602645.1). Classification (GTDB taxonomy): domain Bacteria; phylum Bacillota; class Clostridia; order Lachnospirales; family Lachnospiraceae; genus JAEYFP01. The sequence continues at coordinate 13,594 of JASGGU010000048.1, read as the reverse complement.
TCTTCTTCCGTTTCTTCTTCGATGACAGTAGTATCCCCGGAAGAGGACGGGTCTGAAGCTATCAAGGCAGGTCCCTCTGCAGGGCGGTTATTTTCATATAAATAATGCAGACTCACGCATCCGGTAATGATCAGCAGTTCCACAAAAAACCAGGTGTTGCGCTCCTTCTCTGCGCCTAAAAACAGAATTACGACTGCTCCGATCAGTGAAAGCAGGCACGGGACAACTTTTGAATTTTTCCATTTTATTACACAATATGCACAGGCAATCGACAACACAATTAAAAATAGATAGAAAAGCTGGTTCCCAAGCTGAAACCAGGCTGCCTGCAAAGCAGTATAGGTTTGAACGTTCCCTTTTGACAGAAAATAGTAATTATCCGAGATCGGTGCATTCTGGCTGTCGAGCCGCAAATGAAAGCTGTTGAGAATATGCCCTGCTTCATACTGCTCTCCTGTCTCTATATTAGAAGTAACCGAAAATCTGTTCCAATATGCCTGTATCAGTTCTTGGTCCGTACACTCCAGTGTATCGCATTTCCAAAAAAATAATATAAGAAATGCCGCAAGCATTGCTGCTGCAGATACAAAGCCGCGCAGCCAGTCCTTTCGCCTGCAAAAAATTTGAATCAGCAAAAGTCCGGCTATGATTGCAGCAAGCGGTTCCGTAAAAAGCAGCAGGCCGAGCAGCAGGCCAAACAAACCATACAAAAGAAAACTCCGCCGTTTATTCTCCTCTTTTTTTTCAGACAGATAGATAAATACGCTGAGTGCTGCAAATAGAATGCATGCAAAAAACAACTCTGTATTATACGAATAGACTGTAAACGACTGAGATGGCATAAAAAGAGTGCAGGCAACGGAAAGGATTCCGCATACCTTGCCGCCGAGCCGTCTTACAATCCGATACACGAAAAAAACTGTGAAAAACAAAATCACCGTATTGATGTAAATGATAACGGAGGGACTGACCCCCGTCACCAGAAACACGAGCCCTACAACAATCGAATAAGCATATTGGGCAGGATTGTGCAGCAGCTGCGGCAAAATATCCATGCCGCCGACACTTAGCATCTGCTTATCAAGCAGAACGGCCGCCTTATAGAATACCGTCTCCTGTGCAGGAAGCGAAGATGTATAAGTGAGCCGCATGCGAAGGAACAGCACAAATAAAATAAGAACGGAAACTGTCTCCATCACATACCAGAGCTTACGTTCCTCGACTTCATGAGAAATGGCAAGGAGCTTTGTCATCAGATTAAGCAAGATAAACGCCAAAACAAGGATTCCTCCAAACACAATCATGTAGAAGAATCCTTCATTTTTGGTAAGAATCTGATTGAATACGGAAATGAACAGCACATATCCGAACAGAACCAAAAAAATCCCTGCTGTTGTCGTTGAAAAAACGCTACCTTTTCCTCTCATACTACCCTATCTTCCCAAGGCCTGCTCCAAGTCCTCGATAATATCAGCAGCATTCTCAATGCCGACTGAAAAGCGGATCAGATCCGGTGCCACTCCGGCCTCTATCAGCTGCCCATCCGTCATCTGGCGATGTGTATGGCTTGCCGGGTGTAATACACAGGTTCGGGCATCTGCCACATGAGTCACGATCGCTGCAAGCTTTAATTGATCCATAAAGCCTACGGACGCCTCTCTGCCGCCCTTTAAGCCAAAACAGAGCACACCACAGGTACCGGCCGGCATATACTTTTGAGCAAGGGCATGGTATTTATCATCTGCAAGGCCCGGATAGGAAACCCATGCAATCTTCGGATGTTTTTTTAAATATTGTGCAACCCTCAATGCATTTTCACAATGTCTGGGTACGCGCAGATGCAGCGTTTCCAAACCGATGTTCAATAAAAAAGCGTTTTGAGGCGACTGGGTGGAGCCGAGATCGCGCATAAGCTGTGTGACTGCCTTCGTGATATAAGCGCCTTTACCAAAACGCTCCGTGTAAATAATTCCGTGATAAGAGTCATCGGGCTCTGTCAGCCCCGGAAACTTGTCTGCATGAGCGTTCCAGTCAAAATTACCGCTGTCCACGATGCAGCCGCCGACACACATCGCATGACCATCCATATATTTTGTCGTGGAATGGGTCACAATATCCGCACCCCATTCAAAAGGACGGCAATTAATTGGCGTAGCAAATGTATTATCCACGATTAAAGGCACACCATGGGCATGGGAGATCTGTGCGAACTTCTCTATATCAAGCACGACCAGTGCGGGATTTGCAATTGTCTCTGCCAGCACGCATTTTGTGTTTTTCTGAAAGGCCTCATTCAAAACCTCAGCCGGTGCGTCAGGCTCAACGATCGTACATGAGATTCCCATCTTCCGCATCGTTACGGTCAGCAGATTAAACGTCCCACCATATACGGTTGAGGACATAATTACGTGGTCGCCGCTCTCACAAATATTAAATACCGCATAGTAATTGGCAGCCTGCCCTGAAGAGGTCAGCATTGCAGCCGCCCCACCCTCCAGCTCACAGATTTTTTTCGCCACAAAATCGTTTGTCGGATTCTGCAGCCTTGTATAAAAATATCCGTCCTCCTCCAGATCGAACAGTTTTCCCATTTGATCAGAGGTTTCATACCGAAATGTCGTACTCTGGTAGATCGGGAGCACACGGGGCTCCCCCTTTTTCGGCTGCCAGCCCGCCTGGACACAAACGGTTTCCGGCCTGTATTTATTGCTCATAAGGAGACCCCATATATTCTTTCTGCAGGATCCGGATCATATTTATGTAAATTTCTTTGCATGACTCGTTATCTTCTGCTTCAATGTGGTGAATACACGGATTGATATAGTCCTTAAAAATATTTTTGTAAATTTCCTGCGCGTTTTCTTTTTTATTGATCCTATTTACGATTGTGGGTGCAATATTATAATATTCGTCGATCAAAGCCTTACCGTCCGGCTGGCCGCTCAGATAATGATCCCTGTAATCTTTTAAAAGCCTTAGTTCATAGCAATCATCATCTTTTCCGAGACTTTCACAGACAGCAGTTGTTACATAACAGAGCTTTTTGCGGAAGCCGTTTTTGATGTCCTCATATTTTCCCATTTTCAAGGTGTATTTGGTGAATACCGAATTCCATTTCGCAACGATGGCATTTGCCAGCGGCTCGGAAGATTCCCCATGATATTCTAAAATAGCAGGAAAAACATAAACCGCCATCATTGAATTCTGATCAATTATGAAATTTTCCTTTTCTGTTTTCTTTTTTAAACCGGCTTGTCTGTCGTTTGCGCAGCCGACAAAATAATCAGCCAGCTCCTCTACGAAGGGCTGTTTGTCTTCCGTCTCCTGATACTGCTTTTCAATTTCATCAAAAAGCGGCAGGTATACACCGTAATAGCTCCGAAACGCCTCCTCATACTTGTCTCGTTTGAAATTTTTTAATCCATCCTCGTTATCAAATAGAAGCTTAGGAAGCTCTGTTTTAATATTTTCCATTTTTATCTCCTAATTACTCATCCCAGTTATGATATACCGCCTGCACATCATCATCCTCATCCAACAGATCCAGAGTCCTCTGGAGAGACTTGACAGCCGCTTCATCCGTCAACTCCACCCACGTCTGCGGAATCATTGTTACCTCGGCTGATGCCATCGGAATACCCGCATCTTCAAGCGCCTTGAAAATCGTACCAAACTCATCGGGATCCGTGAGAATTTCATAACTGTCCTCCTCGTCGGAAAAATCCTCCGCACCCGCTTCCAGCGCTGTCATCATCAGCTCATCCGCTTCCAGTTGGCAATCTTCTTTATCGATGATAATTTGTCCCTTTTTATCAAACATGAACGATACACAGCCCTGTGTACCGACATTGCCGTTGCCTTTTGTAAAAGCGCTTCTCACATTTGCGGCCGTGCGGTTTTTGTTGTCGGTAAGCGCATCCACGATAATCGCAATCCCACTTGGCCCGTAGCCTTCATAGGATACATATTCGTAGTTGACATTTGCGGCATCACCCGCGGCTTTCTTGATTCCCCTGTCGATCGTATCATTCGGCATGTTGTTTGCCTTGGCCTTGGCGATGACATCGCGCAGTCGGGAGTTATTATCGGGATCCGCTCCGCCCTCTTTCACGGCCACAGCAATTTCTCTGCCAATGATCGTAAAAATTTTTCCTTTTGTGGCATCGTTTCTCTCTTTTTTGTGCTTAATGTTCGCAAATTTAGAATGTCCTGACATTTCTACACCTCATTCTCCTTTGTTTTATCCATATTGTATAATATTGTAGCATTATTTTTCCGTTTCTTCAACTTCTTTTATACTATGTAGGAAGCTGAAAGCTCACGTACAGCGCTTTATCCACGCTTTCCATAATAGAGACATCCAGATGGCATACCCGATCCTTCAGGCGGCTCTTATCTATTGTACGCACCTGTTCCAACAAAATGACAGAGTCCTTTTCCAGATGATATTTCCTACATTCGATTTCAATGTGGGTCGGTAGCTTTGCTTTATTCATCCGGCTTGTAATGGCGGCACAAATGACCGTCGGACTGTGCTTGTTTCCGACATCATTCTGTATGATCAAAACCGGACGGATACCTCCCTGCTCGGAGCCGATCACCGGCCGCAAATCCGCATAAAAAATATCTCCTCTTCTTATAATCAAATCCTACACAACCTTTCAAATCATACTATTTGTCAATCATTTTGTAGTTACAGTATTAACAACTTTTATTCGGTGTATTCAGATCTGATTAAATTAATCCCTACTATGTATAGATCCGCGGCACGCGCTTTGAAATATCGCATACAAGCTCATAATGGAATCTGCCGGACAGCCGGGCCAACTCCTCCGCTGTAATTTTCTCCTCTCCGGAGCTTCCTAAAAGCACAACCTCATCGTATTCCTTTGCATCGGGAATAGCAGTAACATCAACCATAAATTGATCCATACATACCCTGCCTGTGATCGGTGCGCGTTTGCCTCTGATCAGAACACTTCCCTTATTGGAAAGACCTCTCGGGTACCCGTCGGCATAGCCGACCGGAATTGTCGCAATCCTCATTGGTCCCTTTGCCGTATAAGTACCGCCATAACTGATCTGCATATCCTTTTGCACCGTTTTAATATAGACGATGCTGCTTTTTAAAGACATTGCCGGGGTCAGAACAATAGATTCCCGGGAAACCTCATCAGACGGCCAAAGACCGTAAATCGTAATGCCGGCACGTACGATATCCAGATTGGCCTGTTGGAGCTCCAGAATACCGGCACTGTTGGAGCAATGCTTATAAGGGATCCGAATACCTCCCCGCTCACACTGCATGACAAATTTCTGAAATTTTTCAAGCTGTTTTACCGCATAGGTTTTATCTGCTTCATCAGCCCTTGCAAAATGAGTAAATATCCCTTCTATTTCAATTTCGGGATATGCGGTAATTTTTTTTACGGCTGACAAGCCGGCTTCATCGGCAGATACGCCGATCCTTGACATTCCGGTATCGACTTTTATATGCACATTTGTTTTTTTATTTAATTTCTTTGCACATGCAGATAGCTGATTTACCGTTTCTTCTTTAAATATAGTCAGCCTGATATCCTGTGCTATCAGGGCCTCATAATCCTCCGGAAATGTATAACCGAGAATTAAAATCGGTTTCCTGACTCCGCTTTCCCTCAGTTCAAACGCTTCCTCGGCAGTGGCCACAGCAAATCCGAATACATAGCCAAGGGGTTCCAGCCTTTCCGCGAGCCTTCTCGCACCGTGTCCATAACCGTCTGCCTTGATGACCGCGATCATTTTCGTATGTTCACTCAATTTGTGATACATATGCTCCATATTGGAGACAACCGCATCCAAATCAATTTGTGCATAAACTCTTCTGCTGCTCATTACAATTCCTCCCTGTATCTTTCACCCTCAAACGAGGTTTGTACTATTGTAAATATTCCCGCATTGCATCAATCAAATCGCTTGCCAGCATCCCACGCTCTCCGCATCGCAAAGACGCCAGATCTCCGGCTGCACCATGCAGATAAACGCCGTAGGAAGCCGCGTCAAACGGCTGCATACCCTGTGCCAACAGACTGCAGATAATTCCAAACAGCACATCCCCGGTACCCGCGCTTGCCATTCCGCTGTTTCCGTTTGAATTGATCCTGCAAAGGCCGGAAGGCTCGGCAGTAACAGTGCGTGCATCCTTACATGCACAAATCACGCCATATTCTTCGGAAAGTTTTCTTGCGGCACCGATAAGGTCATTTATCACCTCGGATTTCTCAAGCTGCATAAATCGGCAGTACTCTCCGATATGCGGCGTCATAATGATCGTTCTGTTCTGCTTGGCATGCAGAAGTCTTTTTTGTCCGGACAACAGGGAAATTGCATCCGCATCAATCACGAGCGGTTTACCGGTTTGAAGAAGCACTTCCCTCAAGAGCGTTTCTGCAGACAATCCTAATGAGATTCCGGGTCCTATACCGATAATATCAGCCCACTCCATTGCTTTATAAAGCAACGGAGAATCAATTTCCTTTCCATAAACGGTCACAATTGCTTCCGGCAGACTTTCGATCAGCACCTGTCTGTTTTTCTCATGCGTGAACACCTGCACCATACCGCACCCGCTTTTCAGACAGGCTTTCGATGCCAGCACGGCAGCCCCCGCCATTGCTTCACTTCCCGCGATAATCAGCGCTTTTCCAAACGTTCCTTTATTCGAATAGGCCGGCCGCTTTGCAAACACCAGATCGGAAGCTTCCAGAGCGAAGGTTTTCGGAACTGTTTCCCGAAATGATGCCGGGGTAATGCCAATGTCCTTTTTGATCAGCTTTCCCGTATGAGCCGCCCCCGGATAAAGAAGGTGCCCGATTTTCTTATACGCAAAAGTTACGGTCAGATCAGCCTTTACTGCCGCTCCCATGACCGCTCCGGTATCTGCCGCAATTCCCGAGGCAATATCCACAGAAACAGTAACGGCTCCCCGATCCTTGAAACGATTGATTGCGTTAATGACCTCCTGATAGCTGCTAGACAGCTCCCTGTTTAAGCCGATCCCAAATAATGCATCTATAACAGTAGTATATGCATTTTCTTCTATCGTGCGATTGATCACGACACCATAACGGAAAGCAATTTCCCATTGAACCTTCGTTTCCGGTGTACAGGAATCGTCTGTTCCGGCAAAAACAACTTCTACAGGAATTTGCTTTTCCTTTAACAGTCTGGCAATTGCAAAACCGTCTCCGCCGTTATTTCCGCTCCCGCATACAACAAGTACCTTGAATAACGGCACCTTTTCTTCATTAAGTGTATCAAAAACGCCAAGCGCCGCACGTTCCATAAGAACAAGCGGCTGCATACCGAAATATTCGCTTGTATAGTTGTCACAGTACTTCATTTCTTCAGCAGATAAAATTGCCTCCATAGGCATCCTCCATTTTTAAAGGGCCACAGACTCCTTAATACCAGTAAGCGCATCACCAGAAACCGTATCTGTATGATGCGCCTATTCTTTCTCTGTCTCCTCTGCCATAGTTTCCCCCTTCTTTCTTGCAGAGGGGAGCGTAGGCTCGTATCTCATGTCGAATAATTCAAGTACTCCACGGCCAAAAATATTATGCATATAGCCGTACAACTCTGAATTATTGATTTCCTTATCCTGTTTTTTGATGATATTTGTTTTGAGCGCCACGCGCATTTCACCAATCCAGTCAGCAATCTCTTCAATTTCATCCGTATTTTGGGCAAGCTTGTCATAGCACAACTCCATTGTCCTCAACATCAATTCACGATTAACTACGTCAAGTTCATGAGGGATTTCCAGAAGCTCGTCCTCATGACTCTCCACCTTTTCGTTGACCTCATTAACAAGACGTTTATTATCGTTCAGCTTTTTATCAACCGATGCGTCGGTATCCTGCTCAATGCCTTCCATATTGCTCATAATATCCGTCAGAAGATTGTTTTTAATTCTTTTTAAATCCTTGATTTCATTCGTCAGCTTTCCCTGACGCTTCAGGAGATTGTTCAATTCTTTTTCAAGCTTTTCAATCTCCTTTGTCGCACTCGATCTGCCAAACAGCTTATGCCATTTATTGTCCAGCGTCAAAATCGGTATCTGCTTATCCTTGAGAGCCTCTTTGAATCTTTCCTCCGAGCCTGCCATCACTGCCCACCCCGAATATCCTTCTGTTCCTGTTCATAACGATTTAAATTATAGGAAAGACGCATCAGATTTTCCGATAAATGCACATTTTCAACAACGACTCCCTTGGGCACATTCAAATCAATATGTGCAAAATTTAATATCGCTTTAATCCCACAGGTAACGAGCAGCTCGGCCACCTTCACAGCACCTTCCTTCGGAATGGTCAAAACGGCAATATCCACATTGTTGTCCCGCATAAACGCTTCAATTTCCTCCATCGGTGCAATCGGGATATCCCGGATGAGCTTCCCATGAATTTCGGGGTTTGCATCGAAAATTCCCTTGATAATAAAACCGCGCTTTTCAAAATTTACATAATTTGCAAGCGCCTGTCCCAAATTGCCCGCGCCCACTAAAATCAAATTATGCTTTTGATCAAGTCCTAAAATCTTTCCGATTTCTTCATATAAATATTTCACATTATATCCGTAGCCCTGCTGACCAAAACCGCCGAAATTATTTAGATCCTGCCGGATCTGCGAAGCTGTTACCTTCATTCGCTCGCTGAGCTCGCGTGAAGAAATACGCTCCACGCCGTGGTCCTTCAGCTCACCGAGATATCTGAAATACCTCGGCAGCCTGCTGATTACGGCACGTGAAATTTCTTTTTCCTCCAAAACAGCTACCTCCCATTTATAAATAGCTTTCCAACGTCTTTCTGATCGCCCTTATGAAGTCGCGGCTGTTCAAGGTCACCGTTTCCTCCAGACTTGTGATCATCGCAAGATCCTTTGTCATTTTTCCTGATTCAATTGTTTCGATCGTTGCTCTTTCCAGTTTGTCGGCAAAGCGCATCAAATCAGAAATGCCGTCCAGTTCGCCCCGCTTCCTCAGCGCACCGGTCCATGCAAAAATCGTTGCAACGGAGTTCGTCGATGTTTCTTCTCCTTTTAAATGCTTATAATAATGACGCTGCACGGTTCCGTGCGCAGCCTCATATTCAAATACGCCGGAAGGAGAAACAAGAACAGATGTCATCATTGCAAGAGATCCGAAAGCAGAGGAGATCATATCGCTCATGACATCTCCGTCATAGTTTTTACATGCCCAAATCATACCGCCCTCCGATTTCATGATTCTTGCCACAATATCGTCAATCAGCGTATAAAAATACTCAATTTCAGCATCCGCAAACTTCTCTTTATATTCCGCTTCATAAATATTCTGAAATAGATCCTTGAAATGATGATCATACTGTTTGGATATCGTATCCTTTGTTCCAAACCAGAGGTCCTGTCTGATGTCAAGTGCATAGTTAAAGCAGCTCCTTGCAAATGCCTCGATGGAATCGGTGCGATTATGCATACCGCGCACGACACCTCCCGAAGCAGGAAACTCATGGATCAGTTCCCGCCTCTGTGTTCCATCCGCAGCCGTAAACAACAACTCCGCTTTTCCTGCCTGCTCAATCAGATATTCCGTATTGATATAAATGTCACCGTAAGCATGTCTTGCGATCGTAATCGGCTTTTTCCAGTTCTTTACGCACGGTTCAATGCCTTTTACAATAATAGGTGTCCGAAACACCGTTCCGTTTAATATTGCCCGGATTGTCCCGTTCGGGCTCTTCCACATTTTCTTGAGTACATATTCCTTCATCCGATCCGCATTCGGCGTGATGGTCGCACATTTCACCGCAACGCCATATTTTTCTGCAGCTCTCGCGGAATCAACCGTTACCTGATCTTCTGTCTCGTTTCTGTATTCAAGGCCAAGATCATAATATTCCGTCTTTAAATCAATAAATGGATATAAAAGCTCCTCCTTTATCATCTGCCACAAAATTCTCGTCATTTCATCTCCGTCCATCTCTACAAGAGGAGTTTTCATTTTAATCTGATCCATTTATCCATTCCTTTCTGCTTATAGTTCTATTTTTAAGTCCAGGCAGGCCTGTTCAATCATACTGACAAGCTCCTGGTTCGTCATAACGGTCACCCGTCCGCTTTCATATTCCGCGTCTACCTCGTCCTTAATACGCACGACAAGCGCGTCACTCTTGTCCACATGACGCTCCTTCGGAAGCTTGTAGTAGGTGTTAATCCAATGGGCGATGCCCGCAAGCCCGGATGTGTTGGAAACAGCACAAAGCACAGGCCTGTTCAAAAACTTTTCTGTATCAAAAATATTATAGATTTCTTCATTTTTTAAAAGGCCGTCCGCATGGATGCCCGCTCTCGTCACGTTAAAATTTTCTCCGACAAACGGCGTTCTGGACGGAACCTTATAGCCGATTTCCTTTTCATAATATTCTGCAAGTTCCGTGATTATAGTCGTATCCATGCCGTTTAAATCGCCCTTTAGCTGCGCATATTCAAACACCATTGCTTCAAGCGGCGTATTCCCCGTCCGCTCGCCGATGCCGAACAGTGACGTATTAACACCTGCGCAACCGTACAGCCAGGCTGTCGTCGAGTTGGAAACCGCCTTATAGAAATCGTTGTGTCCATGCCACTCAAGCAAGTGCGGGCTGACTCCGGCGTGCTTGTTCATGCCATAAATGATGCCCTGTACGGAACGGGGAATTACAGCACCCGGATAATTGACACCATACCCCATCGTATCGCATGCCCTGACTTTGATCGGGATTTTATACTCATCCATCAGGCGCATCAGTTCCAAACAGAATGGGATGACATAACCATAAATGTCAGCACGTGTAATGTCTTCCAAATGACAGCGCGGGCTGACCCCTGTTTCAAGACATTCCCGTACGATATTCAGATAATGCTCCATCGCCTGCCTGCGGTTCATTTTCAGCTTATAAAAAATGTGATAGTCCGAACAGCTTACTAAAATGCCTGTTTCCTTCATGCCAAGGTCCTTGACCAGCTGAAAGTCCTCCTTGCTCGCACGAATCCAGCTTGTGATTTCCGGAAACTGGTAGCCTCTTTCCATACATTTATATACGGCATCCCGATCCTTCTTACTATACAAAAAAAATTCACTGGCACGGATCATGCCGTTTGGGCCGCCGAGCTTGTGCAGATAATCAAAAATTGTCACAATCTGCTCCGTCGTATACGGTGCCCTTGACTGCTGGCCATCACGGAATGTCGTATCGGTAATCCAGATTTCCTTTGGCATATTATGGGGGACCGTTCTGTCATTGAATGCGATTTTCGGCACTTCCTCATAGGGAAACAGATTCCTGAATACATTAGGGGTCTCCACATCCGCTAATATATACATATGCTCTTCAAGTTCCAATAAATTGTTGCTGCTGTTCATCTTCACAGCGCGGTTTTCTGTCTTCATCATATGCCTCCTCTGATCAACCTGTATAATCCTTTTCATTATACTAGTGTCAGAAAAAAAAGCAACTACCGATTATTTGAATCTCACATTTTTCTGATTCCGTTTCTCTCTCCATAAAAACAAAACTGCCGCAGAGGAAAGCAGTATGACAATGACAAACCATTTGGCCTCAATTGTTCCGACTCTTCTGTTTAAAGTTTGCACGACCCCGGCAATCTGATTTCCGGCAAGCCCTTCCGCATTTTCCGTTACAACAGTTCCGGCCTGTTTGGAAGCAATCCGGTAAATGACATAGGGTGACAGATGGCTTGCGACAAACCGCAGACAATCCGTTCCGTCCACCGTAATGCGCTCTGTCGAAAGTTCCTCCAGAGAGCCATTATCATCAAGAGCACCGATTTTCAAATTTTCGGTTCCGATAAAGCGTGCCGGAATCGGAATTATGATTTCCAATTTTCCCGTTGCCAGCTTTTCGATCGGAATGGTCCCTGTTTGATCTGTCATCGTCATACTAAGCGGCATCATGGTAATATCTCCGACCTGTCCATAATAATTATAGAATGCAAGATTTAGTTTGGCCCGCAAAGATTCATCCTCGCCGATTTGAAGCACATAACGTTCCGTATTGCCAGGAATACGGGCTGACGCTTTAGAAGCATCCGCCGCCTGAAAGCCGGCAGTATTTAACTGTACAAGAATCGCATTATCTTCTGTCAAATTAGCAAGCTCCTCAGAAACTCCCGGTGCCGCAGAAAAGGAAATCCCTGATAGCAATGCATTTAAGCCTTCCGATGCATTTCCGTCAATCGAAATACCGGTCAGGCGCTTTCCGCTCCACTCCTCACAATTTTCATAGGCATCAAAAGCACTTTCCTTTACACCCGTCATAATATATTCACTGCCGCCGGCTGTTACATGAGGATCAATTGAAACAATGCCGCTTTCTTCCGCAGGCTCCTTTGTCGCTCTTTGCAGCTCAAGTGTTCCCTGTCCGCCCGACGCATCGGCTGTCACACAGTAAATCTGTCCTCTGAAGCCATAACTTCCCGTATTAAAGATCGTGCCGGAATTCAAATTGCAGTCCTTATTTACAATTGCGTTTTCCACACCATCAAACGCAAGATTTCTTAAATCCTGTGCGGAAAGCCGGGATGCTGTCTGCTTATAGGTTACATTCGGCAGGAGGTTTCCCGCAAAAATAGCGGTCTTGAGCAGACTTTGATTATCGGTGCCGCCAAAGGAGCCAAGTCCGATTAACGTTACTGTGGACGGAATCCGCACGCTGTCCAGACCTGTATTTTTAAATGCACGGTCCTCAATTTGAACGAGTCCCTCCGGAAGCTCTGCCGCATTAAGTGCACTGCATCCATTAAATGCATCCTCACCGATCGTTGTCACAGAATTCGGTATCGAAACTCCTGTAATGGATGTATTCCCCGAAAAACATCCCGCACCGATCGTCTTTATTCCCTCGGGGATTGAAATGTTGCCGCCCTCTCCCTTATAGGCAAGGAGAATCCCATCACCCACCGTGAGGAAATTGTTTCCGTCATCAGCTGAAAGCCAGTTATTCAGCCACAATGAGCCTTCAAAAGCGCCCAGTTCAATCGTTTGTACGCTGTCTGGAATTGTTACATCATTCAGTGCTTCACAAAAGTAAAACGCTGCATAACCGATCCGTTCCACACCGTTTGGAATATGAATCTGCTGTATACCGGAACGGGCAAAAGCAAAATCACCGATTTTTGTCATACCCTCCGGCAGTTTCACACCCGTAATCGTTTCATTTTGATAAAAAAGACGGTTTCCGATTGTATTTACACCGGAAGGAATCTTTACCACGCTTTCGTTTCCGCTGTAATGTGACAGGACGCCCGCAATCATATCATAGGTATCCGAGGAAAATGTTGTATTTCCGCCGCTTGACGCAACACCATCCTCAATTTCCGCATCATCGAGAGCAAATCCTCTCACCGGCATATCCGAGGACATCAGCATCACAACACTTCCGCCAACGATTTTGCCGGAGCCCAGTTCTCCCGGCAGGACATTATCTGTAAAATCGACACTGGAATATCCTTGCGGGGACATGTCTGACGAAGCCCCCTGCGGAGTTTGGCAACAGTACCGCAGAATCTGACAGCA
>JASGGU010000047.1:0-30067 GCA_047602645.1 Lachnospiraceae bacterium | reverse complement strand
GAGCAGTCTGGAAGCTCGTCGGGCTCATAACCCGAAGGTCATAGGTTCAAATCCTGTCCCCGCTACTCGTAAATAAACACCCAGATTAGCAGTAAAGCTATCCTTTGGGTGTTTATTATTTTTGTAATAAAAGTAATAAACATTGGGGGTATAAGCAAGCTATTTTTCTTTCATTTATTGCAAAAATATTTTCAGGTCTGAATTTATATGTTATTGAAATTTTCAGTGTTTTCAAGGTATAATGTTATTTAATTAGCAGATAAAATGATTAAATTAATAGTGAATGTACATGATAGATGGAATTTGTACAAAGGATTAGCGTGCCTGTCGTAAATCCAAATAAGGTGAAATACTATGCCAAACTGGTCGAATTTATTTTGGAATCAAGGAAATATCTATATACAACTCGCATCCGACAACTGTGAAGCCGTAGAGGAACATAATGAAAAGACGCTTCATACACTGCTGCTCATGGGATGGGTACTGATTTTATTGCCGCTTCTCTCGGTGCCTTTCAGCAATACAAAAGCGAGTGCTGTCCAGGCTTATATATTGGCATTGATAGCATTTTTTTCGTTATTTTTTTTGTATAAGTTATCAGTTATGAAAAAGTATGTGATTGTTGGAATGTATGCAGCTTTTTCAGTCTTGTTTATGTTAGCAATATATCTTAGCGTCATTCATTCACCAAATATGCGAGCTACTATTCTGCTGGGCGGATTCGTCATTATGCCGCTTAGCCTTATTGATCGCCCACTTCGAATTAGATTGTTTTTAGCTTTTTGGTTGGCAGTGCATACTGCGTTGGCCATATATCTCAAGCCCCAATATGTACTTGATGATACAATTAATTGCTTGTGTGCTGCTGTTCTTGGATGTTATCTTGGAAAAACAATAGTACAGGCTCGTCTGGAAGGCTTTGAAGCGAGGCGTTTGCTGGTTATTGAAAAGGAGACCGATGTATTGACAGGTTTATATAATCGCCGTAAGCTTTTTGAGACATTAGAGAACATGGAGATAGAAAATACAGAAGGGCCTTCCGGAATATTTATGCTGGATATTGATCATTTTAAGTGTTTTAACGACACTTATGGACACACTGCCGGTGACGAATGTCTAAATCGTTTCGGAGGAATACTGAAAGAATTTACCCAGAAATTTCGGCTTCGGTTCTATCGCTACGGCGGAGAAGAATTTTTGGCATTTGCATACGGGTACAGTGAAAAGGAACTATTGTTCATTGCTGAAAAGCTGCGAATAGCTGTGCAAGGTGCGGAGATAGCCGGGCATCACATCACTGTTAGCATTGGTATTGCCTATTGCGGCGGGAAGCAAGTCAAAAATTATGAGGGTGTAATAGCCGATGCAGATAAGGCAGCATATGCCGCTAAACGCGCGGGACGAAACAGAGTGTATATGGAGTAAAACAAAATACGATAATTTTTATAATTGGGAGAACGATATGTCTGTTAAAATTTTTACCATGACTCATAAAAAATTTAATACACCATCCAATCAAATGTATGTGCCGCTGCAGGTTGGAAGTGCCAAGGCGCAGCCGCTGGGCTATCTTAGAGATGACAGCGGGGATCATATATCCGGATGGAACTGCTATTACAGTGAGCTGACAGGTTTATATTGGGTATGGAAAAACATAAAGGATGTCGATTACATTGGGACCTGTCATTACAGGCGCTATTTGATTAACCGTCAGGGTTTTCTTTTTACCGAAAAGGAATATGAAGCACTTCTGAAAGATTATGATTTGATTACGACAAAACGAGTCGAACTTAATAATTCTTATTATTATGGGTTTGGAGCTAATCATAATGTAAAAATTCTCGATGCAACGGGAGTCGTTATAAAAGAGAAGTATCCGGAAGACTATCGCTTCTTTATTGAACTTGTAAAAGGAAAAGAAACGTATTTCGGAAATATGATGGTATGTTCTAAAAAGCTGTTTGATGAATATGCGGCATGGCTGTTTTCTATTTTTTTTGAAGTTCAGAAAAGAGTGGATTTGACAGCAGAGGATGATTATCACCGGCGTGTATTTGGTTTTATTTCTGAGTTTCTGCTCTATGTATGGGCAGTTTCCCGGCAGCTTCGCATATATGAGTGTAAAGTGGGAATGCTTGGGGAAAAAGCGGAAACGCGGGAACTGAAGGAAAAGCTTGCTCAGTTTTTTATCAATAAGGATATAGAAGGTGCGAAGGAATATTTTCTTACGATACAAAAGAAACGTCCGGATGTACTGATGGAGGCTTCCGATATTACGGGAGAGTTGAAGTTGTCAATGCAGGTTATAGCAACCTGCCATCAGGAAATGGAGCAAATGCAGAACAGCGTTCTCGACAGAATTAGTAATTTTAATGACTTAATGCATTATTTCCATATGGTAAATAAAATAGCTGCAAAAAAATATAAGAAGGAATTTTTTAATCAGTTGGAGATTCAGTTTCAGGAAGAGAATGAAATTTCCGAAATTGCTATGCAGATTGCTGGGATGCTGATCCAAAATTAATAGAATCTTCATATTTTTTAGATTGAAGCCTTATCCATATTCAGGTTATAATAGAAATATCTTACACAATCCAGAAAAGCGGCAGATGGGAAGGAGACCTTATGCTTTTCAACTCCGTTGATTTTCTTATATTTTTTCCAATTATATTGTTTATTTATTTTATTATTCCGAAAAAGGGTCGTTATTTATGGCTGCTGATTGTCAGCTATTATTTTTATATGAGTTGGGATCCCCGATATGTACTGTGTCTGGGTTTTTCAACTTTGATTACTTATTCAGCCGGAATATTTATTAGCCGTCTTCGTGAATTGCAGGAGCAAAAACCGGCTTCTCAGGGAAAAAGCGCGGAAAAGCTGCTTTTTATTGTCTGTCTCCTTCTTAATTTATCCATGTTGGCACTGTTTAAATATACAAATTTTATATTAGAAAATATGGCAGCATTTTTAAATCAGTTACAAATCGCCGTATCAGAGCCGTCGCTGAATTTGATTCTGCCGGTGGGCATTTCGTTTTTTACCTTTCAATCCTCGGGATACTTAATTGACGTTTACCGAAAGGATATAAAGGCGGAGAAAAACTTACTGAAGTATGCATTGTTTGTCTCTTTTTTTCCTAGTGTTTTATCCGGTCCGATTGAGCGCGCTCAAAATATGCTTCCCCAAATTGAACAGTGTAAAAAATTAAAACTTTGGGACTATGACAGAATTACGGTTGGAGCCGTCTATATGCTTTGGGGCTATTTTTTGAAAATGGTTGTGGCGGACCGGACGGCCCTGCTTGTGAATACCGTATATGGAAATTACCGGATGTACGGCTCAATCGCATTAATAACTGCGACTGTTTTTTTTGCAATTCAAATTTACTGTGATTTTGCAAGCTATTCCTATTTAGCTCTCGGTGCTGCAAAGATTCTTGGCTTTAACCTAATACAAAATTTCGAGGCGCCTTATTTTTCTAAGAGCATCAGCGAATTTTGGAGAAGATGGCATATTTCCTTAAGTTCCTGGCTGCGAGATTATTTATATATTCCGCTGGGCGGAAATAAGCGGGGAAAGATGCGCAAATATTTTAATACACTGATTGTATTTTTCACGAGCGGTATTTGGCATGGTGCAAACTGGGGATATATGATATGGGGTTTGCTGCATGGTTTTTATATTGTAACCGGTGAAGTTACGAGGCCGCTTAAGAAAAAGGTTGTTGAACGGTTTCATTTTAAAACGGATACCTTTAGCTATCGGCTGCTGCAAACAGTCATGACATTTTTTTTAGTATGTTTTTCCTGGATTTTTTTTAAAACAGAATCGCTTGGTGTTGCAATTGAAGTAATTCGAAGGATCGTTGTAAAATGGGATCCGTGGACATTGTTTGATGGCACGCTTTATACATGGGGACTGGGGGAAAAGGATTTTCGTATTACCTTATTTACTATTATAGTATTGCTCGCGGTGGATTATATAAAGAAAAAGAAAAAGGAAAGCTTCATCTCTGTTTTAAATCGGCAGAATATTTGGTTTCGATGGGGTATTTATCTGTTTATCTGCTGTGCTATTTTTGTATGGGGACAGTATGGAGCGGGACATGATCCCCAGGCGTTTTTATATTTCAGCTTCTAGGATGCTTAAGAGAGGTTTTTATGAAAAGCAAAATCAGCAAAATAGTTTTATTCTTATCATGTCTTGCGATCTTGTTGTTTATTCTGAACGAGATTTTAAAATATAAATCCAATGACGGGATTGACCAGATGCGAGCGTTTTATACGAATGCGGATAATACCATTGATGTACTGTTTATGGGAAGCTCTCATACTTACAGTAATATTAACACAGGTATATTATATCGTGATTTCGGAATCGCGGCTTTTGATTTGGGGGGCGCTGAACAGCTTCTCTGGAATAATTATAACTGGCTTGTCGAAGCATTAAAAACGCAGCGGCCGCAGGTGGTGGTGCTGGAGATTTTTTCGACAGGTGTCATCAAGGATGACTTTCAGGGTGCATGGCTGATGGAAAATCTATATGGGATGAAGCCTTCAGAAAATTATTATGAAGCTGTGAAAAAAAGCACTCTGGATACTGCTTTTAACAGCTATATTCTGCCATTCACAAGGCACCATTCAAGGTATACAGAAATCGCGGAAGAGGATTTTGAGTATG
Organism: Lachnospiraceae bacterium; assembly: GCA_047602645.1. GTDB lineage: Bacteria > Bacillota > Clostridia > Lachnospirales > Lachnospiraceae > JAEYFP01. The sequence goes on along the minus strand of JASGGU010000047.1, from coordinate 25,387 downwards.
AGGAGTATCTGAAAACATTTAAAGGTTTTGAACCAAAATGGGGTGTGCAGGCGGATCAGGAACTGATTGCTCCAGATATTGAAAGTGTGTCGGAAATGACTGTGATCTCCGAAAAGGCAGAGCGTTATTATAGGAAATATATAGAGCTCTGTGCGCAGGAAGGGATTCCTTTGCTGATTATTTGTTCTCCGTATCAGGTGACCGAGGATGCACAAAAAATCTATAATTACATGTTTTCGATCGCAGAGGAATATGATGTGCCCTGCCTTGACTTTAATAAAATGTATACGGAGCTTGGCCTGAATTTTTCTACGGATCTGTGTGAATGGTCTCATTTGAATGAAAAAGGAAATGTAAAATATACGGCCTGGCTTGGCAATTATCTGAAGGAGCATTATGAAATTCCGGACAGGCGTGAGGATAAGGCTTATATTACCTGGCAGCAGGACGCGGACAGATGGACGCAGGAATATAATCAATATGTTTTACCCGGTGTAAAGGATGCAGGGGAATATCTGAAAAAACTGGATAACCCTTATTATACGTTAATTGTAACAATCAATGAACATAATGATTTCTCCAGGATGTCGGATTCCGTAAAGCAGGAACTTGCCGGAATCGGCATCGATGAAACCGCATTACGGCAGGAGATTGTTGTTGTAAAAAAAGATCAGATTCTTTTTCAGTCGGCAGAGGAAATATATGAGTGGTATACTTCTTTTAAAAAGAGTGATATAATAGTAAGCAGAGAATTAAGAGAAAAGGGCGGAAATACGGAAAGAAAGAGTAAGATACTTATTAACGGTGAAGAATATCAGCATGCACAGTCGCCGTTAGGCATCATTATTTATGATCATTTGTTAAATAAAAAAATCGGCATAATCGGTTTAACGCCGGAGGATGGATATTCTACAATACACTAGTGAAATGGATGGTAGAATGCAGATGGAAGGGAAAGAGGAATATCGATATATCAATATAGAGAAGGGCAAGGCCATGTTTGATGATAACATGGAGGTTTATGCGGAAATTGCCGATGTGTTTTGTCAAAATGCACCGAGACAGATAGAAAACATTGTAAAGAGCATTGAAAAAGAGGATTATGTAACCTATGATAGGGAAGTACATACATTGAAAAGTCTGGCGGGCAATCTTGGCGCGGAAGCACTTTCCGCTATGGCAGTCAGGCATGATGCGGCGTATAGGAAAAAAGATTATCTTTTTTTGAAAAAATCTTATTGGGATGTTGTATCCCTTTATAGTGAGGTTGTCCGGGAGTTGAAGAAAATCTGTAAAAATGGCGTTGAATAAGAAAGATTCGTATAGCCCATCCTAAAATGTGTAATCAATTAGGAAGGGCTATATTTATTAAATAGAAAATTATTACCAATTTTCCATGTAACAAAAATGTGAAAAACATAAAACAAAGGAAACGGTTTTAGTGTCTGCTTGATGTTTTAGATAAAAACTGATAAAATAGGAACGATACCAATCATAAGAATAGGATGAAGGAACACGATGAAATACTTAATACTTGGAGGAGGTCCCGCAGGACTGTCTTTTGCAAATCGGCTCATGCAAAATGGAGAGACAGACTTTCTTGTTCTTGAAAAGGAAACGGAAGCAGGTGGCCTGTGCAGAAGCAAGGAAGTAGATAACAGCCCGTTGGATATTGGCGGCGGGCATTTTTTAGATGTAAAAAATCCCAAGGTATTGGATTTCTTATTTCCATTTATGCCAATTGAGGAGTGGGATTCCTATACGAGGGATTCTCGCATAGAAATTAACGGAACTATGATTAACAGCCCGATTGAAGCAAATATCTGGCAGATGAGCTTGTCTGACCAAGTGGAATATTTGAAAGCAATTGCAGTCGCAGGCTGTAATTTGAAGGAAGAGATGCCTAAAAATTTTATTGATTGGATTTACTGGAAGCTCGGGAAAAAAATCGCAGAGGATTATATGATTCCATATAATCAGAAAATGTTTGGCGAAGATTTGAACTCACTCGGAACCTATTGGCTGGACAAGCTGCCAAACGTTTCATTTGAGGAGACATTGATCAGTTGTCTGGAAAGAAAGGCCTATGGCACCCAGCCGGGTCATGCACAGTTTTATTATCCTAAAAAATATGGGATCGGTGAGCTGTGGCTGAGAATGGCACGAGCACTTGGTGACCGAATAAAATATGGCGTTACAGTCAAAGACATTGATTTTATTCAAAAGCTTGTAAACAGGGAATATCAGGCGGATGTCATCATTAATACCATTCCGTGGAAGACATTTGAAACGTGTATCGGTCTGCCTGCGGCTTATACTCAAACAATCGAAGAACTCAAGTACAGTTCTGTTGTGATTGAATATTTTCCGGAAGGGCTTTTTACACCGGCACAGTGGATTTACTATCCCGATTTGGAACTGAGGCATCATCGGATACTCGTGCGGCATAATTTTTGTCCGAATTCCACAGGGTACTGGACGGAGACGAATTTGACAAGATTTCAGATGAAAGGAAAGAAAGCCGATTCCTATTTTATAAATGAATATGCATACCCGCTGAATACAATCGGAAAGCAGGAAAAAATGGAGGATCTGTTGGAGTGGGTGCAGACAAAGGACGTATACGGCCTTGGCAGATGGGGCGAATGGCAGCATTATAATTCCGATGTCGTTGTTTCACTGGCAGTCAGGCTGGCAGATCGCCTAATGCAAAAATAATAGGCGGAGACCGCCTGATAAAAGCAGGTAATCGGTTTTGCCGGAACTTTGAGGTAGATAGATGAAAAAAACAATAATAGTGATGCCGGTAGCAAATGAAGAGTCTACGATGGAGGCAATTTTAACGGAAGTCATGGAACTTCCTTATGATAATCTTTATATTTATCCGGTGATTGATTCGTATTCCAAGGATCAGACAGAGGAAATCATTCATGAGATGGAAAAGAAGTTTGACAGAATAAAACTAATTTTCCATAAAGAGTCCAAAGGAGTGATTACCTGTTATTTGCATGGCTTTAAAAAAGCGCTGCAGGACGGTGCGGAACGGATCATTGAAATGGATGGGGGCGGAAGCCATCTGCCGAAGGAAATCCCGCAGTTTATTGAAAAGCTCGACGAGGGCTATGACTGCGTTTGGGGTTCTCGTTTTATGCCGGGAGGCGACATCACAAATCAACCCCTATACAGAAGGATTCTCAGTTCAGGGGGAACTTGGCTTTCCAATTTAGTGCTTGGGACAAAGTTGAAGGATATGACAAGCGGGTTTGAGGGTTTTCAAAGAGAGGTGCTTGAAAGCATGGATTTGGATTCCTTTCTTTCACTTGGACATATGTATCAGACAGAAATGCGATATTATTGCAGAAATAAACATACGATAGAAGTGCCGATCAATTATATCGGCTCTCAGTCCAGTATTAAACTGAAGTCTGTGACCGAGGCATTAAATCTTTTATTTCGGTTGAGAAAGAATGAAAGCAAGGTTATGCTTAAGGAGAAAAAATCATGAGCTTTCAGGGTGCACTGCAAAAAAAGAAGGCTAAGATTGCGGGATATTTATCTGATGAGACAAATCGATACCGATTCTGCACCTCATTGCTGTTTATTGTCATTATCACGGCGTTGGCCTGGCAAAGTGATGACGCTTATCATGCTTATGTCATGGCAAAAAATCTCGTGCTTGGCAACGGCTTTGTGTATAATGTCGGGGAGAGGGTTTCAGCTACCTCTTGTCCGTTATTCACACTGGTGATTGCCGGCGGGTACTTTGTGATTAGAAAAATGTTTATCGTATCATTGCTGACATGTATTATTTTTTCCGCTCTTGCTTATTCCATTGTAATGAAAAATTTCTGCAAGACAAAGAAGCAGGTTATTATTACGTTTCTGGCTTTGATTGGAAGTTCCTGCTTTATCAGCTATACGACAAGCGGCTTGGAGAATTGCCTGTTATTTTTCTTGGCAGCGCTGTTTATGAAATATTACTTTCATTCGGAAACCTATAACGGCAGACAGCTTTTTGTGCTGGCCGTTCTTGTCGCTTTGATTGCGATGACACGCATGGATGCAGTGCTGATGTTTGTGCCAATGGTCGTTTTTGGATTTTTGGCACGAAGGGAAAAAGTATCCTTTTTTAAAGCGGTGGGGATTGGCTTAGCGGGACTTCTTCCTTTTATCGGATGGGAGTTGTTTTCCTTGATTTATTACGGGTTTCCGGTACCGAATACAGCTTATGTAAAACTGGGCACGGATATTCCGCTGAAGGAATATCTTGTACGCGGTGCACAGTATCTCTTTACCTCTGCGGTTTGCGATGTTCTGTTGATTGCCGTTCCGGTTGTTGTTGTCTTAGTTACGCTTATTATCAAAAAGGCAGCCTATTTGTATTGCTCTGCGGGAATGGTTCTTTATACGGGATATGTCCTGTATATTGGCGGAGACTTTATGCTGGGCAGGCATTTTACGGTGCTGTTTTTCCTGTCTGTTATTTGCTGTCTTCAAATGCAGAATAGAGAGGTTGGCACCTATCAGGGAAAGTTAAAATTAGAAAGGATCGTTGTAGGCACTGTGATTGCCGGATTGATTTATTCGGGAACCACCGGCGTCATTACAACTCAGTTTTTATTTGGAAATAACTTCAGCTCTCCAATTTCGGACGAACGTGCCGGATATTTCAGATTTACGAGTCTGTTTAACAATGCACTTTCTTATCTCAGAGAAGGACAACTGGTTCTTAGGGATGCATGGAATGAGCAGGGTATTGATGAATATAGAAATGCGGGTTATCGGGGCGGCATCTTGAAAATGGTGCCGGGTATCTCGATTTATTATAATTCCGACATGTATTTGAATGATTTGTATGCGCTTGGCGATCCGTTTTTATCAAAGCTGCCGGCTGTCCGGGAGGAAAACTGGAGGATCGGGCATATGTGGCGGGAATCTCCTGCTGGCTATAACGATACAGTGCTCTATGGGGAAAATGTGATTGAAAATGAAGACCTTCATCAATATTATGAAATTATTAAACTGATTACACGCGGTGAAATCTGGGATAAAGAGCGCCTGCGGGCCATCATCGATATCAACACGGGGAAATATGATGGTCTGATCGAAAGTTATAAAAGCACACTGGACGAAAATTGCATGCAGCAAATAAATGAGCAGGAGGGAAAATAATGTTGAAAAGAATGAAACTGAATACATTTTTAGTATCACTGCTTTATGTTGTTCTCGGTGTAATCATGATGCTGTTTCCGCGTTCGACGATGGAAACTCTTTGCTATGTTTTTGCCGGAGTTTTATTTTTGATCGGGCTTGTTTATACGGTTTCCTATTTTAAAAGAAATGTTGTGGAATCCTACTACCGCTATGATTTGGTCTATGGTCTTGTGACGATTTTATGCGGTTTTTTGATTATTATCAAAGTGGATTTACTTATTAATCTCATTCCGATTATTATGGGTATCTTGATTTTCGGTAACGGAATTATCAAGCTGCAGCATGCGATTGACTTGAAAAGAGTGAATTTCAGCGGGTGGTTTTATGTGCTGATTTTTTCGCTGTTGTGCATCACCATCGGTACGGTACTGATTTTTCAGCCGGCCTTCATCGCAGATACGGTCACGATTATTATTGGTATCAGCTTCGCGTTCAGCGGTATTACAGATTTGATAACACTGCTTTTAATCTCGAAAAAAATGAAAGATTATGAAGATGGAAAAACGGTTATCATTAATAACAGCGAAACAGACAATTCCGAAACGATAGACGAAGCGATGGTGGAAACAGAGAAGGAATAAGTGAATGAAAAGAAGAAGGACACACTATAAATTGATTCGTAAATACGGAAAAGATATTTTAAACTCCGAAAAGTTTCAGGGTCAGGATGATTTTATCCAGCATGGAAATATTACAGTCAAGCAGCATTGCATCAGTGTGGCGAATGCAAGTATCAAGCTGGCCAATTTTCTTCACATCAGATGCCAGAGACGGGCTCTGGTTCGGGGTGCACTGCTGCATGACTATTTTTTGTATGACTGGCACCTTCCGCAGGAAGGAAACAGTTGGCATGGTTTTCGTCATCCGAGTATCGCGCTTAGAAATGCCATCCGAGATTATAAGCTCGATATCTATGAGAAAGAAATTATTATAAAACATATGTGGCCATTAACAATTGTGCCGCCGGTATGCAGAGAGGCATGGATTGTCAACGTTGCGGATACCTATTGCTCTCTGCTGGAAACGCTCCACATTCATAAAAATAGGTGGCAGTGATGAAGCAGCTATATGAAAAATTGGAAGAATACAGCTACAGCGATTATTATCCCTATCATATGCCGGGACATAAACGGCAAATGACAGGAAGCTTCCTTTCGGCAGCGTTTGAACGGGACATTACAGAAATAGATGGATTTGATGACCTGCACGATGCACATGGAGCAATCAGGGAGGCGGAGCAGCGGTCGGCGCGTCTGTACCGTTCCGAAGAAACTCATTTTCTTATAAATGGCAGTACGTGCGGAATATTAGCGGCAATAGCGGCAGTTGCCAAAAAGGGCGACGCGCTGCTGATGGGCCGGAATTGCCATAAGGCAGTTTATCATGCGGTACTGTTACAGGAATTAAGGCCGGTCTATTTGTATCCGAAGGTACTTACGGCTTATGATTTATGCGGCGGCATTACGCCGGAGCAGGTAGAAGAACAGTTACGCCGGAAGATAGCGGTCAGGGCAGTGGTTGTCACATCGCCGAGTTATGACGGAATTGTTTCGGATGTGGAGGGAATCGCCGCCGTTGTTCATAAATACGGGATTCCGCTTATCGTGGATGAGGCTCATGGGGCGCATTTTGGATTCTCAGACGGGTTTCCGAAAAGTTCCGTTGCGTGCGGGGCTGATCTTGTAATACACAGCGTCCATAAAACTTTGCCTGCGTTTACCCAGACAGCGCTGTTGCATGTAAATGGAACTCTTGTAGACCGAGAACGCTTAAAAAATTATCTGGCTGTTTTTCAAAGCAGCAGCCCATCCTATTTATTGATGGCAGGAATTGATCAATGCATGGCAATTCTTGAAAATGAAGGAGTAGAACGGTTCCGGATTTTTGAAAGCCGCCTGCAGGACTTTTATGTAAAAGCGTGCGAATGGAAGCATTTGGAGCTTGTATCTGAGGAACGTATTATCGGAGCCGACGGAATTTTTGCTTTTGATAAAGGGAAGCTCATTATTTCTACAAAAAGGGCCGATATTTCAGGCAGGGAGCTTTATCGGCGGCTGCTTGAAAACTATCATTTGCAGGCTGAAATGGCGGCAGGCAGCTACTGTCTGATGATCATGACAATCATGGATACCGAGGAAGGCTTTACGAGATTATCGTCCGCCTTATTTCAAATAGACAGAGAGCTTCATTTAAAAGAACAGAAGGAGGCTCCGCCCATTCCGTTTTTTAGAAATCAGGTATTCATGGAAGCTTATAAAGCCGTAAATCAACCGAAAAAAGCGGTCTGTCTTGCGGACAGTATCGGAGAAACGGCCGCAAAATTTGTATTTCTTTATCCGCCGGGAATTCCGTTGATCGTACCGGGGGAAGAAATTACGGAGATATTTATAAACCACCTTTTACGATATGCGGATATGGGATTGCATATTTGCGGGCTGCAGTCAGAAGGTGAAAAGAAAATAGAGGTCATATGGGAAAAATCTATTACATCCTCGGAAAAAGCTCCACAGGAAAAGATACCATTTATAAAAGAATATTAGAAAATGAGGGCCTGGGACTGGACAGTATCGTGATGTATACGACAAGGCCGATCCGGGACGGTGAGCAGCATCAAAAAACCTATCACTTTGTGACGGAGACTGAATTTTATCGGTTAAATAAGGAAGGAAGTGTGATTGAGGCCAGAGCGTATCAAACCGTACATGGCATTTGGCGTTACTTTACGGTCAATGACGGCCAGATTGACTTGGAAAAAAAAAGCTATTTGGCGATTGGTGTGCTTCAGTCGTATTTGTCAACGAGGCAGTACTTCGGTGAGACTCGGGTTATTCCCATTTATATCGAGGTAGATGACGGTATCCGCTTACAGAGGGCGCTTGACAGGGAAAAAATGCCGGAGAATCAGAAATATACGGAGCTATGCAGAAGATTTCTGGCAGATGCGGCAGATTTTTCAGAGGAGAAAATCCGGGCTGCCCAAATTGAAAGGCGTTTTATCAATGATAATCTGGAAAGCTGCATTGCGGAAGTTGAACAGTATATTTTAAAGGATCAGGAATTTTCTGAGTAAATTAATTAATCGGTCTGGGAAGAAGGAAGGGAGGGTCCATGGATATTAAAATTAGTCAAACTCCGGCGGCGGCCGCTCCTGCCGAACAGACACAGCAGGCGGCGCAGACGGATGATGCCTTTCGTTTTACATTAATGAGCCATATCGAAGAAGCTGGGCTGCAGGAAAGACTGACACTTCTATTTGAAGATATCACGATGCAGGGTAAACGGATATCGAAGCATATGGATGTCAAGGATATGAAGCGATATAGGACATTGGTAAAGGATTTTTTAAATGAAATCGTTAACCGCTCCCATAAGTTTTCGAGAGAAAACTTTTTGGACAGGAGAGGACGTCACAGAGTATATGGAATTATTCGTCTCATCGATGAAAATTTAGATGAACTGGCCGCGGAGCTGATGAAGGAGGAGAAGGACAATCTTGGAATTCTCAGCAAGGTAGGAGAAATCAGAGGACTCCTGTTGGATATTTTCACATGAAAGGAATTGCTTTTATGGCAACATTTAGCAGCATTATCGGACAAGAGCATATCAAAGAGCATTTGCAGAGGGCTATTTTGACAAACAAGATATCCCACGCTTATGTGATCAGCGGTGAAAAGGGTGCCGGAAAGGAATTTATTGCAAACACGTTTGCAATGGCACTGCAATGCGAAAAGGGCGGGGCAGAACCTTGTATGGAATGTCATTCCTGCAGACAGGCGGTTACGAAAAACCAACCTGATATTATTACATTAACTCATGAAAAGCCGAATACAATCGGTGTTGAGGACGTTCGCGGGCAAATTGTCAATGACGTTATGATTAAGCCATACAGCAGCAAATGGAAAATATATATTGTCAATGACGGTGAAAAAATGTCTACACAGGCACAGAATGCCTTGCTTAAAACATTGGAGGAACCGCCGATCTATGTCGTAATCCTGATTTTGACGAGCAGCAGTTCTCTGTTGCTTGAGACGATCGTTTCCAGATGCACCGTATTGAATATGCGTCCGGTAGAGGATAAAACGATACGGAGATATTTGATGGAAACGCTGCATGTTCCGGATTATCAAGCCGATATCTGTGTCGCATTTGCAAGGGGAAACATTGGTAAGGCGAAAAGCCTGGCAACAAGCGAGGAGTTTGAGAACATCAAGCGGGAGGCCATCACGGTTTTAAAATATATTCATGAGATGGAGATCGGAGAATTTTTACAGGCAATTAAGAAGATCAGCGAGTACAAAATGAGCATTGATGATTATTTAGACATTATGACGATCTGGTATCGGGATGTGCTGCTGTTTAAAGCGACGAATGACTTAAATGACCTTGTATTTAAAGAGGAGGTCAAGGCTATCAAGGAACGTGCAAACCAAAGCGCCTATGAAGGAATTGAAATCATCATCAAGGCGATCGAAAAGACAAAGGTAAGGCTTAATGCCAACGTTAATTTTGATTTGGCAATGGAATTGCTGATGTTGACAATAAAGGAGAATTAAAATGATTAAAGTTATAGGAATCAGATTTAGAACAGCGGGAAAGGTTTATTATTTTGATCCGAAGCAATTGGAAATTAGAAGAGGGGATCACGTGATTGTAGAAACGGCGAGGGGTGTGGAATACGGAACGGTCGTTATGCCGCCGACAGAGGTGGAAGATGCAAAGGTGATCCAGCCGTTAAAGCCCGTAATCAGAAAAGCCACGGAAGAAGATCATAAAACAGAGCAAAGAAACAGGGAAAAAGAAAAAGATGCGTTCAAAATCTGCCTTGAAAAAATACAGAAGCACAATTTAGAAATGAAATTGATTGACGCGGAATATACGTTTGACAATAATAAGGTTCTGTTTTATTTTACGGCAGATGGACGCATTGATTTCAGAGAGCTTGTCAAGGATTTGGCGGCGGTATTTAAAACAAGAATTGAGCTCCGCCAGATCGGTGTGCGGGATGAAACGAAAATTCTCGGCGGAATGGGCATTTGCGGCAGAGCGTTGTGCTGCCACACTTATTTGTCTGACTTTGTGCCAGTATCAATTAAGATGGCAAAGGAACAGAACTTGTCTTTAAATCCTACAAAAATATCCGGTATTTGCGGCAGACTTATGTGCTGTTTGAAAAATGAGGAGGATACCTATGAAGAGCTGAACAGAAAACTTCCGAATCAAGGAGATTTTGTGACGACGGAGGACGGGCTGAAGGGCGAGGTTTCCAGTGTTAATGTGTTAAGACAGCTCGTCAAGGTCATTGTAGATGTAGGAGATGAAAAAGAAATCAAGGAATATAAGGTATCACAGCTAAGATTTAAATCAAGGCATAAAAAAGAAGCCTCAAAAATTGCTGACGAAGACCTGAAGGTACTGGAGCGTTTGGAGAAGCAGGATGGAAAGTCAAAACTCGACGATAATTGAGTTAAAGGAAAATGAAAGGCTGGATGAACTGCAGCGAAACGGATACCGGATTATCCAGAACGGAAAGAAATTTTGCTTCGGTATGGATGCGGTTTTGCTGTCCGGTTTTACGAAGGTGAAAGAGGGGGAATCCGTGCTGGATATTGGGACCGGCACGGGAATCATTCCGATTTTGTTAGAGGCAAAGACAGAGGGAAAGCACTTTACCGGCATTGAAATACAGGCTGAAAGTGCGGATATGGCGCTCAGAAGCGTAGCCATAAACGGACTTTCGAATAAAATCGACATTATAACCGGAGATATTAAAGAAGCAGAGCAGCTATTTCATGCTGCTTCTTTTGATGTCATTACGACGAACCCGCCTTATATGATAGGAAGCCATGGCCTGACGAATCCAAACGAACCCAAAGCCATCGCTCGACATGAAATTTGCTGCACACTGGAGGATGTCGTCAGAGTGGGCAGCAGGCTATTAAAACCAAATGGGAGATTTTATATGGTACACCGTCCGTTTCGGCTTGTAGAAATTTTTGCGGTGCTGACAAGCCACCACTTAGAGCCGAAACGAATGAGAATGGTCTATCCTTATGCGGATAAGGAGCCGAATATGGTTTTGATAGAGGCATTGCGGGGTGGAAAGTCAAGGATTGCTGTGGAAAAACCGTTAATCGTATATCAATCTCCTGGAAAGTATACGGATGAAATTTATGAGGTGTACGGTTATTAACAGCTGAATTGAAAAAATAAAAATGCTTTAAGAATCTGCCGGAAAAAGGAGAAGGATATGCAGGAAAGGAAAGAGCAGGGAATGCTGTATTTGTGTGCGACGCCGATAGGAAACCTGGAGGATATTACATTCCGGGTGCTTAACACGCTTAAGAAGGTTGATTTGATTGCCGCAGAGGATACGCGAAACAGCATTAAGCTCCTGAATCACTTTGAAATCAAAACGCCGATGACAAGTTATCATGAATACAATAAATATGACAAAGCATCGGATTTAATCAGACAGATACAGAATGGAAAAGATGTGGCGCTGATAACGGACGCAGGCACGCCGGCCATTTCCGATCCGGGCGAGGTGCTCGTTAAGATGTGCTGCGAGGCAGGGGTTACCGTAACCTCAATTCCCGGGGCATGTGCATGCATTACCGCGCTGACGCTGTCCGGTCTGCCGGCGCGGCGATTTTGTTTTGAGGGCTTTTTGCCTCCGGACAAAAAAGAAAGAAAGGATATTTTGTCGGAGCTTACCGGGGAAACGCGTACGATTATTCTTTATGAGGCACCGCATCATTTGGTAAAAACACTGCGCGAGCTGCTTGATATGCTTGGAGACAGAGAGCTTTCCTTGTGCAGGGAGCTTACAAAGCGTCATGAGGAGGTTCGCCGGACGACAATATCGGATGCGGTTTCTTATTATGAAGAGACGGAACCAAAGGGAGAATTTGTTCTTGTTATAAACGGAAAAGACCGGCAGGATAAAAAGAAGCAGGAACAAAGAGACTGGTTGTCGATGCCGATTACAGAGCATCTCGCCCTGTACGAACAGATGGGAATAGACAGAAAAGAAAGTATGAAGCTTGTTGCAAAGGATCGGGGAATTACAAAACGAGAGGCATATCAAAAGCTGCTGGTTAAATAAAAAATGCGGTGCTATCCATACACCGCATTTTTTATTTAACCACCTATTTTGAAACCTTTAATCCGGCAAGGGCAGCCATTGCTTTAATGGACTTCTTGGAAACCTTCTTGCCGTGATACTCAATCAAGTCATCTCTTTCACCTGTGAAAATATCACAAGGCGCATACTTCTCAAGAACGATCTTCTGATCCTCTACATAAATATGCAACGGATCCCTGTCGGTAATTCCGAGATTTTTACGTAGCTCCATCGGAAGGGTGATCCTACCCAGCTCATCGAGTTTTCTTACTACACCTGTGTCTGTCATTTTAAAAATCCTCCTGTGTTTATAATATAAATGTATATAATTTATTGTATCAGTTAATTTTTGGAAAATCAATAGAAAAATAGAAAAAAATAAAATACCAAAGCGGAAATACTAAAATGGTCAGGCATTAAAAGTACATTATTTTAATAAGATACCTATAAGAAGCAAAAACAGGGAAGGCTTATGCTGAATTATATATGGGCTTTTATGATTTTGATTGGGATTCTCTACGGTGCATTGACCGGTACGATTCATACGATGGGAAATACGATGATCGATTCCGGGAAAGAGGCAATCAATTTATGCATCACGATGCTGGGTGTCGTATCGCTCTGGACGGGCCTGATGGAGGTGGCAAAGGAGGCCGGAATTATCGATGCGATGATTGGGAAGCTGGATCCGTTTATTCGTTTTTTGTTTCCGCATCTTCCAAAGGGGCACAAAAGCAGAGAATATATTGCTACAAATATTATTGCAAATATTCTGGGACTCGGTTGGGCAGCAACGCCGGCAGGGCTCAAGGCAATGGAGGCGCTGGCACAGCTTGAGGAGGAGCGGGGCAGTCCGAACCGGACGGTGGCAAGCAATGAAATGTGTACGTTTTTAGTATTAAATATTTCTTCGCTTCAATTGATACCGGTCAATATTATTGCCTATCGAAGCCAGTACGGCAGCGTCAATCCGAGTGCAATCATCGGTCCGGGAATACTGGCGACGCTGTTCAGCACGGTGATTGCCATTATTTTTTGTAAAGTCAAGAGTCGGAGGAGATAGGCAATGGCAGATTATTTAACCTTTTTCTCAAACATTCTGATCCCGTTACTCTTTTTTGTGATTGTAGGTTATGCAGCCCTGCAAAAAAAGCAGGTTTACGATGATTTTGTGAGAGGAGCAAAGGATGGCCTGCAGACTGTTGTAAAAATTGTCCCGACGCTGATTGGACTGATGTTAGGAATTGCCACGCTGCGTGCATCCGGTTTTTTAGATTTCATCAGTGAAAAAATTTCATTTCTCACAAAATTTCTGCATTTCCCATCAGAACTTGTTCCGCTTGTCATTGTTCGCATGTTTTCCTCCTCGGCGGCAACAGGCCTGACACTGGATCTATTCAAAAAATATGGAACAGATTCTCTGATCGGCCTGACGGCCTCCATAGCCATGAGTTGTACAGAAACAATTTTTTATGTCATGTCTGTTTATTTTATAGCGGCCAAAGTAACAAAAACAAGGTGGACACTCACCGGTGCGCTGCTTGCAACCTTAAGCGGGGTCGCGGTTTCTGCCATTCTGGCCAGCATCATGTACACCTCCTCCTTCTAATTCTAATCAGGACCGCGGGTAAATTTCCGGCGGCCCTGACTTTTATAAAGATTTTATAAACACTTGAAATAAATATTTAATTTGGAGATAAGGAAATTTTATGCTAAAATAGTAATAATTATTAGAATGGTAAGAAATAGAGGCGAACAGGAATGGCTCCCATATTGGAACTGAAGAATATAATAAAGAGCTTTGGCGATGTTAAGGTGCTGAAAGGAATCGACCTGTATGTGGCGGAGGGCGAGTTTGTCACGATTTTAGGTTCTTCCGGCTGCGGAAAGACGACGACGATACGAATCATAGCAGGCTTGGAGGAGTTGGATGATGGACAGGTGCTTCTTGGCGGCCAGGATGTTACGGCATTGGAACCAAACAAACGTGAGGTGAATACCGTATTTCAAAGCTACGCATTGTTTCCTCATATGACGGTTGAGGCGAATGTGGGCTATGGTCTGAAATTAAAAAAAATGCCGCGGGCCGAAATAAAGAAATGTGTGACGAATGCACTGGAAATGGTACAATTGACAGGTTATGAAAAACGGAAAACGCAGGAGCTTTCCGGCGGGCAGAAGCAGAGAGTTGCAATCGCGCGGGCAATTATCAACCGGCCGAAGCTGCTCTTGCTGGATGAACCGTTGGGTGCACTGGATCTGCAGCTCAGAAGGCAGATGCAGGAAGAATTGAAGCATTTGCAGAAGAAGCTTGGTATGACCTTTATCTATATTACACACGATCAGGAGGAGGCGTCCTTTCTTTCTGATCGCATTGTCGTCATGAATGAAGGCAGGATCGAGCAGATAGGTACGCCGGAGGAGGTCTTTGAAAAGCCGGCGACAGAATTTGTCAGACAGTTTATCGAGAATTCAAAATTAAAAATAGGATAGCAGGGAAAACGAATGAAGGCAAAAAAATGGATGGCTGCTTCGTTGCTCCCCATCTACGCGTTTACAATCATGTTCGTGATATTTCCACTGATTTATATGATCGTTTTAAGCTTTATGACGCGCGCCGAGGTATGGGGTTTCGTAACGGAATTTACTTTCAATAATTATAAAAAAATAGTGGAACCGCTTTATTTGAATACATTTGCGTCTTCGTTGAAGTTGGCATTTTTATCGACAATTTGTATGATACTGCTCGGATACCCGTTTGGCTATTACATGGGAAGACTGTCAGATGCCTGGAAAAAGAGAATCTCTATGCTTTTGATGATTCCGTTCTGGACCAGCTCGCTGATCCGGTTGTATGGATGGATTATTATTTTCAGAAGTAACGGTGTGCTGGATATGCTTTTGATGAAACTGCATATTACAGAGGAGCCTTTAAAACTGCTTTATTCCTATCCGGCTGTCGTTGTCGGAATGATCTATGCGCTGCTTCCGATGATGATTTTTTCCGTTTTTTCAAGTGTGGAGAAAATGGATTGGTCACTTGTCGAGGCCGCCAGAGACATGGGAGCAAGCAGCACGAAGGCGTTTTTGACGATCACGCTGCCTCTGACGATGCCCGGCTTGTTTTCCGGCATCATTCTAACGTTTATTCCGTCGATGGGCTTGTTTTTTATCGCGGATATTTTGGGCGGCAATAAAATCGTACTTGTGGGCAGTGTCATTCAAGAGCAGCTTACAAAGGGCAGAAATCTGCCATTTGCGGCAGCACTCGCGGTTGTTCTGATGGTTCTTACCTCCATTTTAATCGGGATCTACAGGAAGATTTTCCATACAAAGCAATTGGAGGGACTTGTATGAAAAAAAAGAGAAAAAACAGGTTTCCGCAAGTTTATCTTGCAATTCTTCTGATTTTCATGTATATTCCCATTGCAGTGACCGTCTTTTATTCCTTTAACGAATCAAAAATTTCTTCAATATGGGGCGGCTTCAGTCTGAAATGGTATCGGCAGTTATTTTCGAACGGTGATTTGCTGCAGGCTTTATTAAACAGTATTTTTCTGGCTGCCGTCAGTTGTATTCTGGCGATCATCATCGGAACGCTCGGCGCGTTCGGCATGCATAAGACAACATCTAGGTGGAACGATATCATTTCCTATCTGTCTACGCTTCCGATTATGATACCAGAAATTATTCTTGGAATGGTATTTCTTGCTGTATTTTCTTTTATGGGGATTCCGTTTGGAATGGTCACGCTGATTATCGCACATACGACATTTTGTATCCCCTATATTTTTATTATGGTAAGCTCCCGGCTTATCGGAATGGATAAAAGTCTGGAGGAGGCGGCAAGAGATTTGGGGGCGTCTCAGCCGAGGGCATTTTTTGATATTATTTTGCCGCTCATTACACCGGCGATTTTGTCCGGTACCGTGCTTGCGTTTGCGATGTCGTTTGATGATGTCGTGATCAGTATTTTTACAACGGGACCAAAGGTCAGCCTTCTTCCGGTGAAGGTCTATACAAAGCTGAAAACCGGAGTTACTCCGGAAATTAATGCGCTTGCAACTGTTATTTTAGTTGTGACCGTCATTTTGATCCTTATCGCGGATACGGTCAGGAAAAGAAACGATTAAATTATGTAAGGAGGATTTGATTATGAAAAAATGGTTGACAGTAGTTTTATCGACAGTACTGATCAGTGTGATGCTGATCGGATGCGGCAGCAAGCCTGCGCAGGAGGGCGGCTTGTCGGGAGAATTGAACCTGTACACATGGGACGGGATGTTTCCGCAGGAAATATTGGATAACTTTGAGGCGGAATCCGGAGTCAAAATTAATTATACAAATTTTGATTATGATGAGGATATGCTTGCAAAACTGGAAGAAACAAAAGGAGGAGATTATGACCTCGTCATTGCGGATGACTATATCATCGAGCTTGTGATTCAGGAGGGCCTTGCACAGAAACTGGATAAGAGTCAGGTGCCTAACTTCGCTAACATCAATCCGGTCTATCAGGGATATTTTTATGATCCGTCGGATGAATATACAGTACCTGTAGGAGCCGGGATTCCGCTTATTGTTTATGACAAGGAAGCGACGGGCTTTGAAATTACAAGTTATGAGGATCTGTGGAATGAGAAGCTTGAGAACAATCTGGCGATTATCGGAAATTACAGGGTGATTGATGGGATTACATTAAAAACCATGGGGGAATCGTTTAATACCGAGGAATTGGACACAATCAATAAGGCGGGAGAGAAGCTAATAGAGCTCGCGCCGAATATCCGCCTGATCAGCGACAGTAATACGCAAGATTATGTTGTCAGCGGCGAAGTTTCAGCTGCGCTGCTTTATACATCCCAAGTAACACAGGCGCTGATGGCAAGGCCGGAATTATCGGTTGCTTATCCGAAGGAAGGTCTGGGCTTTGGTATTATGGCCGGCTTCATCCCATCAGAAGCACCGAATGCGGCTGCGGCACACGCATTCCTTGATTATCTGCTACAGCCGGAAAATGGCGCAAAATGTGCGGAATATTTAGGCTATTACTGCACGAATAAGGCTGCAGAGGAATTTATTTCAGAAGAGATGAAACTGATGATCACGCTTCCCGATGATGTCGGTAGGGGAGAAATTATTCAGAATGTCAGCCAGGAGGCGGAAGACCTACATGGAGAAATATGGAAAAAATTTCAAGAAGCATGTAATTGACAGTCTGTGCCGATAAACTCTTTGTTCTATAAAAACCCGCGATGCATCGCGGGTTTTTTGATGCTGTGTTTACAGAGGCGAAGACTGTGTTGCCAAAAGAACAAAAAGTGAAAATTGTCCATATGCATTCTGACTAAGTGCCATTCCTTTTTAGAGACATTGTATTATACTATAACCATCAGAGATTATTGATGGTTGGAGGTTATACAATGAGCAGAGACAAAATCTATCCCTATTCC
This sequence comes from Lachnospiraceae bacterium, assembly GCA_047602645.1. Taxonomy (GTDB): domain Bacteria; phylum Bacillota; class Clostridia; order Lachnospirales; family Lachnospiraceae; genus JAEYFP01. The sequence goes on along the minus strand of JASGGU010000047.1, from coordinate 7,594 downwards.
ATGATTATTATACCGCTGCTGGTATTTTTTATTATATTTGTTCTTCCGGCGACAGTAGGGTTTTTATATGCTTTTACAGATTGGAGTGCTTATGTCAGCAACATTACGTTTGTGGGATTAAAGAATTTTTATGAAATTATTCAGGATAAATCATTGTCAAAGGCATTTGTCAATACATTGATTTTTGCCGGTGTAAAGACGGTTGTGGTAACCGTGCTCGGATTTATTTTTGCAATTCCGTTAAATAGGGAACTAAAAACGAAAAGGGCATTGAGAACGATCTATTATTTGCCGGCTATTTTGTCTACACTTGTAGTAGGACTGATTTTTAATGCTCTATTTGCTTCCAGACATGGAACAATTAATACAGTATTGGAAGCGGTCGGATTGGAAACTCTTATTTTTCAATGGCTGGGCAGTCGCTGGCCTGCTGTGTTTACAATTTGCTGCGCAGAGGTATGGAGAAATGTCGGATATGCTGTTGTCATTACACTTGCCGGTCTGCAGTCGGTGAACACGGATTTTATTGAGGCCGCAAAGGTTGACGGGGCAAAGGGCTGGCAGTTATTCCGTCGCATTATATTACCGCTTATTATGCCGACGGTCAATGTCAATATTCTTTTCAGTTTGATTTATGGATTAAAGATGTTTGATCTTGTCTATGTGATGACAGGCGGCGGTCCCGGTCATGATACGGAAACCTTTGGGACGCTGATGGTAAATGAAATGTCAAGAGGACGCTTCTCTCAGTCGGTTGCAATAAATTTTGTATTTACCGTTATCCTTGTTATGATTGCAATTTTGTATCAAAAACTCAGTGCAAGATGGGAGAATGTCGAATGAAGCGTGTAAATCTATTAATGGAACTGCTGTTATGGGTAATCAGTATAACAATTTTGTATCCGATGCTGATGGTTGTCATCACCTCGTTTAAAAGCAAAAAAGAAGCAAATTACTTGAGTGTGAAATGGCCTACAGAATGGCACTTTGAAAATTATGCGGCAGTTTGGGAGCAGGGAAAAATTGGGACAGCTCTTATAAACAGTCTGGTTGTGACAGCCTGTTCGGTATTCCTTATTTTGCTTTTTGCTTCGGTCACAAGCTATGTGCTTGTGAGAAGAGACAGCAGCCTGTGTAAGGGGATCAACCGTCTCCTGACATTTGGGATTATAGCACCGATTGCGATTCTTCCCACAGTTCAGTTATTCAAGTTTTTAAATATTTATGGGTCAAAGCTGTCGCTGATCCTGATGTATGCGGCAATTTATCTCCCGTTTTCTACGATGCTATTTTCCAGTTTTATTAAGGGACTTCCGCGGGAGCTGGATGAAGCTGCTATTGTGGATGGGGCGATCGGATACCGGCTGTTTTTTCGGGTTATTTTTCCGCTGCTGAAGCCGGTGACTGCAACAACCGGAATTCTTGCCTTTATGTGGGTATGGAATGATTTTCAATATCCGTTATACTTTTTAAATTCTTCTTCAAAATGGACGCTCCCGTTATCTGTTTATAATTTTTACGGACAATACAGCCGTAACTGGAATCTGGTATGTGCGGATATGGTAATTGTTTCTTTACCGATTATTATTGTCTATGTGTTTGCACAAAAATATGTAATTGCCGGAATGACAGCCGGAGCGGTGAAAGGTTAATCAGAACAATGCTGAAGAAAAAATCATATCAGACCAGGCTTTATGGGAATGTGGCAATTATAATCTTTATTATTATGTTAATTTCGGGAAGCATATTTTATTATTACAGCGCGCTGGTGCTGAGAGAGCAGCTTGAGCGTAATACCGACGAGTCCTTAAAGGTCGTACAGTCCAGGGTAGAGGACCAGTATCATACGATGGAGGAAATTACAAAAAGATTGCATGCCTCTAATGTGCTGCTGGAGCTGGCAGGCCAGATTAAACAACGGCCGGGGAATCATTTTGTACAAAATACAAAAGATAAATCTAAAATCAATCATTTATTTCTTGAATCAATCATTAGTGAAGACTTAAGTTCCAGTCTTCACTATATGAGCATCTATGGAGATTACTATAGTACCTTTTTAAATATTTATCCTTATTCCGAGCATGTGTTTTCCTCAGAAGAGCTTGAAGACTATTATATGCAGGCAAACAGGCTGCTGGGGGATTCCTATCAGGCAGTTTGGGCACCGCATTACGATAAATGGACGGACTCCGAACATGAGGTGTTTTCTGTTTTAAGGGTGATCAGAAATAATTTTAAACAGTTTGGAATTCTGGAAATGAGTCTTGATGTGGAGGTGCTGGACCAGCTTTGTGAATTAAATGAACTCAGTGATGAATATGCGGTTTTCATTCAAACGGGCGGAAAAACCGTTTATAGAAACGGACAGAGGAATCGGGCACAGTATACGCAGGAGTCTGCTTATTATAATGAAGATATGGAATACTATTTTTCGGACAAGAATACGCTATGGGTAAAAAGCACTTCCGAAACATTAGGGTGGACTTTTGTAATGAGACGGTCGGTACAGGAATTCAACGAAAGTTTGGACAATTTGCGCAGAGTCATTTTGTTTAGTTATTCTACCGGATTCGGGATCATTCTTATTTTTCTGTATGCTTTGACGCATAGTCTGATAAAACCCCTCAGAAGCTTGAGAGATCGCCTGCTGCTGTTATCGCAGGAAGGAAAAAACAGTGATGATATGCTTATTCCGTCGGAAGATGAAATCGCTACACTGACTGTTTCGATAGAAAACCTTGTGGAGGAAATTCGTTTAAAGGACCATATTTTGGAAGAGGCTAGAAGACAAACGATACAGGCGCACCTGAATAACTTGGAAGCACAGATTAATCCTCACTTTTTATATAATACACTGGCGGTCATTGGAGCAACGGGCCTGGAAGGCGGAAAAGAAGACATTTATGTGATGTGTGAAACACTGTCGGATTTATTGCGTTATTCTATTAAATATGAGAATAGGCCGGTTCTATTTGCAAGCGAGTTGGATAATGTCAGGCAATATCTATTTCTAATGAAAAAAAGATATGAGGAGGGGATCCAGATCAGTTGGAATTTGTCCCGGGAGCTGGATGAAATTTTAATTCCAAAGCTAATTTTTCAGCCAATTGCAGAAAATGCATTTCGACATGGCTTTGAAGGACAAAAACCACCCTGGCGAATGGAGATAGAGACAAAACTGGATGCCGACAGATGGTACTTTACCATAAAGAATAATGGAAAAGGTTTTGATGAAGAAAGATTAAGAAGCATTGAGCAAAAAATGCAGGAATTTAAGGAAAGCACTCTGGCCTCGTTGGAAAAAGAGGAGACGCAGGGATATGGGCTGGAAAACACACTGAAAAGACTGTACTTCTATTATGGAAACAAGTATTATTTTGAAGTGGTAAACGGAAAAGACGAAGTCAGTATCACTATTGGAGGGAGCATCGGTGAACTACAGGTTTAAAATGGTCATTGCGGAAGATGAGCCGGCAATTTTGCGCGGAATATGTAAGGCAATCAGAGAAATTGACGAAATGATTGATATTGTTGCTGCTGTGACAGATGGAATGGAAGCATACAATAAAATTATGGAAGAAAGCCCGGATATCGTTATTTCCGATATTAAAATGCCTGTTATGGATGGGTTGGAGGTGCTGGAGAAAATAACAGCGGCACAGATTAAAACAAAGTTTATTTTATTGACCGGTTATGAAAAATTTGAATATGCGAGAAAAGCATTACAGTATGGGGCGGTAAACTATCTTTTAAAGCCGATCAACCTGCAAAAGCTGAGATGTGAACTCACAGAATTGGAAATTCAGATTTTACGGGAACGGAAAAAGACAATTGCAGAGGCAGTTCATGCCTATTATATGAAAGATCAAATTCCGGACTGCACATTAATTAAAAAAAATACCGGATTTCTGATCATAGATTGTATTTATGGGTGTCTGGGAAGAAGTGGATTTGATGAATTTCATATCAGTTCTCAATTGGTTAAACCGCTGGATGAGAAAATTATTTTGGAGCTTGAGGAACAATATGGTGTATTTGTTTGTCAGGAAAACGGCTTTTATCAAAATGAAATGGTATTTATAGTTGTAATGCCTGACCCCAGAGATTATACAGAAGAGCTTGTAAAAAATATATATAAAAAATTACTGGATCATCACATTTTTCTAAGTGTCGGTTATTCTGACTATTTAACAGAATTTTCGGCAATTCCGCTGCTGCTGAATCATATTCGGATTAATCTCAGCACGTTGATTGTGTTTCAGAAAAATCAGTTGATTTCTATTTTAAGGGAGGGGGAGGCCGGAGAAATTAAGGTGTCTGGGAAGATGAGAGAGATCTGCGAGGCTATTTCTGTTACAATGACAAAAACAGAACTCAAAAATTTGATTAAAGGTATCTGTGATTTTTGGTATGACAACCAAGCGACACAATTGATGCTGATGGAAGATATCAAATACCTTTTTCATATGATATTAAAAAAAGTGCCTTCCATGCCGGAAGCTATGATAGAAGTTTCAGAAATCCTTTTCTATGCTTATAATTATGACGATTTATATCAGCTTCTTTTTGATGAACTAAATCGAATTTTGTTTAAAATTTATAAAAAGAGCAAAGAGGACAATTCTCTTCCAAAACTTGTAAGGGAGTATTTGGACAAGCATTTCACGGAACAGATCGAATACGGAGAATTGGATAAAGTATTTGGATATAACGTTAGGTATATTAGTTCTGTTTTTAAGGATGCCTATGGAATGTCACCGAGCAAATATGTGATTGATTGTAAAATAAAGCTTGCAAAAAAAATATTACTGGAAAACAAAGGGGTTTTGCTGAAAGAGGTTTCCCACATTGTAGGGTATGAAGATGCCTTGTATTTCAGCAGGGTATTTCACAGCAACACGGGAATGTCCCCATCACAATTTATAAAACAGAATGGAGGGCAGTAAATAATGAATTCTATTCTTTGGAGCAAAAAGCAAGCCCAAAGGTGGCAGGAGGGGTTTCCACTCGGAAATGGCAGAATGGGTGTAATGTGTTACGGAGGCTTTCCGGTAGAGACTCTGGAGCTTTCCGACAGTACGTTTTTTTCGGGAGAAATGTCCGAAAATAATAATCGGGAAAATGCGGCTTGGGCGTTTAGAAAAATGAGAGCTTTGACAGAGGAAGGAGAACTTGCCGAAGCTGTAAAAGCATCAGAAGGGTTTATCGGCATCAGGCAAAACTATGGTACAAATTTACCGGTAGGAAAGCTGAAAATTATTTATCAGGCAAATCCAATAAAAAAATATGAAAGAAAACTAGATTTAAATTGCGGAATCACCTCCGCAGCAGTAGAAACAAAACAGAATATCTTGTATACGGAAAGCTTCGTTTCTTATGAGGATCAAAGTTTTTTTATGAAAATTCTGGACAAAGGGCAAATGAAATTTTCTATAAAAATAAAATGGGAAGCGTACGGAAAACACTCGTCCATTCATTTTGATCCCGCGGCAATCTGTTTTCAGGAGAAAGCTATTGAGCCGCTGCACAGCGATGGAAGGAGCGGTGTTACGCTAACCGGAAGATGTGAGGTATTTACCAGCGAAGGTGTTTGCAGGTTTGAAAATAATGCATTGATTGTGGAACAGGCTCGGGAAATCTATATCAGGGTACATACGGATACCGATTTTTCTTATTCCGGTATAAAGAGGCAGGAGGCACCGGATCTGAAAGCAGTGACGCCGAAGAATTATCAGAAAATCAAAGAACGGCATATCAGAGATTTTGAGACTCGCATGAGCCGGGTCCGCTTTTCCCTGCAAAAAGAAGAAAAAGAAGAAAATATGACAATTGAGGAGCACTTGGAGTATATCAGGCAGGCATCCTGCGACAATGGTTTGACAGAGCTGCTTTTTCAATACGGAAGATATCTGCTGCTATCCTCCTCTAGGGAGCGGTCGCCACTGCCTGCGCATTTACAGGGAGTATGGAATGACAACGTTGCCTGCAGGATTGGATGGACCTGTGATATGCATCTTGACATTAATACACAAATGAACTATTGGCTTAGTGAGCCGGGAAACCTTTCGGAATGTCACGTACCGCTGTTTCAGTGGATGAAGCAGGTTGTTGTGCCTTCGGGACGAAAAAGCGCCAGAATCAGCTATGGACAAAAGGGCTGGTCGGCGGACCTTGTTTCCAACGCATGGGGCTATACGGCACCTTATTGGTCTCCGACAATATCTCCCTGCCCGACAGGAGGGATCTGGATGGCATCCGATTATGTGGAGCACTATCGTTATGGAAAGGACCGAGGTTTTTTAATTGGGGAAGCATTCCCCATTATTTCAGAAGCGGTCGATTTCTTTGAAGAGTATGTATTTGAGGATCAAAAAGGCAGACTTAGCTGCGGACCGTCTATTTCTCCGGAAAATTCTTTCTATATGAAAAATGAAGTTTATTTTTTTTCAAACGGAAGCACCTATGAAATTCTTATGATCAGAGAGTTGTTTCGGGAATATTTGGAATTGTGTAACGAAATGGGAGATGCGATACCGGATAAAGACCAAATGAGAATAAAAAAAATAGAGGAATATTTACGCAGGCTGATTCCGTATCGGATCACAGATAGGGGTACAATTGCCGAATGGGATAAGGATTACAAGGAAGCGGACAGGCAGCACAGGCATACAAGCCATTTGCTCGGATTATTTCCATATCATCAGATCTGCCCGGAAAATATGCCGGAGCTGGCAGGAGCTGTGAAAAAGACGATTCAGGAAAAATTGACTCCGGAAGATCAGTGGGAGGATACCGGTTGGGCCAGATCATTACTGTTGCTTTACAGTGCAAGGCTGAAAGATGCGCAGATGGCGTATGAGCATTTGCTCAGTATGCAGAAAAATCTGCTGTGCCCAAATCTTATGGTGATGCATCCCCCTACTAGAGGAGCCCAATCCTTTATGGAGGTATATGAGCTGGACGGAAATACGGGCTGCAGCATGGGCGTGATTGAAATGCTTGTTCAAAGCCAGGATGAAGTGATCCGGCTGCTGCCGTGCCTCCCTTTGCAATGGGAAACCGGAGCAATATCCGGAATCAAGGCCCGAAGCGGAATTGAACTGTCGGTTAGCTGGGAAAAGGGCGAATTATCAGAAGCGGTATTCCTAAGTCAAACAAAGCAGGAAGTCCGAGTGGAATACAGAGAAAAGAGATGGAGCCTTTTTTTAGAAAAAGATAAGAAGACCGTGATAAGAAATGAGTTTCCTCCATGTGAAAAGTGACTTTATGCAATTCCATAAAAATTAGCATCTGCTATAGTTATTTTATCAGGTAAGTGAACTGCCGGTAAAGGACTTTAGAGGAAAGGTGAGAGAACATATGAAAAAGAAAATCACAGGTATTTTATTAACTGCCGCGGCAATGACAATGCTGGCAGTTGGATGCAAAACTGCTGAGAAAGCGGCCGATACTGCCGCCGGAGAAAATCAGGCAGAAGAAGGCATGGAGGTGACGGGAAACGAGGAAGCGGCAGCAGGCAAAGACAGTGTTACCCTCACATTGTATGGAGATGCCGGCAATGTACAGCGGCCATACTATCAGAATATGATACAGC
>JASGGU010000046.1:0-30532 GCA_047602645.1 Lachnospiraceae bacterium | reverse complement strand
TTTTCATTACGTTTTGTGCCTGAGCGAAGCGAAAGGAATGGATATAAAAATGAACAAGAAAAAACTGGACGTCAAGGATTTAATCAACGTAGGGATCTTCACCGCAATGTATTACATTTTATTGATTGCAGCCGGATTTTTGGGATATATCCCTATTTTTTCGGTGCTGTTTCCGCTTGTCGTTGCATTTCTTTGCGGGATTCCCTTTGTGCTCTTTTTAACAAAGATAAAGACCTTTGGCATGATTACGATTATGGGGGTGCTTTTGGGACTTCTGAATTTTGCCTTTGGACAGGGTTGGTACTCAATTGCTACCGGCCTCATCTGCGGTCTGCTGGCCGACCTGATATGCAGGGCCGGAGAGTATAAGAGCTGGAAGCATATTGTTGCGTGCTATTGTGTATTCAGCGAATGGGTAATCGGCTCCATGCTTCCCATGTGGATTATGAAGGACAGCTATTTTGCAATGATGCGTGACATGCAGGGTGCCTCTTTTGCGGACTCACTGGAGACTTTGATTACCGGCCGGATGCTGGCACTGCTTATCGTACTGACGGCTGTCGCCGCCGTCATAGGTGCCTATTTAGGTAAAGCCGTTCTTAAAAAACACTTTATAAGGGCAGGTATCTCCTAATGCCGCAGACAGAATCGGGTAAAACAGCAGCCGGAATATCGCTTGACCCTCGAACGAAGATCTACCTCCTGGTACTGATTAATATTGTGATCTTCGCCACAAATCCAAGCGGCAGTCAGCTGATCGCAAAGGGGGCATTGGCAGCCATACCCTTTGCCCTGCTGTGCAGTACCGGAAAGTGGAGGCGGGGCTTCCTCTTTGCCGTTCTCTATGTCGCGGGACAGCTGGCCGAGACCTGTCTTACCGCAGATGCCGCCGGACTGTGGGGACTTCTGATGCGCTTTAGCGCGCAGATGCTTAACCGGTTTGTTCCGATTGTACTCATGGCTTATCATGTTATTAGGACGACGAAAGTCAGCGAGTTTATCGCGGCAATGGAACGGATGCATGTCACAAGAAAAATCGTCATCCCGCTTGCGGTAGTTTTCCGCTTTTTTCCGACCATCGCGGAAGAAGCGCATGCGATCAATGACGCCATGCGCATGCGCGGCATCAGTTTCCGCGGGGGACCTGTAGCGATGCTGGAATACCGGCTCGTTCCCCTGATGATGTCGGTTGCCAATATCGGCAACGAGCTGTCCGCCGCCGCGCTCACAAAAGGCTTGAGCGTCACGGGAGCGCGCGTCAACATCTATAAAATCGGATTTGGCATGGGGGATGCCGTGTTCGGTTTCTGGGCGACGGCCGCAGCCGTACTGTTTTTCATTTTGTAGAGGAACTTGTGCTGTCAATCCCTGCAATTATTTCAATTGCGTCCCGGATATCCTTCATCACAAGCGGACGCATGCTTTCGGCATAACGGGAACCATCGGCCTGCTTCAGCGCGGCAATGATATCCGCTTTCAGCTCCGGCTTATCCTGTGCAATTTGAGGCAGGGCTTTTATGCACTGTCTTGCAGTAATCGGCTTTACATCAGTGATATGCCGTAAATAACTGTCAATCACTTCATCGATTTGATTGTCAACATCCCATTTTGCAGTAGAAGCGATCATTAGCAGGCCTCTTGTACGGATGTAAGAATTATCACTTTCTATCATATCCGTAAATAAATCCATATAAGCATAAACCGCATTCTTTTCTTCACTGATTTCCTGCAGCTCCTTTAACGCCTGATAAGCGGCATGATTATCCTTACTCAGCAGAAGCTCCGTCAGCTCCCTGATGTGATCAGTCATTTCCGAACCTCTCTATCCGTCTTTTTTGGTTTATAAATATCCTGTCTGATGATATCATATCACTAATTTCATTCCAAAAAAAGTGCCGTATAGTTTTGGCTGCAGGCATTGCGTCCGTCTTCCGTCAGCTTTACCATTCCGTCCGCCAGACGGACAAAGCCCTTCAGTTCCAAGGACCTGATAATTTTAAATGTAAATTCTGCTGTCCAGTGCAAATGCACCTGAATGGTATTCATTCCGGATTCGAAAGCCTCCTCTTCACTGTTTTCGTGATTGGAAAGGTGAAACAGCAGCGTTGCCCTGGCAAACTCGATCTTTTGATTTCTGCGCCGCAAAATTGAGCTGATCAAGCCGCGGCGAGGTGCAAAAACAAACACAAGCAAAAACACAAGACCGGTCATCACAGCCATACTGCCTGCAATGGATACATCCAGCAGGGCCGCTGCCTGATAGCCGAAAATTCCGTTGAGCGCACCGATGCCTCCGCTTAACTTAAGCATTCTCTTCAAATCATCTGTCAACAGATATGCTGTTATCGGCGGCCCGATCATAAAGGCCACCACCAGCACGGAGCCCACTGCCTGAAACGCACCAACCGCTGTCAGTGATACAAGTGTCATCAATCCGTAATGAACCAGCAAGGGAGAAAATCCCAGTACGGCGGCCAGCATGGGATCAAAGGTTGCCACCTTAAGTTCTTTAAAAAAAAGGAGGATTGCCGCCAGATTAATCAGCAGCAGCACTCCGGTTGTATAAAGTGCCTTTGCGCCGATGTCTGTACCGCCGATCATCATACGGTCGAATGGCGCAAAGGCCAGTTCCCCCAGCAGTACCGAATCGGTATCCAGATGGACCGCCCCGGCATAGCGCGTAATGAGGATAATCGCAATGGAAAAAAGGAGAGGGAACACCACACCGATGGAGGCATCCTCCGCCAGCAGCCGGGTTCTTCTAAGCGTTTCCGTCAGCCAGAAGGTTACCACTCCCATCAATGCCGCTCCTACAATCAACAAGGGAGAGGACAGATCATGGGTTACAAAAAAAGCAAGCACGATACCCAGCAAAATCGTATGGGTAATGGAATCCGACATCATAGACATTTTGCAGAGAACGAGAAATGTTCCCGGAAGGGCGCAGGCAACTGCGACAATTACTGCAATGAGCTGTATTTCAATTTGCGGAGTCATTCGGTATCCCTCCTTCCAACTTATATAAGATCCTGTTTCTTCTGCGCCGATAAATACGATGCAGGACACCCCTGCCGGGTGCAAATAAAATGCTGATTACCACGATGATGCTGACACAAACCACAATTGCCGGACCTGTAGGCAGCTTTGGTACAAGCGAGCTGGCGGCAGTTCCGGCCACGCCGGACACACCGCCGAACAGTGCCGAAAGCACCGCCATCACCCAAAGCCGATTCGTCCACTGGCGGGCGGCGACGGCAGGGGTAATCAGCATGGCGCTCATGAGGATTACACCCACCGTCTGTAATCCGATAATGATGGCCACAACAATCATAAACGACAGCAGCAGATTCAGCTTTTGGGGTGAAAATCCAAGGCTCTGTGCAAAATCCGCATCAAAAGTGAAGAGCTTGAATTCCTTCCAAAACAGTAATACCAAAATAAGCAGAATAACACCGCAAACCACCATCAGGAAAATATCACGCTGCAAAAGAGTGGACGCCTGCCCGAAAATAAAGCGCTTAAGCCCCGCCTGATTTGAGTTGGGAATTTTCTGCACATAAGTGAGCAATACTAAACCAAGACCAAAGAAAACAGACATCACCAGTGCCAGTGCACTGTCAAATTTTATGCGGGTGTGACGTACAATACTGACAATAAACAGGGTTGCTGCCAGTCCGGAAAGAAGTGCTCCCAACAGCAGAATTTCTGTATTTTTACTCTCCAGCAGAATAAAAGCCATCACCACACCCGGCAGTGCGGAATGAGAGACTCCATCTCCCAGCAGGCTTTGCTTGCGAAGCACCGCGAAGCTGCCCAATACGCCGCTGATGAGCCCCAGCAGCGCAGAGCCCAAAGCCACCGTTTGAAATGTATAGTCTGAAAACAAGGCAAATATAACATTCATGTTAAACCACGCTCCTTAGAAGTGCACCGGAACTGTGATAAGTCTTTTTCAGATTTTCCTCATGAAAGACCTCCTTCACCGGTCCGCTCGCGACGATGCGCAAATTAATGAGCGTCACCCAGTCAAAATAGTCGGGTACTGTCTGCAGATCATGATGAACCACCACTACCGTTTTTCCCTGCTCCCGCAACTCTTTTAACAGCTCCACAATCGCCCGTTCCGTTTGGGCATCTACCCCTTTAAAGGGTTCATCCATAAAATAAACCTCCGCCTCCTGTGCCAGTGCACGGGCAAGAAACACTCTCTGCTGCTGTCCCCCGGAAAGCTGACTGATCTGTCGGGAAGCATAGTCCTGCATTCCAACCTTTGCAAGCGTCTGCTTTGTCAGCTCAATGTCAGCTTTGCGGGGGCGGCGAATCCACCCCAGCTTACCGTAGCAGCCCATCAGCACCACATCCTGTACCGTGGCCGGAAAATCCCAGTCCACGCTTCCGCTCTGCGGCACATAACCAATACGGTTTTTCTGAGACCGCAGATCACTGCTGCTGCCCATAAAACGAACCTCTCCGGTAACAGGCTTTAACAAGCCCAGCATTGCTTTGATCAGTGTTGTTTTCCCTGCCCCGTTAGGTCCGACCACCGCCATCAGCTTTCCCTTTGGGATCTTTAAATCGATATCCCAAAGTACCGGCTTTGCGTCATAGGATACGGTCAGATCCTCTACTTCTACCGCATAATTTTGTTGCTTTTCCATATGCTTCCCTCCCGTCACTTCAAGGCATCTACAATTGTATCAATATTGGCCTTAACGGTCAGAATATACGTATCGGCTCCCGATTTTGCATCACCCAGCGAGTCTGAATACAGTTCCCCGCCGATCGCAACATCAAAATCTTTGGCCGCCACCGCAGCCTGCAGCGCTTCAATCGTTTTGGGCGGTACGGAGGATTCCACAAAAATTGCCTTGATCTGCCGTTCCACAATAAAATCGGCCAGTTCACTTACATCCGCGGTGCCTGCTTCCGCATCGGTGCTGATGCCTTGAAGCCCGCGTACCTCAAAGCCATAAGCTTTGCCGAAATATTGAAATGCGTCATGGGCAGTCACCAGCACACGCTGACTGTCAGCAAGTTCGGCAGCCCGGTCTCGGATATACGTATCCGTTTCCTCCAGTTCCTTCAAATAAGTATTCAGATTAGATTCATAATCAGCCTTTCCGTCAGGGTCTGCTTCAGCCAATCCGCTTGCAACCGTTTTTGCGGCCGACATCCACAAAGAAACATCAAACCAGATATGAGGATCGTGAACAGAGCTGTCATCCTCCCAGGACAGAAGTGCTGATTCGTCCAGACCGTCTTCGATACAAATGACAGCGGGACTCTGACCGGTGAGACTTTCAAATATTTCACCCATTTTTCCTTCCAGATGCAGTCCGTTATATACGACAATATCCGCCTTTTGCATCAATGAAACATCTCCGGCGCTGGCCTGATACAGATGCGGATCAATCCCCGGCCCCATAAGGCCGTCTACGGCAACCCGTTCCCCGCCGATCACTTTAGCCAGGTCTGCCAGCATGGTAGTGGTGGCAACAATACTTACTTTATCTTCTTTGGCATCCGTATTCGCCGCAGGGGCCGAGCAGCCCCCAAGCAGTAAAGACAGGCTCAGGATTGTGCCAAGAAGGCCTTTCGTTGTTGTTTTCATAAAGAAACCTCCTAAATTATATTTTTAATATCAGGACTCCCCTGTCTTGTCTACATAAATTTGACAGGCAGCCTTGTAACTGATTTGAACCTGCTTACCCTCAAGAGCAAGAGTCAGCGGGCCTTCATAGGCAGCGGCGTCCACAATACGAACAGGGCTGCCGATCGTAATTCCGCTCTCCTGCAGATAATCCAGCAATTCCTTCTCCTCTGTTACACGGCGGATGTGAGAAATCACTCCCGGCTTAAGCTGATTCAGGGGCTCAAGCGGAATAAGATTAATTTGACCGTCGGGGTGAGGGATGGCGCTGCCGTGAGGACAGTGCGCCGGATAATTCAGAAATTGATCCAGCCGGGCGGTCAGACGCGGCGGAGTGATATGCTCCAGCAGCTCCGCATCCTCATGGGCTTCACTCCAGGAATATCCCAGATGCCGCATCAAAAAAACTTCCCAAAGCCGATGACCGCGCACCAGAGAGATGGCGACACGGTCGCCCTCCTGTGTCAGACAGGAACCTTTGTAGGGTTCATAATGAATCAGTCCCTCTTTGCTGAGTTTTCCCAGCATTTCAGTTACAGAAGCAGGGGCAATTTGCAGAGCCTCCGCAATTTTTTTATTACTTACCAGCTCTTTCATACCGCCAAGCTTGTAAAGCACTTTTAAATAATCCTCTTTATTGGGTGTCATGTGATCCTCCTCAAAAATATTACCCTAAAAAAACTTCATTACAGTCCCGATCAGCAAAACAAGTGCCGTTACAATTAAAGTAGGTATCTTGCGGCGGAAAATTGTTTTTGTATAAGCATCCATAATTTTCTCCGTTCATACTTTTATTTTTAGGTATACCTAAATTTTATTTTATTATATTCCTAAACCAAAGAAAATGCAAGTGATTTTCCAAGGAAATTATTTTTGCACGCAAATTTCCCCCTGTTCATGCTTGTTTCACAGGGGGAAATTTAAGTATTTATAAATAGTAAAACGGAAGAGATTATCTAATGAAAATCATAGGAATAACAAATATTTCTTATCTTTGAGATTAATTCCGGGTTGCAGTAGCCGCATCGCTGCGTCAGAAACAGAATCCCTGTCTGATCCTCTAAATTGACGGTAAAATAAGGTCCGCTCCACCCGTCCCAGCCAAATTCATGACTGCATCCGTAGGTACCCGCTTCCTGAGGATCCATGTACATGCGCATAAAGCTTCCGTAGCCGTAGCCTGCCATATGGTCAAAATAGATGGTTCCTTTCTGGGCATCATTCAGCTGATTTCTGCATAGATACTGAAAGGTTTTTTCTCCCAAAAGTCGGATACCGTTTCTTTTTCCCTGATTGAGAAGGCACTGAATAAAATGCATAAAATCTTTTTCTGTTGTGAGGATTCCTGCACCGGCAGATTCAAAACACGGCGGCTCTAATCCCTGCGTTAGTCCCAGATGTCTTTTTTGTGTAATAAAAAGCCCTGCCTCAGGCTCATAATCATAAAGAGGAACATATCTTTTCCACTTTGGCTTCGGAACAAAAAAACCGGTATCCTCCATTTCCAGCGGCATAAAAATGTATTTTTTATAATATTCACTTAAACTGCATTCTGAAACAATCTCAATGACAGCTCCCGCCACATCCACGCTCAGACCATACCTCCATGCCTCTCCCGGCCGGAATGCCAGCGGCTTCTCTGCAATCCTGCGGCAAACCTCTCTTGTCGATAAGGAATTCCCGCTCTTTTCAATATCATCAAAAAGATCCTGCATTTCTCTTCCGGCTTGATCCTCATCCGGATAAACCAAACCGGAGGTCATATTCAGCAGATGCTTAATTAAAATAGGTTTCTCAGCACTTGCTGTCCCGTCAGGAGTAAGCACCTTCATATGTTTATATTCGGGCAGATAATCTGATATAGGACTGTTGAGAACAATTTTTCCGGCCTCCATCAACTGAAACAGCGCGATTGCCGCAAGGGGTTTCCCCATGGAATAAGCTCTGAAAATGGAATTTTCGGTCACGGCTTTCCTTTTCTCTATATCCGAAAATCCGGTTCGAATAGTCAGAACACTTTCCCCGCCTTTGATAAGTTTTACAACCGCCCACGGCAGCGCTCCCTTATCAATTTCTTCTGATACTACAGTATTTAGATTCTCTTTTATTTTTTCTATTTCACGCATATCGTTCTCCAAATCAGAAATCATTGATCAATATTCCATCACCACAATCTGATGACAGTTTACTTCAGGCACCGTATAGACAAGCGCCTCTTTTTCCTTGTAAAAGGACAGCTTACTTCCCTGCGGCGCCAAATATATATTTTTGATTTCCTCTTTTACCCTGACCTTCACCTTCACATTGTAAACAGGAACAAGCCCTTCGATTGCCTCTACCAGATTTTCAAAGCCGTTGCGGGTATAGCGGCCGCGGATGCTCGTATAAGCAAATAATAAATGATTGACATATCGCTGCTCCCCTTCTTGTTTCGTCAATGTTACAATTCCCCTGTCGGGAAGATCGGTCTCTATTGTCTTTTTCGTATCCAGCAGCTGATCCAACGCCTCCGTGATCAGTTCCTTTGCATGAAGGGCCCCGATTTTTCCGTAGTCGGCAAAAATACTCCACCCGATATACACCGTATTTTTTGTTATTACCATAGCCGCTTCCATCTGCGAAGGATCATTAGGTGTATGCTGGTGAGAGGAAAAATGAAGAACATCCCTGTTAAAATAAGAATTCTGACGAAATGCAGCTGCTTTTCCGTCTGTTTCCCGGATGCGGATACCCTGCCCGTACATCACATGAGCCGACCCATACGCCCCATTCCTGAACCTGATCAGATAATCCGGCCTATATTCATTGATTCCGAGAAATTCGGCACCGACCGGGATACCAAATACATTTTCTTCCTTCCGCAATCCGCTTGTTCCGGTGGCCAATATCTTACCGCCCGCATTCAAATATTCCCCCAGCCGGGCCTCCAGCTCTTGATCAAGACGAATCGTATCCGGCAGAATAATCACTTCAAATTCCTTCAAATCGTTTTCCCGATCGATGAAACGATACAAATAACCGCCCTCCAGCATGATCCGGTTTGCGCCGATATCACCGTCGTGCTTCGTATTACAATCGGCGTTTTGGAAATTAACCGCTTCCTCTCCGAGAATACCGATATCCGCACAATTGACCGCATCCCGGCAATATTCTTCTTTTCGTTCCACTTCAGAATAGGCTGCTCCGATGAGCCTGTAGGTTTCCTGATCCATAAGCCCCGACGGATGCAGCTGGTCACCTACGGAGCATTTTGCTCCAAAGGCAAGCGACAGTGCCGTTTCATAACGCAGGGCATTGGGATGCTTGAAGCCTCCGAACTCTCCCCATGTCGTATGAAATTTACCGGTCATTCCAAGGTATTCCATTCCAAGATTCATCGCATAGGATGCCGACATTGGAAAATGATCATATCCCCAACCGCCGGTAGGCAGGCTTTCCAGCTCCAGATGGGTATTGTGATGGGCAAGGTCACGCCGTCCCCTGACGATATGCCCGCCATTATGAAAAATTGTACAGTCCGGACTGTATTTCCTGACAGTCTCCTCTACCCGTCTCGTATAGTTCTCATATACGGCTTCGGCCTGCTCCATCACTGCATCGGGATCTCTGTAGTCCTTTCCCCTCTCTGTGATATCACGGCGGCATTTTGCACAATAGCACGGCTGAATTGCCGAGATATCAAGAAAAATCCCTTCCGGATGATACTTGTGCATAACCTCTTCAATCTCCGCCAGAAGCAGCTCCAGATACCCGGTGTTATAGCACATTTTATGATACCCCGCCGTAAAAAAATCCGGCGATTCGGTCAAAGTCTCGTCCTCCAGCCTGATCAGCCATTCCGGATGAAGTCCGGCCTGATTCTCATCAAAGCCCGCGGAAAGATAGACCGGTGCTTTTACTCTGATTTCTCTGCAGGCCTCAAGCTCTGCTCCCAAAAGATCAAAGGATAGTTTTGGGTGCATCGTATTTACCATGGTCGGATGATAGGACCATCCGTGATGGCATTTAGAAAAAACGGTGATCGAATCTACATGACCTTCCAGCAGTGCGTTCTGAAATTGCTTTTTATCAAAGGCCGTTCCGATCCCATCAATTTGTCCTGATGTATGAAAATCAAGATGTACCTGTCTGAACCGCATACTTTCCTCTCCTTATCCCTTTACGGCGCCTGCCGTAGTTCCCGCAACCACATATTTCTGACAAAGTAAATATAAAACAGCAATCGGCAGCGCAGTCAGTACCAGATCCGCAAATACATAATTCCAGTTGCTGGAGTACTGTCCGAAGAAATTATAAACTGTCAGCGGCATCGTCCATTTTGATGAAGAATTAAAGAAATAAAGCGGTACCATGAATTCATTCCATGCACCCATCGCAGTCGTTACGACCGCAGTTGCCACGATCGGTTTTAGAAGAGGGAAGATGACGGAAAAAAACATCCGCATCGGTGATGCGCCGTCAATAAATGCGGCCTCATCCAGTTCCCTCGGCACATTTTTAATAAACCCTGACAGGGTAAAAATGGTCCACGGCATCTGCAATGCGGTTTCCACAAAAATAACCCCCACATAGGTACCGGTCAGATGCAGTATTTTTAATAATGCATAAGTTGTGACAATCTGTATGGGTGCGACCATACCAAGTAAAAACAAATAATAAACAAATTTCGTATATCCGGTATCCTTTCTCGAAATGACAAAGGCGGAAAGACTGCCCGCCACAATTACAATTGCCGATACCGCAGCTGTAATAATTAAGCTGTTTTTAAATGCGGTTAAAATATTGCCCTCTACCAATACGTGAATATAATTTTCAAATAGCCATTCGGAAGGCAGGGAGAGTCTGAATTCCTGCGCTTGTGCGGGATTTTTTAAGGATCCGAGTATTACAATCAGCAGCGGTACTAAAATAACCAGGCTGAACAATGCGGAAATGACTGTCAGTACGATCGAAGTCAGCCGCGATTTTTTTCTCACACCAAGTCTCAACATCACATCTGTACCTCCCGCCGTTTCAGTATTGTGTTTAACAGTAATGCAATGATTGATATCGCTATGAACAGTACGAGGTTCATCGAGGAGGAACGGCCCAGAGAGCCTTTACTGAATTCGCTGTATATGTATGTATTCAGCACCTGTGTGGCATAGCCGGGACCGCCGTTTGTCATCACGTAAACCTGTTCAAACACTTTAAAGCCGCCGATGGTGTTCATTGTAATAACCACGGTGAAGGCCGGAGCCAAAAGAGGAAGCGTAATTTTCCTGAATTTATCAAGTGCGGTCGCTCCGTCAATGTTAGCCGCCTCATAATAATCATCGGATATCCCCTGCAGACCGGCCAGATAAATGGCCATTGCAAAACCGCTCCATTTCCAAATCTGCACAAAAATAATACAGTACATTGCTGTTTCGGGATTTCCCAGCCAGTCGTTGGTAAGAGAGGCCAGACCCAAAAGTGTCAGAATATGATTTAAAATTCCCCCGTCCATCTTGAAAACCGCCTTAAACATAATTCCCACCACAATGAGACTGAGCACGGCGGGGAGATAAAAGACAGTCCTGAAGAAGGACTTTCCCTTCACGGCCTTATTCAATATGAGCGCCAGCAGCAAACCGAAAACGACAATTCCGACTGTTGAAATTACCGCAAACAAAAGGGTATTTTTCAAAGCCAGCATAAAATGCTCATCACTGAAAATTTTCACAAAATTTTTCAGTCCGATAAATTTGGGCGTATATAACCGCTTGATATGCCAGTCTGTAAAGCTTAAGGCAAAGCCTGCCAGAATCGGTATCACATAAAAGACTGAAAAAAGAATGACGGCGGGAAACGTAAAGTAATTTGGATATAATTTTTTCGACTTCATGATCGGTCTCCTTTTTTGTATCACCCGGACAGTACGCCATGCCGGAAGCAGACCGTAAGGCTGCTTCCGGCATGATACTGTGCCGCGTACATTTCATACTGCCGCAAACAACTGCCGCTATTGAAATGCCTCATATCCCTGCTGTTCCATATAATCTTCGTAAATCGGCTGGTATGCCTTCCAGACCTCGTCTGCGGTCTTTGAGCCGGATGCTGCTTCTACATAGAGCGTAAACAGATCACCGAGACAACCGGAGGCCTCCGCCATCTGGCCGTTCTGCTCATAGGAATAGTTATTGGTAGCGATATAGTTATCTACCAGATCCTTTACACAAGAGGTCACATCACCGCCGTTTACATCATTAAACGCCGGGAATCCGGGATTCTCCGCATAATACAGATCCTGATATTTCGGCATTGACCATACCTGAAGAAATGCCTTTACGGCATCTACCTGTGCCCCTTCCTTCGGAACAAACAATCCTTGTACATAGTTGCCCGTAGGCAGGCTCGGCTTACCTGCATAAGGAATGACAAAGGAGCCCAGCTCTGTTTCATAGTTTTTCTCAAAGTCCATAGCCCACTGCTCAATCGTCAGATACATTGCCGCCTTGCCGTCTGCCACAATTTTAGCTGCATCGTCATACCCGATAGACAGGTTGTCCGCATTGATATAGCCCGCACTGTACAGGTCCATATACTTCTGGAGAATTTCCTGCGCCTGCGGCACATCCGTCCATTTGATCTCATTATTCAATAACTGATCATACGTATCGGCAGCACTGTCTCCGAGTGCTACGGCAATTCCGCCCGTCATAAAGATCTGTGTTGTCCAGCTGTCCGCATTCGTCTGCAAGAAAGGCGTCGCATCGCTGCTTTCTTTTATTGTCTTAAGAAGGTCCAGGAATTCTTCATAGGTCTGCGGATTAGGATCGGTAATTCCGCATTCCGCGAGCAGTGCCTTGTTATAGTAGACTGCCTGATATCCGGAGGAAGACTCCTTAGGAAGCGCATAGATACTGCCGTTGCTGGAATCCTTGCACAACTCCGGATTCACCAGTCTTGAGATCCACGGTTCGCCGCTTAAATCCACACAATTATCGTACACGCCGATCGTCACATTCTCAGACGGAAAATTCTGTTCAAAAACATCGGGAACCTCACCCGTTGACAGCTTCAAATTAATCATGGAGCCGTATTCATCATCCGGAATTACCTGAAATTCCACTGTGCAGCCATAATCCTTTTCAATTGCCTCAGCCATTGTCTGGTAAACATCAAAATATTTAGCCTGCGATGTCATAAAGGAGATTGTTTTTCCCTTGAGGATGGAAAAATCAGCCTCGCCGGACTCATCTGCTGCCTCCGGAGCCGATGCTTCCGCGTCCGGCACCTCCGTTTCCGATCCCTCCGCATCTGAAGCCTCCGCACTTTGCGCCGGTTCTGCTCCGGACTCACTGCTGCCGCATGCAGAAAGACCAAATGCCATTGCGGATGCTAAGAGTACGGCCAATACTTTTTTAGATAATACGTTTTTCATATCTTACCTCCTTGGTAGTTTTTTTATTACGACCCAATTATACAGTCGGTATGGTCAAACAAGAATGGAATATCTCCGACAGAAACATGGAAAAATAGAATATCGGATTGCATTGTACCTTTGTTTTGTTATAATGATACTATTCTTTTACAGAAAGTAAATCAGGTCTTACGGAGAATGATAATGGGATACGGTTTTCATAAAAAAATTTTTCTAAAAATTGCATTGGTAATCATGCTGATTGCAGGAGCTGTCATTATTGCCCTGTCTGCCACCAACGTCAGCAAAATTATGTCAAATTATCAAAAGAGCTTTACCGAGATATCCTTGCGTACCTCCAGCGAATATAATTCCCTGATTCAGGATATGAATAGCCTTTCCATCTCTATCGTTACGAATTCATCCATTCGAAAGGCTTTTAAGGAAGCCTCCTCCATCCCCATGTCCGATAAAGCACTCTACTCCTTAATCAATGATGCCATGGTTCCGCTGTTGGTTCCGTCCGAAACCGCACGTTTCAGAATCAATATGTATAATGACCAGGGTAATTTTATTACAATGGGAATTCCCTATTCCAAAGAGCTTGTCCAGACTTACTTAAACTCAGATGAGTTCATGAAACGGTACAACGGCATTACTTTTGACACAAAGGGAATTTATATATCTCCTCTGCAGGAAGACGTTTACTCCGAACGGGACTCTTTATGCTTTTCTTTATACCGGGAGCTCAACTATTACCAGTATTCCATATCAAAGGATGGCATTGTCGAAATACAATGTCCTTATTCTCAACTGGATAAAATTTTATCTGCAAATAATAACAGCTATATACAGACCTTTCTTTTAGATGAAGCTTTTGAGATCATTTACTCCTCCGCCCCTATCGCGGACGAAAGTCTTCAACAGTATATCGATCAGTACAAAACCCATGCCGGGTCCACAGATTCCGATATCACCCCATTTTCTTATAAAGACAGGGAGTATTTCTGCAATATCATTCCTCTGGATAACGGCGGATACCTTCTTCAGACAGAAAATCTTTCTATTTTATCTAATTTGTTCCGCGATTCTGTTCTGGTGATCTGTTTTATTTCGGCTTTCATCATTGCCGCCTGCCTGTACACCATTTTTCAGATTATTAAGATGACTACAAAGCCTCTCAGGGAGCTGACAGACAAGGCGGCCAATATTTCAATCGAAGATGCAAGCCTTACTCTTGACACCTCCGGATATCCCGCTGAATTCATCGCCCTGACCGAGGCGTTTGATGATATGCTTTCCCGTCTGCACAACTCCATGGAGGAAAACGTAAAATCAAAGGAGCATGAGCTGCGGGCAAATATGATTGCTCTGCAGTCCCAAATGGATCCGCATTTTCTGTTCAATATGCTCTCTGTCATCAAAGCCTTCAGTAAAGAAAATGATACGGAAACCATTGAGCTCGTTTGCGATTATCTGTCATCCATTCTAAGATATATTTCGAATTATCTGGATCATTCGGCCACAATCGGCGATGAACTTGCTCATGCCGAAAATTATTTGAAGCTCATGAAAATCAGATATGAAGAAAATTTTTCTTATGCAATCCATAATAACGCTTTTCCTGATATCAATACCATGCAAATTCCCAAGCTGGTTTTGCAGCCGATCCTGGAAAATTGTTTTAAGCATGGATTTAAAAAGACATTGCCGCCCTGGAAAATTACGATTCATTGCTACTGCGTCAATCATTATGACTGGGTAATCAGCGTATCTGATAATGGAATTGGTTTTGATGAGGCGAGCCGGAAAAAATTATATGAAAAGGTTGATGAATTTTCCCAAAGTCCTATTGATTCTTTGGAGTCATTTAAAATAGGCGGTATGGGACTTGTCAATACTTTAATCAGACTTAAGCTGAAATATAAAGAAAATTTTTTCTTTCAGCTTGATAACTTGGAGGCAGGCGGTACCTGCATCAGTATAGGAGGCAGACTGGATTATGATGAATTTATTGCTGGTAGAGGATGAACCCCCTATTTTACGGGCTTTGAAATCAAGCATTCTTTCCTTTGAAGAACATTTTATCATTGCACAGGCCTTTACAAACGGTAAAGCAGCTTTGGATTATTTGGAAAAAAACGCCGCCGATATTGACGTACTGATTACCGATATACAAATTCCGGTCATCAATGGGCTCGAATTAATTGAGGCGGTAAAAAAGCAATGGCCGCACATTACTTCTGTTATTATTACCGGTTTTGATTCCTTTGCCTATGCTCAAAAATCCATCTCCTTATCCGTATCTAATTATTTACTGAAACCGATTGATGAGGATGCGCTTTATCGGGAACTGATCAAAATTATGGAACAAAAATATCAATCGGCCATCAACACTCCTTCTTTGAATCAGACTGACAATATTGATTTTATGAAGCAAAATCATGAAACCGGTCATTTCTGCATTGCAGTTTTATGCAGGGGAAACTATCCTTATCCGGACGTTGATTTTTCAAAATGTGACAGTTCCTATCTGCAGAGGAGCTGTGCCGATTATTTACTGCCCTGCCGTCAAATCAAAAATTATTGGTGCTTTCCCTTAAATTCATTGGCGGGAGAGTTAGTCGTGATCGCTCTTGATGAACATTTACCGGAAAATAAAAAACAGGCGATTCATGAATTTTTTGAGCCGCTCCTTCATCTGGATACAGCCATAACGATCGTTTATTCCTTTCATACAACCGTTATGAAAAAAATGAATCTTTATATCAATGATCTGCTTTCTTATCTGAGCAGGAATATTATAATCGGAGAATCTCAGCTTTTATGCCTTGATCAGCAATCTCCCGCAGAAAAGAAGTATTCTTTAAAGGATCTGAATCTCTATACTTCCCGTTTGAGTGAATTTTACAGAAATTCAAATATAAAGTTATTCAGGGCCGAATTAAAACAGCTGATCAAGGAGTTGAAGCGGTTAAACTGCAGTCAGCTTTTTGTTTCTCAGTACTTTATCCATTTGCTGAATGTTTCTCTGGCCGGTGCAGAAGTTTCACCGTTTCGTTCCATGGAAACAACGGAAACGATCCACACTGCCGTTTTTTATTCCGATCATTATGAGGCACTTTATGAAAATCTGCTGTCAATTTTCAGCGACTACATTTATGACCAAATTGACAGTATCAAAAACAATCTGGATAAGCAGCAGATTCTTTTAAAAATCGAGCACTACATTTATGAACACTATACAGAAAATATCGGCATCCAGCAAATAGCAGAGGTATTCCATTTCACGCCCTCCTACCTCAGCAAGATTTTTAAAGAGTATCAGCACGTGACACCGACAGAATTTATGATAAAATTAAAAATCGAAAAAGCAAAGGAACTTCTGCGGCTGAATCCATCCTTAATTATCAAAGAGGTTGCCGGCCTTGTCGGATATGAGGACTCCTTGTATTTCAGCAAAGTATTCAAAAAAGAAACGGGTATCTCTCCCAAACAATATGCAAAAGAATGGAAGCAGAAAAATTCCTTCCCCGACTGAATCCCGC
Organism: Lachnospiraceae bacterium; assembly: GCA_047602645.1. Lineage (GTDB taxonomy): Bacteria > Bacillota > Clostridia > Lachnospirales > Lachnospiraceae > JAEYFP01. The sequence goes on along the minus strand of JASGGU010000046.1, from coordinate 13,950 downwards.
GAGTAAACAAAAATAGGAGCATGAATATAGTAAAATAAGCATTTTGTCAAAGAGGCCGTGAATTATGGATGTGGACTGCCGGCAGATGATTTTGTCAGAAGATTATTACGACTTTTTGTTATATGACACACCGCCCAGACTCGAAAAAGATCTGGAGGCCGCGAATGCTCACTGTTTTCAGAATCTTGATGTCAATTATGATATCTTATATATCTCCCACACCGATGTTCCCCCTATCAATTATGAAAACTATCTATACACCGAAATCCCGACACTTTATGGACTTGTTCTGGATGGAGCGGAACAGCTTCAAAACGGGACGGGGGCAGGCGCATCCCTCACAACTGTTTCCGGTTCTGAAACCAATCCGGACTATGAGTCACTGAAAGCCAGCGGAATCCTTGATCTGCAGGCATCCCGGCTTGCCCTGAAGGGGCGGGGGGTTCTGATCGGCTATCTTGATACGGGGATTGATTACCGCAATCCGGTATTTCGTTACAGCAACGGTGACAGCAGGATTGCCGCGATTTGGGATCAAACAATCCAGACAGGAGCCCTGCCTGAGCTGTTTGCTTACGGAAGTGAATACAAACGGGTGGATATTAATCTGGCCTTGGCAAGTAAAAATCCTTATGAAATCGTGCCCAGCAGAGATGAGAACGGACACGGCTCCGCCATGGCGGGAGTACAGGCTGCTCCGGAGGCAACGATTGCCATGGTAAAGCTGAAACCGGCCAAACAGTATCTGCGTGATTTTTACTGTGTAAAAGAAAATGCCATTGCGTACTCGGAAACCGATATGCTGACAGCAATCAGATATCTGGATCATTTGGCACTCAGCTTGAATATGCCCCTTGTGATTGCAATCGGTCTCGGCACAAATCTCGGAGATCATAACGGAAATTCTCCGATTGCAGGCTACTGCGACCATCTGCTGCAAAGACATGAAAGAGCTATTGTGATTGCAGGAGGAAATGAGGGTGCCTCCCGTCACCATTACTTTGGTGAAATGACTGTACCCAACGAGAGTAATCCGAACAGCACCCCGGGAATCTCCAGTGTTGCAGAATATCAAAATGTAGAAATAAAGGTGGGCGACGGGGAAAAGCAATTTATGATCGAACTCTGGGGAGGACGACCGGATATTTATTCCATCTCCATACAATCTCCGGGAGGGGAGATTATTCCAAGAATCCCGGCACGAAGAAGACTAAATGTCCAGTATCATTTTCTTTATGAACCGACCACCGTCACCGTAGATTATATAATCGGAGAAAGATGGTCGGGAGCAGAGCTGGTTATGATCCGCTTTCTCAATCCGACACCGGGCATCTGGACGATTGGTGTCTATCCGGAAGGGAGCGCGACTTCCTTTCCGCTCGCCAGAAACGTCATCCAGACCTTTCACATCTGGCTCCCGATGAATGGCTTTGTATCAGAAGATACTTATTTTCTTCTGCCAAATCCCGATGTGACACTGACCGAGCCCTCATATGCGGTTCAGCCCTTAACGGTAAGCACCTACCAGGTCTCTAATAACAGCTTTTATGTCGGATCGGGAAGAGGCTACAGCAGATCTGAAAAAATCAAGCCGGACCTGGCAGCACCCGGCGTTAATGTACTGACGGTAGGCGGACGGCGCACCGCCTCCTGCATGGCGGCTGCCATTACCGCAGGCGCGCTCGCGCAATATCTGGAATGGGCCGTCGTACAGGGAAATGAACCTTATTTCAGAATGAATGATATCAAATACTATTTATACAGGGGCGCAGACCGCAGCAGTCCGCTTACCTATCCGAATCGTTTATGGGGATATGGCCGTCTGAATATCAAGGGAGCATTTGATACTATGCAAGCTCTTTTTTAATGTATTCCTCCAGCTTCTCTTTATTTTGAGAGGCCAGACCGTTAGCACGATCGGCAAGCGCCAATGTCGAACCGAGATTGGGAAGCCTCTTTTTTAAATCTGCTATGCAGCTGTCGTTATCTCCGCCGCCGCTGCATGTAAATACCGATTTCACAAGAAGATTCACATCCTTACCCTTCAGGAATGTGTTGATATACGGGGCACATTTACCTGCCCACACAGGACAGCCTAGAATAATCCTTTCATATCTGCTAAAATCAATACTGCTCTTCTCGATTGCAGGGCACATTCCAAACATCGCCTGCATACCGCCGATCGCATATTTCTTTCCACCCTCCTCCGGCAACGGTTTTGCCGGTCTAAGCTCCAACAGATCTGCCCCAATCCCAGCCGCAATTTTTTCTGCCGCTTCCTTCGTATTTCCATTCATAGAATAATAAACAACGATTGTCATGCGATTTGCCTCCTGTTTGAAATAGAAAAACCGGAGCAGGTATTACCTGCCCTTATGCTTTTCTTTCTTTTTCTGCTGCTTCAATTCAAATTGCCTCTGTTTCTCAGTCTCCCGCTGATCCCGGCTGACTGCTTTGCGCTCTGTTTTCTTCTGCTCCTGCTGTGATTTCAAAGCCTGCTGTGATTTGGTCCCTATTCCGGTATTCTGTACCTGTTTGTGCACCTCCCGCTGCACCCGTTTCGGATTGCTTCCCGGCTCCTTTACATCAGCTGTTACCGCCGGACTAAATTGCAACCGGTCGTAATTTTTCAGAACAAACTCATACACCTCATAAGCTTTCGGCTCGGCACCAAATATGACCTTGCAAGCCGATACCTTTTTCTCGGATATTCGTTCAAACACGCCTATCCAGAATGGTTCATCAAAAAATACTGTCAGTTTTCCCGCTACTTTGTCCATGACAATTCCTCCTTAAGATTTTCATGCACAAAGAACGGACGACCCAAGGAGGGAGGGTTACTTACACTTATCAAAAGTGTGTCTGGACTACCTACCAGATCTGCAAAAGATCAGCCTCTTGCGTTGTGTTTTTATCTCTGTATTTTTATTATAGCGTACCAAAAAAGAACCTGCTACTGTTATTTTACTTAACAGCAAGTATTCAGCTGCTGTATGAAACAGTACCTTTGTCATCATTTTTAAAATATCATAACTTAGGAAAAGAAACTTAGTATTGACAAATCTTATAAAACATTGTAGACTGATAACATCGTTATCAATAACAGTGTTATCGAAGAAAGAAGGAACACATGTCAGTATCTGATAGCAGCATTGATCCTAAAATACTCAAAAGTGCAAAAGAAGAATTCTTGCAAAAGGGCTTTGCCAATGCTTCATTACGCGAGATCTGCCGAAAAGCCGGTGTAACGACCGGTGCTCTGTATAAGAGATTTTCCGGAAAGGAGGAGTTATTTGCAGCCGTATTGAACCCTACCATAAAAGACATTCAAGCACTGAAACAATCGGTTGAACAAAACAACTATCAACATCTGGAACGGCAGGAAATGCAGCTTATATGGAATATGTCCGAAGAAACCCATAAAGGTTGGATTGAATTTCTCTATGCAAGATACGACGGCTTTAAGCTTCTTTTGTGCTGCTCTGAAGGCTCCTCATACTCGACCTTCTTAAATGACTTTGTGATGGAAAATACCAAACACACCATGTCCTTTATCGAGAAAGCATTTTCATCCGGACTCACAAAGAATCAGGTGGATCAAGATGAACTTCATATCCTTCTGACAGCATACTGGTCCACTTTGTTTGAAACGATTGTACATGACTTTCCAAAAGAGAAAGCGCTGCATCACTGCGATATCATTACCAAATTTTTTAATTGGCAGGCAGTTTTAGGGTTTTAGCCTCAACATCGGCAGTAAACCCTTTATTTTTTAACAACGAGTTAGTTTATTCTAACCAAAACGGAGGATTGAAACATGCAAACAAGAAACTATCACAACAGTGTTGCGGGCAGTATCCTGTCCTATGCCCGGCCTTGCAGAGGAAAGCTTCTGCTGTCCGTGGTTTGCGCGCTCATCTCAGTAGCCGGAAGCATCGTTCCATTTGTTGCGGCCTATCATGTAATTATTATGTTTTTTGACAACTCGGCCACCTTAGAGGCCGTTATTTACTGGAGCCTGATATGCGTGGCGGGATTTTTATTGAAAGTAGTGTTTCACGCCGTCTCCACCACACTCTCTCATGTGTCCGCTTATACCATCCTCGAAATCATGCGGATCAGGATTGCGGATAAGCTTCTCAAAGCTCCTCTGGGTGTCACGCAGGGATTGTCTGCCGGTAAAGTTAAAAATATTGTAGTCGATCAGGTGGAAACCGTTGAAATCCCTCTGGCACATGTCATTCCGGAGGGCGCGGCCGCTCTTGTTCTTCCTGTTGCGGTATTCAGCTACTTATGTATCATTGATTTCCGGCTGGCACTGGCCTCCCTGATTACGGTGCCTCTTGCCATGATTCCCTACGGCATCATGCTGGGCGGTTACAATAAAACCTATACAAACTATATGGAATCCAATGAACACATGAACAATGCCGTCGTGGAATATGTGGAAGGCATCGAGGTTGTAAAAGCATTCAACCAGTCCACCACTTCTTATGAAAAATACCACAGAGCGGTGGAAAACTTTAAGAAAACCACTTTGGACTGGTATCGATCCACCTGGAAATATACGACGCTGGGTTCGGTCATTCTCCCCACAACACTGCTCGGCGTACTTCCCATCGGGACGCTCATGGTACTGTCAGGCGATGCTACCCTTCCCAACGTCACGATGGCAATGCTTCTCTCTATGGGGCTTGTCAGCAGCCTTGGCCGGTTTATTCTCTTTTTTAACCAGCTGAAATCCATTCAATACTCGGTCAACTCTATCAACAAGACCTTTGATATCGGAGAACTTTCACAGACTTGTGCAGAAAAACCGATTACTCATCACACGATTGGATTGGAGCATGTAACTTTCTCCTACACCGGCGAAAAGGATGTTCTGCACGATGTCAGCCTGACGCTTCCGGAAAACTCGTTCAGTGCTCTGGTCGGACCTTCCGGCGGCGGAAAATCCACATTGGCAAGACTGATTGCCCGTTTTTGGGATACGACAGAAGGACGTATCACTATCGGGGGTGTGGATATCAGGGAAACTCCTCTGACTCAGCTTGCGGATGAGGTGAGCTTTGTCACACAGGACAATTTTCTGTTCAACTGTTCCATTATGGAGAATATACGGCTGGGAAACCCGAAGGCAACCGATACGCAGGTGCTGGAAGCGGCACGGAAAGCGCAGTGTGACGAATTCATCGGCAAGCTGGAGCATGGATATCAATCCACTGCGGGCGAATCCGGTGACAAGCTCTCCGGCGGGGAGCGTCAGCGCATTACGATAGCCCGCGCGATATTAAAGGATTCTCCCATCATAATACTGGATGAAGCTACCTCCTTCACCGATCCGGAGAATGAGACTAAAATTCAGGAGGCCATTGCGGAGCTGACAAAGGGTAAAACACTGCTGGTCATCGCCCATCGGCTTTCCACAATCAAAAATGCCGACAACATCCTGCTAATCAATGGCGGAAGAGTTGAGGAAACCGGATCCCACGAAGAGCTGCTTCAAAAAAGTCCGCTTTACCGCGAAATGTGGCAGGCTCATATTGGGGCAAAAAAATGGTTTGTAAAAACAGAGGGCAAGGAGGTATCGGCATGATTAGAATTCTTGGAAAACTTTTTCGTATGATGAAAACATATAAAGTTCGATTATATACCGGCATTATTTTTTCTCTGATCAATAATATATTAGGTGCGGTTCCGGTGATCTGCGGCACCTACACCATTCGGGTTCTTCTGGATGATCGAAACGGTACGGCAAAGCTTGAACAAAGCTATGTCCTGCTGCTGACCGGCATCATTGTCGGCTCCATTTTACTTCGCTGGCTGTTAAGCTACCTCCGTGCCACAAAGCAGGACAGCATCGCCCATGAGGTAACCGCTGAGCAGCGGCTGAAAATCGGGGATATCCTGAAGCGGGTACCGCTCGGTTTTCTGCAAAAAAACAACACCGGAGAACTGAATACTGCCGTAACGACAGATCTTGCCTTTTTTGAAATGCAGGCAATGGGAGTCATTAACAATCTTGTGGACAGCTACCTATTTCTTGTAATTACCATTTTATTTATGTTTACCGTTTCTCCGGCGATTGCATTTGCCGCCGTACTGGCCGTCATTATTTCATCTGCGGGATTGCAGATGATTGAACGGCAAAGCCGGAAAAACTCTCCTGTACGGCAGGAAAGCATTAACGAAATGGCGGATGAAATTGTACAGTATGTCAGAGGCATGGCCGTGGTCAAGTCATTTAAGCAGGAAGGCGTCGCCTCTGCGGGAATTTTAGGTGCTTTCCAAAAATCAAAAGAAGTCAATATAAAAATGGAAAAAAACTATGCACCCTTTGATGCCCTGCATCGATTGGGGCTTTATCTGGGAACCAGTTCCATTATGCTGATTGCCGCCCTTTCCGCTATTCATGGCAAGATGCAGCTTCCTATGACAATCATGATGATCGTATACAGCTTCATTATGTTTAATTCCATTGAAGCAGCCAACAACTCTCTGCATATTCTGGAAATGCTGGATGCCATTTATGAAAAAATCAAAAACATAGAAAATGCGAAATTTATTGATAAGGATGGTAAAGACATTGCCATTGCGCATTATGATATTGTGTTTCGGGACGTGTCCTTCGGCTACGACAGCCGGGAGGTTCTGCGCAATCTATCCTTCCGGATTCCGGAAAATACAACAACGGCGATTGTAGGACCTTCCGGCAGCGGCAAAACAACCATATGCAGTCTGCTTGCCCGATTCTACGACATACAGAAGGGCGAGATTAGCATCGGCGGCAGAGACATTCGGGATTTTACATGCGACTCCCTTCTGAAAAACATAAGCATGGTCTTCCAGAACGTTTACTTATTCCACGACAGTATCCGCAATAATATTCTGTTCGGCAATCCGAATGCATCTGAAGAGGAACTGATTGCCGCTGCGAAAGCAGCGCAGTGTCATAATTTTATCTCAGCTCTTCCCGATGGATATGATACCCTGGTGGGTGAAGGCGGCTCTACCCTCTCCGGCGGCGAAAAGCAGCGCATTTCGATCGCACGGGCCATGCTGAAAAATGCTCCCATTGTTATTCTGGATGAAGCAACGGCCAGCATAGACCCGGAAAATGAACACTTGATCCAACAGGCCATCAGCAGCCTGACTCACGGGAAAACCATTATTGTGATTGCGCACAGGCTGGCTACTGTCGAACATGCGGATCAGATTCTTGTCATAGACGAGGGAATGGTCACACAAAAGGGTACCCACAGCCAGCTGCTTACGCAGGATGGTCTCTATCGGCGTTTCATCGGTATTCGGGAAAAAGCCGAAGGCTGGGCCATCGGATAAATCTGCAGTGTGAGCAGATCTTAACAGTGGAAGCGTATGCGGAGCGGATAATCGCTCCGCATTTATGATATAACCTGGTTCTCCATCAATTGCTTCCATCGCTCATCGTCCTTCATATATCCAAACCCTTCTTCCTCCTGAAAGCATGCAACCAGATTTTTTCTTAATCCTTCGCCGAATTCATCAGATGGTTCTTTAAATGTCATGTGCTCATATAACGGTGCTCTGCAATATGCAACGATATCCTTCACACTTGAAAGCATATGCCGAACACAATTCAAAGTGCCCTCCACGTCTTTCTTTACTGTCATGAACTCCAATTCCGACGCATGCTCATGATATTCGCCCATTTCAAACAAACCAGCCATTTGTTTTAACTTTCCAACCAAATATTCTGCTTTTTCAATATTATTTTCTTTTAATCTCATAATCAGCATACTGTTTACAACCATATTCAGCATCTGATAACCGGAAAACAAGAGTTCCTCATAGGTTTGATAGGCTTCCTCCATACGCCCTGCCTTCTCGCATAATGCAGCCTGCTTTCTCTTCCTTTCAGGATTCTGCAAAGAAAAGTACTTCAAATACTTCTCCGCCTCATCATATTGCTCCTTGCGCATATAAAATCCATATAAAGAATCTGCGGCGGTTGTCTTAATCTGCTCCGCACTACTGCTTAACAGTCTTTCATAAGATGTTTTTATAAAATCATCATACTGCTCCGCATCCGGTATATCTTTGAACATACGATTGGCATCCAGCACTGCTGTCATCCATAAAATTAAGCACTCACAATTGGGGTATAACTCCATCTGTTTTTTCGCCCACTGAAATACTTCATGATAGTTTTCTGTCTCAAGCCGATCACTTGCCGTCTTTACCAAATCATTTGCCTCCTTATCTGTTAATTCTCCTTGAAAAGAAAGCAGGGTATCCAGAGAAATATCCAGTAAACGGGCAATCGGCGCCAGAAGCATGATGTCCGGCATGGAATTGCCGGGTTCCCATAGTTAAAGATACCACACTACAACTCACGCTTACCTTGCCTGTGGCAACACAGCCCGAAGGGCTGCCAATAAAAAAGCGTCATGCCGAATATGAGGGCATGGCGCTTTTTTATTGGGCGGCAAGCCGAAGCAAAATCTTGCCGCTGGAAAGCGGGCGGGGATTTGCGGCATGGAGCCGCAAAGGACAGTCCGATTTCATCAGCAGACAGGGCGTATATGGAACCCTCGGCTATCGCCTGAACTTCGGGCCAACTTGTCTCGAAGTGGTGGAGAGTATGCTTCTGGCAGGGACATATTTCTCTACATTGATATCTGTATTTATTGGCGGTATTTAATTATAATTATATTGTTGGCAAAGAAAGGGGTGGATATGCCACGAAAAACACGAGGGCGTCCCGTTTCAGATAACCCAAAAACTTTGCGTGTTGATGTACGTCTAACCGAAGAAGAATTGCGGTTACTTGATGAATATTGCAAGCAAAAAGGAGTATCACGTCCGCAAGGGTTACGTGACGGCATTTATGCTCTCAATCAAAAATAAGAGAAGTGACGCGCTGTTGGCAAACGAACTATGCCACTTCCCCAGCCAACACATGCCCGAAAGCAAATGCGGCGTAAATATTATAACATGCGCTGTCATACCTTTCAAGGCATTGTTGAAAACAGCAATGAAAGGATGGGTTTTTATGGGTAGTATCTTAGAGGAATTTGCCTACGGAAACATATCGCCAGAGGCACAATTCTTTAAACGCAATTCTGAATACAGAGAGGCTATGCGGCTCTTGTCCGCTAATGAGGAAAAACTACTTGCAAGGCTGAATGAGGACGAAAAAATCCTCTTTCAAAGGTACATTGTCGCACAGGGAGAGGTAAACAGGCTTACGGCTGTCGGCAACCTGATTTACGGCTACAAACTGGGGCTTACTATGACAGCCGAAGCCTTTATCGGAATGAACGATTTAATCTTTGATGGGGAGGGTGGCTGATATGAAAAATATTTTGCGTGGACTATATAGCGGTGCTATTATCCCGTGGGAGCGTAATGAACCAGACAGCGAAAAGCGGCGTGAAATCCTCCAAAAGCTGGAGGACGAAGAACAGTATTTTATGGAAAAATGTCATTGGACGATTGCCAGCGGTTTCAGGCATTATCAAGCCTGCACATGGAGCTTTCCACCATAGGAGAAGAAAACCTCTTCTCCTATGCGTTTACACTTGGAATGTTGTTGGCAATGGACATTATGAAGGAAGCGGAGGGGATTTTTAATGACTAAATCCCTCCTGCAACAGCTTTATGATGGTGAGATTTACCCTGCCGAGCAAATTGTTCCGAAAAGCCCGGAATACAGGGAGCTTTCCCGCAAGCTGGGTGAAGAAAAGGAATATCTACGGGAACAGCTTTTAACAAATGACAGGGAACGGTTTGAAGAAATGGAAACCCTGTCTCAGAAAATTACAAGCCTGTACGGCTATGAGAATTTTTTATACGGCTTCGGGCTGGGCGTGGGTCTGATGATCGAAACACTTACCAGCGGAAACGGGCTTTCCAGCAACATCGAGTAGGGCGTATCACTTCGGGCCAGCTTGGCCCGAAGTCCTGCAAGGTGTCCAGAGACTTTCCCCCTCTGGAACTCTCCCCACTCGCCGTGTGGCAGAGGTTCCCATGTTAAAGACATGGGAACCTTGCAGTTTAGTGTTGGCTTCGGCTTATGTCAATGAGCTTTCGCGGCATATGCTCCACCGCTGCGCTCTGCCCGCTATTCCACGTTCCCATTAATAATGCCTCCCGCCTGTCTCTCTGTTCTTTGGAGGAGGCCGGGGGCACGGGGGGATTTTCTTATCCTGTTCTCCGTTTTCGGCAAGGCAATGACACGGCAAAAATCCAGCCAGTCAAGGATTTAAGAGTGGAGATTTTGCTTCAGCAAAATACTACTCGTCCCTTGACTGGCTGGATAGGCGTAGCGGACTTTTTTGAGCAACCCATTAGCCAAATTGGAATTTTTACGTTTTGCGTTTTGCTCATTTTACAAGGAAGATTTCCAAATATGCAACCAACTGGCTATAATCATATTCAGTAAATACGCCCTTGATATTGTCATAAAACTTACCATCATGGTGCAGCAAGAAGTGACCATGCGCACTTAAAATACAGCACCTCGGAAGTTCAACCGGTCTCCCTCTTGTATATTTCATTTTTTCAGCATGAGGTATCTGGTATAAATCCAATGCTTCAAATAGCTTTCTGCCCGACATTTTATTTCTTCCGCATTTAGTTTGTTTCACAACCTCTTGAACGGTTATATCCGTCAGCAATGCGATACAAGTTTGTCCACACAGCCCAAACAATTCTTGTGACAATATTTCTGTATTCATCATGCCCCCTCAATCGCTATCCATACCTCTTGGCGATTTTCTTGCATATAGCACTCAAAAACAGGCAGGTTGGAAAGTTTATATCCTGAACTTGGAAGCCATTCCGAATAAAAATTCCGATACACATCCTGCACCGCTTTTGGCATCTCGCCATTAGCGTTGATGATAACCCATGTTGCAGCAGGGTAGGAGAACTCTTCCATTCCTGCCGGAGCAGGAACATGGTTGCAATCTGCTACATCCACATGGTTTGTAACGGCTAAGATATAATCCATTTCTTCCGAATTGCCCCACCCGCCTCCGGCGGCAATTCCTAAAAAGCCAGCGGGTCGATAATCGGGAAAAAACTGCATGAATTTTTGCATCGTACCGTCTTTCCATGCCTTATCCCATATCTGCGGCACAAGTTCAAAAGTACGGTCAGTTTTAATCCTGTTGGAAATTCCAGCCACGCTAAATGCAGGCCATTGCTCAATTTGATACTTCATTTTCTCTGCTCCTTTAATGGCAATTTGAAAGGAGAGCTTCGGGCAGGATTTAAGCGTCACTGGTTCGTTCCTTACTGTTGACGGCAATGCTCCATGAAAGTTTCTAAAAGCACGTGAAAAAGCATCTTGCGAATCATAACCATATTTCAAGGCAATATCAATGATTCTTTCGTTACCCTTTATTATATCGAATGCCGCAAGTGTTAGTCTGCGATTTCTGATATACTCTGACAATGAGGTTTGTACCATGTATGAGAACATTCTCTGAAAGTTGTATATAGAGCAACACGCAATTTCAGATATTCTGTCATACGATATTTTACTTTGCAAATTAATATCAATATAATCCATAACCTCATTAAGCTGTTTCATCCAGTCCACGTCGACCGCCTCCTCTCTGATTGCAATTATAGGGTAAATAGTTTATTTCTTCTCGACTTTTTATGTCGCAATTAGTAGGTAGAAATTAATGAATAATCATTTGTCGAGAACTACCCGCCAAATTCCTGTTTTTCCTTACTCACTTTATCATCGCTACAATCCTATTTTCGTTTCTTCCTGCGCTTGCCTTTAGGAATATTCAAGTGCTTAGATTTCCCTAATACCCGTATCATTACCTGAAATTCCTGTGGTGTCAGCTTGGCATAGTCAATTCCCAACTGGCGGCTTCCGTTATTGCCTGCCGGATTTCTTCCGCTGTGGTAGTGTCGGGCGCACTGGTACTGTCCTGCCTGTGAACTTCCTTTATGTCCCGGATTATGCCGTCTATATCACTGTGAACCACCTGCTGGAAATAGGTATCTTCTTTGATATGAGTGGCTTTCAACAGCCGGATATGGGTATCTTCTTCTACTGGCTGGTACTTTTCCGCAATTTCTACCTTCGCCATATCCACCAGCGTATTCAGATTTTGTATCTGCATACTGGCAATACCATCTACATAAATTTCAATGTCTACCAACAGTTTCACAAAATCCCTGTGCGCCGCCATTTCACAAAGCAAGCGGGTATTGATTTTCCCACTCCTTAATAGCCCTATCATTTCATCACTCAAATGCAGTTCCGCAAGGTCTGCGTTTGGGTGATTTTTTGTTTCCGTCAGCCCCAGCAGATAATCAGAGGACACGCCGTAGATTTTCGCCAGTGTCACAATGCTGGTGTGGCTGATGTCCTTGTAATCCTCTGTTTCATAGCTTCCCAAAGCGGATTTCGAAATGCCTGTCCGCTGTTCCAACTGTTCCAGTGTCAGTCCGTTTGCTACCCGCAAATCCTTTAACTTTTCCTGTATGGTCAAAGCCGCATTCATAGATATGTTCCCACCTTTCTCCGCATGGGTTTTCTCTGCCCTTCTATTATACCATACCTTTCCATAATCGTGGAATTTTTTGCTTTTCAGCCCATTTTGCTACCTTGTGGATATACGGGATAGGCGGTCAGAGAATACTGCGCCTTGTTGCGCTTTACGCGCCGTTCATGCGCCTTATAATAATGCCTATCGGTAAATAGCTCTGCGGCGATAACGTCCGGCACATCTACAATTTCATCTTGCGTATACCACGGGTAAAAATCCCGAAGATTTATCTTTGCCATAAAACGGCCTCCATTCGATTTTTTGGGTAAAGGCTAAAAATCGAATGGAGCAAGGCGGGGAGCGGCAACCGGGGCCGCTATGTCGTACAGGCCCGGCCCGGACTTCGGGCCAACTTGGCCCGAAGTGGTGGGGCTTGTCCGCAATTAACAGGAACAAAACGGGCAATAGCAAAATCGCCGCGTTCCCTTTTGGGTTCGCGGCGGTCTTGTGTCTGCGTGTTGGTCGTTGCCTGTTCGCCAGCGTGTAGGCTCGGTTCATCTTTTCCCCTCGAATATGGGGAAAATAATGTTGTCAAAAATGACTACCTAAAATCCCCGTATTTTGTAAGGGAATTATACGAACGCCACCTATCATGTGAGCTAACAGAACGCCCACATGAAACTAACAGAAAACTAATATTTTTTCACAGTTTGAGGCGATAAAAAACGGCATAGTATAAACTCTGCCGTTTTTTGTCAGACGTATGTATTTGTATCTCTTATACTGCCTTTTGCCGGGGGTCGAAGCTATAACCGTAATTGCGTTCAGTTATGATAAAGTCGGGTAGGTCAGGGGATATCTGCATTTTCCCGCGCAATCGACTAACTTGGTTCCATAAAAGCCCTTTGTCATTGATTGCATATTCATCCCTCCATACGCGCCGCAAAATCTGTTCATAGCTTAAAACAATACCTTTATTCATAACAAGATACTGTAGAATATCAAATTCTTTCTGTGCAAGGCGTGTTTCTACACCTTGCACATATACTTTGCGGGTATGTGGGAATATCTGTATCGCGTCATATGTTAGCACCGTCATTGGCCTTTGCTGGCCCTCATAATATTCGATATAAAATTTGATGAGGCTTGAAAAGCGTTCAACCCGGTTTTCTGCGGTGTCGTATCTCACGCGGTATATATCCGCTCCGTTTTTTATCGCTGTATAGTTTTCCTCCTGATTGTACCGCGTAACCGAAACTCTGATAGGCGCAGGGGTCAACTTTCGCATAAGAAAGCCCAACAGCATTAAGTTAATTACCGACATTCCGCACCTCGCTTCATTTGTACTACTATCAATGATACTACAGCTCTTTTTATTAGTCAATATCAATAATTACTTGAGTTTCCGTATTATTATCCACAGTCTGTCAGATTTAAAGCTCTCTTTATA
>JASGGU010000045.1:0-30801 GCA_047602645.1 Lachnospiraceae bacterium | reverse complement strand
TTGAAAAACAATAGATGCATAAATGCGCAGCTGCGCGCGCGGCGGATGTGCCGAGTCCATCCATGTATTGAAGAACAATAGATGCATAAATGCGCAGCTGCGCGCGCGGCGGATGTGCCGAGCCCATCCTTGTATTGAAAAACAATAGATGCATGAATGAGCAGCAAGTGCGCGCAGGATGTGCCGAGCCCATCCTTGTATTGAAAAACAAAAGATGCATAAATGCGCAGCAAGTGCGCGGCGGATGTGTCAAGTACATCCTTGTATCGAAAAACGATAGATGCACGAATCTATTATATAAAACGCAGGAGGAAGAAAAATGAAGAGTGTAGTAATTATGGACCATCCGTTGATCCAGCATAAGATCGGGTATATCAGAAGAACGGGTACCGGAACGAAAGATTTCAGGCAGACGATCGGAGAAATTGCAATGCTGATTTGCTATGAAGCGACGAGGCAGCTGCCGCTTTCGGAGGTTGAGGTTGAGACGCCGATCTGTAAGACGACCGTGAAAGAGCTGAAAGGAAAGAAAATGGCGATCGTGCCTATTTTGCGGGCGGGGCTTGGTATGGTAGACGGGATGCTCACGATGATCCCTGCGGCAAAGGTGGGCCATATCGGCCTTTACCGAGATCCGGCCACATTAAAGCCGGTTGAATATTACTGCAAGCTGCCGGCTGATTGTGCGGAGCGGGAAGTTTTTGTCGTAGATCCGATGCTTGCGACGGGAGGTTCTTCAGTCGCAGCAATTCAGATGCTGAAGGACAGAGGCTGCAAAAACATCCATTTTATGTGTATTATCGCGGCGCCGGAGGGTGTTAAGGCAATGCAGGAGGCACATCCGGACGTGGATATCTATATCGGTGCTTTGGACGAGAAGCTGAATGATCATGGCTATATCGTGCCGGGGCTTGGCGATGCGGGTGACCGGATTTTCGGAACAAAATAAAAGCGGCGGCCGGTCAGGATGGACAGGCGGCAGAAAAAAGTCGGAAGATTACAAAACGGAGGAAGGGCCATGAGCGATAAAAGACAGGATTATATTTCGTGGGATGAGTATTTTATGGGTGTTGCGATGCTTTCCGGCATGCGGTCGAAGGATCCGAGTACGCAAGTAGGGGCCTGTATCGTGAGTGAAGATAACAAAATTCTTTCAATGGGCTATAACGGTTTTCCAAAGGGCTGCTCCGACGATGAATTTCCATGGTGCAGAGAGGGCGAGCCGCTGAATAACAAATATTATTATTCGACTCACAGCGAGCTGAATGCGATATTGAACTATCGGGGCGGGAGCCTGGAAGGTGCAAAAATCTATGTATCTCTTTTCCCGTGCAACGAATGCGCAAAGGCAATCATTCAGGCAGGAATCAGAACGATCGTCTATGATTGTGATAAATATGCCGATACACCTTCGGTCATCGCGTCAAAACGGATGCTGGATGCGGCAGGTGTCCGGTATTACCAGTACAAGCGAACGGATCGGAAGGTGGAGCTTACATTATAATGCTTTCGGTAACTGTTTTTATTATATAGGAAATTGCTCCGAATTTCCTATATAATAAAATTTTATGCGCAGCTTCGCGCGCGGAACAAAAGCTGTGCTGCCAGAGTATTTGGCCGTGAAAGAAGGCGAAGCACACTTTTGTTCTATAAACGGCTGCAAAATCAAGCAGGACGGACAAACAACAATAGAAAAGGCAAGGAGAAATCCGCGTGAAAGCACAGAAATCTCTAGAGTACAAGTTCATAAGCCTGATGCTTACGGCTGCAATTGCCATGCAGACGTTTCTTTGTCCTGTTTATGCGGAAACAACCTCGGAGAAAATCAAGAGGGCCGAGGAACTGAAGAAGCAGACAGAGGAACAGAAAAAAGCGACTGAGGATAAAAAGGAAGGGCTTGAGGATACAAAAGAGCAGCTTCAGGATTATCTTTCCCAGCTGAATTCCGATTTGACGGAAATCAGCGATAATCTGACTGATCTGGAGCAGCAGATTGCGGATAAGGAAGCGGAAATTGAACAGACGCAGAAGGAATTGGAGGAAGCCAGAGAAGAGGAAGCCAATCAATATGCACTCATGAAAAAACGTGTGAAGTTTATTTATGAAAAGGGCGATATGTCTTTGCTTGAGGCGTTTTTATCCGCATCAAGCTATTCTGATTTTTTAAATAAAGCCGAATATGTGAATAAGGTGGAAGAATACGATCAAAAGATGTTTGAAAACCTGATTTTGCTGCGGGAAAGCGTGGAGGAAAAGGAAGCCAATCTGGAGACGGAGAAGCAGGAGCTTTTGGCGCTGCAGGAACAGGCAGAGACAGAGCACAGTAAAGTGAATACTCTGGTGAACTCGACTTCGGGGACGATTGCGGCCACGAACGGTGCAATCACGGCAGCTGAAATGGAAGAGGCGGCATATGAAGCGGAGCTGAAAGCACAGGAGGATAATCTGACCGCTTTAAAGAAGCAGCTCGCCGAAGAGCAGGCGATGAGTGCCAGAGCCGCAGCGATGGCATGGCGTGATATTTCGGAAGTGTCCTTTGAAGCAGGCGACAGAGATCTGCTGGCTGCTCTGATTTACTGTGAAGCGGGCGGCGAGCCTTATACAGGCCAGGTTGCGGTCGGTGCAGTCGTCATCAACCGTATGCGAAGCGCGGCATATCCAAATTCCATGGTCGGTGTTATTTATCAGAATAAACAATTTTCGCCTGTAGGAAGCGGTCGTCTGGCGGCACGTTTGGCCATCGGTGCGAATGCCTCCTGCTATGCGGCGGCAGATGAAGCGATGAGTGGTTCGACGCCGGTCGGAAACTGCCTCTATTTTAGAACCATAATTCCGGAAATTAACGGACAGATCATCGGTGGTCACGTATTTTATTGAGCAGGGGTTTCTTCCGCCTCCTCAATCAGCCTTTGCAGCTCCTCAAATTTTCCGTTGTAGATTGTATTTAAGAGTCCGTCCAGATGATACAGTGCCTGTATGGTTTCCTTTGCCGAGATTTTACCGCTGTCAAGTGCTTCTGCGATTTCGTCGATATCGACAACTCTCACACAGCCGTCCGGATAAATGATGACGTCGGCAAGCAGGTCGGTAAAAATATAAGTGTTTGTTTCCTCGGAATAAGTATAGCTGATGATGTCACAATACCAATACATCAAAGAATTGTCTTCTTTATAGAATTTGCTGATTTTATAACCTTTTTTCAGGAAATAGCAGGAATAGCCGTGATGCAGATTTTTTTTGGGTTTTAGAGCATGCCATTGTGTAATAATGATTTCCTCATCCTGATAGAGAATGATATCGTCCTTCAAGGCAATACATTCTTCGGGAATGATACGTTTTCTGTAAAGAAACGGCTTGTCCATAAAAATTCCTCCCAATCAATTTATGTGGTTTTTACTCAGTATAGCAACAAATAACGAAAAAGTCCACAGAATGTAAAAATTGTAAAGTGTCCCTTTCACGGAAGAAGGCATATATTATAGCAGAGTACCTTTCAAATGGCATTCTGCTATCTGTGTTTATGTGAATGATAGATGATGAATAAAGGAATAGGAAGTGTAATTGATGAATGGAAATCAGATGCCGATGAAACCAAACAGCGGAAAAATTATCCCATTTTTCATGGCATATCCGCTGGAGGCATATTTTGATGGCAAGGCGGTTATGGAAAAAGATAAGGAATATTTAACAGAGCTTTATCCGATTGCAGCAAAAAAAATTCGAGAGAAAATCAAAGAGGAATTAAAGTGCAGGGACTATAAGGCAAGTCCGATTTATGATGAATATCCCGACCGGCTGAGTCTGTCACTGATCGTCAATGCGGTATACGAGCGAACCGGGAAAATGGAAACCGGTGACCAACTGAGGGATTTGGTCGAGGTATTGCTTTATCAGGAACTCCTTGCACGCCGTCAAGCCAAAAATGAGATGTTTTACTTGTGATTTGAAGCAAATGAGATTAAACTATAGAGTAGTATCGATATTATAGAGATGGGTATGAGCTATGGAAGATTTAAAAGAACTCTTAGAAGAAGCCTTAAATGAAAAGCTGATACAGATTGTTTTGAGCAATCCGCGGGATAGGGAAAAGGTCAGCAAAGTAAAAATAAGGCCGCTGTTGCTAAATGGCGGTCTTAAATTTCAAGCGACAGAATACAGAAAAGAACAGGTTTTTCATAAGAATATGACAAAGGAAGATACTGCTTTAAGCATAGCTGCCGCTCTTAAGGAAACCTTCAGACAGATCGAAATCACAGCAGAGGAGCTTCGGGCGACCGGACTTATCAGCAAGCAGGGCAGACTGACATTAAAGGCCCGGCGGCTTTTTAAGCAGACCGGACAGGGTACCGAAAAAGGCGGACAGGCTGCACTGCGGGAGCTGTCACATGACCGAAAAAAGAAATACATCCTTCGGGAAGGTACGCCGATTCCGTTTTTGATCGATCTGGGTGTTATGACAGAGGAAGGAAAAATCATACATGCGAGATATGATAAATTTCGTCAGATTAACCGCTTCCTTGAATTTATTGAGGATATTTTGGAAAAGCTTCCAAGGGACAGGGAAGTCAGGATCATTGATTTCGGATGCGGCAAGTCCTATCTGACCTTTGCACTGTATTATTATTTAAAGGTATTAAACGGCTGTGATATTCGTGTAACCGGCTTGGATTTAAAGCAGGAAGTGATAGATACGTGTACCCGCTTAAGGGATAGATATGGTTATGAAAAGCTGAACTTTGCGTGCGGGGATATTGCCGATTATGCAGGGGAGGAACAGGTAGATATGGTTGTGACGCTGCATGCGTGTGACACGGCGACCGATTATGCGCTGTATCAGGCGGTACGGTGGAATGCTTCCGTCATTCTGTCCGTGCCATGCTGTCAGCACGAGCTGAACGGACAGATTGAAAGTGCTCTTTTAAAGCCTGTACTGAAGTACGGCCTGTTGAAAGAGCGGATATCCTCGCTTCTTACGGACGGTATCCGGGCAGAACTTCTGGGGCGCATGGGCTACGAGGTGCAGGTGCTTGAATTTATTGATATGGAGCATACGCCGAAAAATATATTGCTTCGTGCGGTAAAAATAAGCGAGCCGGGGGAGATGGATGCTGAGGGTCTGGATGCGTTGATTTCAGAGCTTCATGGAAAGCCGAAGCTCTTGGAGCTGTTAAACGGTTCTACGTAAAAATAAGGATTCAAATATGAAGAGAACAGTGATCAGATTCGGCGTGTTCCTTGCGGTTTTTGTGATTTCGGTGGCTATCGTCAGTAAAATCGTAAACAGAGGTAATACAGACCTGACAGCCGAGATGAGGCCGGCGACACTTCCGGTACTCTACATGAATGTAAATGATGAATATGTGAACTGTCTGCATGGATATATGTCCGAAATGGAGGGCAATTATCTGCGCGGCTCACTGACTCCGCTGCAGGCAAACCGGACAGTTTCTATTAAGGCGGATACGTATGGTGCCGTCATCAGCAAGGTTGCTTATGAAGTGCGCAGCATGGATATGAAGCGTTTGATTGAGGACACAGAGCTTCCGGGTTTTTCCTATGAAAACGACGTGATTATGGCTTCGATTCCCATTAAGGATCTGATCGAGGATGATACGGAATATATGCTTGTCATCAAACTGACGACCGGTTCCGGTGAAGAAATTCGTTATTACTCCAGAATTATCAATGAAGCGGAAATTTATTTAAGTGAAAAGATGGATTTCGTAAAGGATTTTTCCGCACAAACTTTTGACAAGGAAGCGGCAAAGTCACTTGTTCCTTATATGGAATCAAATTCTGAGGGGGATAACTCCAGCTATGGCTATGTGAATATCCATTCGAGTTTTAATCAATTGACGTGGGGCGAACTGCAGCCGGCTGTTGTGACCGAGAAGGATTTGGATATTTTGGAGATTGATGCTTTAAATGCGAGTATGAAATTAAGTTATCAAGTATCTGTCCAAAACGAGCTGTACAATATAACGGAATTTTTCAGGATTCGGCGCGGCAGCGAGCGCATTTACCTGATGGAATACGAGCGGTATATGGATCAGATTTTTGACGAGGATAAAAATGTTCTTGTAAACGGAAAGATCCTGCACGGTATTATGAACGAAGATCTGCAATATATGGAAAATTCGGATGCTTCGGTGTACTGCTTTGTACAGCAAAACGCACTTTACACCTTCAATACGTCCACAAATAATCTGGCAAAGCTTTATTCGTTCTGGGATAAGGAAAATGATGATGCGCGCACGCGGTATGATGCACACGGCATTAAGCTTCTGTCGGTGGACGAGCCCGGCAATGTTCGATTTCTCGTGTATGGTTATATGAACAGGGGTATCCATGAAGGAGAGGTCGGTATTGCAATGTATTATTATGACAGTGTGATCAATTCGATCGAAGAGGAATTGTATATTCCATATAAAAAGTCATATAATATGCTGAAACAGGATATCGACTGTTTATCCTACGTGAATTCACGCGGCCTGTTTTACCTGATGCTGGACGGAACAGTGTACAGCATTAATATGGAGTCAAAAAGGGCGGAAGGGATCGAAACCGGACTGGATGAAAATCGTTTTGTTGCCTCCAAGGATAACAGCATAATCGCATGGCAGACCGGCAAAGAGCTGAGTGAATACAAAACAATCCGTCTCTTTGCATTAAATGCGCTTGTACCTGTGGAAATTACGGCGGATGAGGGAGGCATTATCGTTCCGCTTGGATTCATGGGGCAGGATTTTATTTATGGGGCGGCCCGGATGAGTGATATTACAACGGATGCTTCGGGGCGGACGATTGTGCCGATGTATGCGCTCCGCATTCAGAATATCGCCGGCGAGCTTTTGAAGGAGTACCGTCAGGATCATATTTATATTTTGGATGTGGAAATTACGGATAAAATGATCGCCTTAAACCGTGTATCCAAAAATGAGGAGACCGGCGGATATGAGGCGATTTCCGAAGATCAGATTATGAACAACCAGTCGCAGGAAGTGACGAAAAATGCATATACGAGTGTTGTCACAGATGAAATGGAGACAACCTGGCAGACTGTACTCGCCAAAACAACATCCTCAGATACAATCAAGCTGCTGACTCCGAGAGAGGTGATCTTTGAGGGAAGCAGGGCACTCACGCTCGACGTGGAGGATACGGTGAACCGGTACTATGTATATGTGAAGGGTGATATTGCTGAAATATTTGCGGATGCCGCCGATGCGGTCAACCGCGCGTCGGAGGTATTTGGCGTCGTCATCAATAAAAACTGCTCTTATATTTGGGAAAGCGGTAACCGTAAAACTAAGACTCAGCTTGAAGGGATTGAGGAGATACAGGCGGATGAGAGCACTTCCTCAACGGCAATTTGTCTGGATACGATGTTAAAGCAGGAGGAAATATTTAAAGATACTGCCGCACTGTTGAATGAAAATACGGTTCTTTCCGTTCTGGAGAACAACCTGGAGGCGACGGTGCTCGATTTGACCGGTTCTTCGCTGAATGCGGTTCTGTATTACGTGAGCAGGGGCTATCCGGTTATGGTGACTGTTGAAGGCGGCGAATCTATCCTGATCGTCGGCTATGATGAAAAAAATACAATTATTTTTGATCCGCGCGAAGGAACAATTGCCAAGAAGGGTATGAATGATTCGAAAGAATGGTTTGAAATTAACGGAAATCAATTTATGACTTATATAAAGTGACAAAATTCTCAGTAAAAAAGAAAAGAGGGCTTTCAAATGGATGAGCGTGTAAAAACACTGGCACACAATTTAATCAATTATTCCTGTAAGGTGAAACAGGGAGAAAAGGTCTATATCCACTATATAGGTGATGCGACGGAGGATTTGGCGAGAGCACTTGTCAAGGAAACCTATCTGGCGGGCGGAATCCCATTTCCGCATTATACAAATCAAAAGGTCCAGCGCGAGGTGCTGATGAACTGCACGGAGGAACAGCTTATTCTGATGGCTGAGGTGGATGCACTGGAAATGTCAAAAATGGACTGCTATATCGGTGTACGCGGTACGAATAATGTATCGGAGCTTGCAGATGTACCGTCGGAAAAGATGTCAATGTATGACCGGTTGTATTCCACGCCGGTGCATCATAAGATAAGAGTTCCTAAAACGCGGTGGGTTGTTCTTCGTTATCCGAATGATGCAATGGCACAGCTTTCGGGTACGAGTACGGAAGCGTTTGAGGAATTCTATTTTAAGGTATGTAATTTGGATTATTCCAAAATGGGCCGTGCAATGAAAAATCTCGTTGCCTATATGAATCGGACGGATAGAGTCCGTCTTGTCGGACGTGGAACGGATCTTAGGTTTTCTATTAAGGATATTCCGGCAATCGCCTGTGACGGCGAGCTGAATATCCCGGACGGTGAAGTCTTTACCGCACCGGTCAGAAATTCCGTAAATGGCACAATCACCTATAATACACCTTCTCTTTATCAGGGATTTACTTATGAAAACGTGAGTTTGACATTCGAAAACGGTAAAATTATCAAGGCGACGGCAAATGACACGGAAAAGATAAACAAATTATTTGATACGGACGAGGGTGCCCGTTATGTCGGTGAATTTGCGATTGGTGTCAATCCTTATATTCTTAAGGCGATGAAGGACATTCTGTTTGATGAAAAAATCATGGGCTCTATTCATTTTACGCCGGGTAATTGTTATGATGAGGCGCCAAACGGCAATGTATCGGCAATTCATTGGGATCTTGTCATGATTCAGACTCCCGAATACGGCGGCGGTGAAATCTATTTTGATGATGTCCTGATCCGTAAAGACGGCCGCTTTGTAATAAAGGAGCTGGAGTGTCTGAATCCCGAGAATTTGGTGTAAACAGTTCTTTGTTATTCTAAATAAGGATTCCCGTATGATGTGCGGGAATTTTTATTGTTATATAGGAAATCTAATTATCGCAGGCGAGGTTTAACCATTTATGATGAAGTCCATCATATTCCCAAAATTCCCAATCATCGGTAACTGCAAAATATTTTTCAGCCATAAGTTTTTCCTCAATACTTTTTCCCCATGCAAAATACCATACATTATTTTTTTCGGCAAACCAGTTATCATCGGCGATGAATGGTTCCGGAATGACGGCGGTTCCATCTGTGTCATAACCAGACTCGGCGAGCTTATCAAGCAGATAGGCGGATGCGTGTTCCATGGTATTGATTGTCATCACATTTTCACCTTCATCCTCCGTATTTAGTACATGAGAGATATTTTGATCAGAGCCAGCCCTGTTGCAGGAAATAAGAGACAGAGAAAAAAGCAATGAAAATACTAATAAAATGAATTTTTTCATGTAAAATGCTCCTTTCCGGGAGTAAAGCATAATGGATATTTTCAAATAAAGTATTCATCATGTAATAATAATAACCCTTGTATTTTAATATATCAGGTATTCTTCCATTATTGCTCTTAATTACAAAATTGTAATTCTAAATTTTTTTTGGTAGAATGATACTATATTAACTGCAGGAAGGAGAGAATATCCATGAGAAAACCATATATTTTAATGGTGGAGGATGAGGAGAAGGTCTCAGGCCTGAACAGGGAATATTTGGAAGGACAGGGCTATGAGGTGTCTGCAGCAGAAACACTTTCCAAAGCAAGGTTCTTATTAGAGGAGCATTTACCTGATTTAATCCTGCTGGACGTAATGCTGCCGGATGGTCTGGGTTTTGATTTCTGCGGCGAGCTGCGAAAAAAAACGAATGCTCCTATTATTTTCCTGACAAGTAAAAATGAAAATGAAAGTGTTTTGCAGGGATTGATGCAAGGCGGGGATGATTATATTACAAAACCCTATGACCTTGCTGTTTTAGGAGCCAGAGTCAGCGCACAGCTGCGCCGGAAGGGAATCGAGTTTGCGGGACGTATTGAGCTTCCACCCCTTTTCATTGATGTGCTGTCGGGCATGGTTACACTGGAGGGCAGGCAGATTTCCCTGCCGCCAAAGGAATTACAGCTTCTTTGCTGTCTTGCCCTGTCCGCAGGCAGCAGGGTCAGTGGGGAAGAACTCTACCGCCGCACATGGGGAACTCAGGACGGGGATTGGGAAAATATTATTCCGGTTAATATCTCCCGTCTTCGAAAACGTTTGGAATTGGATAAGGACAGTGTCTTTGAAATTGCCGGAACCAGACAGCGTGATTACGTCCTTCGAAAGGTTCGCTTTACATAGGAAGAAAAAAGGTCACTGTTGTTCCATGACTCTCGGCACTTTCCACCCGGATGCTGCCGCCATGCTCTTCCACCAGATATTTGCAGATGTATAACCCAAGACCGGTGCCGGTTTTCCTGCTGTCCGGCTTCCGGCTTTGGAAACGGGTAAACAGGTGTGCCTGCTCCTCCAGCGTCATGCCGGTTCCCGTATCGGCAACGGATACCGCCAGATAGTTCTCACTCTCCCATGAGGAAACCAGGATTACGCCGTGTTCGGTATGGCTGAGGGCGTTGGCAATCAGATTTACCAGTACCTGCATAATTCGTTCTGGATCGGCCTTCACCATGGGAAGATCAAGACTTACCTTGATTTCCAAACGATTCCCTCCCTTATTCAGGATCGGAAAATGAGTTTCCACCGCTTTGTAGATCAGCTCGTCCATGTGGCAGAGACACTTGTCCAGATGCATTTTTCCTTCCTCGATGCGGGTCACATCCAACACTTGACCAACCATCAAAGAAAGCCTGTCTGCTTCAGAGGAAATGATGCGCGCCTTGTCGCGGGCGGAGGGGTATGCAGAATCTTCCAGTTGGGAGCGTATCAGCTGTGCATGACCGGATACAACAGTCAGCGGTGTTTTCAGCTCGTGAGCAACATTCGAAAGAAACTCCGTTTTCATTCGGTCAAGATATTCTACTGCAGTTTTTTCGGCTGCCAGTCTTTGTTCCGCTTCTTTTGTTTCGTTCAATACTCGATTGTTCATCAGGTATAGGGACAGA
The DNA here is from genome assembly GCA_047602645.1 of Lachnospiraceae bacterium. GTDB lineage: Bacteria > Bacillota > Clostridia > Lachnospirales > Lachnospiraceae > JAEYFP01. Next base: position 19,825 of record JASGGU010000045.1, on the reverse strand, counting down.
GTCTGTGCCAGAGCAAAAATCAGCATGGTCGCCTCACTGACCGGCAGATTGATATCCGTGTCTATGAGAATATCCAAATACATGACAATATCTGCCGCACCGGAAAGAAAGAACACCGCGATACCGTAAAGAGCCGCTGCCTGCTCCCTGTTTGGACGTCGCAGCTTCCAAAACAGACCGGCAGCACTTGAAGTCATGCAGAGAAGCAGCAGAAATTGATAATATTTAAGAATCCCGGTGTAGAAAATTGAATCCCCAAGCAGAATGCACAGGCCGTAAACAGCCGATCCGACGAGAGCGGTTTCCTGCACGATTTTTAAAAACCTTCCCGTTGCATACTGGCCAAGATACAAGGAAAGAAAAATAGTCAGCAGCACCACGCTTAAGTATTCCAGCATAAAGGAGCTGCCGCCTGAAATGGGGAAGACGGTCCATACCTGGCTTTGTACACATTCCCGCAGAGTCATAGCCGCACAGGCAAGTGCAAAATACAAAGTTGCCTGTGTGCGTGCCAGCAGCAGATAAATGCCAAACAGTGATACTGCCGCAGAAGACAGCGCGCCCATAACCAGCAGACCTTTGATACGATTCGATTCCTGGGGATCCGTTCCCGCACCCTGTCTGTACAAGTGCAGTTCCGCAAGAGAGGCGCCTCTTTTGACGTGATAAAACTGGGCGCTGTGGAGGATAATATCCATTTTTCCATTCTTTGGAGAGGCATTTACGGTGATATTATTTTCCCAGACCTCCGTATCCTGTTTGGTCGTTCCAAGCCGGCCGGCCTCACCGGAGAGTTCTCCGTTCACGTAAACCCGCATGGCATGACGTCCGGAAAGACGGAAGGACAAGGTATACACAGCATGATCCGGCAAAAGAAGAGTAAATCGCTGAGATAGGTAATCGGCGCGAATTTCCTCTAGGCGCCCGGTGCTTTCAGCAGCAGCGGTATCAACACTTCCCGGAGTCAGGTATGTATTGGGATAGTAAGTATTACCGGGAATCAGACGGATTGCAGAGGTATCAGAATCAATCGCTTTACGCAGGTCATATACGCCGTTTTGCTCGTAAACTGCAGTGTCTTCAGCGTTCTCCGGCAGCCTGACCAGCAGCATCAGGGCAAAGACCGTAAGAAGCGCCCCCAGAATTATGGTCAAAAGCTTATATCTCGTAACTAAATTTTTGATAGAAGGCACCTCCTTGCTGTTGGAGTATATGCGCAGCACAGCTTTTGTTCTAATACTCTTTATTTTTCTTCTCTTGGGAATAACAGGTGCCTGTATTTTTCAAGTGCAAACAGGAGTAAAAGTCCCAGTACACCGCAGGAAATGACCTCACCGATGCCAACGGTCAGCATGAAATATGAAATCGAGCCTTCAAACTGATAGACATAGGAAAGAATAAAGGGTACGACCAGCGTATTTGCGATAATAGGCGGCAGTGGGGCAAGCCATTGGTACAATTTTTTAGAGGCTGCCGCCGGCTGCTTATCTGCCAGCTTTCCGATCAGCGCAGTTCCGACAGCGCCCGCAAGCGTCGCCAGGCTTCCGAAAATAACGTCGAGGGGCATGCATCCGGTCAGCAGATTGCTGATGATGCAGCCGACAAACAATCCGGGAACAGCGAGCGGTGTAAAATAGGGAAGAATCGTGAGCGCCTCGGAGAAGCGTACCTGAATGACTCCGTTTGAGAGTCCAAGGGCGTTGGCGGCAAATGTCAGCACAACATAGACGGCCGCAATTGCAGCGGCTTGCGTGATAGAATAAATCTTGTTCTTTTTCATTTTAAATCTCCTTTAGTTTTGTTTTACGTGTGGAAGGTCTCGAACACACGGATTTTTAGGCTGAAAGCCTTTTGTTTTGCAGGCTTTCAGCTTTTTTAGTATAGCATGAAGACAAGGAATGTCAAGTGTCAGCAGCACTCTAGCCAAACAGAGACAATAAAACACCGGCCGCAACTGCCGATCCGATAACGCCCGCGACATTGGGACCAATGGCATGCATCAGCAGGAAGTTGACCGGATTTGCCTTTTGTCCCTCAATATGTGAGACACGGGCGGCCATCGGAACTGCCGAAACACCGGCAGAGCCGATCAGGGGATTAATTTTTCCTTTTGTAAGTACGCACATCAGCTTTCCAAGTAAGAGCCCGCCAATCGTGCTAAAAATAAATGCAAGCAATCCCAGCCCGATAATTTTCAGCGTATCAGGACGAAGGAATGTTTCCGCATTTGCAGTAGCACCGACGGTAACACCTAAGAAAATAGTAACAATATTAATAAGGGTATTCTGTGCGGTATCAGATAACCGTTCAACAACTCCGGACTCACGGAACAGATTACCCAGCATCAGCATCCCAATCAAAGGAGCAACAGACGGTAATAAAAGAACACAGATAATCGTGACAATAATGGGGAAGCAGACTTTTTCCAGCTTTGAAACCGGCCGGAGCTGGGTCATAACGATTTCCCGTTCTTTTTTTGTGGTTAAGGCACGCATAATCGGTGGCTGAATCATCGGAATCAGTGCCATGTAAGAATAGGCAGCAATTGCAATGGCAGGCAATAAGTGCGGAGCCAGTCTGGATGTCAGAAATATGGCGGTTGGTCCGTCCGCGCCTCCGATAATGGCAATGGAAGAGGCCTCTGCAGGGGTGAATCCCAAAGCGCTTGCGATTATTAAAGCGACGGCGATTCCAAACTGAGCGCCGGCACCTAAAAACAAGCTGCTTGGCCGTGCGATTAATGGCCCGAAATCTGTCATGGCACCGATACCTAGAAAGATTAAGGACGGATAAATACCAAGTTTGACACCCTTATATAAATAATAAAGCAGACCGCCGGCCGCAGTTTCGGTCTCCGCATCCATAAGGCCTGTTAAAGGCAGATTCACAAGTAAAATTCCAAATGCAATCGGTAACAATAATAACGGTTCAAACTTGCGTACTACCGCAAGAAAAACCAATAGTAAGGAAACAAAAATCATAATGCAATGCTGCCAGCTTAATGCCGTAAAACCTGATGTTTCCCATAAGTTCTGTAAAGCGTTTATAAACATATGACCCTCCTAATGTATGACTGTAAGTAACTTCTGATAATGAATTAATTTTTCTGCTTCAAATGACTTTCAATCCTGTTTATTATAAAAGAAAAAAGTTTGATAAGCAGGCAAACGCCAAAAAGGACAATAAATACCACAACCATAAGAAACAGCGCAACTTGAATCATTGACATAACAGTAACCTCCTTTTCTGCAAAATAAAAAGGGGACGCTTCTAAAATGAAGCCTCCACCCTAAGCTACGAAAACTTGAAAACAGATAGTATGACCGTCTATCTGTCCAACCGGATCGAAAAATACCTATTTATGATGTCTAATCATATCGGATTTAGTTGAAAATGTCAAGACTGTCAGATTGTTTTATTGACGCTCACTAGAACCTTACAGTTATTTCTAAGAAATCGAAGCATATGCAAAAATAGGGTACGAAGCAGCGGGAGTAAAATAATCGACGATGAAAAAATCAACCCTATGTGATATCGTCACAGATATTCATGAGAAATCCTTTATAATGAAGCTCAAGACAAGGTTAAAAAAATAACGATACAGATGAAATTAAAAAACGGGAGGAAACTAAGATGTTTGATTTCTTAAAAAAAGATGACAGCAAAGTGATTCATGTAAATGATATGGATAACCTGATTGGCAAGGTGGAGCTGATTGATATAAGAGAGCCATATGAGTATAAAAGCGGGAGCATAAAGACCGCCAAAAACATACCGATGGGCAATTTGTTATCAAGTCCCGAAAAATATTTGATAAAAGATAAAACATACTATCTTATGTGCCAGTCGGGCGCAAGAAGCGGAAGAACCGTGAAAGCACTTGCAAGACAAGGCTTTCATGTTATTAATGTTGCAGGCGGAATGGGTTCCTATGCGGGAACAAAGAAAAAATAAAATTCATACAGGAGGGTTCTGGGATGGCACGAAAGATATTAATTATCGGCGGAGTTGCCGGCGGGGCATCGGCAGCGGCAAGACTCAGAAGAAACAGTGAGGAAGATCAAATTATTATGTTTGAAAGAGGGTCTCATGTTTCGTTTTCTAATTGTTCGCTTCCCTATCATCTGAGCGGTGTGATTAAGGAAGCGGAGGACTTGGTTTTAATGAATCCGGAGCTGTTTTTAAAGCAATACAATATTGAGGCACGCATCAATAGTGAAGTGACCGCAATCGACCGGAAACAGAAAACGGTAACTGTCAGAGAAATGAATTCCAATGAAAAGTATACGGAAAGCTATGATAAATTGATATTATCGCCGGGGGCGTCGCCGATTGTGCCGAAGCTTTCGGGTATTGAGAAGGTGAATATATTTACAGTACGGAATGTGGCTGATATTGATGAACTGAATCAATTTGCAAAGCAAATGTACAAAAAGAACATCACGGTGATCGGCGGCGGGTATGTTGGAGTGGAGGTTGCCGAGAATTTAAGCGAAGCCGGATACAAGGTATCTCTTATAGAAGCAGCCAATCAGATACTCAGACCATTTGATTATGATATGGTTCAAATATTTCATAAAGTGCTGATGGATCATCAGGTGAATTTAATTGTCGGAGAAAAGGTAGAGAGATTTGAAGAGAATCAAGTGATTCTGGACTCCGGAAAATCGATCAATGCCGGTGCTGTTGTAATGGCAATCGGCGTATCGCCGGAAACATCTCTTGCAAAAGAGGCCGGTCTTCAGATCGGAGAAACAGGTGCTATCAAAGTAGATAAAAATTATCTGACAAATGATCCGGATATTTATGCAGTCGGCGATGCAATCGAAGTTTATCATGCCTTGGCGCATACCATGACAAAGCTATCCTTGGCGGGCCCCGCTTTAAAGCAGGCAAGAGCTGCCGCAGATCATATGAATCATAAGAGTATCGGAAACAAAGGGTATATTGGATCCTCCGCAATTAAAGTATTTGAATATAACGGCGCCTCCACCGGATTGAATGAATCTTTAATTAAGGCACTCCCCGTGAAGATCAAGTATGATATTGTTCGCGTGATTCTATCGGATAAGGTAGGGCTTATGCCGGATGCGGAACCAATGCATTTTAAATTATTATTTGAAGTACCGACGGGAAAAATTCTGGGAGCACAGGCAATCGGGAAGGGGGATGTTACAAAACGCATCGATACGGTTGCGGCTGCCATTAAGTTTGGCGGAACAGTAGAAGACTTAAAGGATCTGGAATTCAGCTATGCCCCTCCGTTTGCGACTGCAAAGGATATTGTAAATTACGCGGGATATGTAGGCTCCAATCTTTTAAACGGGGACTTTAAGCAGGTGAATGTTGATCAGGCAAGAGAGCTTGTTGAAAGTAATAGTATGATTATTGATGTAAGAGAACGCTATGAATTTGAGAGCGGGCATATCAAAGGAGCCATTAATATTCCGTTAAGTGAGCTTAGAAACAGAATCGATGAAATTCCAACAGATAAACCGGTATATCTCCACTGCCGAACCGGTCAGCGCAGCTACAATGCGGCTTTGGCACTTCAAAACAAGGGCTTTCACAATGTGTTTAATATGACCGGAAGCTTTTTGGGAATCTCTTTTTACGAATACTATAATGACCAGAGGAACGGAAGAAAACGCATTGTAACCGAATACAATTTCCAATAATAATACGTTTAATAAAGGATTGGAGGCAGGAGTATGAAGCATAAATTCAAGGCTGTAAATAAAAGTAAACTGGATAGTCCGAAGCGCAGAGAGGCATTGCCGATTCTTAAAATTATAGCGGAAGCAGGGATAGAAAAATCAGTTAATATTGCTGATATCGGATGCGGCATCGGATATTTCACGTTCCCGTTGGCCGAAGCAGTGGGAGAGGAGGGTCTTGTATACGCAATTGATGTAGAGACAGAAATGCTGGCAGACATCATAAATAAAATGGGCGAAAATCATATAAAGAACGTGATTCCGGTTATTTCACAGGAATATGATCTAAAGCTGGAAGATCATTCTGTGAAATATGCCTTTCTATGTACGGTACTGCATGAAGTGAACATGCGGGAAAAATTCTTAAAAGAGGTAAACCGTATTTTAGCTGCAAATGGAGAAGTTATCATTATTGAATGGGTGAAAAAGGAAACTGATTACGGACCACCCAAAGATCATAGGCTGGAGGAATCCATAATCAGAAGAAACCTGCAGAGAGCCGGTTTTAATCAAAGTAAAATCATTGATTTGAATGAGTATTTTTATATGATAAAGGCAGTTAAAAAATAAAAATGTAATTTGTTATAAATGTAAGCATTCTTTGACTTGTGAAAATATTCTGTTAAAATAGCACTTAGGACATCGATACAAATGACAGGTAATAGAAATTCGAACGAATCTAAGGCAGGACAGCATGAAAACAGAAAAAGTACATCAGGAAACAGAGCAGAAGCAAGGACATTCAGAATTGGCAATGGCATATTTTAAAGAAGGATATAATTGTTCTCAGTCAGTGTTTCTGGCTTTTCGCGATGCGTATGATCTGGATTTTGAGACAGCGTTAAAAATCAGTTCCTCTTTCGGAGCCGGGATGGGAAGACTTCGAGAAGTGTGCGGTGCTGTTTCCGGGATGTTTATGGTAGCCGGCGCAGTTTATGGTTATATCGACCCCAAAGATCATAAAAAGAAAACGGAGCATTATGAAAGAATCCAATATCTCGCAAAAGAATTTGAGGATAAAAATCAATCCATTGTATGCAGGGAGCTGTTAGGCTTGGGACCGGGAAAAGAGAAACCCGAGCCTGCGCTTCGGACGGCACAATATTATAACAAAAGACCATGTGTTGCGCTTGTTGGTATGGCGGCAAAGATTATGGAGCAATATATGGAACAACATAAAGGGAACTAATTAAAAACGTCAAGTATTCTGGTACCGACATTCCGGACGTGTTCTCTCATTGCCACAATTGCAAATTCCTTTTGTCCCTTTTCCAGATATTCAATAATTGCAGCGTGCTCGGACAGCGCCTTTTTTTTGTGGGGACTCAGTGTACCCGAAAGTATATTGACGCGGATCATAAGATTGCCGATGCGTTCAATTGTTTCAATCAGAATGAAATTGTTCGACAGGCGGGCTATGGAATTGTGAAAATAGGTATCCAGCTCGGCATAGCGGATATGATTGTCAGGTTCCCGCTCCACAAGTAAGGTCTGCTCGTTATGAATGCGATAGAGCTCTGAAATACGTTCCCCGGAAACGGGCATTTCTATTAAGCTGATTCCAAGAGGCTCCATATTGGAGCGCATAGTGGTGACGTCATCTACTTCTTTTTCTGTAATATGAGTAACATAAATATGTCCGGTTGCATCAGAAACTGCCAGATTTTCGTAAACAAGCTGCTGCAGGGCAGAACGAATGGGAGTTCTGCTGATAGACAGCTTGGTACTCAACTGCTCTTCGACCAGCGGCGTGCCGGGGGAAAAAGAATTAGAAAAAATCGCCTGTTTTATGGACTGATAAGCCTGTTCTTTTAAAGTAAGTGCCTTGGGAATGGGTTTTAAGCTCATAATAACCTCTTTTAATCTCGAAAATGTATACAGAAATTCCTGCGTTTGCAGCTTCTTTTGTATATAATACTATAAAAATATTGAAAATTCAATAAAAATACGATTTTTTATTGACAAGCAGTTTGAAATATGGTAAAAATGTATACAGTACACCGAATACAAATAGGCGATATCATAAAATTAAAGAAGAAGAGCAAAGAAGCTTTACACAAAACCTGTGTAGGGCTTTTTTGCGGTATAAGCAGGCCGCATTTGCTCATAGCGGGGAAGCTGTATCTGTTCCGGAAAGGAGGCTGTCAAATGAAAGTAATCATCAGTGATTTTGCAAAATTGATGAATGAAACATCGGAAAAGGAAAAGCGTTATCTATTGGAAGCCCGGCCTGACTGGGAGGTTGAGATTTATCCTTATGAGGATAATCAGAAGGAGTTGATAGAGAAACTGAACGGCGCGGATGCTTTATTAACGGCCTTTTTGCCGTTGAATCAGGAAATGCTGAAAAAAATGTATACAATTAAATGTATTTCACTCAACGCATCCGGATACAACACGGTGGATTTGGATGCGGCGGCAGAACAAAATATCGCGGTCATGGCAATCGACGAATATTGTACAAGCGAAGTGGCGGAGCATACGATGAGCCTGATTCTGGCATTGACAAGAGGGCTGAAGAGGTATACTGGGCAGTTGGAGCAAAAGCACCGCTGGCATTATGACACCGGAGGAAGACTCCGGCGGCTGCGGGGACAAAAAATAGGAATCTTCGGCTTTGGACGGATCGGACAGAGAGTTGCGGAGCTTGCTTTGGGATTTGGCATGGAGGTGTATGTCTACGACGACGGAATTCATCCGGTCGAGAAAAGGCAGGGCATTCATCCGGCGAGTCTTCAGGAAATCAGCAGTCAGTGTACGATTATTACAAATCATATGTCACAGACAAAGGGAAATCGTCACTTTTTTAATAAAGACTTCTTTCGGGGATTAAAGCGGGAACCTATATTCATCAATGTCGGAAGAGGAGAGGCGGTAGAGGAAGAGGCGCTTGTATGGGCGCTGGATGAGCATATCTTATATGGCGCGGCGCTGGATGTGCTGGAAGGAGAGACTCCTGATTTAACAAACCATCCTTTGCTGTATCGGGATGAGGTGATTCTGACTCCTCATGCCGCATTTTATTCGGAGGAATCGATCGAAGCGCTTGCCAGGATTTCTGCCGATAATATTCTTTTTTATATGAGCGGAGAGCTTGATTACGTCAGAAGACTGGTCAATTCAAAGGCTCTGAAAGAAATGAGGAGAAGTGAGAATGATTAGAGAAACAATGCGAAAGCTTGCCGAGGAAATGGTTCAAATACCGAGTGTCAATACGACCTCCGGGGAAAAGGATATCGGAATCTTTATTGAGAAATACATCAGGTCAATTCCTTATTTTCAGGCACATCCGGAGCAGGTAATGATACAGAGACTTGCGGATGATCCGCTGGAGCGCCGGAATGTATTTGCCCTCTTACTGGGGGAGAAGGAAAGAAAGCCTGATACAATTCTGCTTCACGGACATACGGACACTGTCGGAGTACAGGATTTCGGGGCGGCAGAAAAATGGGCCTTTCAGCCGGAGCGGCTGATGGAGGAAATGAAAAAGATGGACTTGGCTGCGGACGTCAGAGCGGATTTGGAATCCGGCGATTACATGGTCGGAAGAGGCTCCTGTGACATGAAAAGCGGAGATGCCGTATTTCTCGGCATATTGAAGGAAATGAGTGAACGGGTAAGCGGCCTTTCCGGCAATATTTTAGTTTCCTTCAATCCGGTGGAGGAGAACCTTCACACGGGGATTATTGAGGCGCTGGATCAGCTGCTTCTGCTTCGGGAAACATACGGACTGGAATATAAACTGGCGATTAACAATGATTTTATTTGTCCGTTATTTCCGGGTGATGACAAGAAAACAATCTATACAGGCACCGTGGGCAAGCTGCTCCCCTGCTTTTATATCCAGGGAAAGGAAACCCATGTGGGGCAGTGCTTTGAAGGGTTTGACGCTTCGATGGCAGCAGCGGGACTGGTGGAAAAGCTTAATCTGAACTGTGGGTTTTCGGACGGTTATGAGGGTGAATTCACGTATCCGCCATCGGTATTGAAAATAAAGGATCTCAAGCCCTGGTATAATGTACAGACGGCATCGGAGGCATTTGTTTATTTTAATTATTTCGTACACAATGCTTCCATGGAGGAAATCACAGACGGGCTGAAAACAGCCGCAAAAGAGGTGATGGAGGAGACACTGCAAAAAGTCAATCGGATGAGCGGCCGGTTCTGCGAGATGAGCGGCCAGAGTCATAAGGACTATGACTATCCCCTGTATGTGCTGACCTATGAGGAGCTGTTTGAAAGGGCAAAGCAAAAAAGCGGCTTTTGTGAGGAAACGCTGCAAAAGATCATAGACGAACAAATAGAGGAAAAGGTTGACAAAAGAGAAATTCCGATTGCCGTGATTCGTTATCTTCTGCAGTGGACCGGCATCAAATCACCGGCAATGGTATTGTATTACGCGGCGCCTTATTGTCCTCATAATACGCTGCAGGGCAGGGATGAGAGATTGATCGGAGAAATCAGGAAAATTGCAGACAGCGTATCGGAGGAAACAAAGGAAGTTTACCGGTTCATGAAGTTCTTTCCGAGCCTGTCCGACAGCAGCTATATCAAAATTGATGATTCCGAAGAGTCTGTTCAGACGCTTATCAATAATTTTCCGGGAATGCAGCAGCTGTATCCGGTGCCGATCGAGAAAATACAAAAGCTCAATATTCCGGCGGTCAATTACGGATGCTACGGAAAGGATGCACATAAGTGGACGGAGAGAGTTCATCTTCCGTATACCTTCGGAGTGCTTCCGGTTCTGATTGAAAAAACAATTGATTATTATTTAAAATAGAAAGTGTGAGAGTTATGAGAAAAATTGTCTTAGGCGGAAAACAGATTATTACGGGAGCCGGCAGCCTATCCTATTTAGAGGAGCTTGCCTTTCATAAGGTATTAGTCGTCACCGGGGGAAAATCCATGATAGAAACCGGAGTGATCGACAGAGCCGTTTCTTATCTTAAATCGGAAAGCTGTGAGGTCAGAGTTCACGCGGGCGTTCTAAAAAACCCTTCGATTGAGCAGGTGACAGAAGGACTTCATGTCATGCGGGAGTTTGCTCCCGAGGCTGTAATTGCGATTGGAGGCGGTTCGGCGATGGACTGTGCGAAGGCAATGCTTTTATTTTATGAGTTTCCGCAGTTGAATTTTGATAATGTACTGCGTTATAATCAGGAAGGCCGCATACCGGCCGACAGAAAGACAGCACTTATCTGCATCCCTTCCACATCGGGGACAGGCTCGGAAGTAACAAGAGGTACAGTCATTACAGATACCGCGAAAGAACTGAAGGTTCCGATTATGACGGATTGCTTAAGACCGGATCTGGCGATTCTGGATGCCGAGCTTGCCATGACAATGCCGAGGCGGATTGCGGCGGAAACGGGGATGGATGCGCTGACGCATGCGATTGAGGCTTATACCAATCATAATTTGGATGACTTTGATGAGGGATTATGTAAATCCGCGATTGAAGGAATCATGAAATGGCTGCTTATATCGTACGAAGAGGGTACATTGGAGGCAAGGGAGAAAATTCATCATTATCAGGCCATGGCGGGAATCGGCTTTGCCAATGTCGGACTTGGCATGGTACACGGGATTGCGCATTCCTACGGGGCCGTATTTGATATGGCTCACGGTCTCACCAATGCAATTATTCTGCCCTATGTACTGACTTATAACAGAAGGAACGAGACAGTCAGAGAAAAATTGGAGAAGCTTTCTTACCATTGCCGGTGCGAGGACATCGTGGAGGAAATTAAGAAGCTGAATGAGAACATGATGATTCCGGATTGTTTTCTTAAGGCAGGTATTACTGAGGAGCAGTTTGGAGAAAAATATCAGATCCTGCTGGATCATGCGATGATTGGGGCAACAAACGTCAACCCTGTTAAGATGGAGCGCTCCGCTATGGAAAAAATGCTTCAAGCAACTTTTTACGGAAAAGAAATTGATTTTTGATTATAGAAAATGGTACACTAAATAAATAAGAAAACAAATTGGCCAAAGAAGGCATAGAAGGCAGTGCCTTCTTTGTCTTTTTTTTGCTCAATTTAAAGAGGAGGTTTTTTCAATGCTGCTACAACAGCTAACAAACGGACTGACAATCGGTGCGATCTATGCGATTGTTGCATTGGGCTATACGCTCGCCTATGGAATTTTAGGACTGATCAATTTTTCTCACGGAGAAATTTATATGATCGGTGCCTTTGTATCCTATTTCTGCATCTCCATTCTGGGGCTTCATCCTATTTTGTCTTTTCTCATCGCCTTGGTATTTGCGGGAATATTAGGAGTGGTCATTGAATTGACCGCATTTCGTTCTATCAGGAACGGAGCTAGAAGCTCACAGCTGATCAGCGCGATCGGAGTATCGATCATTCTGCAGAATTCAGTCATGCTGCTTGGGGGCTCTGAAACAAAATCCTATCCGAATGTCATTCAGAATGTTGCGTATGAAATACAAAACGTTACGATTTCAAAGGTGCAGATTGTAATATTGGTCGTCAGTGTAATTCTGATGGTGCTGCTTTATTTACTGATTTACAAATCTCAAATAGGAATTGCAATCAGAGCGACGTCAATGGATCAGGATATGGCAAGCCTGATGGGGCTTCCGGTTAATAAAATCATTTCCATTACCTTTTCGGTCGGTTCCGTATTGGGAGCGGCAGCAGGAATTTTAGTAGGAATGTATTATAATACACTGGTTTATAATATGGGCTCCGCAATGGGATTAAAAGCCTTTGTTGCCGCGGTGCTGGGCGGAATCGGAAATATACCGGGAACCATGATCGGAGGAATTTTATTGGGGCTTTCAGAATCCTTCGGAGCAGTATTTATTTCCGCAAAGTATAAGGATGCGTTTGCTTTTATTATTTTAATCATTGTACTTCTTTTTAAGCCAAACGGTTTATTTGGAAAATCTGAGGTTGAGAAAGTGTAGGTGGAATATGAATCAATTAAGAAATGAGATAAAAATAATTTCAGACAGGATACAGGGAATAGATACCTGGAAGAAGATTCTCTTCAGCGTAATACTGATTGCTGCTTTTCCGTTCCTGGTGAGCAACGGATATATTTTGCATATACTGATTATTCTGGGCGTTTATCTGGTACTGGGGCTTACCTTAAATATGATTACGGGTGTGACGGGTGAATTGGATCTCGGACATGCCGCCTTTTACGGCTTAGGGGCCTATGCCTCAAGTTTGTTCGCGCAAAGAGTTTTTAACAGCTTTTGGGCCGGCATGCTCATAGCATTTCTGTTTTCCATGATCTGCGGTATTTTACTAGGAATTCCGTCATTAAGAATCAGAGGAGACTACCTTGCGATTGTGACAATGGGGTTTAATGAAATTGTCCGGTACGTCATGCTGAACTGGCAGGAGGTGACCAACGGTCCTCTTGGAGTCAGTAAAATTAAGGCGCCCGTATTATTCGGTGTTCAGCTTGGCTCCAAGCAATCGATGTTTTATCTGATTGCCGTTATTCTGATCATTACCTATTTTGTTATGAAGCAGATTAACGACTCCAAGATCGGAAGAGCACTTGTTGCGGTCCGCGAAAATGAAATTGCGGCCACCTCCCTTGGAATTCATACAGGATACTACAAGATCATCGCATTTGCGGTATCGGCGGCATTTGCCGGAGTGGCGGGCAGCTTTTATGCGCATTACATGAGCTTTATTAATCCCAACAATTTTACGACAAATGACTCGATTCTGATTTTGTGCATGGTTGTCATCGGCGGAAAGGGAAGTATGCTCGGTACGGTAGTGGGGGTCAGCATCCTGTATTTGCTGCCGGAGTGTCTGCGGGCATTAGAATCTTATCGAATGCTCATTTACGGAATCATGCTTGTCGTAATGATGGTCTATCGTCCGAAGGGCTTTTGTCCGGAAAAGCGAGTCCCAAGAAAAAGGGAGGTATAGTATGGAATTATTAGAAATTAAACATTTAAGTAAATATTTCAGCGGATTAAAAGCAGTGGATGATATTTCATTTTCAGTCAAAAAGGGTGAAATTGTTAGTATCATCGGGCCGAATGGCGCCGGGAAAACAACTTTGTTTAATATGATTTCGGGAATCTATACATCCACCTCAGGAAAGAAATTGTATAACGGAGAGGATATCACAAAGCTGAAGGACTATGAAACGGCACAAAAAGGCATTACCAGAACGTTTCAGAATATCCGGTTATTCTCCAATCTGACAGTATTGGAGAATATTATGATCGGTCTGCATATTAAGGTCAAAGAATCGCTTTTGGACAGTATTTTTTATACGAAAAGGTGCCGGAAGGAGGAGGCGGAATGCTACCGGAAGGCAATGGAGCTTTTAAAAAGCATCGAATTAGAGGACAAGGCATTTGAGCTTGCGAGGAATCTGTCCTACGGAGAGCAGAGACGGCTTGAAATTATCAGGGCGCTGGCTTCCGAGCCTACGCTTCTTCTGCTGGATGAGCCTTCAGCGGGAATGAACAATTCGGAAGCGATGAAGCTGGTTTCATTTATTAAACAGGTCAATCAAACGGGAATTACGATTATTCTGATTGAACATAATATGAGGGTTGTTATGGGAATTTCGGATCATATTATTGTCTTGGATTACGGAGTTAAAATCGCAGAGGGTAGGCCGGAGGAAATACAAAAAAATGAAAAGGTAATTGAAGCTTATCTGGGAAGGAGAGCAAAGGATGCTTAAGGTGGAAGGGTTATCCATAAAATATGGCGGGATTGAAGCGGTTCGTAATATTTCCTTTCGGGTTAGGGAAAAGCAAATTGTTGCACTGATCGGAAATAATGGTGCGGGAAAATCAAGCACCTTAAAGGCGATCTCCGGTCTGCAGTCCTGCGATGGGGGAAGGATCCTGTTTGAGGGAGCAGAGATTACGGGCAGGAAGCCCCATGAAATTGCGAAGGGGATCGGTATTATTCATATTCCTGAGGGAAGGCATGTTTTCGCCGGCCTGACTGTGAAGGAAAATCTGCTGTTAAGCGCTTATTCCAGAACCGTATCAAAAAAAGCATTCAGAGGAGAGCTGGACAAAGTATTCGATCAGTTTCCGAGACTGAAGGAACGGCGCAATCAGACAGCGGGTACGCTTAGCGGCGGAGAACAGCAGATGCTGGCAATTGCCAGAGGTGTTCTGCAGGCGCCGAAGCTGCTGATTCTGGATGAGCCCTCTATGGGACTTGCGCCGATCATCGTAGATGAGGTGTTTGAAATTATCAGAGGAATTAATCAAGAGGGAGTAACGGTGCTGGTTGTCGAACAAAATGCGCAGGTCGCGCTTTCATCCGCGCATTACGGCTATGTGATGGATGTCGGGGAATTGATTTTAGATGGGGAAGCTAAGGATTTATTAAATAATCCGACGGTGAAAAAAATTTATCTGGGCGAAGAAGCTTAGGCTTATTGCAAAATAAAACGAAAAGAGGAAATGATTATGAAAAAAAAGTTGTTAGGGTTATTGATGATGGGAACAATCGGATTGACGCTGCTGACAGGATGCGGCTCTTCGGATTCCGACACAATTAAAATCGGTGTGGCGGCTCCGTTTACCGGAGACTCCTCGGTGTACGGGGATTATACGAAAAAGGGTGTGGAGCTCGCCGTGGAGGAATTAAATGCCGCCGGCGGCGTATTGGGCAAAGAAATTGAAGTAGTATATGGCGATGACAAGGGAAGCTCGACCGATGCGGTGAGTGTTGCGCAGAAATTTGCGACCGACGACAGCATTGTCGGAATTGTGGGACATTTTTTCAGCAGCTGTACCTTAGCGGCCGGAGAGGTTTATCAGTCTAACGGGATACCGGAGGTGGCTATGGCGTCGACAGCCCCCGGCGTGCTGGAAATCGGGGATTATGTTTACCGCGTGAATATTGGAGATAATTATCAGGGCGGAGAGATGGCAAAGCTGCTGAATGAGGCGGGCTATCAAAATGCTGCCGTCATTTATGAAAATACGGATTACGGAACAGGCGTTGCGAATGCTTTTGTGACAGAATATGAAGCTTTGGGTGCGGGTGTGGCCGTAAACGAATCGTATACAAGCGGCTCGGATGACTATAGTTTGTTAATTACCGAGATCAAGAATTCGGGAGCAGATGTGCTTGTCATTGCCGGCTATGATGCCGATGCGGCTAAGATCATGATGCAGTCGAAAAATCAGGGAATTACAATTCCGGTCTATGCCAGTGACGGTGTTTATACCGACACCCTGATTGAGCTGGGCAAAGAATCTGTCGAAGGAATGAATATCATTTGCTATTTCTCAACAGAAGATCCCAGTGAGAGTGTACAGACTTATTTAAATAAATTAAAAGAAAAGGAATATGAAGTAGATTCCTGGTCAGCCTATTGCTATGATGCCATGATGCTGATGGCGGATGCAATTGAACGGGCGGGAACAACCGACAGGGATGCGGTAAAAGAGGCACTGGCAAATACAACAGATTTTGTCGGTGTAACCGGAGCGATTTCATTTGAAAACTCCAATGAGCCTGCTTCCAAGGATATTATTGTAGTTACTGTTCAGGACGGAGAATTTGTAGTGAAATAGCATGGAAAAGAGGAATTTGTGTGATGTTAAAGCCAAAAAGTAAATTTGGACTGGTAGGAATGTCTTATGATACATCAGCATCAAAAGGATGGCCCGGCGCGCGTTACGCGCCGGAGCAGATCAGAAAATCCCTGCAGTGGATTTTCAATCGGATTGAAAACAATCTGTTGTTCGATGTGGAAGAGGGACGTATCCTTGATATGACCAAAATTGAACTGAAGGATTACGGAGATACTACCCAGATCGGCAGATACAATAACGAGGAATCGTTAAATGATATTAAATGCCTTATTGACCAGGTGTACCGGGATGGATATGCGCCGATCCTGCTGGGCGGCGATCATTCCACCGGCTGGCCGGCAATCAAGGCACTGTATGACAATACAACCGGTAACATCGGGATCATTCATGTGGATGCGCACTTGGATTTGGTAAAGGAATCTCCGATTCAGGGGTTGTATTCCGGAAGCAGCCAGATGCGAAGAGCAAGCGAGCTGGAAAGAATTGATCCGAAGAATTATGCACAGATTGGTATGAGGGGATACAATTCCGCGGAGCATTACTATTTTATCAAGGAATCGGGTATTACGATGATTCCCGCGAACCGTGTGCATCAAATGGGAATCGAGGAGACTGCGAGGGAAGCGCTCAGAGTGGCGCTTGACAATACCGAGCATGTACATTTGTCAATTGACATTGACGTGCTTGACAGTGCGTTTGCGCCGGGCTCCGGAGCAAATGAGCCGGGAGGACTGACAAGTGAGGAATTGTATACCTTTGTAAAGATCGTCGCTCCCTATGTGGATTCCGTTGACATTGTGGAGGTGAATCCCATGACCGATTACCGTAACATGACAAGTACGGTGGCGGCAAAATTATTATTTGACTATATGGCGGCCAATTATTATGTAATGAACCCGGAATCATAAGGGTGTCCTGCCGGAACCGGTTTTGCGGGCAGAAATGCGGAAAAGAGGATTAGTGAAGTGGATTACAATTTTCAAATGACGGTGCGGTCTTCCCGGCCGTCTATTATCAGAGAGTTTGCAAATAAAACGAAGAGCTTTGAGGACGCCGTCAACCTGACGCTGGGCGAGCCGGACTTTCATACCCCGGAAAGAATCAAACAGGCGGGGATACGGGCAATTGAAGAAGATCACACCGGCTATACAAATAATGACGGGATTTATGATCTGAGGAAAGCGGCCTGTGATTATTTTCAAAAAAATTATGGACTGACCTATGACCCGGAGTGGGAAATGATGGTCACCTGCGGAGCGACAGAGGCGTTGGAAGCGGCTTTTCGGGTGATGCTGGGATCGGGTGATGAAATCATGATTCCCGCTCCGAGCTATCCGGGATATGAGCCGCTGATTCGATTCTGCGGTGCCATGCCAATTTATATTGATACGTCGGAAAATAACTTTATTTTATCGGCGGATATGCTGGAAAAGGCATACAGCTCCTATTCCCGCTGTCTGCTTTTGTCATACCCGAATAATCCTACCGGAGCAGTGATGAATAAAAGTCAGCTGCAGGAAATAGCGGACTGGCTGACCGGACATCCGGAGATTTGTGTGATTTCCGATGAGATTTATGCGGGTCTGACTTATAAAGAAAAGCATGTATCCATTGCTTCCCTGAATCATTTGTGGGAACGAACGATTGTGATTAACGGAGTATCCAAGTCTCATGCGATGACCGGATGGAGAATTGGTTTTCTGGCGGCGCCGATCCGGATCAGCGATGAGCTGTATAAGGTTCATCAGGCCGCTGTAACCTGTACGGCTTCCATCAGTCAGTATGCGGCGCTGGAGGCGTTAAAGGACGCTTCTGATACGGAAAGAATGAAGCAGGTGTATATGGAGCGCAGCGAATACTTATATGGGGAGCTTGTAAAAATGGGATTTTCTGTTGTAAAGCCGAAGGGAGCGTTTTATATGTTTCCTTCTATCAGAGACTTTCATATGACCTCAATGGAATTTGCGACGAAATTACTGGATGAATTCCATGTCGGTGTTGTTCCGGGCACGGCATTTTCCACCTATGGAGAGGGATATATCCGCCTTTCTTATGCGGCTTCCATGGAGCAGCTTAAGGAAGGGGTCGCACGTCTGAAGAAATTTGTGATGAACTATAAGAGAATTGAATAAGCGGAGGAACGCAATGGAAACAATGTATGAAAGAGCCGTAAAGGTGATGCCGCCGGTGGCGGGCAGAAGTACAACATTAGGTGTTGTTAAGGCTGAAGGCAGTTATATCTATACGGAAAACGGAGAAAAGGTGCTGGATTTTGCAAGCGGAGTCGCAGTCTGCAACATCGGGCATAATCATCCGGCAGTTGTAAAAGCGGCGGAGGAGCAGCTGCATCAGATGATTCATGGGGGACATAATGTTGTTTATTATGAATCCTATGTGAGGCTTGCGGAAAAGCTCGTGGAATTAACGGGCGGCCAGACAATGGTATATTTCAGCAACAGCGGGGCAGAGGCCAATGACGGGGCGATAAAGCTGGCAAAGTTCTATACGAAACGGCCGGCAATCATATCCTTTAAGGGAGCGTTTCACGGGAGAACGATCGGCTGTACTTCCATTACGAGCTCAAGTGCAGTTTATCGCAAGGATTATGAAGGATTGCTGCCGTCCGTATACTTTTTGGATTATCCCAATCTTTACCGCTCTCCGTTTCAGACGGAGGAAGGGAAGTGCCCGGAATATTATTTTAAGCAGTTTGATGAACTGTTCCATAATCTGGTAGATCCCTATTCCGTGGCGGGAATGATACTTGAACCGGTGCAGGGAGAAGGCGGTTATATTGTTCCGCCGAAGGAATGGGTGCAATATGTCAGAGAGGTTTGCACCAAATATGGAATTATGCTGATATTCGACGAGATTCAGACCGGGAACGGGCGCACCGGCAAGCTGTTTGCGCAGGAGCATTTTGAGGTACAGCCCGACATCTTTACTACCGCAAAGGGAATTGCTTCCGGTTTTCCCTTGAGCGCAATTATCGCAAAAAAAGAAATAATGGAAAAGTGGTCTGCCGGTGCGCACGGCGGCACCTTCGGCGGAAATCCGGTTGCCTGTGCCGCAGGAATCGCAACCCTTGATGTATTGCAGCGGGAAGGCATAAGCAATGCGGCAGAAATGGGAGCCTACTTCCGCGCACAGCTTCTGAAACTTCAGGGAAAATACCCCGGGCAGATAGGAGAGGTCAGAGGCTTGGGACTGATGCTGGCTATAGAGCTGGTCAATGAAAAGGGTGAGCCGGATACGCAATTGACCAATGTGATAAAGGAAGAGGCTCTGAAAAAAAACGTATTGCTTTTAACCTGCGGAACCTATAAAAATGTGATTCGTTTTATTCCTTCCACATTAGTGAGAAAAGAAGAAATTGATGTTTGTATGGAGGTGTTGGATAAGATTCTGGAATCGGAGGGTTCCGGAAAATAAGATGAAAAGACAGAATGAGAGCGTCTGAGACGCTCTTTTTTGCTTTATAGGAAATTCCTCAAAAGTCAGAAATGGTGTATAATAGAGCATGAAATAA
>JASGGU010000044.1:0-31382 GCA_047602645.1 Lachnospiraceae bacterium | reverse complement strand
AACCCCTCATGATTGAGGGGCAGGGGAGTTGAGAGTGTCGAAGACACTTTGTTCCAGGAAAACCGGAGCGATAATATTTTGTGGTCTGCGTGCGTAGAATAAGATAAGACAAGTAATCGGGAATGAAATTCATGAAAGAATATATTGCGATTATCATGATTGTGCTGCTATTGCCTTATGTGGCGACAATGCTGTATCAGGGACGCGCCTCCGTACAGGAGACAGCTATTTTTCAGGTGAGCAAAAATGAGGTGCAGGCAGAGGATAAAACAGAGGAAGCACTTGTCGGCGCTTTGGCCGCGGCAATTCCGGTCAGTTATCCGAAGGAAGTCTTAAAAGCGCAGTCGGTTCTGCTGCGTACACAGCTTGCAAATGAGAGCACTGCGGATAAAGCGGGCGCAGGCGCAGTCAAAAGCTATTCAATTGAAGAGATGAAGGAGCTTTGGGGAGCCGAAGAATTTTCCGGATATTATGCCCGGCTTCAAAATGCCGTAGAGGAAACGGCAGGACAGATCATCACTTATGAAGGGGTACCGGCCTATGTGCCATATCACGCGGTGAGTGCCGGCTTTACACGGGAACCGTCGGAACTCTTTCATGAAGGAGAATATCCATATTTAAAAAGCGTGGATTGCAGCACGGACGTGGAGGCTGACAGTTTCCTTTCCATCAACTATTTTTCGTCGGAGGAGTTCGGTAAAAAGTTAGAGGAAGCTTTTGACGTTACATTTGAAGCGGGGACGCTGCTTGAAAATATTCAGATAAAGAATACGGACCGTGCGGGCTATGTCGTCACACTGCTGCTTGGAACGACGGAAATGACCGGTGAGGAATTCAGGCAAGGGATGAAATTGTCCTCTGCCAGCTTTGTAATAGAAGAATTTGAAGGAAATATCAGGGTCGTTACAAAGGGACGCGGACACGGTCTGGGCTTCGATCAGTATCAGGCAAAAAAAATGGCTGAGGAAGGTAAACAAATGGAGGAAATAATCAGTTATTTTTTTGATGGAATCCTGATTGAATAAATTTCATACAAATTGTTGCCGAACTCTGAATAATCCTTTTGTTTTAGGAAAACCTAAGAGTGAGGTGATTATAATGAAAAATAGTAATGGTAAAAAACGAAATATAAAAAAGCAGTATTTGATTGCGGCGGCAGTCTGCATTGTGAGCGGGGCGGCACTTACCGGAATTTACAGCTATGAGTGGGAGCGTTCTCATTCGGAGGGCTACATCGTTGATCTGACGGATATTGAAGATTCGGAAAGGGAAATTGCAGAAATTGATAAAAAAGCAGTGGAATCCCAAAATGCGAAAGCGGAAAATTTCTCTAACGAGGATATCTTCGGCTGGGATAACGTAATGGACGCAACGGATGAAGTAAATCCGGCAAGCGATACCGTCGCAGAGGAAGAAGAGGCGCAGAACACGGCTGATCGGATTGTTGTCGAAGACCAGACCGGACAAACGGAGGATGAGCAGGAGCTTGAAGTGGCTGAGGCGATTACCCAGCCGGTGAGCTTAAGCTTTGCGGAAGGAGATAAGCTAAGCTGGCCTCTTGCCGGGAATGTCATTATGAATTACAGCATGGATAAGAGCATTTATTTTGCGACGCTGAACCAGTACAAATACAATCCGGCAATCATCATTCAGGCAGCGGAAAGTACCCCTGTAACTGCGGTGCGAAGGGGTCAGGTTGTCAATATCGAAGAGAAGTCGGATATCGGAACGACGATGGTGATGGATCTTGGAAATGATTACAAGGTAACCTATGGACAACTCAAGGATTTGGCAGTATCAGCCGGTCAGGTCGTAGAGGCCGGAGATGTCATCGGCTATGTGAATACACCGACAAAGTATTATAGTGTGGAAGGAAGCAATTTGTATTTGAAATTGCAGCATGGTGATGCGACGGTGAATCCGATGGGATATCTGCAATAAGTTATTATTCCGCACTACTGCAGGGACAGCCGGCAGGCGCAAAATCTGCAGACAGCAGGTTTTTCGGTAAATCAAGCAGCTTTCTTTTTTGAATGGCAGAAAGCTGCTTGATTGCATATTCACGCTTCATGGCCGCCTCCCTGGTCAGGAATTCTTCGTAATAGACGAGCGTAACCGGGCGGCGTGCCCTCGTATATTTGGAGGCCGTTCCGGCATTATGGGCCTCAAGACGCTTCTGTAAATCATTTGTCCAGCCCGTATACAGCGATTTGTCGCTGCATTCCAGTATGTAAGTATAGCCTTTCATAAAAAACCTCCAAGAATTAATAAAAAAACGACTTGCACATTTAAACAAGGTGTAGTAATATAATATTAACAATAAGTAGTATTAAAAACTACATGAAGTAGTAATGATAGAAAGGAGAAGCTGTTATGTTACAAAAAATAAGAGAACCGGGCAGCGCAATTACCCATTTTATAGGAGTCATTTTTTCGGTTGCGGCGGCATTGCCGCTAATTGCGAGAGCAGCTCGGACCAGTGCGGTCAACGCGGCGGCGATGGCGGTTTTTGTTATGAGCATGTTTTTGCTCTATTCGGCAAGTACCACCTATCATTCTGTCAGGCTGCGGGCTTCTGTCATTAAGGTATTCCGCAAGATTGACCATATGATGATTTTTATATTAATTGCGGGCTCTTATACGCCTGTATGTCTGATTGTACTAAAAGGTCCGATAGGTACGGCCATGTTCTGCGCGGTGTGGGGAATTGCCCTTGCCGGTATTTTGTTCAAGGCATTCTGGGTGACTTGTCCGAAATGGATTTCGTCCGTGCTGTATATCGGAATGGGATGGACTTGTGTATTTGCTTTTGTTCCGTTGTGGAATCTCCTCCCTGCGGCAGCGTTTACCTGGCTTCTGACAGGAGGGCTTCTGTATACGGTAGGCGGCATCATCTATGCATTAAAACTTCCGATTTTTAACAGCCGACATGTTAATTTCGGCTCCCATGAAATTTTCCATTTATTCGTTCTGGCCGGCAGTTTCTGCCATTTCATTTTTATGTATGTCTATGTCGCGAATATGTAATACGAAATCATAGAGGCGGTTATCCCTCCTCTATGATTTGTATTTCCAGATAATCAAAGTCGATGGTATCGATAAAATTATCCTGTGAAAAGCGAGTCTTGGAATGACACCTGAATTCTTCTGCTGTGGAATCCAGCCAGATCGGCTTGCTTAGGTCAAATTCATAGCAAATATCCTCAATTGCAGCAAATACTTTATGTGTCCGCGTTACCTCTGTATCGTTGCAGATGACAGTGTCCCGCAGCATGCGATTGTCCTTGAAAATTCTAGCCCATAAACGAAACATGGAATTCCTCCCGAATTGTAAAATGATTTTTGCCGGCAAATGATTTTGCTTCATCATAACATAAATCTTCGTATAATTCTTATTAAAATTTTATTAACATTGTACAATGATCGGAAATTTATGGTATAATAAAATCATAAAAACAGAGAAGGATTTCTGTTTTTTCCAAAGAAAAATAAACACAGGTAATCAATCATTGGAGTGTGAATTCATTGGAATTTAAAGTAAAAGGTTCGGAAGAGGTAGACAGTTGGCAGACTATTATTCTGCTGTACAATTCTGCGCTTAAGGAGATTGGGACAAAGCTTGAGATTTTAAATGACGAGTTCCAGCATATCCACCAGTACAATCCGATAGAGCATATCAAGTCAAGAATCAAAACCCCGGAAAGCATCGTAAAAAAGCTGAAAAAACGGGGCTATGAGTCTACCATTGAAAACATGGTCAAGTATGTAAACGACATTGCCGGAATCAGAATTATTTGTTCCTTTACTTCCGATATTTATCGAATTGCGGAAATGCTGCGCAATCAGAGTGATATCAAGGTGATTTCCGTAAAGGACTATATTCAGGCGCCAAAGGAGAGCGGCTATAAGAGCTATCATATGCTTGTCTCTGTTCCGATTTATTTGTCGGACAGCGTCGTCGACACAAAAGTTGAGATCCAGATTCGCACGGTTGCGATGGATTTTTGGGCGAGTCTGGAGCATAAGATGAATTATAAATTCGACAAGAATGCGCCGGAGCATATCAAGCGAGAGCTGTATGAATGTGCAAAGATGGTTTCGGAGCTGGATGAAAAGATGCTTTCCCTGAATGAGGAGATTCAGCAGGCAGTCGAAAAACAGGAAGCTGAAAAAAAAGAAGGACTGGAAGAAGAAAGAGCAAAGCAGATCGTATAAAATGAGGAGTGCCCAGGTGGATGAGAATCACCTGGGCAATATTATGAAAAAATTTATCTAACAAACATTTGTTATTTCCTTTTGAAACTAATTATAGTTTAGCAATAATATATGAATAAAGTATGAACAACATGTGAAAGAATAGTTAATATTTACAAAAATAAAAATGAATAAATCATGGAATTATACAGATTGCACAAATAGGGAAGTGCTTGTAATCGTGGAGAAATGGTGATAAAATGTAAAAAAATAGTCTCATGAAAAATGGAGGTAGGTATGGACGGATTTAGAGAAAGGCTTAGCGGAAGATTTGAGCGTTCCTCGGAAAGAGGCGGCTTGGATAGAAGCGGTGCGGATAGATACGAAAGAAGCCAGAGAAGCACGGCAGCAGGAAACTTCGACGGCTCCGGCATAAAAGTGGTTACCGAAGTGATTGATAAGAGCAATACAAAGCAGCTTGAAATCATCAGCGATTTTTTTGACGAGGCGAAGGATGAAAGGGCTGCAATCGGAAAGGAGTTATTGCAGGCCTTGGATGAAAATACGGAAATTCTCGATAAAAGTGCAGAAATGATCCGTCATCATACGGAACTTTTAAACGATATCAGGGTTGATTTGTCGGAACAGGCGCGTACACCGGCGCAGACACCCGCACCCGTGCACGTACCGTCGGTGGACAGTACGGCAAAAGAAGAGATCATGCAGGCGGTACTTGGAAATACTACCCTATTAAACATGGTCAGACAGGAGATTGCAGCATCCAGAAAAGTTTTGGCGGAACCTTCGGCAGAGGAAGCTTCTTTGAATATGGAAGAAATTGATGTTTATTTTAAAAATATGGAAGACCATGTGCACAAGGAAAATGTCAAGTGCTATCGAAATGTGCAGGCGGTTGTTACAGAGCAGGGTGCGCAGACCGTTGAGCAGACAAAGAAAAGTCTCGGCACCTTGAAGGTATTTACCATTATTTCAATCGTGCTGTCCATCGTCAATATCGGGTTGCTGGCGGCTTATATTTTCGGGGTCATCTGAATGGGAAAAATAGAATGGAAGCCGGGCAATATGCTTTATCCACTGCCGGCCGTGCTGATCAGTGTGTGCGGCAAAGAGGGGGAGGATAATGTCTTTACCGCAGCCTGGGCAGGCACGGTTTGTACGAATCCGCCGATGGTATCCGTATCTGTTCGTCCCGAACGCCATTCTTATCATATGATTCGTGAGACCGGTGAATTTGTGATTAACCTGACGACGGAAAGTATGACATGTGCTGTCGATTATTGCGGAGTGAAGTCGGGAAGAGATGTCAATAAATTTAGGGAGATGAATCTCAGGACGCAGCCGGCGTCAAAGGTTTCCTGTCTGCTTTTGCAGGATAGTCCGGTGAACATCGAATGCCGGGTAATAAAAACAGAAGAGCTTGGAAGTCATCATATGTTTTTGGCCAAGGTACTCGCCGTACATGTGGAGGATTCCTATATGGTCGGACAGAAGTTCAGGCTTTCGGATTCCCGTCCGATCGTATATTCCCACGGTGAATATTACGGTATCGGCAGCCTGCTCGGCAGCTTTGGCTACAGTGTGAAAAAAGAAAAGTCAAATAGAAAACAAAAGGGTCTGTGAGCAGACTCTTTTGTTTTATGCTATACTACTGGCACAAGCCGGAAGGATCTCATTGCTTAACATTTAACAGGGGGATTACATATGACTCAGATTGTTCACGATCTATTTATAAACGCATGTATTTTAATTGCCGCAGTTTCCTTGAGTAATACATTTTTGAAAAGGTTTCTCTGCCCTTCTCAAAAGGCAGGGGAAAGTCTGCTGAACGGTTCGCTGGCCGGAACGCTTGGATGTATCCTGATGATATTCGGCGTCAATATTACGCCAACTCAAATTATTGATTTTCGCTTAATACCGATTATTATAATGGCACTCTACTATTCTCCTCTTTCAGCGATGACTGCTGCTGTTATTATCAGTTTCTTTCGTATTGCCTATTTTGGACTAAATATCGCATCGATTTCGGCAGTGATTGTTGCGATGATCATTGGAGCAGGATGTATACCAATATCCCGCCTTCCAATCAAAATGAGTTATAAATGGATTTACTCCGTTTTACTGTTATTTGTCATCGTCGCTGCTGTGTCGGCTTTATTATTGGACCCTGCTGTATTCTGGATCGTCATGACCATTTATTTTATAGGGATTGTGAGTATTAGTTTCGGACTCTATCATCTTCTGCGCGTGTTGTTAGCAGCAAATATAGAACGTGAACGGATAGCAGAAGAAGCAAAAACAGATTACCTCACAGGAATTTCTAATTTAAGGGATATGCAGGAAGCTTTTCGAAACTCCGTGAAAGCTGCGGAAGAAAAAAAAGAGCACCTTTCCGTAATGTATGTAGATATCGATGATTTTAAACAAATTAATGATACCTACGGTCACCTTGAGGGTGATAAGGTGCTGAAGAATGTGGCTCGCATTCTGCTTAGTGTATGCAAGAGTACTGACATCGTATCACGCAGAGGTGGGGATGAATTTACTGTTCTGCTGATTGACTGTAATATGGAAAAGGCTAAGAAGGTTGCGGAGCGGCTTCGCAGAAGTATTGAACAGCATGAATACCTCTCCGGATCCGGGATAACACACAAAATTACCGTTTCCATCGGTCTTTCTTCTTATCCGGAAACGACTGTGGACGGAACATCGCTGATTGAGCAGGCGGATAGCGCTCTTTATCAAGCAAAATCAGCAGGCAAAAACTCCTTCCGGTATGCGGCGCCCTTGTAGATATCCGGTTAAGTGGATTTATCTTTGCCTCTGTCAGCAGAAAGCTGGCTGCCGCGGATGATTGCCTGCTTGCCGTATTTTTGCCGGATTGTATCCAAAGCCGAATCGAGTCGCTCCTGCTTTTCCGATTGTTTTTTATTTTCCCAGCCGTAATCAAACAGGTTTAGCTGCACGGGGGTCTGAATATCAACAAGCTTGGCGGTTCGAATTCCGATCAGGCGCACCGGATTTCCGTTCCAGAGCCTTTGGTAAAGCTCTACGCCGGCTTCATAGATGCTTCGGCTTGTGCTGACGGGGATATCAAATTGTTTTTGGTGCGAGAAGCTCGTAAAGTCCGCATATTTGATTTCCACAGTGATGACGCCGGCATGCCGGCCGTCCTCGCGGAGCCGCCCGGCAACCGTATCGGCAAGTCTTAAAAGTACAGGCCGCGCATCCTCAAATGTCACGGCGTCCTTTGCAAGGGTTGTGGAATTGCCGATCCCTTTTAGCTGCTCCTGCTCGGAGGAGACACTCGTATCGTCAATACCGTTTGCATATTCCCACAACAGCCGCCCATGACTCTTTAAATGGGAAACCAGAATGGCCGGGTCTGTTCGGGCGAGGTCTCCGATTGTAAAGATCTCCAGATTTTTCAAGCTGTTTACACTGGATCTGCCGCACATATAAAGCTCCTTGACCGACAGCGGCCAGAGCTTTTTTTGAAGCTCATCCGGAAAGAGCGTGTGAATTTTGTCGGGCTTTTCAAAGTCCGAGGCCATCTTCGCAAGCGCTCGCTTGGAAGAAATACCGATGTTGACCGTGTAGCCGAATTGGTCCCGGATCGTGTTTTTGATGAGCTGGGCTGCCTTCAGGTAAGAGGAATATTTTTCCGTAATTGGGGTAAAATCCATAAAGCATTCATCAATGCTGAGTTTTTCGACATCGGGGCTGATCGTATAAAGGAAGTCCATCAGCCGTTTACTGTACTGCTCGTAAAGTGCGTGATTCGGTTCCGCGATAAAAAGGGACGGACACTTATTAAGCGCACTCGCGATCGTTTCGGCCGTTTCAATATGATAAGCCTTGGCGGGAATTGATTTTGCCAGCACGATGCCATGCCGGCTGCTTCTGTCGCCGCCGATAACGGAAGGGATTTTGCGCAAGTCGAAAGAAGGATCGTCTTTCAGACGTTCCACTGCGCTCCAGCTTAAATAAGCGGAATTGACATCAATATGAAATATAATTTTATCATCCATAAAAATCACCTTCTTAAGATAGTATACCACAAAATGCTTTGGCTCCATAAGATTCCTACTTTACATAAGATATATTTATTGGTAGAATAATTTTATTACGGATTTATTACAGGCGTTGGATTTTCCGCGCCGCGGGCGTGTCGGCAAGAGCGTCGGGTGACTACTATATGCGCAAATTGACGAAATATACAAAGACAATGAAATACAGCCATATCGGAGCAATGCTGGTGACGGCACTGCTTGTTTTTCTGCTTGTGCCGGCGATCGAAAAATTTTCCCAAAGCGGAAATAACCTGGTTATTATTTTTATTAACGGCACGCAGGTCGGCGTGGTGGACGATACTGCCAAGGTTGAGGAAATGGTGTTAAATGCGCGAAAAAAGATCGCAAAAGAAAACGAAGGACTTGTGCTGATCAATTATGAGGTCGTGCTATGCGGTTCCAAAGCAATTTTCGGAAGAACGGATAAGGAAGAGGATATTGTAAATAATATTTATAACGTATTTACAGACAGCGTTATGAAGACTAAGCAGCAGGTTTACGAAGTAAAAATCAACGAGTTTACGGTGAATCTGCAAACCTCCGACGATGTACTCACCCTACTTAGAACCGCAAAAAATAAATATGACGAGGAAAACCAGTTTACGGTTGCCCTTGTTCTTGATGCGACGCGCGAACTGAACGTTTTAACGACAAAGGTTGTCAAAGCAGATGAGCTTAACAATATGCAGCAGGAAATACCGCTTATGCCGGAGGCCGGCGCATTCCAGAGAGTGGAGCAATATTATGACGAGGCTCTGAAGCAGGATACGGAGGCATTTGAATTCGGTGTGACCAATTTGGATTTCGGTGAAAATGTCGAAGTTGTACAAGCTTATGTGGACGGTGATCAGATCAGTACGCTGGAAGAGGCGATCGAGCTTGTCACAAAGGATCAGGAAAAGAGTAAAATCTACGAGGTGGAATCCGGTGACAGCCTTTCTGTGATTGCCCAGAAAAATGATACGACGATCGATCAGATTATCGCGATGAATAAAGAAACGATTCCGGACGAGAATGCAACGATCCGTGTGGGAGACGAAATCAAGGTCACGGTGCCGGAGCCGGAGCTTTCTGTTGTACGAACAGAGCAGGTGTATTACGAAGAGGAATATGACGAAGAGATACAGTATATAGATAATGATGCGTGGTATACGACGGACACGGTCGTGCGGCAGGAGCCTATGGCAGGATTTCGAAAGGTTGTGGCGGACATCACTTACCGGAACGACGAGGAAGAGGATCGTTCCATCGTATACGAGGATGTTGTGTCTCAGGCGGTGGCAAAGATTGTGGAGCGCGGTACCAAAACGCCGCCGACGTATTTGAAGCCGGTATCGGGCGGAAGACTATCCTCCGGCTTTGGAAAGCGTTCTGCTCCTGTAAAGGGTGCGTCCACATATCATAAGGGTATCGACTGGGCGGTTCCGATCGGAACATCGGTCTCGGCCTCCTCGGGCGGGCAGGTAATCAGGGCCGGTTGGGGAAGCGGCTACGGATATTGTGTTTACATCCGGCATCCTGACGGAAAGGTGACACGTTACGGACATCTGAGCAAGGTTCTTGTAAAGACGGGACAGACCGTAAAGCAGGGTGAAAAAATTGCACTCAGCGGTAATACCGGAAAAAGCTCGGGACCGCATCTGCATTTTGAGATTCTTGTGAATGGTACGCAGGTGAATCCGCTGAATTACTTGAATTAAGGAAGTGGGAGACTGCCGGTGTCCAATCATAATCGGGGGGATTCACGAAATTACAATCACGGATTTACAATGCGGGACTTAGGGTATATAATAGCTGTTAGTTTGTTGAAATATTACAATTTATATGTTAAAATATCATTTATACTGTATATAGAGGTGCGAATAGTGGAACAGTACATTATAAAGGGGGGAAATCCCCTCGTTGGTGAAGTGGAGATCGGAGGAGCAAAAAACGCGGCGCTTGCTATTTTGGCAGCTTCCGTTATGACCGATGAATCCGTAATTATTGAAAATCTGCCGGATGTACGGGATACCAATGTGCTGTTGCAGGCGCTGGAGAGCATCGGTGTCCTTGTGGAGCATACGGACAGGCATACCGTCAAAATTAATGCATCAATGATCCGGGGACTGACGATCGATGCCGGTTATATTAAAAAAATCAGAGCATCCTACTATATGCTCGGTGCGCTGCTCGGCAAATATGGCAAGGCGGAGGTTGCGCTTCCGGGAGGCTGCAATATCGGCAGCCGTCCGATTGATCAGCATATCAAAGGATTTCGTGCACTCGGTGCCAATGTGGAAATTGCCCATGGGCTGATTACGACGGAGGCAAAGCGTCTTGTCGGCAGCCATATTTATCTGGATGTCGTGACGGTAGGTGCTACGATTAATATCATGATGGCTGCGGCGATGGCAGATGGCAAAACAATTATTGAAAATGCAGCAAAGGAGCCGCATGTTGTCGATGTTGCCAACTTTTTAAACAGCATGGGTGCCAACATCAAAGGTGCCGGTACCGATGTGATCCGTATTAAGGGCGTAGAACGGCTTCACGGGACGGCATATTCCATCATTCCCGATCAGATCGAAGCAGGAACCTTTATGTTTGCGGCCGCGATTACAAAGGGCGATGTGATGATTAAAAATGTAATTCCGAAGCATTTGGAGTCCATCAGTGCGAAGCTGATTGAAATGGGATGTGAGGTGGAGGAATTTGACGATGCCCTGCGTATTGTGGCGGCGAGACGTTTGAATCATACACAGGTAAAAACGTTGCCGTATCCGGGCTTTCCTACCGACATGCAGCCTCAGATTGCGGCGACTCTCGCACTGTCCGATGGGACGAGCATCGTAACAGAAAGTATTTTTGAAAATCGATTTAAATATGTGGATGAACTTTCCAGAATGGGAGCCAATATTAAGGTAGAGGGCAATACTGCTATTGTGGAGGGTGTGAATAAGTTCACAGGTGCTTCGATCACCGCGCCGGATTTACGCGCGGGGGCCGCATTAGTGCTTGCGGGACTTGCGGCGGACGGCATTACGCTCATTGACGATATTCTCTATATCGAGAGAGGCTATGAGGATTTTCCGCAGAAGCTGGAAAGCCTTGGCGCTCTGATTGAGAAGGTTTCGGCGGAACGTGATATTCAGAAATTCAAATTAAAGGTTGGCTGATAAATAATTGACAGGCACTTGTATTCCCGGCACAGAATATAGCTGCTGTGTGGTCTGTGCCCGATGCAAAAACAAAGTCTTCTCTCTTGAGATTAAGAGAGAAGACTTTATTATGTTGAGTGGTAAGGTGTTGATTTCCTATCGCTATACAAAGGTTTCAATATAAACGGCAGGGTCTCTGGACAAATCGATAAAATCATCACCGCATTGGATCAGGGGCTTGGAAAGACTGTTTTTGTTCATAAATACAACGTCTCCCTCCAGACCGTTGCTCAACCTGATGCGGTTGCTCATATAGGTTTCAGCGATATGCTCCAAAAATGTCAGGATATATTTGCCCTCATATTTTTGAAGGCCCTCTGACTCAAAAATGCCGATGACTTTATAAGGGCATAAAGGGCCCCGATAGGTACGGGCTGACGTCATTGCATCGTAGACATCTGCAATTGCGACGATTTTAGCATAGGGATTGATCTTGTCGCCTGTCAGACCGAGAGGATAGCCGGAGCCGTCACAACGCTCGTGATGCATCAAAGCGACGTCCTTAATATTCACATTAATATCGTAATCCTTTAAAATATTATAGCCCTGCAGTGCATGGGTTTTCACGATGTTGTACTCATCGAGTGTCAGCCTGGCCGGCTTTTTCATAATGCTTTCGGGAATCATAAGCTTTCCGACATCATGCAGCAGTCCGCAGAGCGTGACAATTTCGATCTCCCTTTTGGATAATTTAAGCCATTTTCCAAAAATATGGCAGATCAGAGAGACATTAATGCTGTGAATATAAGTATAGTCATCATATTCCCTCATGTTATGCAGCATATCGAAAACGGCGCTGCCGGTCATATTTTTTGTAATAAGCCCGGTCACGCTGTCGCACAATTTCTTAGGGTCAATTTGCGTCCTGAATTCGACGATCGCATGTAAATCATTTTTAAAGCTTTCCGCAGTACGGAGAAGCGCTTTTTCAAATTCCCGAAACTGCTTGCTGGACTTTATTTTATCCGAGTAAGGCGCGCCCTCCTGAACATGGGAAACGGTGCGTTTGAAAGGCCCGCTCTCGTCTGTGACCTGGATCGAGAGAATGGAGTAAAACTCAAGGCGTGTGATCATTTTGTCTGTCAGTACCGTACCCTGAGGGAGTACCATCTGATTGTTGTAGGAATAGACATCCTCTGCGGTCTTCATGCCGGGATGCAACTCCGCCGTTCTGACTCTCTTCATTTGTTCACCGAAAATCCCTTCATAGACTTGTAAATATTTCACTAAATTATATAAAATATTCCTACCTATAGTATAAAAATCAAAACGAAAATTGTCAATAGAAATGAAGGATTTAAGGAATGGATTCTGTTTGAAAAGGCAATTTATGAGATAATTTATAAAATAAATATAAAATTCTTGACGGACGGCAGGTTAGAGAGTATTCTAATGCTTAGATAAGAAAATTCCATATTGTATTTTTCTCTTATTCAGAGTGGTGGAGATACATAGGATCTGTGAAACCACGGCAACCCCGTAAGGAAGGTGCCAGCCTGAGCGAGTAATCGAGCAATAAGAGGATTTGATTATTACTTGTCAGGTCCGCTTATAGTAAGCGGATTTTTTTTATTCATTTACCAGAAAAGATCTAAGGAGGAAAGAAGATGGAGAAATTTTTATTTACTTCTGAATCGGTTACGGAGGGACATCCCGATAAAATGTGTGATGCGATTTCCGATGCGATTCTGGATGCGCTCATGGAAAAGGACCCGATGAGCCGTGTTGCATGTGAGACGGCTACCTGTACGGGATTCGTACTCGTAACGGGAGAAATCACGACAAATGCCTATGCGGATATTCAGAAAATTGTGCGTGAGACAATAAAGGAAATCGGTTATACAAAATCGGAGTACGGCTTTGACGGCAATACATGCGCTGTTTTAACCGCGATCGATGAACAGTCATCCGACATTGCGATGGGTGTGGACAAGGCTCTTGAAGCAAAAGAAAATAAAATGACGGACGAGGAAATCGAAGCAATCGGCGCAGGGGATCAAGGGATGATGTTCGGTTACGCGACGAATGAGACGGAGGAATATATGCCGTATTCGATATCGCTTGCACACAAGCTGGCACAGCAGCTTACGAAGATACGCAAGGATGGCACGCTGACCTATTTAAGGCCGGACGGAAAGAGCCAGGTATCCGTAGAATATGATGAGACGGGAAAACCGCTGCGTCTGGAAGCAGTCGTATTATCCACACAGCATGATGAGGATGTGACACAGGAGCAGATCCATGCGGATATTAAAAAATATGTGTTTGAACCGATTCTGCCACAGGAATTGATCGATGCAGATACGAAGTTCTTTATTAATCCGACGGGCCGTTTTGTAATCGGCGGACCGCACGGAGACGCAGGTTTGACCGGCCGCAAGATTATTGTGGATACTTACGGAGGATATGCCCGTCACGGCGGCGGTGCTTTTTCCGGCAAGGACTGCACAAAGGTTGATCGTTCTGCGGCATATGCGGCCAGATACGTAGCAAAGAATATCGTCGCGGCAGGACTTGCCGACAAATGCGAGATCCAGCTGTCTTATGCGATCGGCGTGGCACAGCCGACCTCGATCATGGCGGACACTTTTGGAACCGGAAAGCTTTCGGACGAAAAGCTTGTGGAAATTATCCGTGAAAACTTTGACCTGCGTCCGGCGGGCATCATTAAAATGTTAAACCTCCGCCGCCCGATTTACAGGCAGACGGCAGCTTACGGACATTTCGGCCGCAATGACCTGAATCTTCCGTGGGAGGCACTTGATAAGATTTCTGCGTTAAAGAGTTATCTGTAGATTTTCATAATTAAGAGAAATTTCCTGATATAAGAAAGAAGATGATTGTTCACACTGCAGCTTAATACTTGCTGTTAAGCTGCGTAGGAACGTGATTCAAAGATGCGAGGGGGCGGCTGCAAAATTTTGCGGCAGCCTCTTTGTTAATAAAAAAAATATGTTATACTATTCAAAAGGGAAGGAGGGAAAGATAGCAATGGCATTTACGCATCTTCATACTCATACGGAGTACAGTCTTTTGGATGGCTCCAATAAAATTAAAGAATATATTCAGCGCGTGAAGGAGCTTGGTATGGATTCGGCCGCGATTACCGATCACGGTGTTATGTACGGCGTGGTTGATTTTTATCGCGCCGCGAAAGAGGCCGGTATCAGGCCGATCATCGGATGCGAGGTCTATGTTGCGCCTAACTCCCGTTTTGATAAAGAAATCACAGGCGGCGAGGATCGGTATTATCACCTTGTGCTGCTTGCAGAAAATAATACGGGCTACGGCAACTTGATGAAAATAGTCAGCAAGGGCTTTACGGAGGGCTATTATTACCGCCCCCGCGTAGATATGGAAATATTGAAGGAATATCATGAGGGAATTATTGCACTTTCCGCCTGTCTTGCGGGGGAGGTACAGCGCTATATTCAAAAGGGGCTTTATGAGGAGGCAAAGAAAACAGCGCTGAAATACGAATCCTGCTTTGGTGTGGGCAACTATTTTTTGGAGCTGCAGGATCACGGTATTCCGGAGCAAAAGACCGTGAATGCCGCACTGCTGCGCATGAGTCAGGAGCTGGACATTCCTCTTGTCGCCACAAATGATATTCATTATACCTATGCGGAAGATGCTGCACCGCATGACATCCTGCTCTGTATTCAGACCGGAAAGAAGCTGCAGGATGAAAACCGCATGCGCTATGAGGGCGGACAGTATTATGTGAAGTCCGAGGAGGACATGAAGACACTGTTTCCGTATGCGCTGGAGGCGTTGGAAAACACACATAAAATTGCGGAGCGCTGCAATGTCGAAATTGAATTCGGTGTGACGAAGCTGCCGCATTTTGAGGTGCCGGAGGGCTATAACTCTTGGGAATATTTGAATAAAATATGTTTTGAGGGGCTCGCAAAGCGATATCCGGACTATGGAGAGGAGTTAGAAGAACGGCTTAATTACGAGCTGGATACCATTCACAGCATGGGGTTCGTCGATTATTTTTTGATCGTATGGGATTTTATCCGGTTTGCAAAATCAAACGGGATTGCGGTCGGCCCGGGACGGGGTTCCGCTGCGGGCAGTGTCGTTTCTTATTGTCTGGAAATCACGAATATCGATCCGATCAAGTACAACCTGCTGTTTGAGCGTTTTTTGAATCCGGAGCGTATATCTATGCCGGATATCGATATTGACTTCTGTTTTGAGAGAAGACAGGAGGTCATTGATTATGTCGTGGAAAAATACGGAAAAGAGAAGGTGGTACAGATCGTAACGTTTGGTACGCTTGCCGCCAAAGGCGTCATCCGTGATGTCGGACGAGTCATGGATCTTCCGTATGCCTATGTGGACTCGATCGCAAAAATGGTTCCGAATGAGCAGAATATGACGATGACGCTGGAGCGGGCATTGGAATCAAACCGGGATTTTAAAAATTTGTACGAGTCGGATGAGCAGGTAAAAAATTTAATTGACATGTGCAGACGTCTTGAAGGGCTTCCCCGTCATTCGTCCATGCACGCGGCGGGTGTTGTGATATGTCCGAGGTCTGCGGATGAATTCGTGCCGCTCTCAAGAGGGTCTGACGGTTCTGTCACAACGCAGTTCGTCATGACCACGATTGAAGAGCTGGGGCTTTTAAAAATGGATTTCCTCGGTCTTCGTACGCTGACCGTGATCCAGAACGCCGTGCGCTTTGTAGAGGAAAACACGGGAACAGTTATTGATATCGACAATATTAACTTTAACGATAAGGCGGTTTTGGATTCGATCGGCACGGGGCGTACCGACGGTGTGTTCCAGCTGGAAAGTGCCGGTATGAAAAGCTTTATGAAAGAGCTGAAGCCGGAAAGCCTTGAGGATATCATTGCGGGTATTTCACTCTATCGTCCGGGGCCGATGGATTTTATCCCGCAGTACATCAAGGGGAAGAATCATACGGGGCCGATCCATTATGACTGCCCGCAGCTAGAACCGATTCTTGCACCGACATACGGGTGTATCGTCTATCAGGAGCAGGTTATGCGGATCGTGCGGGAGCTTGGCGGCTACACGCTTGGCCGAAGCGATCTCGTACGCCGTGCCATGTCAAAGAAAAAGCAGTCCGTCATGATCAAGGAGCGCCATAACTTTATTTACGGCAATGAGGAAGAGGGGGTACCGGGCTGTGTAAAAAACGGGATCAGTGAAGAGGTTGCGAGCAGGATCTATGACAGCATGATGGATTTTGCCAAATATGCCTTCAATAAATCCCATGCGGCAGCCTATGCGGTCGTTGCGTACCAGACCGCTTATTTAAAACACTATTATCCGATCGAATTCATGGCGGCACTCATGACGTCGGTCATCGATAATTCCGGAAAGGTCGCGGAATATATTTATACGTGCAAGACGATGGGCATCAAGATTCTGCCGCCTGATATCAATGAAGGAATGGCCGGCTTTTCTGTCACAAACGGCTGTATCCGGTACGGGCTCGCATCAATCAAAAGCATCGGATGGCCTGTGATCGAAGCAATTGTGGCGGAGCGAAGAGAGCGCGGGAAATTTACGAATTTAAAGGATTTCATCGTCCGGCTTTCGGGAAAAGAAGTCAACAAGAGGACGATCGAAAGCTTTATCAAATCAGGGGCTTTGGACAGCCTTGGCGGCACTAGAAAGCAGTTTATGAGCGTTTATATTCAGATCATGGACAGCATCAATCAAGATAAAAAGAACAACATGGCGGGACAGCTGTCACTGTTTGATATTGCGGATGAGGATCAGAAGGAGGAGTTTGAAGTCAGGCTGCCAGAGGTCGGGGAATACAGCAGGGAGCTGCTGCTCAGCTTTGAAAAGGAAGTGCTCGGCATTTATGTAAGCGGTCATCCTTTGCAGGCAGATGAAGTGATGTGGAAAAAGAATATCACGGCATATACATCCGATTTTGCGCTGGAGGAAGAAACACAGTCCGTCAAGGTGCAGGACGGAGACAGGGTAATGATCGGCGGACTGATCGAGCATAAGACGATCAAGCACACGAAAACAGGGAAGACGATGGCGTTTTTGAATATCGAAGACCTTGTCGGTACGGTAGAGGTGATTGTCTGGCCGGGTGATTACGAGAAAAATGCGAGGTGGCTTGCGGAGGATTCCAAGGTGTTTATTCGGGGCCGCGTCAATGCCGAAGAAGAAAAGGATGCGAAGCTTATTTGTGAAAAGGTCATCCCATTTGAGAGTATCCCGAAAAAGCTTTGGATTAAGTTCAAGACGCGCGAAGAATACAGGGCGCGGGAAGAGGAGCTGCTGCGTACAATCAGCGATTCCGACGGAAACGATGAGGTCGTCGTCTATGTCGAGGCGACGAAGGAAATCAAAAATCTGCCGAGAAGCAGAAGTGTGCTTGCCGGTCAGGAGCTGCTTGCGCAGCTCGGTCAATTGTTCGGAGAAGAGAATGTAAAAATCGTGTAATATGGGCGGTTCCTGATTGGGATGTTATAATTTTTTATTGAAATAAGACAATAAAAAGGGTAGAATATAGAATGTTAATGATTTGCCGGTTAAACGACCGGAGCAGGAGGTCTTGATATGACTAAAGAAGTTAATACAATCGGCGTACTGACGAGCGGTGGAGACGCGCCCGGCATGAATGCTGCTATCAGGGCAGTCGTCAGAAGAGCGCTGACAAAGGGGAAAAAGGTAAAGGGTATTCAAAAGGGTTATCAGGGACTTCTCAATGAGGAAATTGTGGATATGGCTCGTCACGACGTATCCGATATTATTCAAAAGGGAGGCACGATTCTGCGCACGGCCCGCTGTGAAGAATTCAAAACACAGGAGGGGCAGGCGAGAGGAGCGGAAGTCTGCAGAAAGCACGGAATAGAAGGACTGGTTGTCATCGGCGGAGACGGTTCCTACAAGGGTGCGCAGGCACTTGCGTCGCACGGAATTAATACAATCGGCCTGCCGGGTACAATCGATCTGGATATTGCCTGTACGGATTATACGATTGGATTTGACACGGCAGTTAATACGGCGATGCAGGCGATCGACAAGGTGCGCGACACCTCTTCTTCTCACGAACGCTGCAGCATCATCGAGGTAATGGGAAGAAACGCAGGCTATATTGCGCTATGGTGCGGAGTGGCAAACGGTGCGGAGGATATTCTTCTTCCCGAAAAATATGAATTTAACGAACAGGAAATTATTAATAATATCATTAATAATAAAAAGAAAGGCAAAACGCATCACATCATCATCAATGCCGAAGGCATCGGACATTCGACTTCAATGGCAAAACGGATTGAAGCAGCAACCGGCGTTGAGACGAGAGCCACGATTTTAGGTTATATGCAGCGCGGGGGTTCGCCGACCTGCAAGGATCGGTTTTATGCTTCGATGATGGGTGCTTATGCTGTCGATTTGCTGTGCGCAGGCAAAACGAACAGAGTCGTCGGTGTGAAGCACGGTGACTATGTGGACTTTGACATTGATGAAGCGCTTGCGATGCAAAAGGATATTCCGGAGTATGAATATGAAGTCAGCAGGATGCTTTCGATTTGACACCTTTTGTCACGGAGTATGGAGAAACAATGATTACAAGCACTTCCAACCTGAAAATAAAAAATGTCCTCCGGCTGCTTGAGAGCAGCAAGGCACGCAGAGAACAGCAGGTCTTTGTTACAGAAGGCGTGAAGCTGTTTTGCGAGGCACCCGCGGATCAGATCCGACAGGTGTTTTTAACACAAGCCTGTTATGAACGGCTGCCGGAGAAGGAGAAACTTGCCGCCCTGCCGTATGAGTTTGTCAGTGATGCCGTTTACAGGCGGATATCCGACACACAGACGCCGCAGGGCGTGCTTTGCATCATGGAAAAAGGAATGGATACACTGCCGTCACTTTTACAGTCATTAAAGGGACAGGCTGTGCATATATTAGTATTGGAAGGAATCCAGGATCCCGGTAATCTTGGGACGATGCTCAGGACTGCCGAAGGGGCCGGCTTTGATTTTATATTGGCAGACGAAAAAACTGTGGATGTGTACAACCCTAAAGTGATCCGCTCCACAATGGGTTCCATCTTCCGGGTTCCTGTCCTCTGTACGGAGCGGCTTGCAGAGTCAATTACATATTTAAAATCAGAGCATATCCTATTATATGCGGCGCATCTTCATGGAGAAAAAGACTATCGGGAGCAGAATTTTTCAGACCGTACGGCAATTTTGATCGGTAATGAAGGAAACGGGCTCAGCGATGAAATCAGCGCCCTTGCGGATATCCTTGTTAAAATACCGATGAGAGGAAACGTGGAATCGCTGAACGCGGCGATTGCGGCGGCGCTGCTCATGTATGAGGCAGTAAGAGACAGTACGGAGAAATGGAGAATAGGCAAATGAAATTAGGATTTATTGGATTGGGAAATATGGCGGGAGCCATGATCGGCGGCATTACGGCAAAAGGGCTCGTGTCCGCCGCAGATATTATCGGTTTTGATCCCGGAGAAGAGAAGAAAAAACAGGTGCGGGAAAAGTTCGGAATTACGGTTGCGAACGATAACCGTGCGGTAACGGAGCAGGCCGATATTGTTGTATTAGCTGTAAAACCCCAGATGTATGAGGGTGTGATCCGTGAAATCAGAGATTGCATCCAAGCTTCGCAGATTGTCATTTCCATCGCTCCCGGAAAGACGCTTGAGTGGCTGACGGGACAATTCGGAAGGGAATTGAAGCTTGTGAGGTGTATGCCGAACACACCGGCGCTTGTCGGTGAAGGCTGTACGGGTGTATGCCGAAATGCATTTGTGACAGAAGAAGAATTCGCGGCGGTATCGGCTCTTTTAAACGGATTCGGAAAAGCATATGCCGTCGAGGAAAAGCAGATGGATGCGGTAGTAGCCGTCAGCGGCAGTTCTCCCGCCTATGTGTTTCTGTTGATCGAGGCGATGGCAGATGCCGCCGTGGCGGAAGGTCTTCCGCGCGCGAAGGCGTATGAATTTGCCGCACAGGCCGTATACGGGAGCGCAAAAATGGTATTGGAAACAGGAAGGCATCCGGGTGAGTTAAAGGACATGGTCTGCTCACCGGGCGGAACGACAATAGAGGCCGTTGCGGCTCTGGAGGAACGGGGTTTCCGCTCCGCGGTAATAGAAGCGATGCGCGTCTGCGCAGAGAAATCCAGGACACTGTAATTTAGAAGAGGTGCCTTTTATTTGACAAAATAGAAAAGCTCTGTTAAAATACATCTTATGTAACAAATTTGTAATGAATCCGTAATGGAGGTTGAAATGTATCTGAAAAACAAAATGCATGCTTGTCTGATGGCAGCAGTTGCGGCAGTGACTGTTATCGTCGGAACATGGGGGAGTATGCAGTATGTTTTTGCACAGGAAGGGAGTTATCTGGACTCTCTGAATGCGGGAGCGGCAAGATCAACAACGGCCGATACAGCCGTAAAGAGTTCTGAGTCTTCCGTTAGTGCGAACACGCAGGGTGGTCAGTCTTCTGTCAGCGGTGGGACCGTAAATTCTACAACCGACACAGTTACCGGAGCAGTGGTCGAAATTAAGGTGAGTCCTGAGACGCCGGAGGAAAGCAAAACGGCGGACACAGAGAGTCAAATAGCCGGAATTTCGTATGATATGCTTGTCATGGCAAATGTGGAAGAAGCAGTAAATGTCAGGTCGGAGGCGTCTGAAAACGCACAGCTCGTCGGTAAATTTTACAAAGAATGTGCAGGGAAAATCCTGGAAAAGGGTTCAGGATGGACAAAGATAAAAACAGGTGATTTAACAGGCTGGGTAAAGAATGAGTATCTTCTTTTCGGATCGGAAGCGCAGGCGCTTGCCGAGTCAGCTGTTATAAAAACGGCGATATCGCAGACGGAGAGTCTGCGTGTCAGAAAAGAGCCCAGCGAAAGTGCCGGAGTCTATGGACTTTTGGCGCAGGGTGATGAAATTGAGGCAATCGAAGAACTCGGTGACTGGGTTTGTGTGCAGTATTCGGACGGTACACTGGGTTATGTGTCGAGTCAATATGTGACGGTTTCCGATGAGCTTGGCAAGGGTGAGACGATTGAAGTCATCGAAGCCAGGGAAGAAGCGGAAAAGAAGGCGGCACAGGAGGCTTCTGAGAAGCGTGCGGCAGTCGAGGCTTCCAGAACGAAGGAAACAACACAGACAAACAACGGAGCAATTACCGGAGACGTCAACGATGTGCTGCTGCTCGCCGCACTGATACAGAGCGAGGCGGGTAATGAGTGCTATGAAGGTCAGGTTTCTGTCGGAACGGTTGTGATGAACCGTCTGCGGACAGGGAGATACGGAAGCAGCATTTATTCCGTCATCTATGCGAAGGGGCAGTTCGGACCTGCGTCCAGCGGCATTGTTGCCAATATTTACGCGCAGGGACCAAAGGCAACCTGCATTGCGGCCGCGCAGGAAGCGCTGAACGGTACGTCATATATCGGAACCGCTACTAAATTCCGCAATATTAGATCCGGCTATGCCGGAATTGTGATTGGAAATCATGTATTTTGGTAATACGAGAGAGATGAAAGATAAAAAGGGTCTGCTTGCGGACCCTTTTTTCTTTCACAGGGGAAGTCCTTGGGATTTCCTGATTGTAAAAAACGGTGAGTTATAGTAAACTGAAAGGGTATTCTGGAGAGGAAAGGGGAATCATTATGGAAATGGACGCTCTTGTTTGGCTCGGTGTGCTGATTCTGATGCTTGTTATCGAAATCGTTACGCTCGGGCTTGCGACGATCTGGTTTGCGGGCGGCGCTCTGGTCGCATTTATTGCATCCATGCTGGGTGCGGTTCCGGTAGTACAGTTTATTCTTTTTTTTGCTGTATCTATCGTGTTGCTGCTTGTGACAAGACCGATTGCCGTGAAATACTTTAATAAGGACAGGATCAAGACCAATGCCGAGGGTCTGATCGGCTCGGATGCGATCGTAATCGGCGAAATCGATAATCTGCAGGGGATCGGACAGGTGACGATCGGCGGCCAGGAATGGTCCGCAAGATCGGGAAATGATAAAATCAAATATCCGGTCGGCAGTGTTGTGAAAGTGGTTGATATCAAAGGCGTAAAAGCCGTCGTAGAAGAAAAGGAGAATTAATTATGGAGATTATTATTTTATTTGTACTGATTCTGCTTGTTTTAGTTTCCTGTATTAAAATCGTACCGCAGGCAAATGCGTATGTACTTGAGCGGCTTGGCGGCTATCAGGGTACCTGGTCGGTCGGTATTCATTTTAAGATCCCATTTATTGACAGGGTATCAAGAAGAGTGGTTTTAAAGGAACAGGTAGCCGATTTCGCTCCGCAGCCTGTTATTACAAAGGATAATGTTACGATGCGGATTGATACGGTCATCTTTTACCAGATTACGGATCCGAAGCTGTTTACTTATGGTGTGGAAAACCCGATTATGGCGATCGAAAATCTGACGGCGACGACGCTGAGAAATATCATCGGCGATCTGGAGCTTGACCAAACGCTTACCTCCAGAGAGACAATCAATACAAAGATGCGCGCTTCTCTTGACGTGGCAACAGACCCGTGGGGCATCAAGGTAAACCGCGTGGAGCTTAAAAATATCGTTCCTCCCGCAGAAATTCAGAATGCGATGGAGCGCCAGATGAAAGCTGAGCGCGAGAGACGTGAGGCAGTTACGAGGGCCGAGGGCGAGAAAAAGGCAAATATTCTTGTGGCAGAGGGTAAAAAGGAGTCCTCAATTTTGAGTGCGGAGGCGGAAAAGGAAGCTGCAATCTTAAGAGCGGAGGCTCAAAAGGAAAAGATGATTCGTGAGGCAGAGGGTGAAGCGGAAGCAATTTTAAAGGTGCAGAAGGCGGCTGCGGACGGTATCCGGTTCTTGAAGGAGGCCGGTGCGGATGAAGCGGTGCTTCGCATCAAGAGCCTGGAAGCATTTGAGAAGGTGGCGAACGGGCAGGCCACAAAGCTGATCATTCCTTCCGACATTCAGGGGATGGCAGGACTTGTCGGTTCTTTAAAAGAAATTTTATAAACGCTCGGCACATCCGGGAAGGTCAATAGAATTTGGAGGACAACATGAGTTTAAAGGGACGTAATTTTCTGACGCTGAAGGATTTTACAAAAGAGGAAATCAACGAATTTCTCGATCTCGCGGCAGAATTAAAAGATAAAAAGAAAAAGGGTATTTTTGACCGGACCTATAAGGGAAAAAATATTGCTCTGATATTTGAAAAAACGAGTACACGGACGCGTTGTGCGTTTGAGGTTGCCGCTCACGATATGGAAATGGGCACGACGTATCTTGATCCCAAGGGTTCTCAGATCGGGAAGAAGGAGAGTATTGCGGATACCGCGAGAGTGCTGGGCAGGATGTATGACGGGATCGAATATCGCGGCTACGGACAGGAGATTGTTGAGGAACTTGCGAAGCATGCGGGCGTTCCGGTATGGAACGGACTGACGAATGAATATCATCCGACGCAGATGCTGGCGGATCTTTTAACGATCAGGGAGCATTTGGGCCCGCTTGAAGGAAGAAAGCTTGTTTACATGGGGGATGCCAGATACAACATGGGGAATTCCCTGATGATCGCCTGCAGTAAAATGGGCATGCATTTCGTGGCGGCCGCCCCGAAAAAATATTTTCCCAATGCTGCTCTGATAGAAGAATGCAGGGCATTTGCAACGGAAAGCGGAGCGACACTCACCTTTGAGGAGGA
The DNA here is from genome assembly GCA_047602645.1 of Lachnospiraceae bacterium. Classification (GTDB taxonomy): domain Bacteria; phylum Bacillota; class Clostridia; order Lachnospirales; family Lachnospiraceae; genus JAEYFP01. Next base: position 7,204 of record JASGGU010000044.1, on the reverse strand, counting down.
TGCGAGGGAGGCTGCAAAGGATGCAGATGTGATCTACACGGATGTCTGGGTATCGATGGGCGAACCGAATGAGGTTTGGGAAGAGAGGATCCGTGAGCTGACACCCTACAAGGTGACGATGGATATAATGAGAGCTGCGAAGGATACGGCTATTTTTCTGCACTGCCTGCCTGCATTTCATGATTTGAAGACAGAAATCGGGAAGGAAATGGGAGAGCGCTTCCGGCTGCAGGATATGGAAGTTACCGACGAGGTATTTGAAAAGTATGCACAGGTCGTCTTTGACGAGGCCGAAAACCGGATGCATACAATCAAGGCGGTCATGGCGGCCACCTTGGGATGACGGGAATTACGTATGAAAAAAGAATCAAAAGCATATATTAAGAATGTCGTGAAAAACGAATTCTTTTTTATAGATCTGATCAATGTGATTTTAGGAATCATGATCCTTGTGCTGTCCGCCCTGTCCCTGTTTGACAGCGGCAGGATGCTCAGATTCGCGATCGTGTTTATTTTAGGCACGGTGCTGATGGCGTTAAACTGTTATAAATGTCTTCGGAAAAAGTCCTTTTTAGGCGTTATTTACGGTATTTTTATGTTGGTGATGGCCGCCGCGGCAGTAATTACTTTCGGTATTTTTGAAATTTAAAAGATAACGTGAACGGAGTGCTTTCTATGGATCACGGTCAAATGGTATTATGCGGCGCAAACGCATATGAGAAAAAATATTATTTTAATGAACTGTTTAAAGGTCTGCCGGAATCTATCAGAGAAGACCTTCATATTATCTGCGTGCTGTTTACGGAGGAAGTCGGCGGCATTTTTACGATGGTCTTTATGGAGGATGGTACGCTGAATCTGGAGACGAATGCAGAGGAAGAGGATCTGCTGTACGATGAAATCAGCAGCGGGTTGCTTGTTAAAGAAATACTTCGGAAAAAACAAGAGCTGTTTGAATCGCTGACGCTGTATTATAAGGTATTTATACTGAAGCAGTCGGCCGCAGACCTTTTGGAGGAGTGAACATGATGTTTTTGGCGATTGATGTTGGAAATACGGATATTACGGTCGGTGTATACGAAGAGAAACAGCTTGCGTCATCCTTCCGGATGACGACGAAGGTTCCGCGGACCTCCGATGAATATGGAATGGTGCTGACGGAACTGATCAGCAAGCAGGGAATTGAAGTCGGTGAGATTAAAGGAACAATTATTGCAAGCGTCGTCCCGAATATCATGCATTCCCTGATCAATGCGGTTATGAAATATCTGCACTGCGAGCCGCTCATTGTCGGACCGGGCATTAAGACCGGAATCCGAATCGATAATCCGAATCCGAAGGAGATCGGTGCGGACCGGATCGTGGATATCGTGGCGGCTTACGAGCTGTATGGCGGCCCGGCACTTGTGCTCGATTTCGGTACGGCGACAACCTATGACCTCATCACGGAGGACGGCAGATTTAATGTCGGCATTACTGCGCCGGGCATTCGTATTTCCGCAAAGGCTTTATGGGAGGATACGGCAAAGCTTCCCGAAATAGAAATTAAAAAGCCGAAATCCATTCTGGCTCAGGATACGATATGGAGCATGCAGGCCGGGCTTGTATACGGGCAGATCGGACAGACGGAATATATTATCAGGCGGGTGAAAAAGGAAACGGGCTATAAAAATCTGAAGGTCATCGCCACGGGAGGACTCGGCAGAACGATTGCCGATGAAACAAAGGAAATCGACGTATACAACAGCCAGTTGACTTTAGAAGGGTTACGAATTCTATATGATAAAAATAGGTAATGTGTCGTTAAATAACCGATGGGTATTGGCACCGATGGCAGGAGTAACCGACCTGCCATTTCGCTTGCTGTGCAAAGAACAGGGAGCGGGTCTTTTGTGCATGGAGATGATCAGCGCCAAGGCAATTTACTATCACAGTAAAAATACAAAGGAGTTACTTACAATCGGGGAAGGGGAAGCCCCGGTCTCCCTGCAGCTTTTTGGCCGAGATCCCGCCATTATGAGTGAAATGGCAAAAAGGATCGAGGAACGAGCTTTTGATGTGCTTGATATTAATATGGGCTGTCCGGTGCACAAGGTTGTGGGTAACGGGGAAGGCTCCGCACTGATGAAGGAGCCGGGGCTTGCCGGTGAAATCATAGAAAGCATTGTGAAAGCGATCCGAAAGCCCGTTACGGTAAAAATCAGAAGCGGTTTTGATGAAGCACACTTAAATGCGGTGGAGATTGCAAAAATCGCGCAGGAAAGCGGTGCGTCGGCTGTGACGGTGCACGCAAGGACACGCGAGCAGTTTTATTCCGGAAAAGCGGATTGGAGTATGATCAGACAGGTAAAGGAAGCCGTGCGGATTCCTGTTATCGGAAACGGAGACGTAACGGATTTTGAAACAGCGGAGGCGATGCGAAAACAGACCGGCTGTGACGGCATTATGATCGGCCGCGCCTGCCGCGGAAATCCATGGATTTTTCGGCAACTGAACAGAAGCGCAGCGGGAGAACACTGCGAGGCGCCTTCGATAGAGGAAATCAAGCAAATGATTGTCCGGCACGGTATGATGCTGATTGATTATAAAGGCGAATACATCGGAATCCGTGAAATGAGAAAGCATGCCGCATGGTATACGGCCGGCTTTCCGCACTCTTCACAGCTTCGCGGAAAATTAAATGAAGTAGAAACCATGCAGCAGTTAAAGGCTCTTTTGTATGAGGAATGGAAAGAAAACTGATTGCATATACTTTCGTATGGAAGACATCAAAATTGCATGGATTGAACTGCATACGGAATCAGAACGGCCTCATTTATCTTTTCTTCAAAAGCTCCGGCTGAAGAAAAAAATTAAAAATGCGGTCACAAAGACCGAATATCGGGAAAAAAGATTTCTGGACGAGGATCATCCCGCCTTGGTTCTTCCTTTTACCGAAAGAGAGCTGTCCTATCTGACGTCCGAGGAGGCGGCAGATATTTTAAACCGACTTTCTAAAAGCAGCGGGATCGATTGCTTTTTTGTGGTATCGCCGTTTTTTTCTATGATTTCGGGCGCGCTGCTGCAGTTTCACTGGGTGTCCTCCCGGACGTTGTCCTACCTGCATACGCAGGAACTGATGATGCTTTGCGGCAGGCGCCTCGGAATCCGCAGGGAAGAGCTGAAAATCGTTTTAGTGGAAAGCTATGGGGGAAAAGGGTATGAGGAAAGTATCACAAGCGAGTTTGAAAGAGAACGACTCCTCGTGGTCAAGTGGATGCTGAAGCTGCTGTACGGCCATGTGAATTACTTAAGCATTCTGACGCGGCAGCAGGATGCTTATCTGGATCTGGCCGAACAGATTTTTGAGGACAGCGGACTGCTCATTAACCTGACACAATCCTTTCCGCAGGATGCGCAGTTTGTCATAGATGCATCAGGAGAGAACCATTTTAATTACCGGGAAATCCCGAAGCAAAGTGCATATATTTCCTTCTTTTCGGACCGGGAAAAGGAAAGGCTTTTGGGGGCCAAAAGAAAGGATATAATAACCTTGACATAAAAAGTAAGTATGGGGTATAATGCCATTAATTGTTTAGTGGCGGATGAAAAATGAAGAGAAAATAAATGCTGTGAAGATTCAGCAATTAAGTAAAAAGAGGAAGGATGCAGAAATGGAAGAAAAGAAAAATATACTGACTTATGAGGGCTTGAAAAAGCTCGAAGAGGAGCTTCATGAGCTCAAGGTAGTAAAGAGATCGGAAGTGGCTCAAAAAATCAAAGAGGCAAGAGAACAAGGGGATCTGTCTGAAAATGCGGAGTATGATGCGGCGAAGGATGAGCAGCGGGACATCGAATCGAGAATCGAAGAAATTGAGAAAATTTTGAAAAATGCCGAGGTCGTTTTAGAAGAGGAAATCGATACCGAGAAGATCAGCGTCGGATGTAAGGTAAAGATTTTAGATAAAGAATTCAAACAGGAGCTCGAATATAAAATCGTAGGCTCCACGGAGGCAAACAGCCTGAAGGGCAAAATATCCAACGAATCACCGGTCGGCAAGGCTTTGATCGGCGCGAGGAAGGGCGATACGATCAGCGTAGAGACCCAGGCCGGAATATTGAAATATAAGGTTCTGGAGATTGAGCGGTCAAATTAGAAATACGAATGCAGCTAAGCTACACATAGAGGAGAAAAAAAGTGAGCAGTGAGAATCAGGAGAACCAAAACAGAGAAGTCAGGGAACAGGATGTCAATCAGCTTTTACAGGTAAAGCGGGAAAAACTCGCGAACCTGCAGGCGGAAGGAAGGGATCCTTTTCAGATTACAAAATATGACGTAACTATCCACAGTCAGGAAATCAAGGATCGTTATGATGAGCTGGAGGGAAAGGAAGTCAGCATTGCGGGCCGTATGATGTTAAAGCGCATCATGGGAAAGGCATCTTTCTGCAACGTTTCGGATTTGAAGGGAAATATCCAGGTATATGTGGCAAGGGATGCGATTGGCGAGGAGCCTTATGCAGCCTTTAAGAAGTTTGACGTTGGAGATCTCGTCGGCATCAAAGGAACGGTATTTAAGACACAGAAGGGTGAAATTTCCGTACATGCTTCCGAGGTTGTACTGCTTTCCAAGAGTCTGCAGATTCTTCCCGAAAAATTCCATGGCCTGACCAATACCGATCTGCGCTATCGCCAGCGGTATGTGGATTTAATTATGAACGAGGATGTGAAGGACACGTTCGTAAAGCGTTCCCAGATTATCAGCTCAATCCGCCGCTATCTGGACGGACAAGGCTTCCTTGAGGTAGAAACGCCGATGCTCGTTACGAACGCAGGCGGTGCATCCGCAAGACCCTTTGAGACGCATTATAATGCGTTGGATGAGGATATCAAGCTGCGCATTTCCCTTGAACTATATTTAAAGAGACTGATTGTGGGCGGTATGGAGCGCGTCTATGAGATTGGACGTGTATTCCGCAACGAAGGGCTCGATACCAGACATAATCCGGAATTTACGCTGATGGAGCTTTATCAGGCGTATACCGATTATAACGGCATGATGGATTTGACGGAGAACATGTTCCGCCATGTGGCACAGGAGGTATGCGGTAGGACAACGCTTCCTTACGGTGACGCCCAAATCGACCTGGAAACGCCGTTTAAGAGAATCACGATGATCGACGCCGTCAAGGAATATACCGGCATCGATTTTGACGAAATAAAAGACACCGCCGAGGCGAAAAAGCTTGCTGACGAGCGGGAGCTTCACTATGAGCCCCGTCATGAAAAGGGTGATATCCTGAACTTGTTCTTTGAAGAATATGTTGAGGAGCACCTCGTACAGCCGACCTTTGTGATGGATCATCCCGTTGAGATATCTCCGCTGACAAAGCGGAAGCCGGACAAGCCGGACTATGTGGAGCGCTTTGAGCTCTTTATCACAGGCCGCGAGATGTGCAACGCCTACTCCGAGCTGAATGACCCGATCGACCAGCGCGAGCGTTTTAAGGCACAGGAAGCGCTGCTTGCACAGGGCGACGAGGAAGCGAACACAACGGACGAAGACTTCATGAACGCCCTCGAAATCGGCATGCCCCCCACCGGCGGCATCGGCTACGGCATCGACAGGCTCGTGATGCTGCTTACGAACTCGCTGGCGATCAGGGATGTGCTGTTGTTCCCGACGATGAAGAGCCTTGATAAGTAAAGGGGCTGGAAAAGCCTAAATTTAAAGGATTTTTGGAGAAGTGTCAGAGAAGGAAACGAGGATTTGACACCAGATTGACACCAATTTAAGAGCCTTAATATGATGAAATTAGAATGGACACTGTTGCTGTGGAAAGCAAGGGTGTCCATTTTTCTAAAATGTTTGAAACTAGGAATAAAATATAATAGAGTGTATCTAGTGATAGTTGCCTCCTTAATCAGTAAAAGGTTAATGTACACCCTTATGATAGAATAGACGATACTTATCAAGTGAGAAGGAAATAATAATCTGTGAATTTAATTATTCAATTAAACGTTTTTTGTACAAAAGATATAGTACTTTATATATATGGTAATTGCTGGTATAATAATTAATATAGCGGAGGTGATAAAATGGGGTTAGAGTTAGCAAACAAGTTGCTCAGTGTACCTGAAAGAGAGAATGCAGGTGCACGTTCTTCGAATAGATTTACATATCAACAAGTGTGGGCATTCGACTATATGCTAAAGGTTATGGATTCCCCAAAGGATTTCTTGCTATTTATGGAATTTCATGATGATATTATAGTTATTGATAGGACATCTAATCCTGAGTTTGTAGAGTTTTATCAAATAAAGACGGATGATAAAGATTCTAGGTATATAACATCAGCATTTATTGTAAAGGGAGCAAAAAAATATCCCGAAAAAATGTCAATTGCCCAGAAAATGATTGATGATTTTGTAAAGTTTGAAGCCTGTACTAAAGGAATTCATTTGGTTTCAAATAAAAGTTTTGATTTTGGTTGTTTAAAAGATACAACAGAGTCAAAAAATAGAAGTAAAGTATTGATGAAAGAAGTTTCAGATTTAGAAATAAAAAAAATAAAAGGTGGAATGTGCCAAGCGTGTAGTAAGCAGACTCTCTGTAAAGAAGAGTGTTTAGATATAATTTATTTTGATGTATCTGATTTAGACTTAAGCTCTTATGAAGATACGGTTATGGGGAGAATGGTTAAGAAGATGGAGCTATTAGGTATACAGAGTACCATAGAAAAGACTCGCTCTATTTATAATACTATTCTTGGTGAAATTCGAAGAATTAATAATACAGAGAAAATATCACAAGATATTGATGAGCTTTTACAGAAGAAATCTATTTCCAAAGCAAAGTTTGGGGATTGGATTAATAGATTAAGAGTGGAAATGCCAGATGATTTATGGAATCAAATTCAAATACTTTTAATTACAGATGGATTCCAACCATTAGAAATTAGAAAAATCTATAAACAGTGGAAAAAATATCAGATTGATAGGATGAATGTAGAAGCGCTTGGATTACAAGGGTTGACGGAAAAAGTTCAGGCGATAATTGAAGAAAAGGAATTCAGTAATTCTAAAGATTGGGTAGAATATATTTATAGTAAAATATCTAATGCTCCAAAAGCAAAAGTTTATGATAAGGATTATCTTTATGCACTAATAATAAAGTCCAGCGGTGTGATGTCAAGTGAGAAATGAAATAAGAATCATATATTTT
>JASGGU010000043.1:0-31963 GCA_047602645.1 Lachnospiraceae bacterium | reverse complement strand
AGTGGTGGAGTATCGCCTTGCCAAGGCGAGGGTCGCGGGTTCGAATCCCGTCTCGTGCTCTTGTAAAATCATCGCTAATCCTTATTGAGGGTTGGCGATTTTTATTATAAAGAAAATTCCTTCGACTTTCCTTTATAATAAATTTTATGCGCAGCTACGCGCGCAGAACAAAAGCTGTGCTGTCGGAGTATTTGGCGGCGAGAGTGGGCGAAGCACACTTTTGTTTTTTCTCCTGTTTTCGTATGCAGGAGAAGGATATCCCGAACTGTGTATGTGTATAGAGAGAGGAGGATGAGGATATGGACAATGAAAGACAGCTTTTTTATCATATGCGGCTTCGGGTGTATCGGCACGAAAGGAATTTTGGACCGGGAGTGGCGGAGCTGATGCAGCTTGTCAGGGAAAAGGGTTCTTTGTCTGCTGCGGTGAAGCAAATGCATATGGCCTACTCCAAGGCGTGGAAAATTATCAAGCTGGCCGAGGAAGATTTGGGCTTTACACTGATGGAGGGGCAAAGCGGCGGCAAACACGGAGGAAAAACTGTCCTGACAAAAGAAGGAGAGGAATTTCTTGACAAATATCATGCATTTGTGAGAGAATCACAGGAAGAAGTGAATAGGATTTTTTACAGGCATTTTCCGATGCCCATTTAAACAGGCCGAAAAGGAGAGAATCGAGCGGGATCCCTGCTCGATTATTCCGGCAAATCGTACATCTCGTACGAGAATAACGAAAAGGAGAGGACGTCATGAAAAAGAAATTAGTATCTATGATTACGGCGGCAGCAATGACCGCGGCATTATTTGCCGGCTGCGGCACGGCTGCGGAAGAACCCGCGGCAGAAACGGAAGTGCAGACAGAGCAGGCAGCAGAAGAAGCGGCAGAACCGGAACAGCCTGCAGAGGAGACGGCAGAGCCGGAGGAGCCGGCAGAGGAAGCACCGGCGGAAGAAGCGGTGTCGGGTGAACTGATGATTGCGGCGGCGGCCAGTCTTGAAAATTCTCTGACAAACGAGATCATTCCGCTGTTTAATGAGAAGTATCCGGACGTTACTGTGACGGGAACATATGACAGCTCGGGTAAGCTGCAGACCCAAATTGAAGAGGGCGCTCCGGTGGACGTATTTTTCTCGGCTTCTACAAAGCAGACAGATGCATTGGCTGAAGGCGGTTTGATTGATCAGGCTGATATTGTGAATTTGCTGGAAAATAAAATTGTGCTGATTGTGCCGGAGGGAACTGAGGCCGATTATGCGGAGTTTACCGATATTACAAAGGCGAAGGCGGTTGCAATCGGCGATCCGGAAAGCGTTCCGGCTGGGCAATATGCGCAGGAATCTCTTACAAATCTGGGTATTTGGGAAGATGTTCTTGCAAAGGCAAGTCTTGGAACGAATGTTACCGAGGTGTTGAATTGGGTGGCGGAAGGAAGCGCGGATGCGGGTATTGTATATGCGACGGATGCGGCACAGACAGAAAAAGTGGCTATTATCGGGGCGGCGCCTGCAGACAGCGTGAAGCCGGCGATTTATCCGGCGGCAATGGTAAAGGATTGTCCGAATCCGGCGGCAGCAAAGGCTTTTATTGAATTTCTGCAAACACCGGAGATTATCAAAGTATTTGAAGAAAACGGATTTACTTCGGCACTGTAGCCGTTGACTTTTACATGTTATAAAGAATATGATAGAATAAACTTGGTTTATTCTATCATATTTTTTTGGAGAAATGACGATGAAGGTACTGCTGGCTGCGATCAATGCAAAATATATTCATTCTAACCTCGCTGTTTACAGCCTGAAAGCTTATGCAGACAAAAAACTTGCGAAGCAGGCTGAAATTGTGATCAGGGAATATACAATTAATCAGGAAAAAGAGAAACTGCTTGCGGATATTTACAGGCAAAGCCCTGATTTGCTTGCATTTTCCTGTTATATTTGGAATATCACATATGTGCGGGATTTGGTTTTCCAGCTCAGGACATTGCTGCCAGAGACAGAAATTTGGCTGGGCGGACCGGAGGTTTCCTATGATCCGCGGAGTCTGCTTGCAGAGCTTCCGGTTAAAGGCATTATGCTCGGCGAGGGTGAAGAGATTTTCACAAAATTGCTGCTGGCGTATCTGAACGGTGAAAATCTGCTCACAATTCGGGGAATTGCCTGCCGGGAATTTATGACAGAGCCCGGCGAGCCGCCCGCAATGGATGAGCTTCCTTTTGTGTATGCAGATTTTTCGGAGGAACAATTTGAAAACCGGATTCCCTATTACGAGACAAGCAGGGGATGCCCGTTTCGGTGTTCCTATTGTCTGTCATCGATTGAAAAGAGGGTTCGTTACCGCAGTCTGACACTTGTGAAACAGGAGCTGCAGTTTTTTCTTGATAAGAAAGTCCCTCAGGTGAAGCTTGTGGACAGAACCTTTAACTGTGATCCGGCCAGGGCGGTGGAAATCTGGAGCTATCTGAAGGAGCATGATAACGGGATCACGAATTTTCATTTTGAGATTGCGGCGGATATTATGACGGAAGAAGAGATGATTCTGATCAATACGCTGCGAAAAGGGCTGATCAGACTCGAAATCGGTGTGCAGACGACTAATATGGAGACGATTCAAAAGATCTGCCGCCGGATGGACTTTAATAGGGTTTCCGCGGCTGTCAGGCGGCTTCAGGCGGGAAAAAACGTGAAGCTGCATCTTGATTTGATTGCGGGGCTTCCAAAGGAGGATTTTCAAAGCTTCCAGAATTCCTTTAATGAGGTTTATGCGCTGCATCCGGACGAGCTGCAACTGGGCTTTTTGAAGGTCTTAAAAGGAACTCCGATTGCTAAGGAGGTTGAAAGGGGATCAATCCGCTGCTGGACAACGCCCCCTTATGAGGTGCTTTCCACGAGCTGGCTCAGCTTTGAAGAACTGCTTACTTTAAAGGGGGTAGAGGAAATGGTAGAGATTTATTATAACAGCTGCCAGTTTTCCAATACTATTTCTTATCTGGAAGGGCATTTTCAGACGCCGTTTACATTGTATGAGGCGCTTGCAGAGTATTACAGGCAGAAAGGTTATGGCACGGTACAGCCGTCGAGAGTGCGCAGGTATGAAATTCTGCTGGAATTTGCAGAAGGGCTGGACGGGATGCATATAAGGACATGCAGGGAATATCTGACGCTGGACTTATATCTGCGTGAAAAGATAAAAAAACGGCCTGATTTTTCCTCGCCGCAGGAGCTTTACCGGGAGAAGGTACAGGAGTTTTATAAAGAAGAGGAAAAGAACAGGAAATATTTGCCTGAATATGCAGAATTTGATTTCAAACAGCTTATGAGGCTGACACATATCGAGGTATTTGATGCGATCGGGGAGGAACGGCAGGCGTTTCTGTTCAATTATCGGGCCGGAAATGGTCTGACGGCAGATGCGAAGCTCATTGCAGTCACAAAAGAACTGGAAGGGATAGAGGAACATGAAAAAACGGACAAAAGAGATACTGGACATTCTCGATGAACAGTATTCCATTGATTATAAATGTTATTTGGATCACGAGACGCCGTGGCAGCTTTTGATTGCGACGATCCTCAGTGCGCAGTGTACGGATGCACGGGTTAATATTGTGACAAAGGATCTGTTTCGGAAATATCCGTCTGTCGAGGCATTTGCAAAGGCGGATTTGAAGGAGCTGGAGCAGGATATTCACTCAACGGGTTTTTATCATAATAAGGCAAAAAATATTATCGCATGCTGCCAGCGGCTTCATACGGAATTTCACGACGAGGTGCCAAGAACGTTAGAGGAATTGACCACGCTTGCGGGAGTCGGCAGAAAAACGGCAAATGTTATCCGGGGGAATGTTTTTTTTGATCCAAGTATTGTTGTAGATACACATGTGAAGCGGATTTCCAAGAAGCTGGGCTTTACCAGGGAGGATGACCCCGAAAAGATAGAATATGATCTGATGAAGGTTCTGCCAAGGGATCATTGGATTTTGTACAATATTCAAATCATTACATTTGGACGGGATATTTGTGAAGCACGCAACCCAAAATGTGAACGCTGCCGCCTTACGAATTATTGCAGCTATTTTAAGAAAAACAGGTAGAAGCATGGTAAACAGCTATATTGCATTAGATCTGGAAATGACCGGGCTAAATCCGAAGTTCGATAAGATGATTGAAATCGGTGCCGTTCAGGTCATAAACGGAAAAATAGAGAATATATTTGAGTCGCTTGTCAATCCGGGAAGACAGCTTTCGGAAGAAATCATCCGGCTCACCGGCATTACGAACGAAATGTTAAAAAATGCGAAGGCCCAACAGGAGATATGTCCGATGCTTTATGAGTTTTTGGAAGGTTATGTGCTGCTTGGGCACGGTCTCCGGTTTGATTATTCGTTTTTAAAAAAATATGCGGTAAATGCAGATATCTGGTATGAAGCGGAAGGGATTGATACACTGAAGCTGGTACGTAAGTTCATGCCAGGGACAGAAAGTAACAGGCTTTCGGATCTTTGCGCATATTTTGGAATCAAACACCGGGCACACAGGGCACTTTCTGACGCATTAGCTGCTCACGAGCTGTATCAGAGGCTTTTGGGTGACTTTTACAATGAGGAAAACAAAGAGTGCTTTAGACCGGTAAAGTTAAGTTATGCCGTGAAAAAAGAACAACCGGCAACAAAACGGCAAATGGATAACCTGCAGGCACTGCTTGGTTTTCATGGGCTATATCCCGAATGTGAAATTACTTCCATGACAAAAAATGAGATTTCCAGATATACGGATAAAATTATTCTTCAATATGGACGGATGAAGTGTAAATAGATTTTTCTCTTAATTGCCCGACGATGGAATCCTTCATCAGAGAATTGAGTGATTCGGCTGTTTCAATCAGTGCTTCGATTTTTTCATATTCCTGATTCTCCTCATAAAGATCGGCAAGCAGCAAATAACAGCCTTTGATGTCTGCCCGACAGGTGACGGCAAATTCGAGAACACGGACAGCTTTCTCTTTAAGTCCGAGCGAATATAATGTTTTGCCCCAGCTAAAAAGTGTTCGTATGAGTGTTGTATAATTCTGGTCATAGTCCGATAAGACATTTAGATTTGCGACGCCGTACTGAAATTTTAAATCGGTATTGGAAATGCCTGTGAGATTGACGATTTTTTGCCCGGAAAGTGATAAAATCTGATTCTGACAATCCTTCAGCGCCTCATCCTCTGTGTCTTTGATGAACGGAAGCGCCTCAAGAGGGATCGTAATGTAGAGAAGCGCATCGAGGGGCTGCTTTCTCATACTGTTAGCGCGCCGCTCCCTTTCCCAAAAGGATTCCGTGTCAAAACGGACCTTCTTATTGGTATTCCCCATATAAAACCATATAAAAGCGGAAATCACCGCAATAGTTGCAAAAATTAGAAAATTCATTTATAATTACCTTTCAAAAGAGGTGAAAATGATGAACTTCAATAACAGTAAAGTAAAGAAGATTATTTCCAGCATTATCATAATCATACTGGTACTGGCAATGATAATACCGACGTTCCTCTATTTTGTATCATAAACACAGGATTCTGTCAATTATCATTGGCACTTATGACCGTTGCAAAAACCGGACAGGGGATGGTATACTGAATATATCGTGAAACATTATTTCGTGGTATTATAAAGATTTCAGTAGGAATGAATTGTTCTGTTTCAAGGGGAGCGGCGGGGTATGACTGTAAGAAAAATATTACAGACTATTACAATTTTATCAGTTATGATATGCACATCCTCATTTTTTACGGAGAATGTCTATGCGAAGGGCGGTTTTCATATTTTTGGAGGAGCGGCTACGATTGGTGTGGACGATTCGGATGACAATGAAGATGCACAGAGCGGTCAGGGCAATATTGTCATTGACTTTGAAGTTGCGCCCAAAGAACAGGCAGATCTGTCAGGGACGATCAGCGCGGGCGTATTTGTAGGAGCCGTGGATGTTTCGGGTATGACTTATGACGAGGCAAAATCGGCTGTTACGTCTTATGTAACAACGCTTCGGACAAAGGAAATTACTCTTGTATCCACAGAGAATAACCAGTCTGTTGTTACGGCAGGCGAGCTGGGAGCAGACTGGGCAAATGAGGACGTTCTTGCCGATGCGATATCATTAGGCAAGTCTGGAAATTTAGTCAGTCGCTATAAGTCGCTCAAGGACTTGGAACAGGAAAATAAAGTATACCCGCTCGAGCTTAAATTTGACGGGGCTGCGATTCAATCTGTTGTGGAGAAGCAGGGCGAGCTATATAATGTTGAGGCTGTGGATGCTACAATGACCAGGGAAAATGGTTCGTTCAGCATTGCAGAGGGACAGACAGGCCATGTGATCAATGTGGATGCTTCGGTCAATCAAATCGCCGATACGCTTGCTTCCTGGAACGGAGAGAATATGTCCGTTCAGCTTCAGGTAGATGTGGATGAGCCAAGAGGAAAGACTGAGGATTTGCAAAAGGTCAAGGATCTTCTCGGCACCTGTACAACGAGCTTCTCAAGTTCCGGATATGAGCGCTCCGGTAATGTGCGCAATGGTACAAGGCTGCTCAACGGGATCCTGTTATATCCCGGAGACAGTTTTTCCGCTTATGAAATGGTCAATCCGTTTACGGAGGAGAACGGCTATTATCTGGCAGGCTCCTACTTGAACGGCATGGTAGTTGAAAGCCTCGGCGGAGGTATCTGTCAGGTTACTTCCACGCTTTATAATGCGGTAATCCGTGCAGAGCTGCAGATTGATGAGCGCTTTAATCACTCGATGATTGTGACTTATGTGCAATTATCTTCGGATGCTGCTATTTCGGGAACTTCAAAGGACTTTAAATTTACAAATAATTCGGAATATCCGATTTACATTGAGGGCAATACGACAGAGAATAAGAAAATCACCTTCAATATTTACGGCGTGGAAACAAGGCCGTCTAACCGCACCGTGGAGTTTGAAAGTGTGGAACTCAGCAGAACAGAGCCTACAGAGGAAAAAATAATTGCGGATGCAGGTCAGCCGGTCGGTTATATCAGCGTGCAGTCGGCGCATACCGGCTATGTCGGCGAGCTATGGAAGGTCGTTAAGGTAGACGGCGTGGAAACAGAACGCACGAGAATGAATAAGAGTACTTATGCGGTTTCTCCCCGTACGGCCACGATCGGAACGGCAGCAGCGGATCCGGCTATCGTAGCGGCTATTCAGGCGGCGATCGCAACAAACAATATTGATTATTGCAAAAATGTGATTGCCCAGCTAAATGCGGCAGCGGCGGCTGTGGCGGCAGGTACCGCGCAATAAACAGAACGAAAGCCGTTCGTTATGATTGCGTAAGAAACCAGTTCATGTTAAAATAAAGACTAGAAAATTAAGGATATGTGTAAACATGAAGATTGGAAAAGTACCTGAGAACATTTTAAAAAGATCAATTATTAAACAAATAAAGACAAAAAGAGAAGAAATCCTTGTCGGAGCAGGCGTAGGTGAAGATTGTGCTGTCATCGCGCTTGCTGCTGATGAGGTTTTTGTTATATCCACGGACCCGATTACGGGTACCTCTCACGATATCGGTGCTCTGTCTGTTCATGTCACGGCAAACGATATCGCATCTTCCGGTGCCGAAGTCATCGGTGTCATGCTCAGTGTGCTGCTTCCCGAAAATACGGAAGAGGCGGATTTAAAGGATATGATGAAGCAGGTGGAGGAAACCTGTTCAAAGCTTCATATTCAGACGATCGGCGGGCATACCGAAATCACAAAGGCCGTTAATCAGCCTATTATCACAGTGACAGGTGTAGGAAAAGTGAAGAAAGACCGGTTTATTACGACGTCCGGGGCAAAGTCCGGTGAGGATCTGATCGTGACAAAATGGATCGGCCTGGAAGGGACTTCTATTATTGCGAAAGAAAAGGAGGAGCTGCTTCTTTCTAAGTTTGCACCCTCTTTTATTGAAGAAGCGAAGGGGTTCTCCAATTATTTGTCGGTCGTTCCAGAGGCCGCCACTGCGGTCAAGTCTGGCGTCAGCGCGATGCATGATGTGACTGAGGGCGGTATCTACGGTGCGCTCTGGGAGATTGCAGAGGCATCTGGCGTCGGACTGGAAATTGACTTAAAAGAGATACCGATCAGACAGGAAACCGTTGAAATCTGCGAATTTTTCGGGCTGAATCCCTATGCTCTGATTTCGAGCGGCTCCATGCTGATGAGTACACCTAACGGACATGATCTGGTACGGGAGCTTCATAAGGCCGGTATTGCTGCCTCTGTTGTCGGTAAGGTGACGGCGGGCAATGACAGGGTATTGCTGAATGACGGGGAAAAAAGGTTTTTGGAGCCGCCCAAGTCAGATGAGCTGTATAAGATTTATGAATAGAAACTTGACAAATTAGGAGATCATGAAAATGAGAGAAAAAATATTAACCTTTATTGAAAAAAACAGCAGAGTAGAGCTGAAGGAACTTGCGATTCTGCTTGGTATGACAGAAGTGGACGTGGCAAATGAACTTGAAGAAATGGAGAAGGAAGGGATTATCTGCGGTTACCATACGTTGATTGACTGGGATAAGGTTACGACGGAACGGATCAATGCGCTGATCGAAGTGCGTGTGACACCGCAGAGGGGCCATGGCTTTGATTCTATTGCGGAGCGCATTTACAAATATCCGGAGGTGGAGGCTACCTATTTGATTTCCGGCGGTTATGACCTGCTTGTGACGCTTGAAGGCAAAACGCTTCAGGAGGTTGCCCGCTTTGTCTCGGAGAAGCTTTCGACGCTGGAATCTGTAATCAGCACCTCTACCCATTTTATTTTAAAGAAATACAAGGATCACGGGACAATCCTGCACGAAAAATATGGTGATGAGAGGATGATAGTGACGCCATGAGAAATCCGTTATCAGAAACCGTCGTCACGATCAAGCCATCCGGAATCCGTAAGTTTTTTGATATTGCCAACGAAAGAAAGGACACGATTTCTTTAGGTGTCGGCGAGCCGGATTTTGATACGCCGTGGCATGTCCGTGACGAAGGTATTTATTCATTAGAAAAGGGAAGAACCTTTTATACGTCTAACTCCGGTCTGTTGGAGCTGAGAACCGAAATCTGCAATTATTTAAAAAGAAGAGCCGGTTTGCAATATAACCCGAAAGAGGAAGTTATTGTGACAGTCGGGGGAAGCGAGGCGATTGATATCGGTCTGCGCGCAATGATCAATCCGAAAGATGAGGTTTTGATCCCCCAGCCGAGCTACGTTTCCTATGAACCGTGCGCGATTCTCGCGGGTGCAAAGCCGGTCATTATTGAGTTGAAAAATGAAAATGAATTTCGTTTGACACCGGAAGAACTTCTGGCAGCCATTACACCGCAGACGAAAATTCTGATTATGCCGTATCCGAATAATCCGACGGGGGCGGTTATGGGAAGACAGGATCTTGAAAAAATAGCGGAGATCTGTATCGAAAAGGACATTTTTGTCATGTCTGATGAGATTTATTCCGAGCTGACCTACAGCGGTGAACATGTATCGATCGCTTCGCTGCCGGGGATGCAGGAGCGCACAATTTTGATCAATGGGTTTTCCAAATCCTATGCCATGACAGGCTGGCGTCTTGGATATGCCTGCGGTCCGAAGGAAATTATCGCGCAGATGACCAAAATTCATCAATTTGCCATTATGTGTGCGCCGACAACGAGCCAGTATGCGGCGGTGGATGCCATGAAGAACGGTGATTCGGATGTGGCAAATATGCGGGAATCCTATAATCAGCGAAGAAATTATCTGATGCATTCGTTTCGCGAGATGGGACTTCCGTGCTTTGAACCGTTTGGCGCTTTTTATGTATTTCCGTGTATTAAAGAGTTTGGCTTGACTTCAGAGGAGTTTGCATTCGCGCTGCTCGATGCTGAAAATTTGGCAGTTGTGCCGGGCAGTGCATTTGGAGACAGCGGAGAGGGCTTTCTGCGTATTTCCTACGCATATTCGTTGGATAACTTGAAAATTGCAATGGAGCGGATTACAAGATTTATCGAAAAGCTGAGGAATGAAAAGAAATGAACATTGTGCTGCTGGAACCGGAAATTCCCGCGAATACAGGAAATATCGGAAGGACTTGTGTGGCGGCAGGCGCAAGGCTGCACCTGATTGAGCCGCTTGGATTTCGTTTAAATGAAAAATCAATACAGCGCGCAGGCATGGATTATTGGGAGCACCTGGATGTGACCAGATATGTGAACTTTGAAGAATTCCTTGATCAGAACGGGTATCCTAAAATCTATATGGCGACAACAAAGGCCGAAAGAAATTATACGGAGGTTTCTTTTGAAGAGGATGCCTATCTCATGTTTGGAAAGGAAAGTGCCGGAATTCCGGAGGAAATTCTTCTGGATTATGAGGAGACCTGTATTCGAATTCCGATGCTTGAAAAAATACGTTCGCTGAACTTGTCCAATTCGGTGGCAATTGTACTTTATGAAGCATTGCGGCAGCAAAATTTTGCATCTATGCAGCTTGAAGGGGAGCTGCATAGACTGCATTGGAAATCAAGGATAAAATAGCGGACAAAAGGGGTCTGAAATGGATATCAGAGAGGGAGCAATGAGTGGTAACGTGCGGGGTATGATTAAGATTGACAGTCGGAGACTGTTAAAGACAGTATTCTATCTGTATTTGATTTTTGTATTCAGTGTTGTGGCAGTGAAGTTTACCGGGAATAACCTGAATGAGATTATGAGGCGGTGGGATATTATTTCTTCCGCAAAGGAAGCGGGGGAACGCAATATCAATTTAGTTCCGTTCCAGACAATTTCTAATTATATGAGGCATTTTTCACGTTCGTATGCCTATACGAATATCATAGGGAATTTTGTTGTATTTATTCCATTTGGATTTTTATTTCCAATCGTATATCCTGAGAAGCGGAATTTTTTTAGAGTGTTTGGCAGCTGCTTTCTCGTAGTAATCGGAATCGAGCTGTTCCAGTACCTGACCTGTCTGGGTTTTTGCGATGTCGACGATCTGATATTGAATATGCTTAGCTGCATTGTCGGTTATGTGCTGTATGCAGTCATTGTTTACAGAAAAAAGAGGATCAGCGGTTTTTAGCTAATCCTCCATTGTTTTTGATTTTGATAAGGTAAAAATAAATTCCGTACCGACGCCTACCGTGCTGATGACATTAATGTTTTCATGGTGGGCGTTGATGATTTCTTTTGTAATTGCAAGACCGAGACCGGTTCCTTTTTTATCCTTGCCGCGTGACAGATCTGTTTTGTAAAATCGGTCAAAAATCAGCTTCAGGCTTTCCTTTGGAATGCCGATGCCGGCATCCTTGACGGAGACAAACACAGTTTCGTTCTTCTCTGTCGTCTCCACCTTAATCGTAGAGTTGTTTTCGCTGAATTTGATCGCATTATCGATGAGATTATAAAGCACCTGCTGGATTTTTCCCATATCGGCTGTTACAAACATTGTATTGCCGGTCAGAACGAGCTTAAAGCGGATTTTTTTTGTCTTACAGGTACCCTCAAAGGTTGCTGCCGTATTTTTGATGACCTTGTTGATATCAAAATCCGTGATATCTAACAACATCCCCTTCGTATTCAGATTATTCAGCGCCAAAAGACTGTTCGTAAGCTTTGCGAGGCGGTCCGTTTCATTTAATACGATCATCAAGTATTTCTCATGCATTTCGGGCGGGATTGTGCCGTCTACCATCGCTTCCAGGTATCCTTTGATGGAGGTGAGCGGGGAGCGGAAGTCATGGGAGACATTTGCGATAAACTTTTTCTGGTTTTCTTCGGACTGGCTCAGCTCACTCGCCATGTAATTCAGGGAGGCCGCGAGATAGCCGATTTCGTCGTCCTTATTAATTTCAAATGTATATTTCAGGTTACCGCCCGCATACTCCTCCGTAGCGCGCGTTATTTTTTTTAAAGGAATATAGACCATATCCGTAAAAACAATTAAAATTGTCGTGGAAAGCACAAATATGATGCCGAGCGTAATATAGGAAATATTCAGCAGGCGGTCCCGGGTATTTTCTATGGAATACATGGGAGCATGAATGACAACGTAGCCCTGCACCTTGAAATTGGAGGTGATCGGGGAAAATACGCTGAGCATTGTGTCATCGAACTGCCCGTAAAAATCGTCGAGCATGTAATAGCTGTTGCCGATGTCTGTCGGATTGAAATGCTCGATCGTAATGGGATGGGTGCTGTCTACCTGCTCCCTGGAGCTGTAAATTAAATCCCCGTTTTTATTGATGATCCAGATCGAAGCGGAGGTAAACGTATCGATCGCCTCCAGCTGATCCTTCACGTCATCGGTAGAAAGTGCGTCGTTGTAGAAGCTGCTGGCATAACGATTGGAAATTAAGGTGGCCTCTTTGTAGAGAGCCGCGGACTTGTCTCTTACAAGAAATTCAAGCGTCATATTGGATGTCAGCGTTGCGATCGTGACAAAGCTTAAAAAACCGAATACAATATATGCAAATATGAACTTCAGGTAGAGTGTCTGCTTGGATTTCATGCCTATTTCACCTCAAATTTGTAGCCGATGCCCCATACGGTCGATAAACGCCATGCATCATGATCCTTGATTTTCTCACGGAGACGCTTGATATGAACATCCACAGTCCTCGTATCACCGATATATTCATAACCCCAGATGTGATCCAGAAGCTGTTCCCTTGTAAATACCTGATTCGGAGAAGAAGCAAGAAAATAAAGCAGTTCCAGCTCTTTTGGGGGCATCTCGACCGCTTCACCGTAGTATAAAACGGAATAGTTTGTCTGGTTAATGATCAGATCAGGATATTCCACACATTTTGCATCGCTGACGACTGCTGCCGGTTTTGCCGGTACACTGCGCCGCAGAACTGCTTTTACGCGTGCGACAAGTTCCTTGGAGTCAAACGGTTTTTCCATATAGTCGTCGGCGCCCAGTTCGAGGCCGAGCACCTTATCAAAAATTTCTCCCTTTGCGGAAAGCATAATAATAGGTGTTGTGGACTTGGCGCGGATTTCACGGCAAACCTGATAGCCGTCTATCCCCGGAAGCATCAGATCCAGTAAAATCAAATTCGGCTGAAAGGTTTCGAAGGCGGTCAGGGCTTCTTCCCCGTCATGCACAATATTTGTATCGAAACACTCTTTTGTTAAGTACAAAGAAATTAATTCGGCGATGTTTGCATCGTCGTCGACGATGAGTATCCGTTGCTTGTTTGCCATGAAAAACCCTCCTATTATTTGAATTCAACGATCGTAACGCCGGCATCCCCTTCTCCGTACTCCGCAAGCCTGTAGGATTTGATATACCGGATTTTTTTCAGGTGTGTATGAATCGCGGAGCGGAGCGCACCCGTACCCTTTCCGTGAACGACACGGACATTTGATAAGTGGGACAAATATGCATCATCGAGGTATTTGTCCAGTTTCGCGATCGCCTCATCGACGGTCAGGCCCAGCAAATTGATTTCTGAGGAAATCGTGCTTGATTTTGACAGATTCATCCTTCCGGAACCTTTGCTTTTACCGGAAAGTCCGGGTCCGGTTACATCCGGTGAGGCAATGAACTCAATGTCGTGCATGGATGCCTGCATCCGCATAATGCCGCACTGCACAAACAGGTTGCCCTTTGCGTCGGGCAGGGAGCTGATTGTCCCGGATAGCCCCATTGATAATATCTTTACGCTTTCTCCCCGCTTGAAATCTGAAGGCTTGTACTGCTTTTGAGGAGCGGGCGCTTTTGGGGCAGGCCGGTTATTCTGCGTTTTCTCCAGCTTCCTGCGCAGCTTTTCGCGTTCTTTTTCCATTTCCTGAATATTACCGCCTGCGCTGCCGTATTTTTGAAAATTCCGGATTGCTTCATCAGCGCTGTTTTTCGCCTCCTGAAGAATTTCGCGTGCTTTTTCATTTGCTTCCCGAATAATTCTATCCTTAGAGGTATTCAGCTTTTCCTGTTTCTTTTCAAAGTCTTGCTTTAAAGCTTCAATTTCCTGCCTATAGTGAGCAATTTGCTGTTTTTCCCGCTCAATTGTGACGCGGTTTGCCTCCAGTTCGGAAAGCACGTCCTCAAAGCTCTCATCCTTTTTGCTGATCTGCGATTTTGCGCTTTCGATAATGTAGCCGGGAAGCCCAAGCTTACTTGAAATAGCAAAGGCGTTGCTTTTTCCGGGGACACCGATCAGCAGGCGATAGGTAGGCCGCAGTGTTTCAACATTGAATTCGCAGCATGCATTTTCCACATGCGGCTCCTTAAGCGCAAACACCTTTAATTCGCTGTAATGAGTCGTTGCGACCGTGCGAATCTTTCTTGCGTGAAGATCAGACAGGACGGCGATTGCGAGTGCCGCGCCTTCCGTCGGATCCGTGCCGGCACCGAGTTCGTCGAACAGGCAGAGTGATTCCTCGTCCGCTCTGTTCAGAATCTCCACAATATTTTTCATATGGGAGGAGAAGGTGGAAAGGCTCTGTTCGATACTTTGCTCGTCGCCGATATCCGCAAATATCTCTGAAAAAACAGGCAGCTCTGAACGGTCGAGTGTCGGAATATGCAGACCGGATTGTCCCATCAGGGAAAGCAGGCCCAGCGTTTTTAGGGCAACCGTTTTTCCTCCTGTATTCGGTCCGGTAATGATCAGCAGATCAAAAGCATCTCCCAACAGCATATCGATCGGTACGACTTTGTTTTTGTCAAGCAGCGGGTGTCTTGCCTGACGAAGCCGGACACGCCCCTGTGTATTGTAGACCGGACGGGCGGCGTTCATTTCCATAGCAAGAAAGCCCTTTGCAAAAATAAAATCAAGCTCCGCGAGAGTTTCCAGATTTTGTTTGATTTCAAAAAGCTGTTCGGAACATTTGAAGCTTAAGGAGGCGAGAATGACTTCGATTTCCTTGACCTCTTTTAATTCCAGCTCCCGCAGCTCGTTATTTAAGTTGACAATGGCGGCAGGCTCAATAAAAAATGTGGAGGCCGTCGCAGACTGGTCATGAATCATCCCGGGAACATTTGCCTTGTACTCCGCCTTGACAGGAATGCAATATCTGCCGTTGCGCATCGTGATAACACTGTCCTGCAGATAAGTGCGGTAGGTAGTGGATACCATGCTGCTCAGCTGTGAGTGAATCCTGTCGTTGGTAACTCTCATGAGCCGCCGGATCTGTTTCAAATTCGGACTTGCCTCATCGCTGATTTCCTCTTCGGAAATAATGCAGCGCCTGATTTCCAAAGACAGGGGAGTCAGCGGCTCCAACAGGAGAAACAACGCATCTAAAGAATCATCCGGCACATCCATAGTTTCCTTTCTGGAGTAAGCCTTGATACGATTCGTATTTTCGAGGAGGCCGGCTATTTGCAGCAGCTCCTCAGCTGAGATGGTGCTTCCCTTTTCCAGCCTTTTGATGGCGGCAAGTATATCTTTGCTGCCGCTGAAGGAAACAGAGCTGTTTTTAAACAGCCGGGAAAGTGCATCCTGTGTCTGTTCCTGCATCATTTTTATCTTTGAAAAATCGCAGCTTGGGACAAGAGCAAGGCAGCGCTCCTTTCCCGGTACGGAAGAAGCTCTGGCGGCAAGTTGTTCCAATATTTTATGAAATTCTAAGGTTTGCAATACTTTACTGTTCATAATGTTTAGTGTAGCAGAATTCGGGGCATTTAGCAATGTCGGACTTGGGGGATTACTGTTTACAGAAAACCGGATTTACGGGCTCCTTATTATGGAAAGCGTATGTTTTAGTTGTATGTTTGGGCTAAGTTTAGTATAATAAATAAATCGGCAGAGGAATCAATGGGGGTTGAGGAACTGTCTGTCTATAAGGAACGGGACTCGTGGAGTGCCGGGATTGGTTAATACAAGGGGTATGTCCGGTAGGGGGGCTTATTGGGAGAAGGAGATACGGAATGAAGGACTTGAATAAGAAAAGTCAGGAAATGCGTTCTGAATTACCTGCGGATCATACGGTTTCTGAAAATCAGGAAGGCATTAAGGATACGATAGCAAAAGAAAATGAACAGGCTTCGGCCAGTGCGGAACAAAAGTTTGAATTTATCACAGAGACAATTAAGGAAAAGCCGATTAATAAAAGGCGCATCCTGATAAAGATGCTTTTCAACGCGTGCATGGCAGTTATGTTTGGCCTGATTGCCTGCTTTACCTTTTTATTGGTCAAGCCATATATTACGGATTATTTGTATCCGGAAGAGACAAAGCTTGTGACGCTTCCGCCCGATGAGGAGGCCGTGGAGCCGGAGCCCGAACCGGCAGCAGAGCCGGAGAAGGAGGAACAGAGGCCTGAGACGGTCGTGACGCAGGTCGTTGAGACAGTCGAAAAGGAACTGGAAATAGAAGACTATAAGTTATTGTACCAGAAGATCGGGAAGGTTGCAGATGAAGTAAAATGCTGTATGGTCACCGTAACAGGTGTTTACTCCGATGTGGACTGGTTTATGAATACTTACGAAAACAGCAATCAGGCAGCAGGCTTGATCGTAGCCGACAATGGGAAAGAGCTGCTTGTCATTTCACGGACAAGCGTTTTACAGGGAGCCGAAGCAATCGAAGTGACCTTCTGCAATGGGACAGTACTGGAAGGTACAGTGAAAAAGTCCGATGCCAATACAGGATTGACCGTCATTGCCATAGAGCTGGGTCTGATCGACGATGCGACAATGGATGTAATTACGATGGCGTCGCTCGGTAATTCCAACAGCGGCACCCTTGTGGGCAGTCCGATTATCGCGATCGGCAATCCGCTCGGTATCGCCGACTCCATGGCGATCGGCCAGATCACCTCCAATTCTTATGTGAAGGATATGACCGATACAAATGCAAAATTTATTACAACAGATATTTATGGAAGTACAACGGCAAGCGGTGTTATTACAGATATGGACGGAAATGTGCTCGGCATCATTTTTCAGGACAGCAATGCGGAGGATACGCAGAATCTGATCAGGGCATATGCCATTTCTGATTTGAAGACTAAGATCGAGAAGCTTTCCAACGGGCAGGATCTGGCTTACCTTGGTATTATCGGAACCGATGTATCGGAGGAGGCGGCAGAAGAACTTGGCGTTCCTAAGGGTGCCTACATAAGAGAGGTAATCATCGACTCGCCTGCAATGCAGCAGGGGATTCAGAATGGGGATGTGATCATCAAAATGGGAACGGCGGAAATCACCTCCTTCAGCGATTTTAAAGAGGCAATGCTGAAATGCCAGCCCGGGGATCTGACAATGGTCACGGTAAAGCGTCTCGGCAAGGATGAGTATGTCGAACTGTCTTATGAAGTGACTTTAGGGACATTGGAATAGGAAAAATTTATTTATTCTAAGAAAGAGAACATTTATGAAGTATATTGAGACATTTAAAGAAAGTGACAACATTTCTGATATTTATTTGATTAAACATAGGCAGGCGGCTGTTACAAAAAATGGGAAGTCATATGAAAATCTCATATTACAGGATAAGACGGGAACGATCGATGCGAAGATATGGGAGCCGAATTCCGCAGGAATAGAAGATTTCGAGGTGCTGGACTATGTGGAGATTTACGGGAGCATCAACAGCTTCAACTCTATGCTGCAGGTGAGTATCAAGCGTGCGAGAAAATGCAGGGAGGGCGAGTACAACCCTTCGGATTATCTGCCTGTTTCAAGCAAGGACATCGAGGTGATGTATCAGGAGCTGTTGGGGTATATTTCCGGTATGAAATCCGTCTATTTAAAACAGCTCTGCGAAGCGTTTTTTGTACAGGATGCGCCGTTCATTGCGGCTTTTAAGAAAAGCTCCGCAGCCAAAAGTGTTCATCACGGCTTTGTAGGCGGTCTTTTAGAGCACACGCTGGGTGTGACAAAGCTCTGTGAATACTATACAAGGGCCTACCCGATGCTGAAAAAGGATTTGCTGCTCAGTGTGGCGATGCTGCATGATATCGGAAAGGTGCGGGAGCTTTCGCCGTTTCCCGAAAATGATTATACGGATGAAGGACAGTTTTTGGGGCATATTGTGATGGGCTGTGAGATGGCCGGAGAAAAAATAAGGGCAATTCCCGGGTTCCCCAAGCAGCTTGCCGATGAGGTCAGACACTGTATTTTATCACATCACGGAGAGTATGAATTCGGTTCGCCGAAGAAGCCTGCGCTGATGGAGGCGGTCGCTTTGAATTTTGCCGATAACACGGACGCAAAAATGGAAACGATGGCGGAGCTGTTTGGTGCGACGGCAGAAACAGGCTGGATCGGTTTCAATCGTTTGTTTGAATCTAATTTAAGAAAGACGAGCGAGGAGTAATGGAGTTTCAGAAAAATCAAATCGTTACGATTTACATTGAAGATATAGGTGAGACAGGAGAGGGTATAGGCAGAATCAATGGCTATACCCTTTTTGTAAAGGATGCCGTGATCGGCGATACGGCAGAGGTACGGCTTGTTAAGGTAAAGAAAAGCTTTGCCTTCGCACGGCTGGAAAAAATAATAAAGGCTTCCCCTCATCGCGTAGAGCCGCCCTGTCCGATTCACCGTCAATGCGGAGGCTGCCAGATCCAGGCGATGTCCTATGACGAGCAGCTTCGCTTCAAGCAAAGAAAGGTTTTGAATCATCTTGTGCGGATCGGGGGATTCCCGGAGGAGCAGATGAAAAGCCTTATGGAGCCGATTGTGGGAATGGAGGAGCCGGATGGAAAGGCACCCGGAGCTGAAGTTGAAACGCCCGAATCCGCGGCATATGAAATCAGAAATGCACGAGGCTTCGGTTATCGGAATAAAGCACAGTTTCCGGTCGGAACGGATAAGGACGGAACGCTCATAACCGGCTTTTATGCCGGAAGGACGCATCAGATTATTCCCAACATGGATTGTCTGCTGGGATCTTCTGTCAACAAGCCGATATTGGAGACCATTTTGAATTTTATGAGGCGGGAGGGTATCACGGCTTATGAGGAGGAAACCGGGAGGGGACTTGTCAGGCATATCCTGATCCGTATAGGCAGGACGACTCAGGAAGTGATGGTCTGCCTGATTATTAATGGAAAGAAGATAAAAAATGAGGCTGCTTTGATCGATGATTTATTGCACTGTTTGGATGATGATTTTCAGATGGCACATATCTCTCTTTGTATAAATACGGAAAATACAAATGTGATTATGGGAGAGGAAATCCGCCTGCTCTACGGGAACCCCTATATCCGGGACAATATCCGGGGTCTGGAATTCCATATCTCTCCGCTGTCCTTCTATCAGGTGAATCCCGTGCAGGTCGAAAAGCTGTATGGGGCGGCACTTGAATTCGCTGCATTGACCGGAAGGGAAACGGTATGGGATCTGTACTGCGGAATCGGAACCATTTCTCTATGCCTTGCCCGAGATGCAAAACAGGTTTACGGCGTAGAAATTATCCCGCAGGCAATCGCGGACGCAAAGGAAAACGCGGTCCGCAATCAAATTACAAATGCGGAGTTCTACGTGGGGAAAGCAGAGGAAGTCCTTCCTCGTTATTTTGAAGAGGAACAGCAGTCCGGCCGCATCCCGCACGCAGATCTCATCGTCGTAGATCCGCCCCGCAAGGGCTGCGAGGCCGCCTGCCTCGAAACCATGCTCAAAATGCAGCCCGCCCGCATCATCTACATCAGCTGTGACAGCGCCACTCTCGCCCGTGACTTAAAATACCTCTGCGCAGGGGGCTATGAAATTAAGCGGGTCAGGGCGGTGGATATGTTTGGGATGACGGTGCATTGCGAAATAATTGTCGAATTGAATCGAAAATAATGAATTATTCAGTT
This sequence comes from Lachnospiraceae bacterium, assembly GCA_047602645.1. Taxonomy (GTDB): domain Bacteria; phylum Bacillota; class Clostridia; order Lachnospirales; family Lachnospiraceae; genus JAEYFP01. The sequence continues at coordinate 12,184 of JASGGU010000043.1, read as the reverse complement.
AGCAAGGTGCAGATTTATTTTATTGCACCTTGTTTTTTAGAAAATTAGTTTGGGCTTTGGGTTTACTTACCAGTGTTGATATGATAAGTTTGATGGTAAGTATATCGTTTCAATAGTATTCGAGTTTCATATTAACAACTCAAGCTAATCAATATTGTGAGGCAAAGTCTTGATGAGCATAGTGCTGATATAATTTGGTTTAGCAGAAAATTTGTGTTTCGAAATGATGTTGCATATATTGTAAGCTATGGCTTTCCCAAAGGGAGACTCATATCTTTCATAAATTATTTTTCGTAGCTTTCACACATGTTGAGATTTGCTGATTCTTATTAAGAAAAGACTAAAGGTTGGGTCTACAAATATTTATATGGAGGAAAGGAATGCCGTTAGAAAAGGGTGGAAGAGCTGATAAAGCCGGTAATAGATACGAGATTAAGGGGATTATTTACGAACTGTTAAATCTTATTAATGAAACAAATTATAGTGTTGTTATTGAAGCACTTGGAGAAGATGAAGAAGGTACGGATATTCTTGTTACTTATTCTGATGGTGTCAAAGAACATCAACAATGTAAAGCTCGTAATGCTAGTAAAGAATATTGGGAAATATCTGATTTAAAAGCGCGCAATATATTTAAAACTTGGAATCATCAACTGAGTAGGGATGAAAATAGAAAAGTGGCGTTGGTTAGTTCAATAGGATGCAGCTTTCTTGTTGATTTACATGAAAGATCTTTAAATACAAGTGGAAATCCACGAGATTTTTATGACATCCAAATACAAAAGAGCAGTAAGGCATTTAGTAAATTCTATCATGATTTTTGCACAGAGATGAATTTGGAGTACTCAAAAGATAATGAAGTTTTAAGATCTATTAATTACTTAAGGAGAATAAACTTAAAGCATATATCTGAGTATGCAATAAGGGAAAATATATATCAAAAAATTGAATTTTATTTTTGCTCAGATAAAAATGTGGTCTATAATGCGTTGGTAGCGTTTGTTATTGATGGAGATATCTTGGGAAAGGAAATAACAGAAACAATATTACTGGATTATCTTACAGTACAACATATAAAGTTACGATTGATAGATGGAAATAAAAGAATTATTCCACAAATTTCTACTATTAATCAAGAATATAGAGCTAGTTTTAAACCATTACAAGAAGGTTTGATTCAGAGAAATGAATTTGAAAAATGTATTAAAACGATAAAAAATGAACAGAATCTTATCATTTCTGGAAATGCCGGGTATGGCAAAAGTGGTTGCACAGAAGCTATAATAGATTATTGTGAGATTGAGAAGATACCATATATTGCAATCAAACTGGACAGAAAGATACCACAAAAGAATTGTGATATATGGGGACAGCAGTTAGGATTCCCAGGTTCTATTTCTTATGCTTTACATTCTATTTCGAAGAATAAGCGAGCTGTTATTATTTTGGATCAATTGGATGCTTTAAGATGGACACAGGCGAATTCTAGTGAAGCACTATCAGTATGTATGGAGTTGATTAAACAAGTTAAATACCTTAATTATGAAAGAGAATATAAAATAATAATAGTTTTTGTTTGTAGAGTCTATGACTTACATAATGATAATAATATAAAGGCGTTGTTTGAAACAGAATCTAATACAAATCAAGAGAATAATAAATGGGAAAGAGTTGTTGTACAATATTTTGATGAAGATGTTGTAAAAAGTATTATAGGAGAAAAGTATAAAATAATAACTACAAAAACAAGAAAGTTATTGCAAATACCTAGTAATCTTTATATTTGGCAACATTTAGATAAAGAAGAAACTTACGATGATTGTATAACAACAAGCCATTTGATTGAAAAATGGTATCAGCAAATATGTAAAAAAAGTATAAGCTTTGGTGTACAAGAAAAAGTTGTCATAGAAATGCAAGAACACATTGCAGATGTTTTGGATAGTATGGGACGCTTGTACGCACCCAAGCAGATTTTAAAAGTGAATGAAACAGGTTTTGATTATTTGATATCGGCAGAGATGATTGTTGTCGATGGAAGTAGAGTCGGTTTTGTACATCAGTCAATTTTAGATTATTTTATTTCTAAAAGAATGATGCAACAATATTTTACAGAAAAAAGTATAGAGGAAATTATTGGAGAGAAAAAGAAGCAAACTCCCAGAAAACGTTATCAAATTCAAATGTTTTTACAAAATATTTTAGAATATGATAGTGCTGCATTTGTTGCAGCGGGTATAAAAATGTTGGAATCGTTTCGTATAAGATATTATGTTAAGTATCTTTTTTACGAAATACTTGGACAAATAGCACATCCTGATGAAACTATAAAAGAGTTTATTATCCATGGCTGCAAAAATGAATATACAGATTATTTACTAAATAACGTTATATGTGGAAATCATGCATATGTTAATATCCTGAGAGAATTCGGAATACTAGAAAAATGGTTTGTAGATGAGACAAGAAAGAACAATGTCTTTGTCTTATTTACTAGCATTAGTGCAGATTTAAATGCTCAAGATATTACATTTATTAAAGAGAGAGCTTTTAAAAATGAGGAGGACGATAAAAGATTTTTAGATTGTTTTTCTCATGATATTATGCAAGATAGCGATGAAGTATTTGAATTAAGAATGATGTTTTATTATAAATATCCGGAGTTGGCGCGAGAACTTTATATAGATATAAAAGATATGATGAAGAATTGTGAAGTAAGAACGATTAGACTTATTTCCTTCTGGTTAGAAAACAAGATTAAATCAAACGGAAGAAATGTATATCATTACGAAGAGGAACTATTAGATGAAAGTGATTTGTTGGTAGAGAAAGGGCATTATGTTCTTGATGAATTATTACAATATGTACCAAAGGAGGATTCTTGGGAAGTTCAATATAGTGATTGGTCGGAAAGATATGTGCACAAGAGTAATCTTGAACGTACTACTATTGGATTGATAAAAAAAGCAAATAAGACAATTATATACCAAAACCCGGAATTTTTTTGGTCTTATTATGAACCATATAGGGGTAAGAATTATACGCTTTATAATGAAATTATTTTGGATGGAATGCAGTTCCTGCCAAGTTCCTACAGTAATCAAGTGATTTTTTATCTATCTAATGATTTGGATAAGAAAGCATTTGATTATACTAGTGGTGCCAATAGTCAATTAGGACTTGTAATAAAAGTGATTAAAGTTCATGCTGCTTTTTGTGAAGTAACATATTTGAGTTTCTTTGAAAATGCAATAAAAAAATATGTATCGCCTAGGGCTGTTGAATGGTATAAAAGAAGGATTGAGCAAAACAATACTAAGGAACATGCACCTATTTATTGTAGTTTTTGGGGAGACATGCAATATCAACTTTTGCAGAATATTCCTTTTGAAAAACTTTCTTGTGAAAGCAAAAATTTATTAAGAGTACTTGAAAGGAAGTTTGAAGGCAGATCATATCGTTATATGAGTGGAGATGGACATTCAGGGGGGGTAGCATCTCCTATATCGGGAAAGAAAATCGGGCGAAATCAATGGCTTCAGATAATTACAAATCAGAAGTTGAAAAATAGGCGGCATTCCAATTGGAACGAAGTGAAAGGTGGATTTATTGAAAGTTCAATTGAAATGTATTCTAGTGATTTCAGTTCAGCAGTTAAATCGGAACCAGAGGCGATGATTCGGTTAGTTTTGGAAAATAATGAAGATATTGTTCCTGCTTATATTGATTCAATGTACTCTGGCTCTGAATTTTCGGAAAATATTAATGAAGTTAGCAAGCAAACATGGGAAGAAATGTTCAGAGTGTTTCCATGTGATTTGGTAAGTCATAGGGCATCTTATTTCTGTGGAATACTTGAGAAAGTGAATATATATACATGGTCACCAGATGTTTTATCGCAATTGAAAAATATAGCTATTGATTTTAAGGGTAGCACCGAAAATGTTAAATCTGGGGAAGATGTTGTAATTGATTGTGATAAATTGGTTAGCAATGCATTGAACTGTGTAAGGGGAGACGCTGCTAGAGCAATAGGGCATTTGTTGTGGAATAACAAAGAATTATTTCCAGAATTTAAATTAGTGATTGATAAACTTACATTAGACAATGACCCAGCAGTCAATATGGCATCGTTTTATGCATTATGGCCTTCTTATAATATTGATAGAGAATGGGCAGAGACCAGAATATTGCGTTTATATGAATCTGATGTACGAATGGCCAGTTTTCAAGATACAAAAAACATGTTTTTTCGATTATATCCTAAGTATAAAGACCGAGTTCTTACGGTAATGATAAAATGTTTTGAATCTGACGATAAAAGACTTATTCAAATAGGCAGCTATTCACTGTGTGAATTTTATATGAGGTATGATGAATTCAAGGAAGTCATTTTAAAGGTTAAAGAATTAAATGAAGAACAGGTAAAAGCGATACTTTATATGGCTGTAATCTATTTGAAATATGAGGAATATCGTGATAAGGCTAAAGAGATTATACTTAAATACAAAAACACAGAAGGTACTGGCGGATTTCCTTTGTCACGAATATTTTCTGATAAACTTGTGGATATGGAACGCGATTCGGAATTTTTGATAGAAATCATGAAATCAAAAGTTGGCAGAAGAATGGTATATTCTTTTGTAAGATTTCTAGAAGAGAATGCATGCTCAATCAGAGATTATGCTGAAATTGTACTTGCTTTATGCGGAAGTGTATTAGGTATGGATTCTGAACTAATTGCAACCCGGTTGGGCATTGAAACTTATATTTCAAAACTTATTATTGCATTATATGATGAGAGTGCTAATTCAGAAAAGGAAAGTGATAAAAAAATTGCTGAAAGATGTTTAGAATTATGGGATAATATGTTTGAAAAACAAATCGGACAAGTTAGAGCATTAAGCCGTGAGTTGATGGAACGATAGGGTTTCAGGAAGCAGATATGTATGGGGATTGTCAATAAATGTCCTTAAAATCATAAAGGCCTCCTTACGCTAAAATGTTCTGAAATTGAAGTGACTGAAGGAAAAATGTAATCCTTGACTCCGCCAAGGGGATATTAGGCTTAAGCGGCATCTTTTTTATCTCCTCAAGGCATGCGGAGACGGTTGTCCTGTTGTCCCAACAAAAACCCAGTGATAGGATAGAGGTTGAATTGGACTTGGACGAGCTGGATGTGACATCAGCTGAGAGTAAAGCAACTTATGCAGAGATAAAGGATTATGTGTTGAAAGAGCATGGACTTAAGGTTTCTAATCTTTATATTTCACAGGTAAAAAGAAAATGTGGAATAGAGGTTGGGGAGAATTATAATCTGGCAAAGTCGGAGGATACAAAGCAACTGAATTGTCCTGAAGAGAAGGAGAAGGCGATTATGGAAGCATTGGAACACTTTGGGATGGTTATTTAAAACTGGAGGTGGAATGGGTGGAGTATAATCTTTATTATTACGATTCAATTCTCAATGCGGTAGTTATGAAGGATAATGAAGGAAATGAACTTGTAATTGAATGTACCAAGGCAAATGCGCAGGTTGTGTTTGATGAACCAGAAGATGAAGGTTATCTGGTGAGATTGGCAAGAGAAGAGCCTGCAAATTATGTGTCTTATGCATTGAAACCAGATGGATTGCAGGGGTATATGGATGCGATCAATGTGTTTAATTAACAACAACTGAGTTAGACTTGAGCGTTATAGCTTTCTGCATCAAATTTAGTCGAATTTTCGAGGGTAGATTCATTTTTAAGTATGAATAAAGCATAAGTGATATAGTAAAAATATTGTTCGTCTGCCACGGCACTTTTGATGAATCTCGCGAAATACCAGTAAATATAGGTGTTGAAGGGACTATGCGAGAAGAAAATAACCCGGATTTAACCCACTTGTGGGTTATGATGTTGATTGCTTACTGAAAATTAAGAGCAAATTATCCTTTTTTTAATGTAATTGAATCTGGTGAAATTGAAACTTGTTAATTATATTTTGGGGATGTGATATGACATAAAATTAATAATGATTTATAAGCGGAAGGGGACTTATCCTTAAGGTCCCTTGACTACGAACGAACAAACCCAGGCGGTAATGTCAAGATGATCAGGATGATGGTTATTACTTGATGTTGCTGGCTGGGTTTGTTATTGCAAATTATAAGTGTATGTTATGATTTTGCTGAATGATGTTTATTGGAGATGTAGATTGGAATTTTAATTTGATAGGAATATAATAAAAATAGTAGTTAAGCGTAGGCAGAAAAAAATACAAAAAAATTGAAAGGATAAATATCTGAATGAATATTTCTAATTTAATAAATGATTTTTTAAAACAAAATATTCAGTCTGAGGCTGAAGTGAGAAGTAAATTAATAGTTCCACTATTAGAACTTTTGGATTATCCCAAAGATTTAAGAGCTGAAGAATTTCCCGTATATGGATATGAAGGAAGCAAAGCGTTAAAGACAAAAGCTGCTGACATCCTTCAATTTACTTCTAATGAATTTGATAGGAATAGGGGAAAGTCAGATCAAGAGGTAGAATGGGTTTATAAACATAGTTTATTGGTCTTTGAAGCTAAGAAAACTACGGAAAAAATACTGGTTAAAGGGCAACCAGTATTTTATTCAGCATGGACAAAATCTGTGGCTTATATGATTTCAAATGGAATTGATATAGAAGGTTATGTAGTGAATGCAAATTATTCTGATACTTGTCTTTTCTCGTGTAAGGTTGAAGAAATTCCGGATAAATGGGAAACGTTAAATCTTTTAAATTACAATAAGATTTTGGAATTGAAAAAACTCGCTGATAAAACAGGAAAATGGGCGAATAGAAATATATATGAAAACTATAAAAATATGATGCGAGTACGTTGTACGGAGGAGTTATGCAAATGTGTAGATAGAAATTTTAAGGAATTTACATATGATTTAGATATTATAAAGAATGGTAAAAGTAAAAATTATGATGATATATTAGATGATACATGTAAAATAATTACATCTGAACCAGGAGGTGGAAAGTCATACTTAATGTGGATGTTGATGCGAGAGTATCTATCCAAATATAGTGAGGATGATAATAAGATACCGGTATTGCTGGAAGGAAGGTATTATGGTAAATTATACCATTCTATAGTAGATGGAATTTATGAAGAATTTAATTTAGTCCTACCGTTTGTAACAAAAGAACTGATTGAAAAACGTTTGAGAGAAGGCGGATTTATTATCCTATTTGATGCACTAGATGAAGTTGAAGTTAACTATGATATTTTGGGGTATAATTTGCATCAATTAAGACGTAATACGGATAATATAATTATTGTTACTTCAAGAATGCAAAACTACAAAGGGGATTTTTGTACAGAGTTTGCACATTATTCGTTAGAGCCATTAGATGATGAAAAAATAATCAATTTGTTAAAACAATATTCGAATGGGGACATAGAGATTCAAATTCACCAAATTCCCAAACGATTGATAGAAGTTATAAGAACACCTTTGTTTTTAAAAATGTTTGTATCTATATCAAAGAAAGAAGACAAATATAAAATTCCATTTAATCATGCTGCGTTATTCCAGGAATATATTGCTGAAAAAATGAAAGTTCTTTCGTGTTCTCTATATGATGAAACACTTATTAAATCAATACTAGGCGATTATGCAATATATAGTTATAAAAATGGGGATTGCACAGAAAAATTTTTTGAAATTCTAGATGCTGTCTGTGTTGGTCAAAATAAATCAAATGCGTATGAAAAAATTTGGAAAACGGGTTTAATATCTGTTGGTTTACAAGGGATAAAATATTATCATAAAGCAATACATGAATTCTTTGTGGCTTTAAAATTATCCACATGGGATAAAGATATACTTCTTGATTGGTTGGATAGCAATGTATTAAACGAAAGATATGATGAAGTGATTTGTTATTTGACAGGTATTATTTCTAATCAACAGAAGCAAAACTATGTGTTGGATTACTTGGAAACACATAATTTAAAGTTGTTTATAAAGGCACTTGAATCGAGAAGAAATTTTGATGATGTTGAATTGGAACTGAATCTGGAATATGCTGAAATGTATTATGCGCAGATTTTGAAAACTTATGATACTATAGTTCAATCTTATTTCTATAAAATACATCATGTTTTTGACGGATATAATATAAAAGGAACTGGAAAAATATGCATTCGTGGAGTTATGAGTTTTACTCAAAAATCTATTTCCATGATAATTTATAATGGAGAACCTGAAGCAAAAATCTTGGATGTTACAGTATCTGAGGAAAATGGAATGCATATGGTAACACCAGATGGAACAAAGATGCCAATAAATGCATCAGTATTTACAATGGGGTATTTACATGAGCGGTATTATAATTTAGCATTATTGTCATATGGCTTTGACTCTTCGAGAGAAATTGCAGTGGACATTTTAAAAAATCAAATTAAAGAAGCAGTAAAACAGCAAAACTTATTTGAGATTGATATAGATGTATTGTTAGTAGAGCGTATAGAAAAAGAATTGAAAAAGTTTAGAAATAAGAATATGATAGGGGGAACGAGAAGTGATTTAAGCTTATATTACAAGGATATAAGTGACGTTATTAGTAAAGTGATTGAATTAGGAAATTATAATCAGGATGTTGATATGATTATAACTTTTTGCAAAATATTAGAATTTAGAATGAATAATGCTGATAATTTCTTAGATATTAAACCGGATTTAGAACTAGAGTCAGGAAAACATTCATATTGGTTTGATGAATTATATTCAGATGAGCAGTTAGTGAGAAAAGTTGAAAGAATACTCACGTTATCAAATGAAGCAATAAGAACAATAACCACAGACACTATTCCGATTTTAGCAACAGTAAGACCAACAACCAGAAAAATAGGAATTGTTCACCGAAAAGACAGATGTTCTGGAGTTAGTTATATAAGGGTAAAGGTTAACGATTCAGAAAAAAACGATCCAATAATTGAATTTAGGGAGAAAGATATTGAATTATATTCTAAGTTGGGTTCGTATTATGTTGATAAATTAAAGCAAATAGGTAAGAGTGAAAATAGTGTGCTGGGATCAAGTTCGTCCATTTTGCAGCATTACTTTGGTGATAATGTATTTCATGATATGATTTATGGAGAAGTTAAAGATGTGTTTGAAGATTTGCTAGGAAAGTTATAACTATAAGAGCAAAAGTATTGCAGAGGCTTGAATAAAACAAAGTTGAAAAGATATTAACAAGGAGAAGGAAGAAAGGGGATAATAAAAGTGATTACAGATGAAATAGTTGACTGGGTGAAAACACTCTCAAAATGGCAACAAATGTTAGCAGAGAGGATTTTAAATCAACGTTCTATTGATGATGAATTTTTAGTAAAGGTGTATAACATATTTAAGATAGAATCTGGATTGTCAGAAGGGGAAGCACCAGAAAAGATAGAATTTACAAAATGCTCATCAAATGAAAAAAAATGTAAAATACATTGGTGTTCAGTTGGAAACATTTCAGGAGTAAATAGATTAGCATCAAAGGATCATTTAAACGTTGGAGAAAAGTTAACAATTGTATATGGTGAAAATGGGAGTGGAAAATCTGGCTATACGAGATTACTAAATAATGCATTTATTTCGAGAGGAGATAAAGAAATTATTAGTGATATATATTCAAAAAGCATTGATGATATTTATGCTGAATTTTCATTTGATATAGATGGATGCAATAGAATTTTAAAATATCCAGAGGATAAAAATCATTTTGCGTTTTCTAGAATTCGCAATTTTGATTCTAAAAGTGCAATGGATGATATGATGAAAGAATCGGCTGTTGATTTTGCTCCAAGTGAATTGACTTTTTTTGATACTTTTATAAGTGCGTGTTTAGAAATACAAAAAATGTTAGATAAGGAACGTGAGCGAAAAGAAGAAGATAATCCTTTTATAAAGTTTTTTCAGAATAAAGGAAAAGCATTAGATGCTATTAGTTCATTAACTGAAAAGAGCAATGTGGAAGAAATTAAAAAAACATTCACCATTAGTGATGAAGAAAAAGAACAAATTAAGGAAGTCAAAATAGAAAAAGCAAAATTGGTTTCTCTTAATATTAATACACAGTCTGAACAAATTAATAAAGTACTTCAAATATTAGAGCTGTCAATAGAAAAAGCCCAAAAATTTAATGGCTATTTTGAACGTGAAAAAATAGAAGAATATAAACAAGAAATTTCAGCCTTGCTTGATTGTAAAAAGATTTTGAGTCTAGAGGGGGTTGAACAGTTTGATGCTTATGAGATAGAAAGTATTGGTTCTCCTGAGTGGAAAACATTTATTGAAGCTGCAAAAAAATATTTTGATAATATTGAAAAACATTATAAGTGCCCATTATGTGGACAAAGTATTTCAAAAGACGATCTGATATATAAATATTGGACTTATTTGGAAAGTAGTGCAGAAAAGAATTATAAAACTAAGAAAGCAATAGTTGATAAATTACAAGGAGAAATACAAAATCTTGATTTATTATTTGTGAATGAATCATCAATCCAAGAGGACTGGCTTGTAAATAATTTTAAGCAAAATGCAGAAGAAATAAAAAACATGTTTGAACAAGCCAATAAATATCGTAAAAAATTTCAGGAAGAAATAACAAATATGGAGGTGGAACTAGAATCATATTTAATAGATACAAAAATTATTGAAATTTTGAAAGAAAAAGTGTCAGAGAAAAAGAATTCATTAAATCAAGAAGAGATTACAAAACAAATTTCTACATACACAAAAATGGAGAATGATTATTTAGATAAAGAAAAAGTGTTGGAACTGATACCGCTGATATCTACATATATAGAAAAACTTAAGTGGATTGCAGAAGCAAATAAAGGGAAAATAAAAACTAGATCAATAACGAATAAACAAAATGAACTATTTAAAAAATATATTACAGAAGACTATCTGTCAATGTTTGCACTAGAGTGCAGTAATTTAAATGCTGATTTTGATGCAGAAATTATTTCACGAGGAAGTAATGGAGTTGCATTAAAGAAATTACAAATAAAAGGTAATGCACCTGGAAAAATTTTAAGTGAAGGAGAACAAAGAGCAGTTGCTATAGCTAATTTTTTGACAGAGATACAGATGGATGTTGGCAATGTAGCAATTGTTTTAGATGATCCGGTTTGCTCATTAGACCACAAAAGAAGGACAGTTATTGCAAAAAGGTTATTAGAAGAATCTAAAAGAAGACAAGTTATTATTTTTACACATGAGATTTCCTTTTTTATGGAATTGAAAACATTAGCGAATAAGGAAAGCATTTCTTTTTTACAAGAAAATGTACGTAAAATAGGAAATGTACCAGGAAACATTGTTCAGACAATACCGTGGCAAGGGATGAATGTAAAAGATCGTACAGGTAAATTGAAAAATGATTTGCAAGAGATGACAAATGTATTCAACTCCGGAGATATGGATGGATACTATTATAAAGCAAAAAATTGGTGTGAACTCCTTCGAGAAAGTTGGGAGAGAGCGGTGGAAGAGATTTTGTTCAATGATTCAATTCAAAGATATAATCCATGTGTACAAACAAAAAGATTAAAGAAAGCACCATTTTCTCCAGAATTATATGAGGAACTTGAAAATGGAATGACACTATGTTCAGCATGGTGTCATGATCAAGCAAGTGCAATAAATGGAACAGTACCAAGCTTAGAGGAACTTAAAGGGTTTATTGAATGTTTTGAAACATATTGTAAGAAAAATAGAGCTTAAAAGGATTATTAAGGTATACTACAAACTTACTGATGGGAAACGTGAGTATATAGGTTGGCTTCAAAAACTGTAGCCAACTTGATATAACGTAAGCGCAACATAATCTACCGTCGTGCTATTTAATTCTTTTTGCTGTAAAATTAGGACAGTTGGAGTAATTCACTCGAGTGTGTGAAGAAAAGGACCTGTTGACAAAATAACAAAATCAGCTTCAGATATGGTAAAATATAACTAAGAATCCATATGGGGAGGCTGATTTTTATGATGGGAAAACAAAACAATCAAATGCAGATGATAATTCTTGATATTGGTAAACGTCAAACCATTCGCCTAGTTTAATTTTCAGTTTTGTGGCAAATTTTAAAAAATGCAAAAACTAATAGTTTTTTAAAGGAGGTCACTTATTATGGATCA
>JASGGU010000042.1:0-32889 GCA_047602645.1 Lachnospiraceae bacterium | reverse complement strand
TGATCAGCAGCTTGTCCACTAGCTCCTCAGAAATTTCCAGACCTGTTTCTAAGGAACCGTTTAAATTAGTAATACGGCAATAAATAGAAGTAACCGAGGGCAGCATAGCAAGCTGCTCCTTACTGCTCTCCATATTGTTCAAGTACAAATTCATCAGTAGGAGTATAGAAATGCAGATACTTACGGTAATCATACTTTTTGCCCTATTTTGTTTTATATTACATTGTACGGTATGCAGGTAAAACATAAATCCTCCTTTCTGTCAGTCTCTTCCTTTTTCGCCGAGCAGCCTCATAGGCTCCGCCTTCAGATTCGCATTGATTCTCCCTATGGAAATCCCTGTTCCCAGTAAAATAATACAGATACCGGCAGAAATGGAGGCAATCATCACTACTGCGTTATTGTCCTCTCTTCTTTCAGCTGTCTCTTCCATTTCTGTCGCAATAACACTGCTATAAGATGCATCATAATAAACCCTGTTCATATTTTCAGCCGAAATACGCTGTGATAACATACCACCCAGACCGCAGCCAAATAAGCTGCCCATAACAAGCAGAACCAGAATTCCTGAAAGTAAAGATCTTCTGCATTGCTTCTTTTCTACTCCCAGACAACGTTCAATGGCTGTCCGTTCTCTTTGATTCACTATGAATAAATGACTGTAGAATAGCAGGAGAAAGACAACCATCAAAATCCCCACTACTGATAGTAACAGGGACACGCGTTTCATATTTTCCAGCCCTGATTTCAATTGTGAATAGCCCATATCGTAGAAGCTGATTTCCAATTCATCTGTACCATATTTTTCCCATGCAGTCAGGTAGTTTTCAATGCTTCCGTTAGGAATCTGAAAGGATGTGGTAGATCCCTTCATCGGCCCATACTCCATTATATGGCAGCTGTTTTGATTCTCAATGGACGCTAACGGAACAATAACCTCATTCTGTCCTATACTGTAGTCATCCAGACTTGCACCGGGAGAACTATCATACATGCCGACTATGGTATACCGGCTGTCTTCAAATATAGAGAGTACTTCACCCTCTGCCGTAATAGGCAACCACTGCTCTACGCCTCCATTATGTAAAGGATACATTTGTCCGGCTGAAATCCTGCTGTTTGTAAAATAAAGCTGTAAGTGAACACTGTCACCAATTGTAAAGTCATTGTTGTCCGCAAACTCCCCTGACACCAAACATACCTTTCTTCCCTCCTCATATTCCTCCTCAGTGATATCCCTTCCTTCGCTAATATAGGAATCCTCCCGGTAAAAGGACATCAAAAGTTTCGTGGCATTGGTTCCCGTAACAGGCATAGTTTCTCTTAGCATGGAATATCCATCTGCCAAATTCAGCAGTCTTTCTCCAATATCCGTATCATAAAAGCCCCCTGTCACCTCATAATAAGGAGAATCTTCTGTTACCTCCGCTTCCAGCACATCCTTCATCTGGACACCATCCGGTTCATACTGGGTGGCCAGTAATTCCACGGGGACATATTCCAACGTCCTTTCCTCAGTGCCTTTTATCTCTTCATACTGTTCCCCGTGAGTCCAAAATTGAATAACCATCACTACTGCATAGTTTTTTCCCTTTTCAAGAGGCTTTGGATTTTTCGTATAATGATTGCAAAACCAAAGAACTGCTCCTTCAAAAGACGAATCACCAAACAAAAGCTTATTTACCTTTATCAGGACAGATTCATCTGGGGTACAATCTTCCATAGGGGAAATTTCCGCAATTACAACGGGGAAGCTATAGGGATATTGGTCATTCCATAACCTATATTCCGGCGCATATGAACCGTAATAAGACCGTTTCTCCGGTCTCTGAACATAATCAGCCTCTTCAAAGGAAAGCAAAGAAAACGGCAAGAATGTAGAATACTCCGGCTTTTGAATCAATCGGTAATCCTTTAGCCCCGCATCCCAATGTGCACTTTGACTGAACGAAAAAGCTTTTTGCTCTACTGTTCCTATCGTGATAAAACTATCCTCATAGCCATGGATAATAGTGTTGTTATTAACCCATAAGACGACTCCTAAGGTAAGAAGGAGGGCAGAAAGGAAAATCAATAATAAAAAGGATATACTTCTCAATGGTGTACGCAACATCTGCTTTACACTGTTCTTAATCATGATTCCTCCCTCAGCAAGCGCTTGCTTCCCCTGCTTTTCCTCTACTATATTTTTCGCATTTGTAAGTCTAACTCCATACCCCTTACATTCTTTTATTTAATTATAAAAAATTTTTCCACAAATTAAAAGGAATTCCTATATTCTCACAGGAATTCCTTTTATTTCCTCAATCAATTCAATTTAATTTACAGTTCAAAAATTTTCACATTCCGGGATACAAACATTTGACACCCGCTTTTTCAAGAAAGCCCAACCAGCGCTCATCGGGCTTTTCGTCCGTTACGATGATATCGGCCTGAGCCACATCGCAAATCTTTGAAAATGCGACTTCCTCGAATTTAGAGCTGTCAATCGCAAAGATACTCTGCTTTGCCGACTTCAGCATCGTCTGCTTAGCCTGCGAAAACTGCTCATTGCCATCCGTAATGCCCTTATCAATATCAATGCCTTTGCAGGACATAATCGCCTTCTCCACATTATAAGCAGTTAAGCCTTCGATTGCATGAGGACCCACAAGTGCAAGATAGCCTTCCTTTAGGCTGCCGCCGGAAGAGATAATGTTCCAATCGGATACGTCCGAAAGCTCAATGATGATTTCGATCGAATTCGTAATGACCGTCAGGCCGGATTTCTGCTTGATCGCTTTCGCTATGAATACAGCCGTAGTACTCGCATCCAGAATGATATGCTCTCCGTCATTGATCAGCCCGGCTACAAGCTCGGCAATCTTCTGTTTGCCTGTCACATTCCATTTTTTTCGCACATTAAACGGCATATCTATACTCGTATTTTCATTGATGACCGCACCGCCATAGCTTTTGGTTGCAAGTCCGTCCTTATCGAGCTTATCCAGATCTCTTCGGATTGTCTCTTCCGAAACACCGTAAAGCTGGCTTAACTCGCCGACTACGACGCGCTTCTCCTCCTGCAGCTTTTCCAATATCAAATTCCGTCTTTCTAACGCGAGCATATCCGCCTCCAATCTTTCAAATTACTGAACCCGGCTGCATTAATACCTTCAGCCTTTACTGCTTATTTATATAATTGTCTTCATCAGCTTTTCATCCGGGTGTGCAATCACAGAGGAATCCAAATACATGCCGCTGTCCCCCACTGATGCTCTTGCCCGCTCAATTGCCGCCTCCACCGCCGCAACCTCGCCGGTCAGGAACATATAGGATTTTCCGCACATTCCCTTCGCAATACGCAGCTCAATCAGCTCTACAATTGCTGTCTTTGCCGCAACGTCCGCCGCAACGAGAAGTGACGCCACATCATAGGTTTCCAGAATGCCGAGTGCACTCGGTTTTTCTATGTGCGTTGCACCATACATTGCGGGAAAAATAGATTCATGCGGATTTCCAAGCACAAAGCTCCCGATCAGTTGATTGCTGTAAGTCGTTGTCGCCGTCTCTACCGCCGCATTCACCGCACTTAAATCACCCGTGACGATCGCAATATATTTTCCGGGACAAACGGTCTCAGCCTCAACGATATCCACTGCGGCCGTCTTGACCATGGCATCCGTTGCCGTCACGCCTGTAGATACTGTCTTAAATTCAATCATTCCTATGGCTCTGCTCATTTCGTTACCTGCGTCCTCCCTGTTCCTTTTCTATCATCAGATAGGTCTTTGCAACCTCTGTCACCGTACCATCAATAGATGAATGAATCGCCACACTCAAGCCCTCTGCGGGCTTTGCAATCAGTTGCCCTACACTTACCGCATCCCCCTGTGCCACGACAGGTATCGCGGGAGCCCCGATATGCTGACTCAATCGTATTTTGACTCTGTTGACAGGAACCTCTGAATGGTCAATCGGTGCCGGCTTGTGATAACAATACAGACCCAGCCTCGCTTCCATCCGCTCCTCCGGCACCTTCCGGTATTCTCTTGATGCGGATACCGGTGCTGAAGCCACTTCGGGCAGCTTTATGCCTGCCTTACGCAGACCGGCTTTATATTCACCGATCAATGTCCTCGGTGACAAGCCCTGCGGACAGGAAAACAACTCGCACACACCGCAGGAACAGCAGAACATCGTATCCAAAAACGGCCTCATATCCTGAAAATCCATATTAGCCGCCGAGCGCATAAATCGATGCGGCTCAATCGGATGCCCGAGCAGATAACGGGGACACAAATCCGTGCACGCCTCACATTGACAGCACGCCGAAGCCGCACGCTTCATGTCAATTGAAGAGGACCTATGCTTCCGCTGGATGATCTGATGACTTTGCGGCAGTACAAGTACGGCGTTTGTCGTCTTTGTAACCGGATCTTCAGGCCCGCCGATAAATCCCATCATTGGACCGCCAAGCAGATAAACCGGATGCTCTGTCGTAATCGCTCCCGCCTTGGCTACCGTTTCACGAATTGTGCTTCCGATCGGCATTCTGACTGTCACCGGATGTTCCACCTCTCCGACAACCGTCACATATTTGCTCGTTACCGGCGCTTGCTTTTCTGCTGCCAGATAAATATTATAGACGGTTTCTACATTAAACACCGCCACACCCTCTTCGATCGGCAGTCCGCCCGGGCGAATCACTCTGCCTGTTGATTCATAAATGAGGACCACTTCATCCCCCATCGGATAAGCCTCCGGCAGAAGCTGCAGACGCATACCCTGAAAATCACCGATACACGACTCAAGTACCTGAATTGTCTCGTGATAGCTTTTTTTAATGCCTATGACCGACTCTTTTGCACAGACCGCCTCCGCCATCATCGCAAACGTTTTTAAAATTTCATAAGCTCTGTCTCTTAGCAGCTGCCTGTGAAGACTCAAGAGCGGCTCGCATTCCGCACAATTCATAATTATGATTTCCGCACGTTCATCCAGCTTCCTATAAGTAGGAAAGCCGGCTCCACCGGCTCCGACTATTCCACTCATTTTTACGATATTCTTTAATTCCTCCAGCTTCATGCCGCCTTACTCCAATCCATAACTGATATTTTGCCCATCGGCTCCATAACAGCTTATTCTATGGTTCCTCATCTACGATTCCGACAATCGCCGCGTCGATTGGAGCATCCGGAAGTCCGCAGCCGATTCTGGCCGCACTGCCCGTCGCCACGAGCACAATTTCGCCGACACCCGCACCGATATTATCAATCGCCACAAACCGGCTGTTCTCTCCCTTCATGGAAGAAATCGGCTCAATAATCATAAATTTGTTCCCAATCAGGTTTTCACATTTTCTGGTCGATACAATACTGCCCGTTACTTTTCCGACTATCATGGCATCCTCCGTTTATGAATCACTTCACTCGACATGTGCTGGCATGTCTGCTGGCATTACTTAATAATAGTGACCTTATCGCCTGTTTTAATCGAGCAGGCATTTGCTTCATCCGTATCAATGTGCATTTCCAGACTATAGCTGTCATCCACACGGACTTTGACCTGATTTAATATCGTACCGCGGGCATTATCCGTTTTGACAGATACGATTTCTTTGTCCTGAACGCCCGCTGAACGCGCATCCGCAGGTGACATATGGATGTGACGCATTGCCACAATACAGCCTTCCTTTAAGTAAAGAGCACCTTTCGGTCCGACAAGAGAAATCGGCGCACTGCCAGCAGTATCTCCGGACTCCCTGACCGGCGCTGTAATACCGAGCTTCACAGCATCAGTGGCAGAAATCTCCACCTGAGAAGCCTTTCTTACCGGTCCTAATATTCTTACATTCTCTATTGCTCTAAGCCTGAGCCCGACAATGGTCACCAATTCGTTTGATGCAAATTGTCCGCCCATCAACTCTTTTTTCTTTGTTAATTGATATCCTTCTCCAAACAATATTTCGACATGCGCCTGCGTTAAATGTACATGTCTTGCCGATACGCCGATCGGTACCGCAAATCCGTTTCCGGTCTGTCCTTTTTGATCGATCGCTTCCATCACAAGTCTTGTGATCAGCGCAATGTTTTCTGTATCCAAGGTTTTGGCACCCCTCTCTGTGAGGCTTTGATAATTTTGGAATTCATAGGTTCATTTCATAAGCTTCCGCATTTCGGATAGACAATTTCCCATGCAGACACGGAATTATCCATCCGAAATGTGTTTGCTTTACTTATTTCCTACTTTACTTTCGGTAAGATCATTTCTACGTCATTGTGCGGTCTTGGGATGACGTGAGTGGCTACTAATTCGCCAAGTCTGCTTGCTGCTGCAGAACCGCTTTCTACTGATGACTTTACAGCGCCTACATCTCCGCGTACCATAACTGTTACAAGACCGGAACCAATCTTTTCTGTTCCTACTAATGTAACGTTAGCTGCCTTGCACATTGCATCCGCTGCTTCGATTGCTGCTACGAGACCTCTTGTTTCAACCATTCCCAATGCTTCCTGTGACATAATTTTTTCCTCCTTTTGGATTGCAGCACTTGCTGCGGTTGTTTTTACTGCCGGCTTAGCGGCTGTCTTCTTTGTGTTATCATTGTTTACTGCCATTTTGTTTCCTCCTGCACGGAGCCTCTGGGTATTGTATGGATGCCGTCCTGTTTACACATCCATCGGAATATCCTCTGTGCCATCCTCATCCGCCGGTGCCTTCATAAATCGGCTTGCGCTTAAAGAAATCAATCTTTCTATTTCCTCATGGGGATTCGCAATCACTCCACAGGCCACCGGCTTTTTGATGGTGCTCTGACTTGCAGCCTCAACTGCATTCGTAACGGCGGCCACCTCGCCCCGGACAACAATTGTTACAAGCCGTCCGCCTAATTTTCTTTCCCAGGTTGCCAACTCCACAGCGGCTGTCTTGCACATAATATCAAGTGCATCCACCGCTGCTGCAACACCGGTTATTTCAATAAAGCCTAAAGACCTGCCCATGAAATGACTCCCTTCGTACTCACTTAAAAATAATGGAATTAAACACCAGGTAAAATTTTCTCAACATCATTATGCGGTCTCGGAATGACATGTTGTGCCACGAGCTCTCCAAGTCTGCTTGCTGCTGCAGAGCCTGACTCTACGGCTGCCTTTACGGCGCCTACATCTCCGCGTACCATTACTGTTACAAGGCCGGAACCGATTTTCTCTGTTCCCACCAACGTCACCTCGGCTGCTTTTGTCATAGCATCTGCCGCCTCAATCGCTGCCGTCAAACCTCTTGTTTCAATCATTCCCAATGCTTCCTTTGACATTTTCTGATCCTCCTAAAATCGTTCTATGTTTTTTATTTCTGTAACTATTTCTTATCAAAAGCGCTCAATTTCAGCATCTTTGCCGTATCTTCCGTGGGGTGTGCAATGATGTGCCGCTGTACAATCCCCGTCATATTCCTTGCTACCTCTTCTCCTGCCGCCATCGCTGCCTCTACACTGCTCACCGTTCCGCGGAACTTAATCGTGACCAGAAGCGGAACAGGCAGGGAATCCGCATTTGCCGGCTTGTTTTTATCAAAGGTTTCCAGCCATACATCGGCCGCCTTACACCCGGCATCCGCTGCCATAAAGGCACATGTCAAGCCGAACACTTCCAATATTCCTACAGCATCCTCTGCCATGTTCATAATCTCCTTATAAGATGATTGCAATCTTTAAACCGGTCATCGCCAGGTTCGTTTTGTGTGCCTCGTTGATTTTCTCTAACGGGAACACATCCGTGATCAGTTTATCCATCGGGAGTCCGATGCGCTTTGCACTCTTTAAGAAATCAAACGTCGTCGCATAATCTCTGAGTGTATATACCCAGGAGCCAACGATCGTGAGCTCTTTTGAGCAGATATCAAAATGCGGGTTGATCGTCGCGTCGCCTCCGTTGATAAAGAAGCCGAGCTCGCAAAGACCGCCGCCGTTCCGGATAAACTTATAGATATTGGAGTGTGCAACCGGTGAACCGGTACATTGAAACGCAAAATCCGCCAAATATCCGCCAAGCGCCGCTTTCACGCCGTCAGCAAGTGCCTCAATCCCCTTGAAATCCTTGAAGTTCACTGTTTCCGTAGCACCAAGCTCTTTCGCAAAATCCAGACGTTTCTGTTCTCCGTCAACTGCCACAATATTCTGAATACCCATCGTCCTTAAAATTGCGATACAGATCAGGCCAATCGGCCCGCAGCCCTGCACGGCCACTCTGGAATTGAATCTCAAAATTCCGGTTGATTTCGCCCGTTCCACCGCATGAATCAGTACCGCACAAGGCTCGATCAAAATTCTCGAATACAAGTCCAGATCGCTGACGTTGAATACACTGGAGCCTCCCCTGATCAATATGTAGTCCGAAAACCATCCGTTAAAATGGATCTCATCATCGGGGAGTAATCCATATACATCCGCGCCTCCGACATTTTGTTTATTCAAATCAAACATCGTAATGTCCGGGCTGTCCTTAAAGATCATGCAAGTAACAACCTTGTCGCCAAGCTTCAGCGGTTTGCCCGCACTGTCCAGCTTCACGTTTTTACCCATCTTTACAATTTCACCCGTGCCTTCATGTCCAAGTACAACGGGAATCAGAGAAAACGGGTCTCTTTTAAATTCATGCGCATCCGTTCCGCAGATACCGCATCCCTCTACCTTTACAAGAATATCATCATCGCCGACCTGTGGCAATGGGAATTCTTTAATTTCGTAATGCTCCAGCTCCGTCAGCATCGCCACACGTGCTTTCTGCGGAATGGACGCTGCGCCTGCGGATACCGCTGCATTTGTATTTACACTGCCGTCCGACATGCTGAGCAGCACCTGTTTTACAATTGATTCTATCTCGTTTGAATTCATGCGTTTCCTTCCTCTCCTTCTTATCTGATACAAAGACTGTCTGACATGACACATCTTCTCTTCTTTGTGAAGGTCTTGGCACTTGTCAGGCCCTCTCCGGTACGGCTCGCGATCGTAAAGGTACAAATGCCCTCTCCGCCGAAAGCAAGTGCCGCATAAGACGGCCCGTTCTTTACAAGGATCGCCGTATCAATCGCTTTCGCATACTGCGTGATCCGATCCACATTTTTAGAATGGATATGCGCCGAATGCCGATTGCCATGTTCAAGCCACACTGCCTGTTCTACAGCATCATCAAAGTCCTTTGCTCTGACGACACCGAGTATCGGCATCATTAACTCTTCTGCGATCAGTTTGTGTTCCTTCGGTCCTTCAAATACAATGCAGCGGATATTATCGGGAACGGTAATTCCGATCATACCAAGCAGCACCTTTGCACTCTTGCCGACACACTTTCTATTCAATGCACCCTTTTCGGTAAATACAGTCTTCAGTAACCGATCCTGTTCCTCATTCGAAGCCAGATAGCAGCCCTGCTCATTTACCATATAATTCATCAGTTCATCAGCAACAGTGTCAAGCACTACGATTTCCTTTTCCGCAATACACGGAAGGTTATTGTCAAACGTACAGCCGTTAACGATGTCTTCCGCCGCTTTGCGAATATCCGCCGTCTCGTCCACAAGTGCCGGAGGATTTCCTGCGCCCGCACCGATTCCGCGCTTTCCCGACGACAGAACAGCTGTTACGACTCCCGGTCCGCCCGTTGCCACAAGCAGCGGAATATCCGGATGCTTCATCATAGTTGCACTTGATTCCAATGTCGGCTTCTCCACCGTACAAGCCACATTGTCCGGGCCACCCGCCTCAATCGAGGCTTCATTGACAAGGTTTACCGCAAAAATTGAAGTCTTCATTGCCGAAGGATGCGGATTAAATACAACCGTATTTCCTCCCGCAATCATGCCGATCGAGTTGCACAGCACTGTTTCACTCGGATTTGTAGACGGGGTGATTGCACCGATGACACCGAACGGCCCCATTTCCACAAGCGTCAGACCCCTGTCACCCGAAAGTGCTTCTGTTGTAATATCCTCTGTCCCGGGTACTTTATCCGCCACAAGATGATGCTTTAAAATCTTATGTCCGACATTTCCCATTCCTGTCTCATCCACACCCATTCTCGCCATGATTTCCGCATTTTCATGAGTCTTTCTGCGAATGATTGAAATTATTTTCTCCCGTTGATCCATCGAGAGATTTCTGACATCTGCCTGGGCCTTCTTCGCCGCGGCAATTGCCTCGTTCATGTCTGAAAAGACACCGTGTTTTCCTCCTGCCGGCTCGGAAATCTGCATTTTTGCAATTACTTCACGCACAATCTCCTGCACAGCGCTTTCGTTTATAGGCATTTCATTACCTCCTCAAATACGCTCACACCATATTCCGCAAGCTTTGTATCCTGCTCCGCTGTTCCTCCGCTGACGCCGAGTGCACCAATGATCGTCCCGTTTTTCTTAAGAGGTTCTCCGCCCCCAAAGATGACAATCCTTCCGCCGTTTGTAAACTGAATGCCGTACAGCTCCTTGCCGGGCTGACTCAGCCTGCCAAGCTCCTTTGTCGGCATTTGGAACGCAATCGAAGTATAGGTCTTATTCACCGCAACGTCATAGCTGCCTATGTATGCCCCGTCCATACAGTGTACTGCGACCGGGTTGCCGGAGGCATCCGATACCGCTGTTACAATCCGCATATTCCACGAAGCCGCCTTCTGCTCGATTTTACCGACCAGAGCAAGGGCAAGTCTCAGCGTCATCTTCTCGCAGGCAAATTTTTCTTCTATGGCGTTTTTGACCGCTTTTTCGACTAAATCCTTTTGATAGTTATACATCAGGACTTCTCCTTATTTTAATCCCATCTGCTCCATTACCTTCTTTGTAATTTCGGCAATCACTTCCGGTGATGCTTCCTTAGGGGAAGCGCTTACCGTACCGCAGCTGCCTCCACAGTTGTGGCAGTTGATGCCGTCCTTGTTCTGACACAGATCGGCAGGATGCTTTCCCGAAAGTCCCAGTTTTCTTCTGATCTCATACAGCTTCTGAACTGTAGCGGAATCAAATTCCTTCGGTCCGCCGAGCATCTTGGATTGATATAAAAGCTGTGCATAAAACTCAACGGATTCCATCTTCAGATAAGCTGAAAGCAGATCTGTAGACCAAGTCAGAGCGCCGTGGCTCTCAAGCAGCACCGCATCATAATAGGGGAGATATTTCTCAACATTATCAGGAATTTCCATGGTAGAGGGTGTTCCGTATTCCGCAATCGGCACACAGCCAAGTGCAATAACCGCTTCCGGCATAATCGGCTGAGATAGCGGAATCCCCGCAATCGCAAAGCTCGTCGCATAAACGGGGTGCGCATGAACAACCGAGCCCACATCCGGTCTCTTCTCATAAACTCTCATATGCATCTTGATTTCAGATGACGGCTTGTAGTTTCCGTTTGCCTGAATGACATTTCCCTTTGCATCCACCTTGCAGATGTACTCCGGTGTCATAAATCCCTTGGATACGCCTGTCGGTGTGCACAGAAATTCGTTCTCGCTCAGCTTTACGGAAATATTTCCGTCATTCGCCGCAACCATGTTTCTGTCGTAAATTCTCTTTCCGATGTCACAAATCTGTTTTTTGATTTCAAATTCGTTTACCATGTTTCATTCCTCCTGAAAATGTTCTGTTTATTTATATTTTTTGATTTTTGTTGTTTCTGTTGTTATTATAGGCCATCACTTCAATAAAGTCAACACTTTTCATGTTGTTTTTGTTGTTTTTGTGTTATGTTTTCGAGACCAAGGGCGGAATAGCAACCTGTTATTCCCACGGAAGGACATCACCCTCCTCTTTTAAATAGGAAAACAACTCTGCAATGCCTTCTCCTGTTTTGGAATCCACAAAAAAAACATGTTTGCAGCCCGACAGCCGCAGCCACCGACCGGCTCTGGCACAATCCGCCCGCGGATCGTTAATTTTTGTTACAATACCGATCGTATCGCGGTTTGTCATACAAGTAATATTCGGCGGAAACAGGCTATAGCTTTCCGTGGCCGCTATCAAAAGTCCCACAATATCCGCCTCGTAGGAGTAAAGCGCCAGGGCATGGCTTAATGTATGTGTCTGCGCATATTCGCCCGGCGTGTCGATGATTACATTATAGTTGTTAATGTACTGCGTTTTGCGGTAGAGAATCTTCTCGCCCTTCAGTGCCTGCGTCAGCGTCGTCTTCCCGCTTTCGCTTCTTCCCATCAATATCATCTTTTTCATGGCATCACGTTCTCGTCACCTTGCAGACCGCATACCCCAGCTCATTTTTAACATAATCCAAAATCGCGATTGTGGATGCCTCCACCTCCGAAACGGTGCCGGTCACGATCAGAGATCCGCTGAAGCGGTCTACAAAACCAATCTCTACGCCGGCCGCCTTCAAGGCGATATCTGCAATGATGATTGCCGTTTCCGCAGGACTGACGGTCATAACGCCGATTGCCGATTTGGCATAGTCCACACTCGGATCCAGTCCAAGCTTTTCATATAGTATTTTGTCCGGATTGGCAATGATATGCGCGAGCGTAATCTGTTTGCCCGGCACGAGTTCCTGCACGATCCGCTGTTTTGTTTCTTCTGTCATGCTGTCCATGTAGCCCATGTCATCCTCCTATTTGGCAATAAAGCCGCGAATATCGTTCAACCGTCTTTTTCAGTGTGTCCATTTTATCGTGTTCAGGCGGCAGCAGCTCTTTTAACAAATATGCTCTTCCAAGCCCTTCATACTTATCCTGTCCCAGTCTGTGATAGGGCAGCAGGTGGATTTTCTTCACATCCGGAAGGTGATCCGCAAACTCCGTGATTGCCTTGATTTCTTCAACAGTATCATTGAAGCCCGGAACAACCGGCACCCGTATGACCAGATTTGTCTTTCCGCTTTCCGCAATTTTCCTTGCATTTTCCAGAATAAGTTCATTGCTTCTTCCCGTAAATTCCTTATGCTTGCCGGGATCAATATGCTTGATATCCATTAAATAAACATCCAGATACGGCAGAATCTCATCAATTACCTCATAGTTTGC
Source organism: Lachnospiraceae bacterium (assembly GCA_047602645.1). Classification (GTDB taxonomy): domain Bacteria; phylum Bacillota; class Clostridia; order Lachnospirales; family Lachnospiraceae; genus JAEYFP01. The sequence goes on along the minus strand of JASGGU010000042.1, from coordinate 19,891 downwards.
ACAGGCTGTGCTCTCGATCGCCGTATTGATACCGGCCTCTTTCGCGCCTCTTAACAAATCCCTTGCAAACTCCGGCTGACACAGGCATTCACCGCCCGACAATGTCATGCCGCCGCCCGATCGCCTGTAGTAATTCCTGTCCTTTTCGACTTCCTCAAGCGCTTCCCGCACCGTCACATCTCTGCCGATAATCTTGGGTTTTCCCTGCACGAGCATCGTCTGTACCTCATATTCCTGCGATTCGGGGTTGCAGCACCAACGGCACCGCAAAACACAGCCCTTTAAAAATACGATTGTGCGGATCCCTTTTCCGTCGTGGACAGAATAGCGCTGAATATCGAATATCCTTCCCGTTGTGTCCAAATAGCTCATATTAGAATCCCTGCTCCGTTCTTTTGATAATGTCATCCTGCAGTGCCTTGGAAAGTGTCGTAAACAATGCGCTGTAACCGGCAACCCGTACAACGAGATGCTGGTAATTCTCCGGGTGCTTCTGGGCATCTAACAGTGTATTCCTGTCTACGACATTAAACTGCATATGACTGCCCTTCTGGTCAAAATACGTGCGGATCAAAGCAACAAAGTTGTCAAGTCCCGTTTCCCCGCTTAAAACCGACGGATGAAACTTCTGGTTAAATAATGTTCCGTTTGAAGCAATCCCATGATCCAGTCTTGCAACAGAATTTGCCGCTGCGGTCGGTCCGTGTGTATCCTTTCCCGCAGACGGAGATACCCCATCTGCCACGGGCGTATGTGCCAGACGTCCGTCAGGCGTAGCACCCGTTTGTGTGCCGAGCAGCACGTTGGCCGATACCGGATAGAGTCCTGCCTGAAAAATACCGCCGCGGGGATTATGATAATTTTGAAGCGGTTTTGTATAGGTATAAGCAACATCTCTTGCAAACATGTCTACCTCGTAATTATCATTTCCGAATTTCGGAATTTCATCGATCCACTCCAAAAGTTGTTCGCCTCTTGCACGTTCTTCGTCGGATACCTTTGCTTTGGAAATCTCGGTCACAATTTCTGCAATTTCCTTTTCCCCGACAGTCCTTCCCGCAGCCGCAAGCTGCTTTGCAATTTCCGACGTCATTTGCGTGATTGCCCGTTCATTGAAGCCCTTGCCGTAATTAATTGAAAGCATATGCTTATATTCGCCAAGTGTCAGCTTCTTTTCTTCGAAAACGAGCTTTTTCACCGCATAAAGAGAGTCCGTCATATTCGCGATACCAAAACCCTGAGGTCCTGTAAAGTTGTAAACTGCCCCGCCTTCCTGAAGAGACTTGCCGCGCTTGATACAGTCATCCACCATACAAGATTCATACGGAAGCGGACAAAGCGTCATATGAGCCATATCAATTGCATTATCCGCATTGACGAGCAGCTCAATCATATAATTCATCTGTTTCTTATAAGCATCGTAAAATTCCTCAAACGTTCGCATCTGCTCCACATCGCCCGTCTGTACTCCGACAAGTTCGCCTTTGTCGTAGCCGTTTGAAAATACGAGTTCCAGCGGGCGGCACATATTAAAGAATGCCGCATCATGCCATCCTTCGGTTTTTCCCGCCACCTGCGGCTCCACACACCCGATAATATTGTAACTGCGTGCATCCTCAAGTGTCAGACCCCTGTTTAACAGGGACGGAATTACCACCTCGTCATTATAATAAGCAGGAAGTCCGATACCCGTCCTCGTCAAATCGGCTGCCGCAATCAGCAGATCATGCGGCGAACCGTTCCATACCCGGATGGAAAGAGATGGCTGCGGTAAAAATACGTGCTTAGACGCACGAATGCAAAGGAATGACAGGTCGTTCGTCACATCCAGTCCGTCTGCGTCCTGTCCGCCTACGATCATGTTCTGAAACAGGCTGTAGCCTGCAAAGCCTTCTGCGCTCACGGCATCTCTGCATTTATTCAGGTCGTTTAATTTTACAAAAATACAATCGATGAGTTCCTGGGCAGTTTCTCTTGTCAGATTACCCGCCTGTAAATCCGCTTTATAATAAGGATACAGATACTGGTCAAAACGTCCCGGTGAAATCGAGTGGCCGCTTGATTCGATCTGTAACAGCTGCTGTACGAACCAGAAACTCTGACACGCCTCATAAAAGCTCTTGGCACCCTTTTCAGGTACATTCGCACAGTTTTCCGCAATCTGTAACAGTTCCCGCTTTCTGACCGGATCAGTACATTCGCCTGCCATTTTCTCCGCAAGAACACTGTAGCGCTTCGCGTAACGAATGACAGCCTCACAGCTGATGATGACCGCTTGCAAAAAACGGGAGCGCTTTGCATAATCCCCATCAGACGGACGGCACTTTTCCAGTTCTTCGCGTACTTCCTTTATAATGCCCTCATAGCCGACAGCAAGTACCTTATTGTACTGCACGGTAACATGCCCGACACCGTTATAAAAATAGTTACCGGGGGTGAATACATAATGTTCCATCGCCCTTAGCGTTTCCGGCGCCATGTAAGATGTAGCAAGCTCACTCGTCGTCTTCCCCTTCCAATAAGCGTTTGCTTCTTTCAATTCTTTTTTTGTCTGCTCCGATATGTAAAAAGGATCTGCGGCACGCTGCTCCACCGTATCGTACTCCTCCTCCAGCCACGCAAACGAAAACTCGGGATACGTCTGGCAGCCGCGCGGTGCAATTGTCGTGCTCCCGACGATCAGCTCATTTTCCCGGATGATGATCGGAATATGGTCCAAAATGTGCGCAAACGCCTTCGCCCTGCGCATCACAATCGGCTCTCCCTCCGTCTCCTTATAAGATTCCGTCAGCAGAACCGCCCTCGCCGATTCGATTTCCGGCATCTTCTTATACAAATGCTCTACAAGCTTCGGGATCCTTTCAGATTTTGCCACTTCCTGACTATTATACTTTTCCATAGTGTCCTTCTTTCCTTTCCTGTTCATTAAACAGACCGTTTTACGGAGTCATTAAAAACCACAGACACCCACAATTTAGTAATTACCTAGATTATACGGTTCTTTTCTTGGAATGTCAATAAACTAGTCATGTATTTTTTAATTATTTTGTTGTATTCATTTTTGTTTTTATTGTTTTTGTGTTGTTTTCGAGATTCCGAGGACGGTTTGCGCTTGACTTTTTGACCGGATTGTAACATACTGAATACGACAGTATCACTTATCATCAGACAGTTGCTTCAGGAGGTGCGGAATGCAGGATTTTGACATTCATACCCATTCGATCGCAAGCGGACACGGCTCGCGGGATACAATCGCAGATTTGGCAAAGGCAGCCGCTCTACGCGGACTGTCTCTTCTTGGCATTTCCGACCACGGTCCGGCAACGCCCGGCTCCGCATCGGCCTCCTATTTCAGAAGCCTGACTCACGCGCCGAAATACCGCTGCGGAATTCGTGTGCTTTACGGCGTCGAGCTAAATATTCTGGATGAACAGGGAACGCTTGATCTGGATTCCTCCATATTAAAGAACATGTGCTATACGATTGCCTCTTTGCATACGGCCACCTACCGGCCCGGCAGCATGGCGGAGCATACACGTGCTTATTTACACGCAATGGATCATCCTTATGTGAAAATAATCGGTCATGCCGATGACGGTAATTTTCCTGTTGATTACAAGGAGCTGGTTCTTTGCGCAAAAGAAAAGGATGTGCTGCTTGAAATCAACAACGCATCCCTGTTACCTCATTCCTACCGACCACATGCAAAAGAAAACTGCACAGTGCTTCTTTCCTATTGCAAAGAATATAAACAGCCTGTCATCCTGACGAGCGACAGTCACGGAAAGCAATCTGTGGGAGACTTTTCCTGTGCCCAAAAGCTTTTAGAAGAGCTTGCTTTTCCAAGCGAGCTTGTTATCACGCGTTCCTCCATACTTACACATTATTTGTGGAAATAGAACGCCGCCTGATTTTATACGTCTCTTAATTTTTTTCCAGAATTTCCTGTATCAGCACTCTCTCATCCATCTGATACTTTTTTCCTTCGATTTCCTGATAATCCTCGTGTCCCTTCCCCGCAAGCACGATAACATCACCCTTTTTCGCATGATGAATCGCATAGGCAATTGCTTCCTTCCGGTCCGGTATTTCCACATATTCTCCGGCCGTTTTTTGAATACCGCTTTTAATATCTGCAATAATCTCAAGCGGATTTTCAAACCGCGGGTTGTCTGAAGTAATGACCGTCAGGTCCGCAAGCCTTCCCGATACCTCGCCCATCTCATAGCGGCGCAGCTTTGAACGGTTTCCGCCGCATCCGAACAGACAGACAATTCTCCCCGGCTCATATTCCTTAAGCGTCGTCAAAAGGCTTTCCAGCGACATCGCATTATGCGCATAATCGATCATCAGCGTGAATTCCTCCGAGACCGGAATCATCTCAATCCTGCCCTTTACCTTTGCGACGCGCAGCGCCCTGACAATATCCCCGTCGGCAATGGCAAAATGACGGCATACAGCAATTGCCGCAAGCGCATTGTAAACACTGAATTTTCCTGGTGTATCAATTTGAATTTCAAGTTCCGACAGTCCCACAGCACGAAATGCGACTCCCAGATACCCCGGCTCTGCCATAAGCCGGATATTCTCGGCTCTTAAATCAGCAGCCTCACTCAGCCCGTATTTTTCGACGATGCAAGTATGGCCTTTTAACACCGTATCCGCATGCGCATCATCCGCATTGACAATACCGACCCGGCACTGCCTGAACAAAAGACCCTTGCATGCCATATATTCCTCAAAGCTCGCATGCTCATTCGGCCCGATATGATCCGGCTCAATATTCGTAAAAATACCGAGCTCAAAATCAATTGCCTGCGTCCGGTGCATCATAAGCCCCTGCGAGGAGACCTCCATCACTGCAACCTCACACCCAAAATCCACCATTTCTTTTAAATATCCCTGCAGAACAAATGATTCGGGTGTCGTATTAGCCGCAGGAATATGCCGCTCTCCAATGATCACCTCAATTGTCCCGATCAGGCCGACCCGATACCCCGCATTTTCTAAGATCGATTTAATCAAATACGTTGTCGTCGTCTTTCCCTTCGTACCGGTAATTCCGATGACCTTCATTTTTTTTGCGGGATGGTCAAAATAGGCTGCTGCCATATGAGCCATGGCATATCTCGTCTCCGCTACCCGGATCACGGATACATCTCCCGCAATTTCCACATCCTTTTCCGCAATGACGGCCGCTGCCCCTGCTTCTGCCGCTTGTTCTGCCGCCGTATGCCCGTCAAAATTGGCTCCGGCAATGCAAATAAACACACAGCCTTCTTCGATCTTTCTGGAATCATATACAACCGTCGTGATTTCTCTGTCCGTATTCCCCTTCACACACGTGTAAGAGAAGCCTGTCAATAGTTCGTTCAGTTTCATTTATTTTCCTCTTTTCCGCCCTGTTATACAAAGCGTTTCTATTACATCAGCGGCTCAAACAGCCGGAACACCCTTCCCATGAAGCGTGAAAAGAGCGGCAGCTTTTCATAATCCTCTATCGTGATGCGCTGCGACTGCTCAAGCGTTGCCTGAAAGTCCTCTTCGATCTCCCGAATCACTTTCTTTCTATATAACAAGACACCGCATTCAAAGTGATGGTACATGCTCCGGTAATCCATGTTGATTGTACCGACAACTGCCTTTTTGTCATCGGAAACCATAACCTTTGCATGTACAAAGCCCGGAGTATATTCGTAGATCTCTACGTCCGCGCCCAACAGTGTCCTGTAATAGGTTTTTGCCATCATAAACGGAATTTTTTTATCAGGAATATGCGGCAGCAGAAGTTTGACATCTACACCCCGCTTGGCGGCAAACGTAATTGCCGATAGCATTTCGCTGTCTACAATAAAATAAGGGCTCATGATATGTATATAGCGCTTCGCCCCGTTGATCAAATACCGGTAGACGTTTTCCGCAATATCCTCCCCATTCACCGGATCATCCCCATAAGGGATAAGAAAACCGTCATCTCTGCTCTTTTTTATAACAGGCAGCGGCTCCCTGATATAATTCGCATAGAATTCCCCGTCCCGTTCGGTTATATTCCACATTTGTAAAAACAGAAGCGTCAGCGTCCGCACCGCATCACCTTCCAGTTTGATCGCAGCATCCTTCCAATGCCCATACAACTCCCGCAGATTCATGTATTCGTCTGCCAAATTGACACCGCCGGTATAACCCACCTTGCCGTCAATCACTACAATTTTCCTATGATCCCTGTTGTTTTGGTGTGTGGAAAGCATCGGCCTGATCGGTGCAAACACCTTTGCTTTGATGCCATACGCGCGCAGCGTCTTCGGATAACTATACGGAAGCAGAGCCACCGTACACGTTCCGTCATACATTACGCGCACCTCAACACCCTGTGCCGCCTTTTCCTTTAAAATTTCCAACACCGAACCCCATACAATCCCCAGATCAATAAGAAAATATTCTAAAAAAATAAATTTTTCCGCTTTTCTCAGTTCAATCAACAAATCCTCATATTTCTTTTCGCCGAGAGGAAAATAAGTGACCTCCGTATTCTGATATGCCGGATAGCCGCCACTATTTCTCAAATAATGGGCAATCTGTTCGATCTCCCTTTTCTCCCGATTAAGCGCCGCCTCTACATACTCCTGTGTAACAAAATATTCCTCTGTCTCTTTCACACGCCGCTCCAGCAGTTTTTGCCTTCCGAGGCTGCCGGGATTCAGCAATACAAACAAATACAGCATTACACCAAATACAGGAAGCACACAAATAATGATAATCCACGCAAATTCAAATTCCGCCCTGCCGTTGCTGCTGATCAAAAAAATAACGAGCAGTGCTCCCAAAATACTGCAGCTTAAAAGGATATAGCTGCTGTAGCTGTTCAGCCACACAAAGATACCGGCGAGAAAAACAATCTGGATAAGCAGCATCAAGAATGTGATCATCGTCCTGCTGAACAGCACCCGAAAAAACATTGATTTACTCTTATATTTCGTTTTTTCTGAAAGAATCTCCGAACTCACCAAAAAATCCTCCAATAACTGTACCCCACCGTCACGCTCCGTTTCACAGATGTCCCCGGAAGCAATACCCGCACTTTATTATCTTCATTTGGCTCTATCTGCAGATAGGTTCCGTCGTCCAGCTTCGCATAATACCCCGGATAGAGCAAAAGCGGCAGCGTCACAGAAGCATCCTCTTCCTCCGCAGTATATGAAAATGTGATTGCTGTTCCTTTTTTCTCATAATCTGAAAGCTCCGCATGATATTCATGCGGCTGTGTATCTGTAAATAGTTCCCTGGCCGTTCCCTGGGGCCAATACTCCGGAAGCTCCTTTTCTGAAAAACCACCGGTAACATTCGTAACAGAAACCTCCTGTCTGATATATTCATCGAGCATTTCATACGCACCGATCAAACTCAGCAAAAGCAGAATCACAAACAGCTCTTTTCTATATCTGTTCAAAAGAGCTGACTTTACTATGGCAAGTCCACAGCCAAACGACAGGCACACCGTCGCGACCGTCAAAAACCGGAACGGAAACTGTACCAGCTCCATAACTGATCTGATCAGAGAAAAATCAGACAGCCTCTTCCATGGAAAAATCGTTGTAGACAGAAAAATCATCAGCACACTCAGCACAATCATAATGAACAACCAATGATAGGTACCGTCTGTATGAAACCGTATCTGCTGCTCCCTTTCACAAAATAAGAATACCGCAATCAAAAGCAAGGCCGCACAGCCCGCCATGCCGATCGACAGCTGCATTTCCAGACCGATGCCCTTCTCCGTCGCAAGCGGCACATACGTTGATGCCTTTGTCATAAATAACTGCCCGGCAAAAATGGCGTCCTCATAAAAATCCGAATTTTCAATCGTACTTAAACCAAGCGGATTTTTAGAAAACGCAAAAAACGGAATCAGATACCAGATATTCAGTATTACTGAAACGCCAAGTGCTTTTAGCAGCGCAAAATACCGTCTGTCTGCAAGGAGATATTTAAACAGCAAAATGCCGATCATAACCGAGGCAAACGCAACCAGCAGGCAGCTTAACACATGAGACTGCAAAATGCCGGTATATCCAATGACGAGCAGATACCATTTTTTCTTTTCGCCGAGAAAAACATGATACAGGCCGGCCAGTGCCACCGGAAGAAAAATCATCGCAAGTGACTCCCCGAGCGCGCCTCGGACATACAAGTCACTTAATCGGTAGGGTGCAAGCATATACAGTACGCTCGCGGTCAGGGATGCGTAATCCGATTTGGAAACGGATTTGACCGAAAAATAAACCGCTGCCGCCGTCGCGATGTTGATCAGTATCAGCAGTGTTTGATAAGAAGTCACCATCGACACGTCAAACATTCGTAAAACCGCTGGCAGATATAAAAAGAAATTCGGATAAGTAAAGCCCAGCGTCCCATACCCGTTATTGCTGTTCGGATAGATCACAGCAAGAAACTGTCCGTTCAGAAGTGCATCCTTCACTCCCTCTATCCGCATCAGATGGACCTGCAGGTCATGCCCCTGCACAAGATAATCTGTAAACATCGGATAGCTGGAAAACAATACAAGGCCGCACAGCACCAGAAAAACAGTCCTTCCTCTTGCGGGCAGCCCCCGAAAGAAACCACTGTGCAAAAACAAATAAAGCAGCACAGCCAAAAGTACGAATATCAAGGCAAAATACATGTCATCGTTATAAATCACCCGGTCTGCCGACATTTCATAATTATAAAGCTGGAAACCATTCACTCCGCCATTTTTAAAAACTATATGGAAAAGACTTGTAGGCTCCTTCAGCTCAAATGAGATCGTATAATAAGCACCTGTTTGATTTCTCATCAGGCTGCCCGTAATCTGTTTGTTCTGATCGATGTATACCGTGACCGGAATATCAGCCGAAACGGCATAGTTCACAACAAGGTAATAGCTCCCTCTTGGCAGGGAGAGTCGTTCCGTCTCAATGTCATTCCCATTTGTGAGTACCTTTGGATGATTAAACATCTGGTACTCCTTACCGGCACGATTCATATAAATTAAGCCGGCAATACCTGCAATGATAAGCAAATAAACCACTGCATGTGCGATAAGCCTTTTGTTTTGGATCAATTTGATTTTCATAAACCATTCCTCGTTCTCTAATTGATCCCCCCTAATATCTGCCTTTTAGTATAGCATAAAATATTCCAACCTCAAGCTCTTTTTACATTTTTTTGAATGTTTTCGAATCTTCATGAAATATCCTGTTATTCTTAAGATTCTTAAAACTTTTTTTAGATTTTAAACACAGATTAAACACATTTCCTCCCTATAATAGGTCTTGGATAGTTGATAAACACTCACTATCTCCCCCCTCATAAGAGAACGTAGAGCCGGTGCCGCAGCAATGTGGTTTCCGGCTCTCTCTCTTTTTTCTATTGATAATCCTGGATAATCAACTGTACACGCTCCTGCCCCATATAGCGGTTGATTTCGGGGTAATAGACGATGGAAACCGGAGATTTTTCCGACAGTTCTTTTTTAATCTGCTGGCCGTCTCCAAAGCAGATCGCCTCCATCGCACCTCCGGTTTCAGACGGCTCTTCCAGCTTCAGCTTCACTGCATTTTGATTCTTTCCGACAATCTGAATATTTTTTACGAGCAGATCTTTTTGTGCAAACAAGGGCTTTGGGTTCCCTGCGCCATATGGGGCTAACAGCTCTAACTCGCTGATAAACTCCTTTGTTGCATAACGGACCGGCATCGGGATGTCAATTATCACCTTCTCCGTCAAATCCTCCCGCGTCAAAACAGCGTTTCTGTTCAGACGATCCCGAAACTCACCAATATTTTCCTCCCGCATGGACAGACCTGCCGCCATCCGGTGTCCGCCGAACTTGGTAAACAGTTCCTTACATTTCACCATTTCTTCATACATGGAATAAGACTCGATTGAGCGCCCGGAGCCTTTTACGCCTTCTTCTACCTTCGTCAGAACAAATACCGGCTTATAAAACCGCTCCTTAATTCTGCCTGCCACAATCCCGGCAAGGCTTTCATGACAATCCGGTAAATACAGCACGAGAACCCGGTCCTCTTTCCCTATCTCCTCGGCAAGTCCGGCAGCTATCTGCGTATATTGCTGTGTCATCTCCTTGCGTTCATCATTGAGCAGCTTTAATTCACTTGCAAGCGTGACCGCCTCCGCCTCGCTGCTGCTTAAGAAAAGCCGCAGCGCCCGCTCCGCAGTGTCCAGTCTGCCGGTTGCATTCACACACGGGCCGAGAACGAAACCGATATGGTAGGGGGAAAGCCTTGCCCGATCCGTTTTGGTCACATCAATCAGCGCCTTTAAGCCGGCATTGGACGTTACCTTCATCTCTTCAATCCCATACTTTACAATAATGCGGTTTTCATCTAAAAGCGGCATCACATCGCCGACGGTCGCAAAAGCCGCAAATGGCAGCATTGCTTTTAATTCTGATGAAGGAATTCCCAGCACCTCATAAAGGGCGGTCACCAGCTTGTAAGCAACAACCGCACCGCAGATTTCCTTAAACGGATAAGAGCAGTCTGCCCGCTTTGGATCCACCACCGCATCGGCCTGGGGCAGCAGATAAATCCTTCCCGTCTCCGATTCTTCATAAGGAATCTCATGATGATCTGTTACAATGACAGTCATACCACATTGCTTTGCGAAAGTAATCTGCTCTCTTGCCGCAATCCCGTTGTCGCATGTCAGCAGACAATCGACTCCGTCCCGCGCCGCCTCCTGAATGATCGCCTCATTAATCCCATAGCCATCCTTTACTCTGTCCGGCAGCCGGACATCCGCATCCGCACCGCAGCGTCTCAGGCCGCTCACCAATAAGTAGGACGCACAAATACCGTCGATATCATAATCACCGACAATCCGGATCTTCTGGCCGGAAGAAATCGCCCGCACAAGCAGTTCCACCGCCTTTTCCATATCCTTCATGCGATTCGGCTCATACAAATCTGCCGGCGTTCCATGCAAAAACCGTGTGATCGCTTCTTCGCCGAAAACATCCCGATTTCGAATAATTCGTGCAAGCATCGGCGATATTCCGTATTGATCCGCTAATTCATTAAAATCGGCCCGTTTTGCAGACACGACCCATTTTTTCATGCTGTCTTCCCCCTTACTTTCACAAAGAGGACTGCCCATACGAGACAGTCCTCTATCCTCCAGTTTCTTAAAACCTTAATGCTTCGTAAAATCCGCCTCCGCTGCCTTCATCATAATCGCGCATTCCACGCGCTTTCTTTGCAGCTTGCAGCCAATATCATAAGTATCCGTGATGCTCCCGGAAAAATTGTAGGCGTTCGCCGCACAGCCGCCGCTGCAATAAAATTTTGCAAAGCACTCCCGGCATTTTTCCTTCGCATAGACATTACAGAGCTTAAATTCATTCCTGCAGCCCGTATTTGTTACACCCGTATCCACTGTTCCCATCAAAAACTCCGGCTTTCCAACAAATTGATGACACGGATACAAGTCTCCCGAGGGCGCCACCGCAAGATATTCCGTTCCTGAGCCGCAGCCGGAAAGACGCTTTGCCACACATGGACCACCCGATAAATCGATCATAAAATGAAAAAAGTTCACACCTTTTCCAATTTTCTTTCTTTTTAGTAACTCGTTTGCGAGAAGATCATACTGTTCTAAAATAACAGGGATATCCTCCTCTCGAATTGCATAGGACTCGTCATCCTCGGCAACAACCGGTTCCACCGAAATCTGCTCAAAACCCAAATCGGCAAGATGCGTAACATCCTCAGAAAAGTCCAAATTATTCCTTGTAAATGTGCCCCTGACATAATAATTCGTCTGATTTCGGCTTTCAGCAGCTTTTATAAATTTGGGGACGATTTCCTCATAGCTGCCCTGTCCTCCTCGGTGCGGACGCATCCGGTCATGAACTTCCTTACGCCCGTCAATGCTCAAAACGAGGTTGCTCATCTCTGTGTTGACAAACTTAAGAATTTCATCATTTAACAGCACACCATTTGTTGTGAGTGTAAAACGGAATTTTTTATTGTAAGGCTCTTCAAGGCTCCTGCCGTAAGCAACTAAATCCCTTACGACTTGAAAATTCATAAGCGGCTCCCCGCCAAAGAAGTCAACCTCCAGATTGTGCCTGCTTCCTGAGCTTTTCACAAGAAAATCAAGGGCTTTCTTACCAACCTCATAACTCATCAGCTCCCGTTTGCCGTGGTATTCTCCCTCCTCGGCAAAGCAATATCTGCAAGCCAGATTACAATCATGCGCAATATGTAAACACAGTGCCTTAACGACAGTTTCCCGCTTTTTAAAATCAGTAATATAAGTCTCGTAAATATCCTCGGTAAAAAGCACCTCGGCCTCAATCAACTCGGCAATTTCCGCATAGGCTTCCTTCAGCATCTCAGCCGGATAATCTTCAAGAGCCTTTGCGAACATGTCAGAAAATGTCTCAAACGGCTTGGCCTTCACTTCTTTGTCCGGCAGCGCATCACTTACCTTTTTTTCTTCCGCAAGAGGTGCGAGCACCTCTATCATGTTATATACCAGCTCGTCCACAACATGAATGGAACCGCTGTTGACATCCATGATAATATTAAATCCATTATTCTTATATTGATGTATCAAAATAATTCCTCATTCCGAATAATAAGCAGCGGCCATTGACCGCTGCTGCTCTGTTTTATGCTTTCTTCCCGTTATTTATTTGTCCTTTTCACAGCTCTGGTTTCCAACGGTGCAGGATGTCTTGCAGGCTGACTGACAAGACGTCTGGCATTCGCCGCATCCACCCTTTTTCATTGATTTCTTAAAATCCTTTGTATTTAATGTCTGAATATGCTTCATAATTCCCATTCCTCCTTGTCAAACGTAAGTATAGCATAAACGGCAGGTATTGAAAAGTCTTTTTTTACGCAACCATTCCGCCGAACGTCCCGCTCAGCGCGCACATCAGAAATGTCGTCAGAAACGCGTTCATGCCCCCATCAATTCCTTTGTTCACAAGCAGAGAAACAAGCATCAGAACCAGAAAATATGCCGCACCGCCGCACAGTCCCCAAATAAATTTCTTATTTTTAAATTTTTTTCCCAAATAAAGTCCGGCCAAAAATGTGGACAAAATATAAATTACGATAATTCCGATATTGACCGCCTGCTCCGAAAGCTGCAGCTTGAATAAAAGCGATGCGAGCACGATAAGCAAAAGCCCCGTAATAATGTAAGCGCCCAGCAGCGCCTTTAAAACCCAGATCACCCTCTGATCTATTTTCATGAACTGCTTCATACCATCACCCTCCTACTCCATGTATATTCGGAGGGAGTGCGATTATTCACAAAAATGAAAGGGAATTAAATGCCGCCCCAAGCTGCTCCATAGCCTGCATTAATACCGCACGCGGGCAGGTAATATTCATTCGTGCAAAGCCGCTGCCTTCGGGACCAAACATCGTCCCGTCATCGAGCCAGAGTTTCGCCTTCTCAGTCAATATCTCATGCAGCTGCTTATCCGAATAGCCAAACGAAGTAAAATCCAGCCACAACAGATAGGTTCCCTCCGGCTCAATAAGCCGTACACCGGGCAGATGCTCTTTTAAAAAGCTGCGGACACAGGTCACATTTTCAGTCAGATACGCCCTGCACTCCTCAAGCCATGCTCCTCCATGCTCATAGGCGGCCTTCGTCGCCAGCAGACCGAAAATATTGATTTCACTGAAACCATTCTTATGGATTTCCTTAAGCACCGCTCTGCGGATCTGTTCATTTTTGATAATGATATTGGACGTCTGGAGCCCGGCAAGATTAAAGGTTTTACTCGCTGCCGTACAGGTAATGATCTGTTCCTCATAATCCCCCCCAACTGTCGCGATTGGGATATGCGTACTTCCTTCAAAAGTAAAGTCCGCATGGATTTCATCGGAAACAATAAGGGTACCGTATTTCCGGCACAGCTCCACGATTCGTACCAGCTCTTCTTTTTTCCATACCCGCCCAACCGGATTGTGCGGGCTGCAAAAAATAAATAGCTTAACATGCTCATTTGCCAGCTTTTGCTCCATATCCGCAAAATCGATTTCATAACCCTCATTTACAAAGCGCAGTGGATTGTTAACGAGCACTCTTTCATTTTTTCGGATCACCTCGGAAAACGGATAATATACGGGGCGCTGTATCATGACAGCATCCCCTTTTTGTGTCAGTGCACGAACCGCCATCGCGATCGCAAACACGATACCAGGCGTTTTTACCATCCATTCGCGCTCAAATCGATATCGATGATTTTTCAGGAACCAGTCCTGTACCGCCTCATAATAATCCGCCTTTGGCTCGCTATAGCCAAAAATCCCATGCTCCGCCTCCCGCTTTAATGCAGACAGCACCTCCTCAGGCGCCCGAAAGTCCATGTCTGCAACCCACATCGGGAGTGTATCCTCCGGAATTCCCCGTTCCTTAGCGTAATCATATTTCAGGCTGTATGTATTTTTTCTGTCTATGATCTCGTCAAACCGGCTCATCACAACTTCCTCCGTCTTCCGTTATTTATGCATGGAGCGCTTGCTCCAAATCTTCAATCAAATCCTTTTCATTTTCAATACCAACCGAAAGCCTGAGCAGACGGTAATCAATTCCCCGTTTTAACCGTTCCTCTATCGGCAGATCCGCATGTGTTTGTGTAACCGGATAAGTAATCAGGCTCTCCACCCCGCCAAGACTCTCCGCAAACCGGATCAGCTTAACGCCGTTTAACAACCTCCCGGCTGTCTCCTCGCTGTCTACCCTAAAGGAAATCATCGATCCGAAGCCCGTGGATTGGCCCTTATGAACAGAATAGGACGGATGTGTTTCAAGTCCGATATAGGCAACCTGTTCGATCTCCTTTTGTGCCTGCAGCCATTTTACAACCAAAAACGCATTTTCCTGCTGCCGCTCCATCCGAAGAGGCAGCGTCTTGATTCCTCTGAGCAGCAGCCAGCTGTCAAACGGTGCAAGTCCTGCTCCCGTCGTCTTAAACAGATAACGCAGCTTCTCGGAAAGCTCCTGATCCTTTACCGATAAAAAACCTGCCAGTGTATCATTATGTCCGCACAAAAATTTTGTCCCGCTCTCCACGACGATATCCGCACCAAGCAGCAGAGGCTTCTGAAAATATGGGGATAAAAATGTATTGTCCACGATGAGCAGCAGTCCATGTTCCCTTGTCAATTCCGCCGTTTTTCGCAAATCGGTCACATACATCATCGGATTCGTCGGCGTTTCCACAAAAACTGCCGCCGTATTTTCCCGCAAGGCTGCCTCGATCTGCTCTATATCGGATGTGTCCACATAAGTGAAGTCATAACCGTTTTTTCGGTTAATCTTTTCAAAAAAACGAGTCGTTCCGCCGTATAAATCTTCCGAAGCGATGATGTGGCTTCCGGGTGAAAAAAGCTCCATTATGACCGATATCGCCGCCATACCGCTCGAAAATGCGATTGTATCATAAGCGCTTTCCAACACGCTCATCACCTCTTCCAGATGCTGCCGCGTCGGATTCTGCAGTCTCGAATAATCATAACCGCTGCTCTCGCCAAGACTTTTGTGTGAGAAGGTGGCCGTCTGATAAATCGGATAACTAAGCGCCCCGTAATGAGCTTCGTCGTGTTCTTCTATTTTTCCATGCAAGCAGCTCGTTTCAAATTCATATGCCATACCGCTTCATCCTCCTATAGCTCTCTTTTCCTATCATTTAAATATGAATAGTAGTATATCGGTTTTTGAAACGTCTGTCAATGCCATTTTAAATAGTAAGCCATGTAATCAGACAGAGGACTGCAATTGCAACCAGTACGGCAAGCGCAACCCGCAGCGCGGAAATCGGTGAATGCCCGCCCACCTTTCCGGTCTGTCCATTTACCATAAACTGATAAATCTTTCCCTTATAGGTAAAACTTGATATCCAAATCGGCAGCATCAGATATTTATATGTAATATTCCGATAGGTTGTTTTCATCGCAAGATTTTTGACACTATCCGCACGATGCTCTCCCTTGATTTTGGCTTCTATCAGCCCCGCTAAACGGCTTTTGATAAAGCTTTTTGCCTTCTCCCACGCATCCTTAAGTCCAATGGAATAGCGCTCCGCCGCAAAGCCCGCGATATATTCCGGCCGGTATAGCCGGTTATCCTCCGTATCAAACGGCTCAATTGCCCGCATCGTGCTTTCCTCATGGTTTGTTGTACCGGATACAAGCTGGTCATTGATAAACTGGCTGTACATACCCGATGTCGGATACCAATCCGTCACAGTTACAGTCTTTCCATCTCTTTGGGTTGATCGTTCTATGCCATATTTCGCGGAATAAAAAGTCGTAATATCCGCATCAAAGGTCCAGTACGGCAGATAGACACCGTGAAAGGACTCCGCCTTTGCACTTTCCTTTGCCTCTCTCGGACAGAACCACTTTTTCTTGATCCACATTTTGAACGCGCTGCCCGCCTGCTTTGCGGTAATCTTAAATGCAACGACACCTCCCGGAGCGAGCGTGTTTACATCATTCGCTTCCATGACCTGATTGGACCCGCAGTAAGGACAGGTGCTGGCAACCTCCAATGTATCATACACAGACTGTGCGCCGCAGGATTTACAAATTACAGTCTTTTGTGCAATACCCCAGTCGCAGTTTCCCGTCAGTTCCGCGGATGCAAAGTCCTGTTCCTCTACAGTATCAAATTCAGATCCTGACACCGGCTCCTTAATTTCTTCCCGATAATCGCAAAATGGGCAGTGAAGGCCTCCCGTTGCCGGATCAAAATCCATTGTTCCGCCGCACTGCGGACATTTTCTGTCTGTCTCCCGCATCGTATTTGTCATCTGGGCATTTCTGATGCTGTCGTAGCTTGCTTCTTCGCTCATAATAAAAGCCTCCCATGTTCCGATGTTTTGATTTATATTTCATTTCAGATATGCGCCTTTCCTTATCAGACACGATCTGACGATTTGTTTTATCGTACCACAATTTTCTGATCCTGCGCAATATTTTTCATCTAAGATGTTGACATTTTCCCCCTTATGTATTATTGTATTACTTAACTAATACAGTCGTGAAGAAAGGAGGATTACTATGTCATGGAAATTAGATAATGACCGTGCAATCTACTTACAGCTTATCGAAGAAATTCAAATGCGCGTCGTCGCAGGCTTTTACAAGCCGGGCAGCAAGCTTCCCTCGGTGCGGGAATTGGCAGCGGAGGCAGCCGTCAATCCGAATACAATGCAGAAAGCCTTTTCCGAACTGGAAGGCAGCGGTTTGATCATTACAATACGCACAAGCGGCAGAATGGTAACGGAGGACACCACCATGATACAGGATTTAAGAAAAAAGCTCGCTTTCGAAGAAGTGAGGCTGTTTTTTGAAAAAATGAAACAGTACGGCTTTAACAATCAGGAAATCATTGACCTGATAAAAAGCTCAATGAAGGGGGACGAACAATGAGCACAATCATGCAATGCAATGGCTTAACAAAAAAATACGGCACATTTTGCGCGCTCAACAATCTGAATTTAACGCTTGAAAGCGGAAAGATCATAGGACTGCTCGGGCCAAACGGAAGCGGCAAAACAACGCTGATTAAAATAGCAAGCGGGCTTTTGACGGCGACTGCCGGCACACTTACAATCAACGGCACGGCACCATCCATTGAGACAAAGAAATGTGTCTCCTATCTGCCGGAACGCACCTATTTAAATTCCTGGATGAAGGTAAGCGACATCATCAACTATTTTTCCGAATTTTATGAGGATTTCAGTATGGACCGAGCAGAAATGATGTTAAAAAATCTCGGCATTGAACCGGATCGAAAGCTGAAAACACTTTCCAAGGGAACAAAGGAAAAGGTACAGCTCATTCTTGTCATGAGCCGGGAAGCAGATCTTTATCTGCTCGACGAGCCGATTGCCGGTGTCGATCCCGCCGCGAGGGATTATATTTTAAATACAATTATTACAAATTACAATGAAAACGCTACGATTTTGATTTCCACACATTTGATATCGGATATTGAAAATGTGCTCGACGAGGCAGTTTTCATCAAAAACGGAGAAGTTCTCCTGCATTCGACGATCGACGAAATCCGGGAGAAAAACAACAAGTCCGTAGATGCACTGTTCAGGGAGGTGTTCGCATGTTAAAAAAATTATTCAGGCAGGAATGGATTGCAATTACAAAGGTATTGCTTCCTGTTAATCTGCTGCTGATCGCCATCACGCTGCTCGGCAGCTTTGCTTTAAAATTCTTCCCCGCTGATTCCAAAAGCCTGCTTACTCAGACAGTTTCTATGACCACACTCATGCTCTACTTTTTCGCTTTGGTTGCGGTGACGTGTGCCGCATATATCTTTGTCATTGTCCGTTTTTATAAGACGATGTACAGCGATGAAGGTTATCTGACTCACACGCTGCCTGTGTCCGTTCATACGCTGATTGTCGGCAAAGGGCTCGCCGCCGCCATCTGGCTTTGTATTACCTACGTCATGCTTTTCGTTTCCATTCTGTTTCTTGTATTTACACAGGCGAATCCTAGCGAACTGAGAATTATTTATCAGGAGTTTTTGAAGGGAATTGATGAGTTTAACCAGATCAGCACGACGCCTTTCAGCTTCTTCGTCTGGATGATCCCCATTATGCTGATCCTAAGTGCTGTCTATTCTTTTTTGAATCTGAGCGCTTCACTGGCAATCGGTCAATTATTTACAAAGCATAAGATCATTGGTTCTATCCTTGCCTTTTGTGGTATCTACGCGATTGTTCAGGTTTTTTCCTTCATACAGTTGACATTTACAGGATATTTCAACCTTCTCTTCTATGACGGCAGCTTTTCTTCAGCCACGGAAACGATCAACTATATCCGTTTGACCCTTGCCACAAGCATAGGCTTTAGCTTTCTTCTTTGTGTAATTTTCTATCTGGTAACCTGGAAGCTCACGGATAAAAAACTCAATCTCGATTAAGATCAGAACAACTAAGCAAAGTGTCCGCTCCCTCATAAATGAGGGAGCGGACAGCATGGCTTCTATATCATTTCATTCCGATTATGTAAGTATTTCCCCATTGCTTCCGATCACATTCCGATACCAGAAAGCGGAATCCTTCGGGATCCTGCGCTGTGTCGGGTAATCCACATAGACAATGCCGAACCGTTCATTATAACCTTCCGACCATTCAAAATTATCCGTAAACGACCACTGAAAATATCCCCGCACATCGACGCCGTCATTTGCCGCATCACGCAGGCGGCCGATATATCTTGCAAGGAAATCAATCCGATTCGGATCATGCACCTTGCCGTCCAGTGAAATCACATCTGTGCACGACATTCCGTTTTCCGTAATATAGATCGGAAGCTTTCCATACCGTTCGCTGAGGAAGCGCGGGCCCCAATAAAGGCATTCATACGTCACCGGCCACTTCACCGCTGTGCGCGGGAAACCGTCATAGCGGCTGCTGATTTCATAACCAAGACGTTTTGCCTCCGCTTTGCTGTTTTCATCCGGCGCACTGATCATATGACCGTTATAAATATTCTGTCCGAGAAAATCAATCGGTTCGCTGATCAGCTTCAGATCCTCCGGCAGAATTTTCGGAAGAAAGCGCTCATAAAGACGCATTCCATCATCCGGATACCTCCCAAGCAGCACCGGATCCATCCACCATGCCAAATTCCATGTCCAATTATCAAGCTCCTCGGGGCACGCAAACAGATGCTTTCTTGCGGCCTCGATATCTGCCGCGCTCTCCGATTTCGGATAGCTGATCTGTCCCGTCGGTGCAAAACCTATTTGAATCGGCTGTTTCGCATGCGCGCGCATGGCCTGTACCGCCTTGCCATGAGCCCGAAGCACATTGTGCGCCATCTGAAAC
>JASGGU010000041.1:0-32905 GCA_047602645.1 Lachnospiraceae bacterium | reverse complement strand
CAGAAGGGTTGAAATATTATCAACCTTGCCTTGGTACAGAGAACATGGTATGTAGAAAGAATGGGCGGTGTGATAGAGGAAAGGAGTAGACGGATCATGCGGAAATTCAGACAGATATCGGGTGTGCTCGCGGCGGTCGGCATCATTTTTTTCGGGCTGCTCGCATTTTTATATATTACGATCAGAGAACGGGAGGCGGGCAGCAGCGGCGCTCAGGAGACGGTCAATCCCGGAAGGAAGGTCAGTCTTGTCTATTATACATGGGATGATGAGGAATTCTACATGCGCCCGATGGTAGACAGCTTTAATGCGATTAATCCGAATATCCAGGTAGAGATGCATGTACTGGAAAGCACTGAATTTGATAATATTATTGTGGATATGATGCGAAACGGAGAGCAGATTGATATGATTGGTGTCCGAGGGTTTTCTCAGATGACCCGGTATCAGACAGCGGGGATGCTTGAGGATATTACGGAGGATATTCTTGAAAGTGATATTGACATCACTGTTTACGGAAACATGTACAACAATATTATCATTGATGGAAAATATTATGGAATGCCGACAAGAAGTACCTGTTGGGTACTTGTTTACAACAAAGATATTTTTGACAAGCAGGGCTTGACGTATCCCGGCCAAATTACCTGGGAAGAATACGGGGAGCTGTCAAAGCAGCTGAAAACGGTAAACGATGCCGGGGAGATGGTCTGGGGAGGCTATATTCCCTCATGGGCAATGAATTTTGCAGGCATTCAGAATTCGAATTATCTCTATGATGATGACCAGATGTATCAGAGGAAATCACTTGAACTTTTGAATCAATTTATGAATATCGATAAAAGCCATATGGGGATACAGGAAATCGAGGAGAATGACGATCAGGATATCACTTATCTGGAACTTTTTGAAGAGGGTAAGATCGGACTCATGCCGATGGGCGAGTGGTTTGTAGGCATGATCATGGATGCCGAACGCCGAGGGATTACCGATGTGAACTGGGATCTGGCACCGATGCCGATTTTTTCCGATATGAATCCGGGGACCACGTGGGGGCAATATCAATTTACGGGGATGACAACGATGTGTAAGGAAAGAAAAGCCGCCTTTGAATTTTTAAAATATGTTGGCGGTAAGGAGGGTGCACGTATCTATGCGGAATATGGGATGCTGAGTGCATATAGCAGCGAGGAAATCCGCAAGATTTATCAGGACGCCGTCGGGGATAAAAATGTTGACGTATTTTTCGATGCGTCCCGTATTCAGGAAATTCCGGTATTTGACCATTACGAAGAAATTAATCAGGTTTTTTCAAATCTCGGAAAGACATATCTGAAAGGCGGACGGACGCTTGATGAAACAATGGAGGAGTTCGAACGGGAGAGGACCCGGATTATCGGAGGGATTCCGCAGACAAAAAATTAAATTAAGGTGGAAATTTTATCCTCCCTCACGCATATACACGCCGGGGGAGGACTTTTTTTCTGACTATGCGGTTGGAAGGATTTCAGTTATTATCCAAATGTCGGCAATATGCCGGCAAATCAGATAACCAAATAGGGAAGACAAAGACAGGGAGGAAAGAAAATGAAAAGAAAAGTTTTAATCACACTTTTGGCAGTGACCGCCGCTGCCGGCTTGCTGGCCGGATGCGGTTCCGATGCTTCATCTGCTTCCGCGGAAGCAGGAGATACAAAGGCCTCGGGAGAAAAGACGGATATTTCCTTTTATATCTGGCATGACGAAGAAGCATATATTCGTCAGACAGTAGACGAATACAACGCATCTCAGGATCAGGTAAATGTCAATCTGACCGTCATTCCGAGTGAGGATTATGACGATAAGCTGAAGGTGTTGTTGGCCGGAAATTCCGATGTGGATCTTGTAGATATCAGAGGCATGGCACAGGTAACAACCTATGCCTCCAACAATTCACTGTTAGATATCACCGATAGGATTTCTTCCGACGGTCTGGACACAAGCAAGTATGGAGAGATGTGGGATGGCAGTTCGGTAGGCGGAAAATTCTATGCGCTCCCCACAAGGAGTACCTGCTGGGCGCTGTATTACAATACGGATATTTTTGATCAGGCTGGAATCGCGTATCCAGAACAGCTCACATGGGAGGAATATGGTGATATTGCTAAAGAGATAAAGGATAAGACAGGTATTTACGGGGGGTATTGGGTTCCGTGGATTTACCAGTTCGCGGCAACGCAGGCAGGCCAGTATGTAAACGGGGATGACCTTTCCAAAGTATCCTATTCATTGGAGCTGTTAGACCGTTTCTACAATCAAGATCAGTCTCATATGAGTTATTCCGAGATGGTCGCGACAAACCCGGATTATATCAGCGAGTTTGAGGCCGGACGTACCGCAATGCTTCCTAACGGCGAATGGTGTGTACAGATGCTGCTGGAGGCTGCGAAGGCGGGGGAGACGGACATCAACTGGCAGGTGGCACCGATGCCGGTATCCGACGGCGTGGAGCCGGGCAGCACCTGGGGACAGTTCCAGTTCGCGGCAATCACTGCAAACAGCAAGCATCCGGACGAGGCGTTTGATTTCTTAAAATATCTTTGCGGGGAAGAAGGTTCCGTTGTTTATTCGAAAAACGGCATGATCCACGCTTATGCCGGTGACAGCGCGGCGGATGCCTATATGGAAGCGGCAGACAAGGATAGCGTATCCGTATTCTTTAATGCGAAGAAGGTATTGGAGCAGCCGAATGAGGAGGGCTACGGAGAAATCAACGACAGCTTCAATGAGCATGCACAGCTTTATCTCCTCGGTGAAAAGAGCCTGGAGGATACAATGGCGGATTTCGCACAGAAGCGAGATGAAATCAAGTCTAAGTACGCAGAATAACCATAGGCGGTAACGCAGACAAAAATGGGAGAAGCACTGCTGTTGTTAAGCTTCTCCCACTTTTGAATGAAAGGGTGAAGGATGATGAATGAAAAAAAGAAAAAAACAGGACTTCCAACCCGTTATAAAAAATATGCGCAGGGATATTTATTTCTCGTGCCAAACTTTCTTGGCTTTTTCCTGTTTATGTTTATTCCGATCATCATGGGATTTGGGGTCTCTTTAACAGACTATGACGGCTTTCAAAAGATGAATTTCATTGGAATCAAAAATTATATGGATCTATTCAGCGACAGCTATTTTCTCGTTTCGTTAAGAAACAATTTTCTTTATACGCTTGTGACGGTGCCCGCGACGATCGTTCTTGCCATTTTGCTGGCTGTGGCACTCAATACGGGCATCAGGGGGGTCAGTGCATTTAAGGCATTTTATTATTTTCCATCTATCAGCTCGATGGTGGCAGTGGGAATTGTGTGGTCCGTTCTGTTCAATCCGATGAATGGGCCTATTAATTCCTTTCTGCTGGGGCTTGGCATGGAAAATCCGCCGAAATGGCTGGCTTCCACCTCAATGGCGCTCTGGGCGGTCATGATTGTCGCAGTTTGGAAACAGACGGGCTATTACATGGTTATGTTGCTCGCCGGTCTGCAGTCAATTCCAAAGCAGCTTTACGAGGCTGCGGAAATTGACGGAGCCAACGCGGTTGTGCGCTTTTTTAAAATCACGCTGCCAATGCTCTCGCCTGTGACGTTTATGGTGACGATCCTGACAATTATCAGCTCGTTCCAAGTGTTTGATCTGATCAATGTCATGACAAAGGGTGGTCCCGGCTATGCGACAAATGTGCTCGTATACCGGATCTATCAGGAAGGCTTTAAGTACATGCGGTATGGCTACGCTTCTGCGATGGCATATTTCCTGTTCCTGATCATTTTAATCATCACGCTGATCCAGTTCCGCGGACAGAAGAAATGGGTTACTTATATGTGAGAAGGGAGGAAACATCATGAATCCGAAATTAAAGAAAAAAATCAGCCGTACCGTGTTATTTGTACTCTTGCTTCTCGTGGGGGTCACGATGCTGCTGCCGTTTATATGGACGCTTTCGTCCTCGTTTAAATTCAATAAGGATATTTTTGTCTATCCGATCGAATGGATTCCGAAAAAAATTCGTTTGCAGAATTATTCAGACGTATGGACAAAGGTACCGTTTTTGACTTATTATTTAAATACAATCAAGCTGTCAGTCATTGTCACGGTAGGACAGATCCTAACCTGCTCAATGGCAGCCTTTTCTTTTGCCAAGATGAGTTATCCGGGCCGGGATAAAATATTTTTATGCTATTTGGCTACACTGATGGTTCCGTGGCACGCGATTATGATTCCGCAGTTTATTATCATCAAAGGAATGGGGCTTTATAATTCCCATGCCGCCATTATCGTGCTGCAGCTTTTCAGCGCATTAGGCGTGTTTATGATGCGCCAGTTCATGATGGGAATTCCCGACGAGCTCTGTGAAGCGGCAAGGATCGACGGCTGCAGCGAGTGGCGGATCTTTTCTTCAATTATGATGCCCCTTTGCAAGCCCGGACTGGCAACGCTTGTCATCTTTACGTTCAATTTCATGTGGAATGACTACCTTGCGCCGATGATTTATCTGGACAGCGATAAGCTGAAAACGATCCAGATCGGACTGGCAACGTTCAATTCCCTGTATCGGACGGAATATAATCTGATTATGGCGGGAACAGTCTGCTCAATGATTCCGATGATATTGATTTTTTGCTTTGCACAGAAATATTTGCTGCAGGGCATGTCTTTTTCGGGGCTGAAGGGATAGGAACAGGCGTATTCAATTTCATTTAACAGGAGGAACAACACTATGAACAAAATACCTTACGGCGGTGATTATAATCCGGAGCAGTGGATGAAGGAGATTTGGCAGGAGGACAGCCGCCTTCTCAAGCTTGCAAATATTGACATTGTGACGATTAATGTATTTAATTGGGCGATGCTGCAGCGGGATGAGGTGACGTATGATTTTTCTGCGCTTGATGAAACGGTACGGCGGGTGAGTGAGGACGGCATGCAGATCTGCATGGCTACGGCAACCGGTGCGCATCCTGCCTGGATGGCAAGAAAATATCCCGATATTTTGAGGACGGAGTGGAACGGCTTGAAACGGAAATTCGGCGGCAGACACAATTCCTGTCCGAATAGCCCCACTTATCAGAAATATTCCGTCCTGTTAGCTGAAAAGCTTGCGGAGCATTTTCGGGATCAGAAAAATATTGCTGCATGGCATATCGGTAATGAATACGGCGGCAGATGCTATTGCGAAAACTGTGAAAAGGCATTTCGTGTTTGGCTGCGGAAAAAATACGGCACGCTGGAAAAGCTGAATCATGAGTGGAATACGCCTTTCTGGGGACATACCTTTTATGATTGGGAGGATATTGTGGCACCAAATCTGCAAAGTGAGGAATTTGGTGAGGAACGCACGGTGTTTCAGGGCATTTCTCTCGATTATGCGCGATTTTGCAGTGATTCGCTCTTGGATAATTACCGTGCTGAATATGAAGCCATCAAAAAACAAATTCCCAATTCGAAAATTACGACGAATCTTATGGGGCTGTATAAGCCTCTCGATTATCAGAAATGGGGAAAGTACATGGATTTTGTTTCCTATGATAATTATCCGGGCAACGAGGAAACGCCTGCTTATATTGCACTGCGCCACGACCTGATGCGGGGTTTGAAGCAGGGACAGCCGTACTGGCTTATGGAACAAACACCGAGCGTTTCTAACTGGCTGCCGAATAACAGCCTGAAACGGCCGGGGGTATTGCGTCTTTGGAGCTATCAGGCTGTGGCACATGGAGCCGACTCGGTTATGTATTTTCAGATGAGGAGAAGTCCGGGTGCTTGTGAAAAATATCATGGTGCGGTGATCGATCACGTTGGTACTGAACATACGCGGGTATTTCAGGAGGTGTCGGCGCTTGGAGAGGAGCTTTACAGACTGGGGGACCGACTTCTTGACAGCAGGCTGATCAAAAAGGCAGCGGTAATTTTTGATTGGGATAACTGGTGGGCTGTCGAGTATTCGGCGGGACCGAACAACAATCTGCGGTATGTGCAGGAAATTTTTCATTACTATGAGGCACTTCATAAGCTTCACGTGCCGGTGGATGTGATTTCGTGTGAGGATGATTTTTCGGACTATGATGTTGTTGTTGCACCGCTGCTGTATATGGTCAAGCCAAGTGTTGCCGATGCGCTGAAAGCCTATGCGGCGGCGGGCGGCAGGCTGGTCACGACATTTTTCAGCGGCTATGTCAATGAGAACGATTATGTCACGATCGGAGGCTATCCCGGAGAACTTAGGGAGTTATTCGGCATATGGGTGGAGGAGAGTGATTCTCTGCCCCCGGAGAAGGCTAACTATTTTACCTTCGAGGGGAAACGATATCCCGCAAAAATGCTGTGTGACCTCCTGCACACGGAGGGAGCGGAGCCGCTTTGCACTTACGAGGAGGAGTTCTATGCAGGTATGCCGGTGCTGACACAAAACCGTTACGGAAAAGGCATGGCATTTTATGTGGGTACCAGCTCCGAGGAAAGTTTTTATCTTGATCTGTTTGCAAAAAAGGTATTTCATCCTGAGGAACTGGGTTTGCTTGCCGAACCGGCGGAGGAAACGGAATGGCTGGAGTTGACTGTGCGGGAAAAGGGAGACAGGCGTTTTTACTTTTTATTAAATCATGACAATCGTACGCATCAGATCAACAGCCCGGCGGCAGGGAAAGAACTGCTGGAGGAAACAGATTACAAAAAAGGCGAGAAAATTTCGCTTTGCCCTTACGGGGTCGCTATTCTGGAAGTAAAGAACTGAGGACATCGCCATGGAAAAACATACGGATTTTATTCGGGTGGAAGGAAAGCGTTTTACTTACAGGGGAGAGCCTCTCCGGCTGCGTGGATTTGGCATTGGCACCTGGCTGAATCTGGAGCATTTTATGATGGGTCTACCGACGCCGGACGAGATGCTTCGGCAGGCTTTTTTAGAGGTGTACGGAAAAACGGATCAGGAAGCATTTTTTAAGACATTTCAGAACCGTTTTATCGATGAAGCGGATTTTGCCCTTTTGAAGGAGTGCGGTGTAAATTTTGTGCGCGTTCCGTTCAGTTACCGCCTCTTTCTCGATGACAATGACGACAGCTGTTACAAGGAAGCGGGCTTTGCTTGTTTTGACCGTCTGTTTGCGCTTGGCCGCGCTTATCAGATTTTTATTATGCCCGACCTTCATGGGACACCGGGCGGGCAGAATCCGGACTGGCATTCGGATAACAGTCTCGGCGTTCCTCTTTTTTGGAAATATCAGAGCTTTAGAAGGCAGATGACAAAACTCTGGAGAGCGATTGCCCGACGGTATCGGGACGAACCGTATCTGATGGGATATGATTTGCTGAATGAACCGGCGATGGCGGACTGGAATGCCGTGAATGAATATTATGCGGAGACGATTGCGGCGATCCGCGAGGTGGACAGCAGCCATGTCATCGTTCTGGAGGGTGATTTGTTTTCAATGGATTTTTCAAAGCTCACACATTTTGAGGATCCGCAGACGGCACTGGGGTTTCATTATTATCCTACGGTCTGGCAGCCGGCGCTTCTTGACCGGACACTTGACAGAGCTGTAAGAAAAGCACAGATTGCAGAGGGCTTGGATAAGCTTCTTGCTGTCAGGGATGTGTTTGAACGTCCTGCTTTCTGCGGTGAGTTCGGCTACGGAACGGACTGCGGCGAGCCGGAGTTTGCAATGGGTTTGCTTAAGGATACGCTTGATTTGATGGAAGAGAGAACGATGGACTGGTGTCTGTGGTGCTATAAAGACGCACATTTTATGAGCCTGATTTCCCCGAAGCGGGGTGGTTTTTGGATGTCGCTTGCAGATGAGGCAGGACGCCGCTGGAATCAGGATATTGAGAAATTTCAGGCAAATGAGATGCTGCGGCTGGTAAAAAAGGACTGGTTCCCGGAAATGACGGAGCAGGACGCCTATCTGTTGCAATTCAGGCTGCGCGCCTGTCTCTATCTGCTGCAGAAGGATTACATCTGTAAGCCGCTGCTCGGACAAATCCCGAGGGAGGAGCTATTATCCTATGCGGAATCTTTCGCATATGAAAACTGTGAAATTGACGAAGGGATGCGGGAAGTCGTGAAAGGATATTTATGATATGAGCAGGAAACAAATTGAAGAATTGCTGAAGCAAATGACACCGGAAGAAAAAATCCGGTGTCTTACCGTACACTCTCCCGCGATCACAAGATTGGATCTTCCTGAATTCTTTTTGGGAGGGGAAGCCGCGCATGGGATTGAGGCGCGTCATGACCAGGAATTCAACAGGGGAGAGCCGGTTGTAACGACGTCCTTTCCGCAGCCGATCGGTATGAGCGCCTCCTTTCATACGGAGCTGATCAGGCGGGCGGGTGTTGTGACAGGAACCGAGGCGCGGGCACTCTATAAAAAAGAAGGTAAAATGGGACTTTCCAGGTGGGCACCGACGGTCGACCTGTGCAGGGATCCGCGCTGGGGGAGAACGGAGGAGGGGTACGGAGAGGATCCGTATCTGACAGGAATGATGGCTTCCGCCTATATTCGCGGCATGCAAGGTGAGGATTCTTACTTTTTGCGTTGCGCAGTGACTCTGAAGCATTTTTATGCAAATAATACGGAGGATGACAGAGCATATGCGTCTTCAGAGCTGACCGATCAGGATAAAACAGAATTTTATTTGGAGCCTTTTCGTTTGGCTTTGACTGAGGGCGGGGCGGAGTCGGTGATGACATCCTATAATGAAATCAACGGAGTGCCGGCGATTGTGAATCCTGAGATCAACGAGCTTTTACGTGATAAATGGGGGCTGCGGGGACATGTGGTATGCGATATGGGTGATCTGGAGCAGACTGTAAGTGAACATCATTATTGTGAAACAGCCGCCCAAGCGCTGGCCGCGTCTATGAAAGTCGGCGTCGATGTGTTCAACGATCCTGAAGAAGAGGTGATTGCGGCGGCACGGGAGGCATATGAAACGGGACTGATTACACAGGAGGATATCGACGAGGCACTCAGGCATTCCTTTTCCACAAAGTTTCGTCTTGGAGTCTACCGGAATGGGAACAAATGCCCTTATGATGTGATCGAAGAATCAGAGATTAATACAAAGGAGCATCAAGCCGTCGCTCTGCAAATGGCGAGGGAGGCAGTTGTACTCTTGAAAAATGAACGGAATTTTCTCCCTTTTGACAGACGAACGCGGAAGACAATCGCGGTAATCGGGCCGCTTGCAGATGTTTGGAACAAGGACTGGTATTCGGGAATTCCCTATCATCCCGTGACTCCGCTTGCCGGTATCCGGCGGGAATTTTCTCAGGCCGATATCCTTTATGACGACGGCTGTGACCGCGTGCGCATCCGGCAAAGTGACGGAACCTATCTGGCTTTTCAAAACAAAGAAATCTGCGGCGTTTGTGAGGCATCTGGAGCCGAACTTTTTCGCATGGAGGTATGGGAGGAGGAACGCCACTTGTTTTATTCCGAGCGGCATGGCCGGTATCTTCATCAGGAGCATGGGAGTGGGATTCTGAGGCTGGAACGAACGGAGGCGTTTAGTTGGTTTGCGGAGGAGGCATTTTCCTTGCAGGCCGCAGGATTTACACTTGAATGTGTGGAAAACGGGAGGGAACGGGCGGCTCTGCTGGCGGCACGTGCGGATCAGGTGATTGCCGTCATGGGCTGTCATCCGATCATAAGCTGTAAGGAGGGCGTGGACAGGAAGGATATTGAATTTCCGGTTATGCAGCATGAGCTTGTTAGGACAATTTACGAAGTCAATCCGCATACGGCGCTCGTGCTGATTACAAATTACCCTTATGCAATCCGCTGGGAGGCTGCACATCTGCCCGCAATTCTGATGACGGCTTCGGGAGGCCAGAGTCTTGGGCAGGCCGTTGCGGAGGCACTGTCCGGTGCATTTTCTCCGTCGGGTAGACTGACTATGACGTGGCACAACAGTGCCGCGGATCTTCCGCCGATGAATGATTACCATATTCGGGAAGGAAAACGAACGTATCAATATTTTGAGGGCGAAGTTCTGTTTCCGTTTGGTCATGGACTATCCTATACGGAATTTACTTATCTGTTCTACGAGGTGACAGAGAAAAACGGCAGAATCAGCGGCCGGGCCGTCGTAAAAAATACGGGTTCTGTGGATGCCGCCGAAACAGTTTTGTTTTTCCTCACAAGAAAGCCGGGTGATACGTCCGGTCCGTTAAAGAAACTTGTCGGCTTTAAGAAAATTTTCTTAAAATCCGGTGATACGGCGAGGATAAAATGTAATTTAATAATGGGAAGATAACTGCCGATATGCTATACTATATTTGATTAATAACGGGATTAGAGAAGAAGGATGAAGGATGATCGAATATCAGTTAATCAGATCGAAGCGTAAGTCGGTGGCAATCTATATAAGAGAGGACGGCTCTGTTCAGGTGCGGGCGCCTGGATGGGTGTCTAAAACGGAAATTCAGAAAATGATCGGAGAAAAGGCTGATTGGATACAAAAGAAACGGCAGGAGGCTGCCGATAAAAACTGCGCCCGGCAAAAATACTATACGGAGGGCGCAGTTTTTCTGTGTCTCGAAAAGGAATACGTTCTGCATCTTACGGAGAGCGAGAGGAATGCGGTGTATGTCAGGGAACGGGAGGACAGGCTTCTCGTTGTGAAAACACGCAGTCTGGAGGAGGCGTATATGAAAGATCTGCTGATCAAATGGAGCGCCGGGCAATTAAGGCGCTATATTCGGGCGGCAGTCGATCGGTATTTGCCGGAGCTTAGGAAAATTGCGGAGCAGAAGGGGAAAGAGCAGGAGAAATATGCGGAGGGAAGCAGCCATATGCGCATTGCGGTCAAAAATGTGAAAACCCGCTGGGGAAGTTGTTCCGCGAAGGGACATCTGAATTTCAGCGTTAAGCTGGTGATGGCGCCGGCAAGCATCATTGACTATGTGATCGTGCATGAACTGTGCCACCTGCTGTATATGAACCACGGACCGGAATTTTGGGAAGCAGTCACTTTGATCCTTCCGGATTGCAGGGAGAGAAGAAGGTATTTGAAGGAAAATGGATGGCAATATGAATTTTAGTAATCAAATAATTTTTCAAATAGAGCTAAAGTCTTTTTAAAAGTAACCGATAACAATAATATAGAAAGAGAAAGCAGTCAGTAAAAGTATTTGAAGGAAGGAGGAGATCGTATGCGTATAGAAGCATATAATCAAGTCAGCCAGATATATCAGGCAAACAAACCGGCGATAACCGAAAAAAGTGAAAAAACCAGCCGCATGGATCAGGTATTGATATCAAGCGTCGGTAAGGATATCCAGACGCTGAAGCAGGCTGTTGCAAATTCTTCCGATATCAGAGAGGAATTGATAGCGCCGATTAAGGCAAGCATTAGTGCGGATACCTACAGTGTAAGCAATGATGATTTTGCAAACAGATTATTAGAAAAATATGAGGAAACGCTTAACTTTTAATAAGCCGAAAGAGAGGTAATTCCGGTGGCAAGCCTAATGGAAGAATTATTGGATACGCTTGAAAACGAACATGTGGAATATGAAGCGCTGCTGGAATTATCGGAACGCAAGACCCCGATCATTGTCAAAGGGGATGTTGCTGCATTAGAAACAATCACGGATGAAGAACAAATCGTTGTGAACAGAATCAGTCATCTGGACTCCAAGCGTGAGACCGTGACGAAGGACATCGCAAACGTAATCAACAAGGATGTTGAGACTTTAAAGCTGTCAACTTTAATCGGATTGCTCGCAAGTCAGCCAAAAGAACAAAAAAGGCTGTCAGAGATCCATGATAAGCTGCAAAAGACCGTCGAAATGATTCGCCGGCTGAATGAGCAGAATCAGGAGCTGATCAAACAATCTCTGGAAATGGTGGAGTTTGATTTGAATATCGTGCGGGCAATGAAGCAGGCACCGGAAACGGCGAACTATGATAGGGGCGCTGTCAGCACGGGAGGCATGCTTGGTACAGTCGGCGGCTTTGACGCAAAACAGTAACAGGGCTTAGAGTCAAAGCAGAGGTGATTACATGTCATTAATGGGAAGTCTTTACGTTGGTACATCTGGACTACAGACAAGTCAAAATGCGCTGAATACGACTGCGCATAATTTATCCAATCTTGAAACGGCCGGATATGTCAGACAGCAGGTGCTGCTTGGTGACCGGGTATATACGAATATCGGGAACAGTGCTATTTCCATCAAGCAAACAGGGCTTGGCGTGGAATACAGTAAAGTCAGACAGGTAAGGGATGCCTTTCTTGATGCTTCTTATCGCAAGGAATCAGGAAGGTCTGCCTTCTATGAAGTATGCTATGAAACAACCAGTGAAATGGAAACACTGCTTGGAGAACTGGAGGGTGCCTCCTTTAAAACATCGCTGACCAACCTTTGGGAATCTGTGGAGGAACTGCAGAAGGATCCGACAAGTGCGGTCGTACAGGGGCAGTTTGTTTCCTCCGCATCAGAGTTTTTAGAGCGGGCGCAGGCAGTTTATGATGGCTTGATCTCTTATCAGGACAATCTGAATGCACAGGTCAAGGACATTGTCAATAAAATCAACAAGTACGGGCAGCAAATTTACGAATATAATTTGGCAATCAAAAAGGTGGAACTGGGCTCCGAGGAGGCAAATGATCTGCGCGATGCCAGAAACCTGATTCTCGATAAACTCAGCGGACTTGTCAATATGAGCTACTCCGAGGATAAAGAAGGCATGGTGGAAGTATCCATCGAAGGCGCAACGTTTGTCCTGCGCGACCGCGTATATAAAATGGATGTTACGCAGGCAGACGGAACCGATTTTTATACACCTGTATGGCCTCAGAACGATAATGCACAGGTATTTAATACGTCACAGGAAATTTCCTCTGATTTGAATACGGATATCGGGCAGCTGAAATCCATCCTGCTGGCACGCGGCGACCGCAGGGCTAATTATACAGATCTGGCTGAGTCTACGTACAAATATGGAGGAACGGATGCGAGCGGAAATAAGATCATGGCAACCTCCGGCTCCCTGATTATGAACATTCAGGCGGAATTTGATAATTTGATTCACGGCATTGTCACGAAACTCAATAATATTCTGACGGGAGAAACGTCAGTGATCGATGGAGGCGGCACGCCGTCCTATACAAATAAAGACGCCTGCGGACTGGAGCTGTTTGTCAGGCTCGGCACCGGACGCTATGAAGAGGTAGATGACGGCTTCGGCAATATTACTTATCAATATGTAGCGGAGGACACTTCCGGTTCACCCTCGGATGTTTCCACAATGTATACACTTTCTAACTTGAAAATCAATCCTGATTTGTTAAAGCAGCCGTCGCTGCTCAGTTTTGTCACTGCGGATAAGGAAGTGGATCAGACAAAGGCGGATGCGCTTGCCGCAGCTTTTAAGGATGACTTCAGCCCCTTAAATCCCTATGCGACGAAGGCAAATAATTTCAGTGATTATTACTCGGAGCTCGTTGGGCAGGTGGGAAATACCGGATATGTCTATGGCAGTATTTCCGAAAATCAGCAGGCGGCTGTGGAGTCGCTGGAAAATGCAAGACAGGCAGTTATGGGCGTTTCTTCAAGCGAGGAGCTGACCAATATGATAAAATTTCAAAATGCTTTTAATGCGGCGAGCCGCTATATCAATGCGGTGAACGAAATGCTGGGACATATTATTGAGAGGCTTGGCTGATGAAGCTGCGCCGACAGATGAGAAAGAGGTGATGAAATGCCATCCACATTTTTTGGATTAAATATTGCATATACAGGCTTGCAGGCAGCGAGTGCATCGTTGAATACGACAGGAAATAATATTGCCAATGTTGAGACAAAAGGATATACCCGGCAGGAGACAATCCAGTCGGCGGCATCTGCCCTCCGGACGAATACGACCTACGGTATGGCCGGGTCCGGCGTTGAAACAACGGAGATCAAACAGATTCGAAACAAATATTATGATTTAAAATACTGGAACAACAATTCTGATCTCGGAAATTATAATATGAAGCAGTACTATATGCTGCAGGTTCAAAATTATTTTACCGAGACAGACACGGTGGAGGGCTTTGGGACGATCTTTTCTGATATGTTTTCTGGTTTGGAAGAAGTCTATAAAAATCCCGGAGACAATACGAAAAAGGATCAGTTCTTATCTTTGGCAGGTAATCTCACCGAGTATTTCAATTCGATGTATACAAGCCTGCAAAAGCTGCAGGAGGATGCGAATTCAGAAATTAAAAACAAAGTGGACGAAATCAATTCGATTGCCTCCCAGCTCTCTGTACTCAATAAACAGATCAACACAATTGAGATCACCGGCATAACGGCGAATGAGCTGCGGGATCAGCGCGCACTTCTGATTGACCAGCTTTCGGCAGTCGTGGATGTGGAAGTGACGGAAACACCGATTTACACGACGGCGGGCGGCAATGTGGAATCCGGCACTTATAAATATTCCGTGACGATCGCAGGCGGACAGTCTCTTGTCGACGGATATGAATACAACACGTTACAATGTGTCGCAAGAGAAGAAAAGGTAAATCAGTCCGATGCGGATGGATTGTACGATATTATCTGGTCCAATAATCTGGAATTTAACCTCTATGGCAAGAACCTCGGCGGAGAACTGAAAGGGCTTGTGGAGTTTCGTGACGGAAATAATGAAGAATACTTTCACGGAACGGTAAGCAGTGTCGGTACGGATGCCTCCAATCCGACCGTAAAGACCGTATCGATACCGGCCGGCGCGGACTATCTGAAGGATTTGAATAAATGCACGTTGTCGGAAACCGGTGAGATTACACTCGGAAGCAAGGAATTCAACTATACAGGCTGGGAGTATGATTCTTCCTCGCAAACGTACACCTTCTATCTGGAACCGGGAGAGGATCCCACACAATATGTCGGTAAGACCGCAGCGGTGGGAAAGTCGGTTGACTATCAGGGAATTCCTTATTATATGTCTCAGATGAACGAATGGGTGCGGCAATTTTCACAGACGATGAACTCGATTGAACTGAAGGCACAGGATTCTTATGGAAATCCCGCCGAGGTACTGTTCACAGGAACCAATATTGTTGATAACGACGATCCCTACACATTCAGCCAATACCACAGCGGTACAGGCACCGTAACAAAATCCTCTGATGATTCCTATTACAAGCTCACGGCGGCGAATTTCGGTGTCAATGTGAACATGGAGGCAGATGCCGGCAAGTTCGGAACGACGACCAAAATCAGTGACGGTGAGGATGCGCAGGATATCGCGGAAGAATTGCTGCTGGTTAAGACTGATAAAAACAAAATGACGTTTCGGGGCTGCTCCTCGGAAGAGTTTCTTCAGTGTATTATATCAGATGTGTCGCTGAGTACACGGAGTGCCACAACATTTTATAAAAATTATACAAACATTTCCTCTGCGATTAAGAACCAGCGCTTGTCGGTATCGGGTGTTGACAATGACGAAGAGGCACTTAGCCTTGTAAGATTTCAGGAGGCGTATAATTTATCTTCAAAAATGATTCAGATCATGACGGAAATTTATGACAGACTGATACTGGAAACAGGTGTGTAGCAGGAGAACGGCCAAAGGAGGATTTATAAAATGAGAATTACGAATTCCATGATGAACAACAATACCAAAAATAATATCAATATTAATAAACTTAACGAGGACAGAATCAATACAATGATTGCATCGGGGCAGAAAATCACAAGGCCGTCCGATGATCCGATTATCGCCATTCGCGCGCTTCGCCTGAACAGCAATATATCAGAAGTCAATCAGTATTATGATAAGAATATACCGGATGCCGATGCGTGGCTCGAAATAACGGGAACTGCTTTAGATCAGACAAATGAAGTGCTGACAGAAATTAAAAAATCTTTGACGACAGGCGCCAGCGATGACAACGAGGCTGAGGATCGCATGAATATTCTTAAGGATTTGACCGCATTGCGTGATCAAATCTATTCGGCGGGCAATGCGGACTATGCCGGCCGGACCGTGTTTACCGGTTATCGCACGGGTGAGACTCTGACATTCACGGAGGATACCACCAATTTACACACGATTACGGAGTTATTTAACGCGGATGATGTGGAGTGCATTACTTATATTTCGGGCGGCATCAATGTCAATAAGGGCGATCTGGCAAATGCCAATACCGAGCAGGACATCAAGAGCAATAACGTATACCGCATCAGGCTGGCATATGATAATTTGACAAACCCGCAGGTGGATCAGGACGGGACGGCCCTTCCCAAAACAATTGCTATTGACGGAACGCCTATGCCCGCCTATACAGTTAATACGGTATCCCTGACAGGCGATCCTGCGATTGACGACGCTTACTACACCACTATCGGAGAGGATGAGGTACGGCTGATTGCGGATACCGGCGAGCTGCTCCTCGGAGAGAATGTCAGAAAAGCAATACAGGGAACAACCGGTACCGTCAGCTTCGAATATGCAAAGGAAGACTTTGCCAAGAATGACCTTCGCCCGGAACATTATTTTACTTGTACAGACAAGGATGAGGTCGAATATAATTCACCGAGCTTTGAAAATAAGAGTATCTCCTATGAAATCAGTTTTAATCAGAGTATTAAAATCAACACAAATGCAAATGAGGTATTCACTCACGATATCGGCAGGGATGTGGATGAACTGCTTGCAGCCACACAGGCAGTAGTAGATTGTGATGAAAAAATCACCACGCTTGAGGAAATGCAGTCGGATTCCCAGTATTCGGACGCAGAGCAGGAAAAGATCACCGAGATGCTGGCGGCTGCGACAAAGGAAAGGGATCTGCTGAAGGATAAGATGCAGAAGATGTTTTCCGGGGCATTGACCTCCTTTGATGGTTATTCGAAGGACACGAATCTTGCGCTTGCGGGAGTAGGCAGCATGCAAGCGCGCCTGGAGCTGACAAAGGAGCGTGTGAAGGAGCAGCTTTCGAGCTTTAAGGAGCTTGCGGATTCGAATATTAATATCAACCTGACAGATGCGGGCATCGAGCTGAAGGCAGCTTCTCTCGCACTGGAGGCCGCACAGCTTGCCGCATCCAAAATTGCACAGCAGACGCTGTTAAATTATTTATAACATTACAGTTTAGCCTTCGGTTAAGCTACGGCAGGTGCGGAATCATACAATTTTTATAGAACAGGGAGAGACATATGAGAATCAAAACAAAGCTATTCGGGGAAATTGAAGTAGAAGAAGAGAAGAAAATTACATTTGTCAGCGGAATCATAGGCTTTCCTGAGCTGAAGGACTTTTTGCTTATTCATGACAGTGATTCAAGCGGTGGCATCCGCTGGCTGCAGTCTGTGCAGGAACCGGCTTTTGCGATGCCTGTCATTGACCCGCTTATCGTAGAACCGGATTATAATCCGCAGATCGAGGACGAACTGCTTACGCCGCTGAATATTGCTGAGGAGACAACGATGCTTGTACTTGTGACAATCACCGTTCCAAAGGAAGTGGAAAAGATGTCCGTCAATTTGAAGGCTCCGATCGTTATCAACGGCGAGACGAGAAAAGCGAGTCAGATCATTGCTGATGAAGAACGTTATTCGGTAAAATATCCGATTTATGAGCTGCTGAAAGCAGCAAAAGAAAAGGCGGGTGAATGAGATGCTGGCTTTATCAAGAAAAAAGAATGAGGCATTGGTAATTGATAATTGTATTGAGGTGACAATTCTGGAGATCAAGGGCGATCAGGTAAAGCTCGGCGTATCCGCACCAAAGGAAATACCGATTTATCGGAAAGAAGTTTATTTACAGATTCAGGAGGCCAATAAAGCTGCAATGGAGCCGGATAGTCTCGAAGTACTGAAAAAAATATTATAGGATTGTTAAGTTTCCGGAAGAAGTGCCGATATAGTAATCAGATAAAACAGGAATATTACGGTGTAATGATGCAATTTTGATTCGGATATCACACGGAGGTGATTGAAATGGCAATTGAAACATTAAGTGGTGCCATGACGTATCAGGCACAACCAGTTCAGAGTGCGCAAAGTGCAAAAAGTGCACAGATCACAGAAAAATCTGCAACCGAATACAAGGATCGTGCGGTGCAGGAGGCAGTACAGCCCGTTGACGGCAAGGCAGTGATTGTTGCACAGGCTGATCAAAAAGAAGACGGAGACAATGCGGCATATGGCAGCAAAAAGGATCAGAATCAGGAAAAGCTGCAGCTTGAGCTTGAGAAGATCAGAAAGGCTGTTGATGATCTGAATAAAAATATGCCTAATTCGGAAGCATTATTCGGGATTCATGAAGCAACGAACAGGGTGACAATCAAGATCGTTGATAAAGAGACGAGAGAAGTGATCAAGGAGCTTCCGCCGGAAAAAACACTGGATATGATCGCAAAGGTTTGGGAAATGGCGGGCCTCATGGTCGATGAAAGAAGATAGGAGGATCCATTATGGCAATCAGAATAACGGGTATCAGCTCCAATATGGATACGGATGCTATGGTTGAGGAGCTTGTGAGCGCCTATAAAACAAAGGGTGAAAAGACAGAGAAGGCACAGACCAAGCTTGGCTGGAAGCAGGAAGCATGGGAAGCGCTAAATACGAAAATTAAGAATTTTTATTCAAAGACGCTTAATAATATGCGTTTTTCTACAAATTATAACAAAAAGGCAACAACCGTTTCTGATACTACAAAGGCAACCGTTGTTGCAAGTGATAATGCAGTAAACGGCACGCAGTCTTTGGAAGTTAAAAATCTGGCCAAACCTGCTTATTTGACAGGCGGAACGCTTTCGACATCAAGCGGAACGACTCTTTCTGCCTCGTCTACATTGGCTGATTTGGGCTATACAGGCGGAACGACGACAATTACGGTCAACAAGGGTGCACAGAAATCTGACGGCACTTACGATACGGTGTCGTTTGAGTTAAGTGCCGACACAAAGATCAGCGATTTTACAAAATATATGAGTTCTGCCGGATACAATGCGAATTTTGATTCCTCTTCGGGCAGAATTTTTGTGGGCAGCAAAAATTCAGGCGCCTCCAATAATTTTGATTTCGTACTGGACTCTCAGGATGCGGTTGATGCCCTCGGCTCTCTCGGAATGTTAAATGAGACGGATGTGACGGCATCCGGCTATACTCCGTCAAATTCAAGTACGCCTTATGGAGTCAAAATAGATGGAGAGAGCGCTAAAATTATATTAAACGGGGCGGAATTTACGTCTAACACCAATACGTTTACAATCAATGGTTTGACTGTGACCGCAAAGGAGCTGACAGCAGATAATTCTTCCATCAGCCTGATTACCGATACAGATTATGATACGATTTATAATAATATCAAGAGCTTTTTTAAAGAATACAACAGCTTGATTAATGAAATGGATGCACTTTACAATGCCGATTCCGCAAAGGGCTATGAGCCGCTGACCGACGAAGAAAAAGAGGCGATGACCGAAACTGAAGTTGAACAGTGGGAAGAAAAAGTAAAGGGTGCTCTGCTCAGACGTGACGATACACTTTCTAACGTATCTGGCATGATGCGTGAAGCAATGCTGGAAACATATAAAATTAATGGTAAGGTTTATAGTCTTTCCAGTTTTGGTATTAATACGCTAGGCTATTTTGACTCGGCGGACAATGAGAAAAACGCTTATCACATTAATGGAGACTCGGACGACAGCGATACCTTCGGCGAAAAGGATAAGTTGAAAGCTGCAATTGCATCCGATCCAAGTACAGTTGCGACGTTTTTCCAGAACCTTACCAGCGGAATGTATAATTCACTTAGCAAAAAAATATCCAGAAGTGACAAATACAGCAGTTTTGGTTCGGTCTATGATGATAAAAAGATGCAGAGCGATTACGATGACTATACGGAAAAAATTGCCGATTGGGAAGATTACGTAGAGGAGATAGAGGAACGTTATTACAAGCAGTTCAGCGCAATGGAAACGGCACTCAGCAAGCTAAATTCCCAGCAGACCGCTTTTACAAATATGCTGGGCGGCTGATGACAATCTGATCGGTTACCGGTGAATCAAGGAGGAGAAACCATGGCATCGATGATGAACAATGCCTATGAGCAGTATAATAAAAATAAGATTTTAACAGCCTCGCCTGCAGAGCTGACCCTGATGCTGTATGAGGGGGCAATCAAATTCTGCAATATAGCAATTATGGGTATTGAACAGGGCAGCGTTCAAAAGGCACATGATAATATAATGAAGGTGCAGCGGATTGTGGAAGAGTTCCAAATTACGCTAAATTTCGATTATCCTATTGCGAATGATTTTAATAATGTATATAATTATCTTATTAAGCGCCTTCGTGAAGCAAATGCGAAGAAAGATAAAGCAATTTTAGAGGAAGTATTGGGACATCTGCATACGATGCGCGATACATGGAAGGAAGCTATGCGGCTGTCACATGCTTAGGCGGAGACAAAATGGCAGATGAAAAGAAGTATATAATAATTATGATTGAGAGTCTGCGAAAAAAAGAATCGCTGCTCGACACGCTGCTTGTAAAGAACGAGGCACAGGCAGCCTGTATTATGGGCAAGGAATACGGAGACATCAAATGGGATTCTTTTCAGGTGCTGATGGCGGAAAAGGATACCGCAATTGACCGGATTAATGAGTTGGACGATGGCTTTGAGGCTCTTTATGTACGGGTGAAGGATGTGCTGCAGGGAAATAAACAGGCTTATGCGGAGGAAATTCGCACGATGCAGGAGCTGATTAAAAGGATTACCGATAAGGGTATGGCGATCCGCGCTGGTGAGGAAGCAAACCGGAGAAGCATTGAACGGATTCTTGGCAGTGCGAAGCAGGAAATCAGACAGTCCAAGGCAAGTGTTAAGGTGGCAAGTGATTATTATAAGACAATGAGCAAGATGACCACGGCCGAGCCGCGCTTTTTGGATCAAAAGAAATAATATTAAAATGATAATATTTGGTATAAAGTATTTTCTATTTATACCGATATATTATACAAGTAAAGGAACTTACTTACAAAATGCGAAGAAGCTTAAAGGAGCGTACGGCCGGAAAGAATCGGAGCAGATGTTAAAAGTACCTAACAACTATGGCGGCATGGAAGCCGCGACACTTTCAAGGAGGAATGAATTATGGTAGTACAACACAATATGACGGCGATGAACGCCAACAGACAGCTTGGTATCACGACATCTTCACAGG
Source organism: Lachnospiraceae bacterium (assembly GCA_047602645.1). Classification (GTDB taxonomy): domain Bacteria; phylum Bacillota; class Clostridia; order Lachnospirales; family Lachnospiraceae; genus JAEYFP01. Next base: position 11,698 of record JASGGU010000041.1, on the reverse strand, counting down.
CAAAGGTTACTGAGAAATTATCATCCGGTTACAAGATCAACAGAGCGGCAGATGATGCAGCAGGCTTGACGATCAGTGAGAAGATGAGAAGTCAGATCAGAGGTCTTACACAGGCTTCTTCCAATGCACAGGATGGTGTATCCTGCGTACAGACAGCAGAAGGTGCTTTGACAGAAGTTCACTCCATGCTGCAGAGAATGAATGAGTTGGCAGTGAAGTCGGCAAACGGAACAAACACAAGCGCTGACAGAACCGCTATCCAGAAAGAGGTTAAGGCTCTTATCTGTGAAATCGACAGAGTAAAGCAGTCGACACAGTTCAATACGTTGAATCTGTTAGATGGTACCTTTGCTACAGCAAAAGCTAAATCTGTTCAGGTAGGCGCTGCTAACGAAGTGACGCAGAGAATTACGATTAAGATTGAAAGCATCAGTACCGGCAAGCTTGGTATCAAGAATATTGATATGTCTACATTAGATGGTGCACGTAGTGCAATATCTTCTATTACACAGGCTATCGCAAAGATTTCCGGTATTCGTTCAGGTCTTGGTGCTATCCAGAACAGACTTGAGCATACGATTGCCAACTTGGATAACATCGTTGAGAATACAACGAGTGCTGAATCTGCAATCCGCGACACTGATATGGCTACGACAATGGTTGATTACACGAAGAACAGTATTCTTCAGCAGGCTGGTCAGTCTATGCTGGCTCAGGCAAATCAGTCAACTCAGGGCGTTCTGACATTACTTGGCTAATGAAAACTACTATAAAGGAGAAGGATTGGCTTTTGCCAGTCCTTTTTCTTTATAAAGGGGAAAAGGAATCGGGCAGGGAACATGTTTAAGGAAGATATTAGTGATATGATAACGATATTGGAAGAATATACGGTTTCAATGCTTTTGAGCGATGAGAATAGCCGGGAGAAGCTTCTTGTTTCTTTTTCAGAAAAAATGATGGACGTATTTCCCCGTATTATAGAAACTTATTCATTACCGGAATTTGAAGCTGTGAGTGAGGATAAAGTATATTGGGAAAAGCAGCTGAAAGAAATTGTACTTGCGATCGCTCAAACAGACTGTTTTAAAATAATAGATGTTTTATATTTTGAGACAAGGAAAAATTTGCTTTTATATTTAGGCATGATTAATCATATGGAGATCGAATAATGGTGGACAGCATATATGTGAAAAATGAGGAGGCCTTGAAAAAAAGATTCCCGCAGTATAGCTCTTTTGTAGAATATATGGATACTGAAAGTCCTGTTGGGGTTGCAGAAGCTGAAGGTAAAAAGATATTATATGTGGAACATCAAGGGGATATTATCCAAATGGATACGCTCTATGGAACAGATGAGCTCATGGAGCTATGGTATCAAAAGATACCTGGAGTTGGCTTATTTGCAAAAATTATTTTTTTTGGTTTTGGAAATGGGGCTTATGTAAGAAAACTTTTAAATCATTTGGATCGCTCCAATCATGTGATTGTTTATGAGCCTAATTTTATGATTTTTCATAAGGTCATGCAGGAATATGACATATCGGATATTATATTAGATGACAGATTTGATTTGCTGGTTCGTGAGACAATGACAAAAGCACCGGCAGATTATTTTTCTGATCGGCTTTCTTTTTTAGATATTGACACTTTTCAGTACTATGTCTATCTAAATTATAATATTTTGTTTCCGGAGTTTTTTTCGGAATATTTGCATGCATTGGAAAGTGCCTGTAACGGAATTAATTCGACGCAGAGTGTAATGGATCGTTATGGAAGTGCCTATTATGAAAATACGTTCTCGAATATGCATTTTTTGCTTAAGAGCAAATCGCTTGAGAATTTATATCTCAGACTTCCTCATAATGTCCCGGCTATTGTTGTTGCGGCGGGACCATCTTTGGACAAAAATATAAAGGACCTTGCCGCAGCCAAAGAAAAGGCTTTTATCATCGCTGTGGATACGGCTTTACGTCCCCTTTTAAAAGCGGGTATCATGCCGGATTTGTGCATTAGTATTGACCCAAAAAAGAGGGTGGAGCATTTTTCGGATGACAGGGCAAATGATATTCCAATGGTTTGCTATTTGGTTTCTCATAAAGAGATTATGGATCGGCATCGGGCAGAAAAAATTTTTATTAATGATCTGAATCATCATATTCAGCATTTTTTCTCTCAAAAATGCAAAATATTTCCTGTTGTTAGCAGTGGAGGCTCCGTTGCCAACGATGCGTTCTCTATCGCACAGATGCTTGGATTTCAAACCATTATTCTTGTGGGTCAGGACTTGGCATATACGGATCAAAAGACTCACTCGGAGGCAAGTGTGCGAGGAGAGTGGAAAATTGATGTCTCTAAATTAAAAAAAGTCATGATGGAGGGAATTGATGGGAAGCCTATCGCTTCATCAGGAGAATTTGTCCTTTATAAGGCATGGTTTGAAGAGCAGATTATTAATTATCCAAACATAACGGTAATTGATGCAACAGAAGGCGGTGCCAAAATATACGGGAGCCGGATAATGGCGTTAAAAGATGCAATCTCGGAAAACTGTATGAAATCCTATGATTTCAAAGAGATAATTAGAGATACCGATGCATATTTGTCAGATTCAGAACAAAAAGAATTTGTGGAGTATGTAAAAAAAATCCCGGAAGAACTGGAAAGCTGCTTGAGGCTCGTAAAGGAAGGAATTGCATTGTATAATAAAATGCTTACCTTAATTTATAAAGATAAATATCATGGCACTGAGTTTAAAAACAGTGTTCACCGGACGGGAGAGATAGGAGCAAAAATTGAGAAAATGCCTGTAATGGAATATGTAAAATGCAGGATTCAAAAGCAAACAAGTAATTTTTTGAAAAATATATATGAGACTTATGCAGATGAGCGTTCTGAGTTGATAGACAGCTGTAACAAAGGAATTGAGTATCTGGAAATTATAAAGTGCGGAATTATTGAGTTATTACCTGATATTAAAAGCAAAATTGAAAAGATGCCTGTATCAGTTATAAATAGAATATGAGATTGGAGCCGGCATGAAAAAAATAATTTGTTTGTTTGCAAGGGAGATGACAAAGGATCAGGAAAGTCTAATTCTCAAACTGGATTCAGAGAACGCGGAAATACATGTATTTGATAACGTTTTGGAGCATATGCTTTCTGCGGGTTTTGTCTGGAAGCTTATAGAAGAACTGTATCCTGAGGCAGAAGATGCCTTGATTCTGGTCAGTGATGATAAAACATTTTTACATACAATCAGAGACGTTTTTGGAAATTTATTTGAGGATTTAATTTTATGCGGTGAAAGTCAATCTTCCTTTGTGGAGCCGGAAGCATATCAACAATTGCGTACTTTTGGGGATGAAGACAGAAAGAACTTTCTTTTATTAGTTATAGAGTTTCAAAAGATAAAGGAAGAGTTGTTTCAAATAGGACTGGAAAAAAATAATTTGCTATATCAGGCTTATTTTATCAGTGAGGAAGCTCGTTTTTCGAAAAACATGGAGTTATTTATGGGCAATATAAAAACTGTATTTTCGCAGTTTTTAGAAGAATATATTGACACGCTTACAATGAATGATGCATCTTTTCTTGTGTTTGCCCTAAGTTTTCTTTTGAAGGGAACATTCCATGTAAAGTATGTGGAAAAGATCTGCAATATTATTTATGATGAAAGCTTTACAAAGGATAACCGTCTTTTTGTATTCAATCAGTTGAAACGCTTCTATCTGTTGAATGCGGGTATTATGCACAGTCAGAGAGTGCAGCAGCTTTATGATGATGTTGTGAGAGAATGGAAGGTGTCCCTGAAGGAATTATTAACTCCAATTACTGCCCAAAAAAGAAACAGAAAAAAAGTAGTGGTTATCACATTGCAAATGCTGGGGAAAAACCATGCGCCGACAAAATCTGCCTTAGAGAGAATTTACACAATTGGTAAGCAATTAGAGCATGAAATTATCTGCATAAATACAAGAGAGCAATATACGCTAAAAGGATTTCTTCCGTTTTTTGATCCGGTGACGCGAAGCGTAGCGGAAGAATATAACGGCGTAAATAATTTTGAGCATAAGGACTATAGGTTTGTATTAATCCAGCCGGAGATAGAAATGCCGGATGCCAGAATGATAACATTGCTGCTGGAAGAAATCAGGACGCTGGCGCCGTGGACAGTTGTTGTAATCGGTGACAGGTGTCTGTTGGGAGATTTATGTGCCGAAATAATTCCAACAGTCTGCATTCCGATGACCTTCTCAACGATTCCTAAAAAAGATAATCAATTTGTTGCCGTAGGAAGAAAAATTCCGGATGCAGAAAGAGAAAGAATGAAAAGGGACGGATATTGCCTTTCTTCTATCATAGAAAGCACCTTTACCTTTGAACTGACTCCGCAGGTGACAGCGCTTACAAGAAAAGAGCTTGGACTTCCTGAAGATAAATTCTTACTTGCTGTGATTGGAATCCGGCTGGATGCAGAAGTGGAAATGCCCTTTTTAGATTGTCTGCTTGAAACGGTTTCCTATGGCACTCATATTGTATTTGCGGGCACCTTTCTTAAATACAACCAATATTGCAGTGAAAACAAAAAACTAAAAGAACATAGTACCTTTGTCGGATACCAGAAGGATATACTGGCCTTTTTAGAGAACTGTGATTTGTATATTAATCCCCCGCGTGTAGGCGGAGGATTTTCTGCAGCGGAGGCGTTTGTGAAGGGAATTCCCGGAATCAGCCTAAGTTATGGAGATGTTGCGGCTGTGGTTGGTGAAGAATTTTGTGTTGAAAAGGTAGAGGAATATTCAAAGCTCATTATCAGATATATACAGGATGAAAAGTTTTATCAGGAAATGTCAATAAAGGCTTACAAACAGAGCGAGAAATTGTTTCATTCGAAAGAGGAAATGCAGAAAATATTACAGGAGATGGAAAAAAGAGAGCTTTGGTTTTAGGCTGTTAATAAGAGAGTTCTTGATGTATAATAACAATATACAGCAAATATAAGATATGGAAGAGATGTTTGAAAATACAAATAGAAAAAAGGGGCAGCATTATGGCAGAAGAAAAGAACATTTTTGATGATCTCTATATCTTTGAGATGGCAAACAGTCATCAGGGGAGTGTGGAGCATGGAATTGATATTATTAAGGCGATGGGCAGAATTGCGAGAAAGTATAATATTAAGGCGGCAGTAAAGCTGCAGTACCGTGATCTGGATACATTTATCCATCCTGATTTTAAGGACAGGACGGATGTCAAGCATATTCCTCGTTTTATGAGTACGCGATTAAACTATGATCAATTTACGGAGCTTGTAAGTGTTATTCGTGCTGAAGGGATGATTGCGATGAGTACCCCGTTTGATGAAGCCGGCGTTGAATGGTGTATGGATCAGGGGATTGATATAATCAAGATTGCAAGCTGCTCTTCATTGGACTGGCCGCTGCTTACAAAAGCGGCATCGGCGCGCAAGCCGCTGATCATTTCGACCGGAGGAAAGACGATCGAGGATATTGACAAGATTTATAATTTCTTTACGCATAAGGGATGTGAATTCGCCTTTCTGCATTGTGTTGCGGAATATCCGGCACCCCTTGACAGTCTGCAGCTGAATTTTATCGACAAAATGAACCGGCGTTATCGTGATGTAACGATTGGATATTCGGGACATGAGGCGCCGGAGGATCATATTGCGGCGATGATGGCCGTGGCAAAAGGCGCCAGAGTTATGGAACGGCATGTCGGGCTCCCGACAGAAACGATTACTCTGAACGCCTATTCTATGAATCCGGAGCAGGCAGAAAAATGGGTGGAATCGGTACTGCAGGCAAAGACCATGTGCAGTCTTAAGCGGGAGGACAAAAAATATGTCAGTCAGGAGGAGCTTGATTCGCTGCGGTCTCTGATGCGCGGCGTCTATGCAAAACGGGATATTAAGGCAGGCGAGGTGCTTTCCGGAACAGATGTATTTTTTGCAATGCCGTGCGGCGAAAAGCAATTGACAAGCGGTGATTTTAAAGACGGGAAAATGACGGCTTCCAGAGATTATAAGCTGAATGAAGAAATACAGGAGAAGCCGAAGCTTACCGGTGTCGGCATTGTGCGCGGAGCGATTCATGATGCGAAAGGAATGCTTTATGAGGCAGGGATTGCGCTTGGCGGCGATTTTGAGGTGGAGTTGTCCCATCATTACGGGATTCCGCATTTCAGACAATACGGCGCGATCATCATCAATATTATTAACCGGGAATATTGTAAGAAATATATTATTGTTCTGCCGGGTCAAAAACATCCGCTGCATGCGCATCAGATCAAGGAAGAGACGTTTCAGGTGCTTTATGGGAACCTGGATGTTCAGTTTGAAAACGGTGCGGAAAAGCATTTGAAACCCGGTGATATCCAGACTGTCCTGAGAGGCGAATACCATGCTTTTTCTTCCCCGGCCGGGGCGATTTTTGAAGAGGTATCCACACAGCATATAAAAAGTGACTCTTACTATAAGGACAAGGAAATCAGCGCTCTCGATCCGATAGAGCGGAAAACTTATTTGAAGAAGTGGTAAAAAGCGGGTGTTATTCATATGGAAAATAATAATTAATATGTGCAATATAGATAAAAGCTGGGACTCAACAAATGACATCTGTTGAGTCTTTTTCGCCGCGTAAAATAATAGTTCACAAAACGTGTGTTTCCACTTGCTTGTAATGCGCCGGTATAGTATTCTGATTAAACAGATCGGGTGGTATGTCAGTTACCGTTTACCATTTAACACAGCAGCAAGGAGAAAAAATATGGGAAGTGAAGAAAAGATATTACAGAAGCTACAAAAGCTGGATCAGATCGATAAGATTGTAGAAAGACTGGATAAGCTGGATACAGTCGCTGAAAAGGTGGAAGAAATCGATACGATTACAGAGGGACTGGACAAGCTGGATACAGTCGTAGAAAAGGTAAAGGAAATTGATACGATTACAGAGAGACTGGACAAGCTGGATACAATCGCTGAAAAGGTAAAGGAAATTGATAAGATTGTAGAAAGACTGGACAAGCTGGATACTGTCGATGAAAAAGTGAGAGAAATTGATACAATTGTGGAGAGACTAAATAACCTGAAACTTAAGAGTGATTTCATGTATAGTGAAATGAAAGAGTTTAGGGAAGAGACAAATTTGAACTTTATAAAGGCTGAGGGCGAGCGTGGCTATCTGGATAGGGAGCTTTCTAAAACAATGGTAAAGGTATCCGAATTGCAGGATAGTACTTTCCATATTAAGAGAACGCTCCATGTAATACAAACCAAACTGGGAGACGGGCGGGATATTCCTAAAATATCAGTGCGTTTGAGTGCCGTTGAAACCGTGGTTAACAGACATGGGAATGAAATAGAAGATCTGAACCGAAGAGCAGGATTCGTTTCAAATGATGCTTAGTTTTGAGAGGGTCGGTAATTTGCATAAAACAACGAGAACAATATGGATCAAACATTACAGTTGATATTATCTACCGTACTAAAAATTTTTGATAAAGTAGACATCATTGAAGAGCGCATGGATAAGCTGGTTTTAGTAAATTAACAGGTAGATTTATAAAATAATACAAAAGACAGCTTAAGGATTTGTCATAGGACGTCGATATACTTCATAACAGGTTGACGAAATCGAATGGAATCGGGCGGTAATCGGAAATGAATATAAAAAAGATAGAAGAGGGAATCAAATATTGGTCACAGCTTTTGCTACTGCCGGTATATGGATTCTCTTTTTTGGTGCCTCGTGATAAGAGCCTCTGGCTGTTCGGAAGTACATTCGGAAGACGGTTTGCGGATAATCCGAGGTATTTTTATTTATATGTAAGGCAGAACTGTCCGCAGATCCGGGCAATTTGGATTTCTCACAATCAGGACATTGTGGAGTTTCTTCGGAAAAATGGTTATGAGGCATATTACTACCATTCCATGCACGGAATTTTTTATGCGTTGAGAGCCGGTATCTATATTTTTGATAACTATTCCAAGGATATTAATTTTTGGCAGTCCGGAGGTGCGGTCAAAATTAATTTGTGGCATGGGTCCGGCAATAAGCGGACTAATCATGATAACCTGTTTGACAAGGTACGCCATCCGAAAAACGCATGGGAAAGGTGGAAGGCGTTCCCGCGGGTGCTTTCCGATGAAAAACCGAATCACTATACGCTTGCAACCTCACCGGCTATGTGTGACATTTTTGTATCGGCGTTTCAGACAGACAAAAGCCATATTATTATGGAGGGATATCCGAGAAATGATATGTTGTTTTCCCATGAGGAGAGCTGTATTCAAAATTTATTGACGAAACAGGAGAGAGAGTTTTATGATGGAATTGAATATTGGAGAAAAAAGGGATATCGGGTTCTTGCCTATATTCCGACCTTTCGAGATTCCGAGAAAAAGTTCTTTGATGTGATGGAGATGGATGTATTTAATCAGTTTCTCAAAAATGAGCAGTTGATTTTTATCACAAAAATGCATCCGAAGTCAAAGCTGGATCAGGAATTCAGGAAAATATGCTGCTCCAATATCATCCATGCGGATGCGGAAATTGATGTGTATTCATTTTTAAAGATGGTGGATCTGCTGATTACTGATTATTCGTCTGTCTATACAGATTACATGCTGTTGGACAGGCCGGTTATCGCTTTTCAGTATGACCGGCAGGAATATTGTGCAGATACAAGAGAATGCTATATTGAACAGGATGAATATATGCCGGAACTGAAGGCAGTTACGATGGAGGAGCTGATACGGGGCATTCAAAGTATTTTAATGGAGGACCGCTGTCGTGTAAGACGCCATATTTCAAGGCGGCGCATGTTTGCCCATACAGATGGAAGGTCGTCTCAGCGGCTGTTTCAAAAAATAGGAGACATAAGTAATAATAAGGGGGTTGCAGGATGAATATTGCGATGCTGATAGCAGGTGGAAGCGGGCAGCGGATGCGTCAGGATATTCCAAAGCAGTTTATTAATGTTAACGACAGGCCGGTTATTGTATATACACTGGAAGCATTTCAGAAGCATCCGAATATTGATGCGATAGCTGTCGTATGTTTAGATGGCTGGGGAGAAATCCTGCGGGCCTATGCAAAGCAGTTTAATATTACAAAGCTGCAGTGGATCTTTCCGGGAGGCGAAAACGGACAGGAATCTTTGCGGAATGGAATCATGGGCTTAAGAGAGCTGTGCGACAGAGAGGATATGGTGCTGATTCATGATGCGATCAGGCCGCTCGTATCACAGGAAATTATTTCGGATAACATCAGCTGCTGCATGCGTTACGGTTCGGCAGTTACGGTGATTCCCTGTGCCGAGGCAATGCTTCAAACAAAAGACAACGAAAGCTCTGTGAAGGAAATTCCTCGCGGCGAACTGGCAAGAACGCAGACGCCGCAAGCATTTTATTTAAAAAAGCTGATATGGGCTCACGAAGAAGCAGAAAGGCGGAATATCACGAATTCCATAGCAACCTGTACGCTGATGATTGAACTGGGCGAAAAAATATATTTTTCTACAGGCTCCGAAAAAAACCTGAAGCTGACGACGACGGATGATATTGAAATATTTAAAGCATTGCTGCATTCAAAAAAGGATGAGTGGATGAAATGATTTCTTATGAAGGCTTCCGAAATAAACGAATATTGGTGACCGGCGCAACCGGCTTGATTGGATTTTCTCTGATTAAGGCATTACTTGAGATTAATCAGAGCGAGGAGCTCGGCCTGCACATCACAGCCCTGGTGAGAAACCGGGAAAAGGCACTGGAGCGCTTTGACGAATATAATGGACAGAATGCCTTTTTGCTGTTGACGGGGGATGTGTGTCGGGAGGAAATATTTTGCGGGCAGGCATGGGATTATATGGTGCATGGGGCAGGAAATGCACATCCGAAGGTGTTTGCCATGCAGCCGGTGGAGACGATGAAAGCAAATTTACTCGGAACGATGAATTTGTTGGAGCATGCTGTAAAACAAAAGTCTATGCAGGAAGTGAAAAAAATTTTATTCCTTAGCTCCGGGGAAATTTATGGAGAGGCAGAAATGCCAGATGAAAAGGGCTGGCGGGAGGAGTGCGCGGGCTTGGTTGATTCCATGCGCTTAAGGGCCTGTTATCCAGAGAGTAAAAGGGCGGCGGAAACGTTATGCACAGCGTATTATAAGGAATATGAAATTCCCGCTGTTGTTGCGAGACTGTCTTATATTTACGGAAAAGAGGTGCTTTCGGATAATACGCGAGCTGATGCACAATTCCTTAGAAATGCACTGGCAGGTGAGGATATTATTATGAAAAGTGAAGGAATGCAGATGCGCTCCTATTGCTATGTCGAGGATGCTGTGAATGCCCTGATTTTGCTGCTTTTGGAAGGTGATGCGGGGGAGGCCTATAATGTGGCGAATCACGCGTCTGTGGCGACGATCAGGGAATATGCAATGACACTGGCAGACGTTTTTCAGGTAGGGATTAAAACGGAGCTTCCGGATACGCTCGAAAAGAGCGGATATTCCCAAATGAAGAAAGAAGTACTGAATGCCGAAAAGCTGTACGAGCTCGGCTGGAATCCCCGATACGATTTAAAAGCCGGTATGAAAAAGATGAACAGAAAGGACGCGGATGAATGAGTCCAAAAATTGGTATCGTGATTTGTAATTATAATAAACAGGATTATATCGTTCCCTGCATTCAGTCAGTGTTGGATTCTTCCATGCAGGACTTTGCCGTTTATGTGGTAGATAATGCTTCTACGGATGAATCCGTATCCTGCATCAGGGAGCGGTTCGGCGACCGGATTATGCTGCTGGAAAACAAAGAAAATCTGGGAGGATCGGGCGGCTTTAATACGGGCATGAGGGAAGCCTTAAAGCATGATCATTCTTACATCATGCTCATGGATAATGACATCATTGCCGATAAAAAGGCGGTTGAAGAGCTGTATTATTTTTTGGAACAGCATCCCGAGGTTGGAATGGTGGGCTCTAAGGTGTATTTTATGGATGAACCCGAGCATATTTGGGGCTATGGCGGGACGATCGATTTTACAGAGTTTAAACAGAAGGATTCCTATAAAAATTATACGGACGGAGACAGTGTTCCGGAGGTGGATTATTGTGATTATGTGGCAGCATGCTCCTTGATGGCCCGGACGGAGGCAATCCAAAAGGTGGGACTGATGCCCGAGGATAATTTTATTTATTGGGATGATATGGAATGGGGCTGGCGCTTCAATCAGGCAGGTTATCGGGTTGCGGTATGCGGAAAATCAAAAATCTGGCATAAGGCAGGGGGCAGGAATGCCGGAAATACCTTTATTCATTACTATATGTGGAGAAATCGTATTCACTTCTTTATGAATATACTGCCAGATGAACAGAAGGAGCGGTTTGCGGAGGCTATTTTAACAGAAATGTTCCGCATGATATACAGCGTAAATTTGAAGGGCGAGGTTAATATCGTTCGCACACTTATGTATGCGTTTGATGATGCGGTTCACGGAGTGCGGGGAAAGGCATCGGAGGGAAAAATAATGGACAGACCTGCTGTGACAAGCCGTGTAAATGAAGCGATGGCGGGCTGCAGGAGCGTGCTGATCAAATTTGACGGAAATTACGAAGGTCTCGGAAACATTATCAGGATGGGCAGTCTGAGTGATAGGCGGTCCGTCTTTGTCGTACAT
>JASGGU010000005.1:0-95750 GCA_047602645.1 Lachnospiraceae bacterium | reverse complement strand
CTTCAAGAGAGACAATTTTACGGAAAATGATTTGCAAAATGAAACAGAAGAGTATATAAATATGGACGAGAAAGGTTGAACAATCTATAATGATGAATATTAGAAGGTAAATATGGCGTAGCAAGATCCTGTATTTCGAGTTGGGTGAAAAACTATATGACTCCGCGGCAGAAGGAGGATGCGGCTCACAAGAAAACAGCGTAAAACTTTTGGACTTTTTTGTCCAAAGTATTTACAGGGGTCCAAAAAGCTATTTAGTGTTATAATTACTTTACCCTATAAAATTGTTTCAAATAAAACCATTAAAATCATTAGTATTGAAACAATCATTATATTGAGGATTATTATGCCCAAATAATGTATTATACGGTTTTTGTGCTGACATAAGGGAATTATACTTTGAATATTTAAGTAGTTTGTACCAGCAAATACAATAGATAGAAACATAAGTAAACAAAATATTCTTTCTATCCAAAGTCCCATGCCTGTTACATTTCGTACCTCTAGTGATAAGCATAACCAAAAAATTAGTAAGTATCCTATAGACGATACAATTATTTTCCATGGTGTACGTGTACGAAAACCAGGTGGAATAAAAGCCCGCCATGATTCTATTTGAAAATTAGTGCTGTTATTGGGTGATTTGAGGCGAAGTTTTTTATGTAGTTCAGCAACAGACGAAAATCGGTCGGATGGATTTATTTGTGTACATTTTACGATTAAATTATTAAATCTATTGGTCGGTGTGCTTAAAGAGGATATTAGCTCTTTTAACAATATACCGATTGCATATATATCAGTTTGCTGTGTTGAAGAGCCAAAACCATATTGCTCAGGAGCCGCATATCCTTTTGTTCCTAACAAAACGGTATCAGATGACTTTGTATCTGTAAAATATTTAGCTGCATTATAATCTAAAAGAAAGACTCGATTATATGGTGTTATGATTATATTTGATGGTTTTATATCTCTATGTATTATTGGTGGGTTGAAACTGTGTAGCTTTATTAATATACTACATAGATCTTTTATGTAACAATCTATGTCTCGCTCATGCAAGCAGCATTTATTGAGTTTTTCTTGCAGTGTTTCACCAGAGATATATTCTTCAATAACCGTAAGAAAAGAATCTTCTTCATATAATTCTATAATTTGTGGGATGCCTTCTATTGGAGTGGTTTGTAAATGTTGATATATACTGGTGTTGTAGACAGTGAGTTTCTTCTTTACAAAAATTTTTTTGTTTTCCTGATGTTGGACTATATACACCTTATGTTCTTCATTTAGGACAGCTATATTTTTATAATATGATATGGATAAACGTTTTGAATAATCCATGATATTAAATCCTTTCAAAAAATAGATGGTTATATTATACCAGATTGGAGCCGTTATGTGTGAAAAAAGTACGCAAGAGTTAGAAAATATTTTAGGAAGTACACATTCCAAAAACTTTGAAGTGTTCTGTAAAAATCATAAAGACAGTTTGATTGATGAAGATGATGCATTTAGTGTATATGTAAAAGATTTGATTAAAGCCAGAATGCTAACACAACAAAAAGTATTTTTAAAAGCAGATATTCCAGAGAGGTATGGATATAAAATTCTATCGGGGGAAAAACATACAAGACAGAGAGATATAATTTTGCGAATATGCTATGCGGCTGATTTTACCACTGAGGAAACACAGAAAACACTAAAAAAATACAAAATGCCACAGTTATATTCCAAAATCCCTAGAGATGCCCTTTTAATGATAATATTTAATGAGAAACCAGGTAGTATTATAGATGTGAATGAATTATTGAAAAAGAACGGATTTGACCCATTAAGAACAAGCGGGCTACAAGATTAATTTAAAATTCCCCCCATAGAGGGGATAATATCTTTAAAAGTAATATGATATAATATCCTTAAATTATGTTGAAAGTGTAAAAATTACGAATAAATATGAAAAAAATACAAAAATAGGATTTTTAATAAATATTGTGATCCCGATTTTCTTGGGCGCAGTTATTTACTATTTATATTCGCCAGATGTCCTATTTGTGAGAAGAATCGATTTTATTTTTGGATTAGATTATCATGATAAGATTTTGGTAAAAGATAATTTAATATTTAAATTTATTAGAAATTATTTCTTAGATATGCTTTGGGCATATGCATTTGTTATTGCGATGTTCTTTGTTATAGATAATAATACAGCAAGTGTATTGAAGATTTTATTTATCGCTTTTTCTTTTTCGGTAATTTTAGAAATTCTTCAAATGACACCTGTTGCCGAAGGGACATTTGATCTGTGTGATATAGCAGTTGAATTTCTAGCCGAGGTAGTTGCTGTTCTTATTATAAAAAAATACTTTTTAGGGGAGAGAAGAAAATGAAAAAGAAGACAAAATGGATTGCAGTGTTACTTTGTCTAGGTGTATTTGCAACGATGGCTTTGGGAAGTGGTTCATCAGATTCAAGTGAAACAAAAGATATTGTTACTACTGAAGCTAATGAGGCATCTGGTACTGAAGTGGATAGTGGTATTATAGAAGAAGCTGATGTATCAAGTGCAGATGTAACAATTCAGGAACAGGTTCTTGTTGATCAGGACGGTATCGTTATTACAGCGACGGAATATACAACAGATTCCATTTGGGGAGATGGAATAGAACTCCTTGTTGAAAACAATTCCGGTCAGGATGTTACAGTGGGCTGTACTGCTTTAATAGTAAACGATTATATGATTACAGATTTATTTGTATCAGATGTCGCGGCAGGAAAGAAGTCGAATGAAACGATGTATTTGTCAAGTTCTGAATTAAAAGCTGCGGGGATTGATTCTGTAGGACAAATTGAGGTTTATTTCCATATATATGATAGTGCGTCATATGAGAATATATTTAATACAGATGCTGTAACTATTCAAACATCAGAATATGCAAATATGGATACAACTCCAAATGATTCTGGAAAAGAGCTTTACAACGAGGGTGGAATAAGAATTGTTGGAAAAACAGTTGACGAAAATAGCTTTTGGGGAACTGCAATTTTACTCTATGTTGAGAATACATCTGGATCAAACATAGGGGTTCAGTGTGATAATATGTCAATCAATGGATTTATGATGACACCATATTTCTCATGCAATGTATACGATGGAAAAAAAGCAATTAATGACGTAACAATTATGTCAAGTGAGTTAGAAGCAAATGGAATTGAAAGCATTGATGAAATTGAATTACAATTCCATATCTATAATGTAGATACATATGATACAATAGCGGATTCAGATCCAATCACATTTTCTGCACAATAAATTTATTTAGGGAGGTTTGAAACATATGAAAACTTGGAAATTGGTATCAGGAATTTTATCTATTATTTTATTTGTAGTAGTTTCATTTCAATCCTGCGCTGCGGGTATTGTTAATGCATTAGAAGAAAATAGTGGTACATCTGGTTCTGTAGGTTTTATGGTTGCTATTCTTATGCTTGTAGGCGGTATTGTTTCTATTGCGTCAAGAAAATCAGTTAAAAAGGGTGGAAATATTGCTCTTGTTATTCTGTTTGGTTTAGCTGCACTTATGGGATTTGCAGGATATGGAAATTATAGTGACCTAGTTCTTTGGTCGATTTGGTGTTTGATTAATTCTATTTTAGCGATTGTTGCATTGTTAACTGCAAATAAAAAAAGCTGATACAGTAACAGAATAGATATAAGCCTATCGTGACAGATGAGAAGAAATTATTGGTATTGTAAAAAGAATAGAGGCTGAATTTATTGGTAGATTATTTAGATAATAGGAACAACAAGCCCCCCAATAGCCTATCCTGCCTGCCAACGGGATAGACTTTTCTTGACTTGTTTCAGCGAATATGCTTCGTTCAAAATTCTATGTTTGTCCAGTTTGTGGAAATGCAATTCACAGTATGGGAGAAACCGTTATTTCGTGTCATGGTATTTCACTGCCTCCACTGGAAGCAGAGAATGTTGATGAAGTTCACGATGTGAGAGTGGATGCTGCGGAAGATGAGTACATTGTTACTGTTGATCACGAAATGACCAAAAATCATTATATATCTTTCGTAGCTGTATTATCTTCTGACAGACTACAGTTTGTGAAGCTATATCCAGAGGGAACCGCACAAGCGAGATTCAAACTAAATGGTGTGAAAACGGTTTTGTATAACGGTGTTTTAAACTATACACAATACACAGAACGCTATAAAGAGGATGGCATGGATTATTTTATCGCTGTGTTAGCAGTTACTTTTATCGGAGCAACCGTTTGTGGTTTTATTGTGCTGTCATTTTTGCTTATCTAAATAAGAAAAACAAGCGCAAATACAAAAGCAGTTGGATGAAGATGAACAGGACGGATAGATATGTTTGAAACGTCGGCAGGGGTGGGCGGCTTGGCTCTCCCCCATTTGAAAAGCCGCCACACCTAGTGGTTCAGATGATACATCGTACTCATTCCTTAGTAAAGGATGAGATTTCGATTAAATTTCCGTCGGGGTCGGCAACATAACTTGCCCGCTGGCCCCATGGTTCGTCTGTGGGCGGGAATACCGGTGTCGCACCGGCTTTTACCACTCTTGCATATTCAGTATCGACTTGCGCAAAATTAGCAACATCGAAGGCCAACTCGACCGTACCGTTTAATCCGCTTGGATAGGTATAGCTTCTTGCTGCCATTAGCGTATATGGACAGACGTGGATATAAGAAATATTGCGACCTGCCGGATACTTGAGAAGTGTGGATTTAAAAAAGAAGGAACTATCAGGCAGGGAAAGATGGTTTCAACCTGGTGCGATTACCATATTTATGGTCTTTTGAAGGAATATTTATTGAACAAAGGCATATGCCAGATGCTGGGCAGTGAAGGTAGTTGTCACTGCCGTTTGCTGTTAAGTTTACAAAAGTGGACAGTAAAAGCGAGGAATAAATTTATTATTGATAGTATGATTTTATTGCGGAGGTAAAGAAATGGAATGATTGAAGAATCTGAGCAATGCCATTGTATATATTGAAAGAAATTTAGATGGCAAGATTTGTTACGAGGAAGCCGCTAAAATTGCGTGTTGTTCCACCTGCTATTTGAGGCGGATGTTTTCCTGTGTAGCGATATCCTTATCCGAGTATATTCGCCGCCGGAGAATGACACAGGCTGCTTTTGATATACAAACCGCAGATACAAAGGTTTTGGAGGTTGCATTAAAATATGGCTACACCTCGCCGGCCTCTTTTAACCGGGCATTTCAAAGTGTACATGGAATATCCCCTATTTGTGCAAAAGCAAAGGGAAGTATATTACACGCATATCCCCCTAACAAATTTTCAGTCGATATTATAGGAGGTATCGTCATGCCCTACTGCAATTACACAAAATTACGGTAGGGGAAAAACACCTCAATATATCGGATGTATTGTTAACTCTCTACGAGCAGCGGATTATCAGCATCCGCTGCTCATAGAAGACTGTTCTGCCGAGTATGTAAATTTTATGGGATTGAAACTGTCAAAGTCTTATCCGTGTTTTCTGCCGGGAAATTCAACGTGATTCCGGTAAGCTGATCGACATCTAGAATTTTATTGAAACTGATGGTGCCTGTATATTCAGTTTTCGTCCAGTTTGCACTATCGGGTCCCCCAAACGACTGGAAGGTCGTCCCGTCGCTCAGCATCAGGGAGGACATAAACAGAGTACCTAACTCGTCAAGTTCCGCATTTTCAATGAGCTGCTCTAATCCTGTTCCACCAAGGTCAATTGTCATCGACAAGGGAGAAAGCTCAATAGATTTGACAATCACTTCATGGCCACCAATATCATAGGTCTGATTGATTTCAAATGTCTGTGCTTGATCGGTGTTGGAAAACACCCATGAAAAAGCCCATTTTCCATCCAGTTTTCCATTATCCGCCTGAAGATTTGAGAAAGTGACAGTAATCGTTTTGCCATTCCAGTCCGCTTGGTCGGTGTTTGAAAGCCAGATTTCATAATACCGCTCATTTGTACTGGCAGAGGACGAAACATCTTGGGCAGTATCGGACATAAACCCTCCTGAATAATTACCGCCGTTTTCGACTCCCTATATTTCAATGCTTACTTCTTCAAACCAATTTTCCTCCGACAGTGTGGTACCCACCGGTGCTTTAACGTCAAACAACAGGTAGCCCCCCTTTTTGTCACCAAGCGTTTGAACCGCTGTGACAGTCAACTCATTTTCTGTTATCGTCTGATCGACAGAGGCTATAGCACTATCCGAGGCCACTGTCACGCTAAGAGCCGAGATAACGGCTGCTAGAACGATGGCAACTCTCTTTTTCATTGCTTTTTTCCTCCCGGTTTTATTTAGTATCTGGGTGTCTAATGTACATAGTCTTGTCTGATGCCGGGTATTTTCGCTCACAGGGGACTGCTCTGTATATGCGGCATCCAATACTCTATCTTTTAATGAAGACGGAGCTTTGATTTTTTCCATCATATCTCTGCAAGGGTTCCTCATATGAAATACCTCCTATCATTTTTTTAAGCTTCTGCCTTGCACGATGAAGGCGAGAACGAACGGTCGCGACAGGACATTCCACCAGCTTTGCGATTTCTTCTGTCTATAACCCTCGACATAGTATAAAATTACAACGACCCTGTATTTTGCGGAAAGGTGTCCGAGGGCTTCCCATAACTCATGATCGCTTTCGGTTAGCTCAGGCGTTAACTCGCGGACTTCATCTAGGGAAATCGTCTGTCTTCGCATTCTACTTCGCGCCGTATTATGACAACGGTTAATTGTTACCCGCAACAGCCATGCTTTCAGATGCTCCGGACTCCACTGCTGGGCATTCTCTTCTTTTAATAAGAGAAGAAATACATCCTGAAAAATATCCTCCGCGTCCGACGTATTCTGTAAGCGGCAGAGCGCCACTCGGTAGACCGTATCACCATAGGCATCCATGGTATCCCTGAGGAATATTTCATTTTCCGACATGCCATACCTCCTTCTTTTGTTTCTTAAATGCGCTTTCATTTATAACACACCGCAGGACTATAAAATGCTCCCGTTTTAATAAAAATATTTCTGATAATATTGATCTACAAATCGAACAGATTATAAAAAACATAAATGCTCGTTAGGCAGTTGCGCCGTAAACGTCAATGGACTTTTCCAATGTCGTAATCTCACCGGAAAGCTCATCCTGCTCCTTTCCTGATAACAATTATACAGATAAATGATCATCTTCGTAATCATACATTTATTTTGACAAAGACAGGATGGATTCTTTCGCCGCTTTATGACGTGAATCCCGTACCTTTTGGTGACGAATTATCATTAAATGTAGATGAAGAGGATAATCGTATTTCTTTAGAACTTGCAATAAAAACTGCTCCTCGATTTGGCATTTCTAAAATGAAGGCTAAGGAATATGCTGATGTGATAATGGAAATTGTTGCTACAAACTGGGGTGATTTGGCGAAAAAGTATGGTTTATCACGAGCACAGATAGAAGAAATGAGACCGGCTTTTAGTTTCTGCGTAAAATAGTGAATGTTGAAGGGAGTGTATTAGTGTTTAGATTTTCGGTATTGACTGGGTGTCAATTTGAATACTTCTTTAAATTTACGGCAGAAGTAGCCTACGTTATCAAATCCTATACTCTGCGCAATAGCTGAAACATTGTTTTCTGTTGTATCAAGTAGACGTGCTGCCTGCTTTAATTTGTATTGTATTACATAGTCTATGGGTGACATGTGAACATATTTGTTGAATATTTTCAATATGCTGCTTTTACTAAGAGAGATTTCTTGTGTAAGTTTTTCAAGAGTAATATTGCTTTGATAATTTTCATGAATGTATTGCAGCATAATCTGCAGTCTGGCCTGGTCCTGGATATCTGTCCTGGTGTTATGCTCAGCAGAAATTGTGCTCATATTCTCGTACATAATCTGCCAAAGTTTGAGAAGTAATTGAACCGTTTGCATTTCACATGGGTTCCCCTTCTTCTGCAACAAAAATATCGAGTTCAGAATATCGATGATTTCTTTTTGCCAGTAAATATCCGGAGTGAATATCTGGCAGTCTATGGAAGAAGATAGGATAGACTGTACATATTTTTGATAAATTAAACTTTCTTTTGGAGCCAACAGGAATGGCGAAAATACTATATTAGGGATGATGGTAGATTCTGAAGATTCAAAGCGGTGAATAACCTGTTTATTGATAAAAATACCATTTCCCCGAGTTAAAGTATACTTATTGTTACCTGCTAAAATGGTTGCACAGCCTTTTTCGATATAAACAAATTCAAGTTCCGGATGCCAATGCCAGTCTATGCAATGAAAATCAAATTGCCAAATATCTTCCAAATAAAATTCAAAGGGATATTTATCATTGCCGTGAGAAACAGTTTCTCGGATTGTTTCGTCTGTTAAAATTCTCGGATAGGAATTATTCATCTTCATATTCGCACCTCTTTACGATATTGTGTAACAAAAATACGATATTGTTTATTGTACACATATTTAAAATACGATATAGTTTAGTCAATTATAAAGAGAGAAGGTACGAAAAGTCAATATGGAAAAGAATTATAAGAAAACAATGATTGCATGTTATTTAGGATTTATTACGCAAGCAATTTCAGGGAATTTTGCACCGCTTTTGTTTTTAAAATTTCATAAAATATATTCCATTCCGTTAGGTAAAATAGCATTTATTTCAACTGCATTTTTCTTTACACAGCTTGTAGTGGATGTATTTTGTGCAAAATTCGTAGATAGGATAGGATACCGAAAAAGTATTGTGACATCGGAAGTATGCTCAGCAGTTGGATTGATTGGACTAGCATTTCTTCCTGAATTATGTGGGGATCCTTTTATCGGGATCATCATTAGTGTAATTGTATATGCTGTAGGAAGTGGTCTGATAGAAGTGCTGTGTAGTCCGATTGTTGAGGCTTGTCCATTTGAAAATAAAGATTCCGTTATGAGTCTTTTGCATTCATTCTACTGTTGGGGGTCTGTAGGAGTTATTGTTCTTTCAACATTATTCTTTGCAGTATTTTCGATTGATAATTGGAAATGGCTCGCATGCATATGGGCACTTGTACCACTTTACAATGTATATAATTTTATGACTTGTCCTATTGAACATCTTGTAGAAGATGGAGATGCCATGAGTATAGGAGGTCTGCTGAAGGGGTCTGTGTTTTGGGTCGCAATTGTCCTTATGGTATGTGCTGGCGCATCAGAACTTTCGATGGGACAGTGGGCCTCAGCATATGCGGAATCCGCGCTTGGTCTGTCAAAGACAATCGGAGATTTGGCTGGACCATGTATGTTTGCCGTGATGATGGGAATCAGTCGTGTGATTTACGGAAAATATAGCGAAAGACTAAATCTAATGAATTTTATGCTTGGGTCAAGTGCTTTGTGTCTTATATGTTATCTGATGGTGGCATTGTCAGCTAATCCGATAATAGGTCTTATTGGTTGTATCATCTGTGGATTTTCAGTCGGTATCATGTGGCCGGGAACGATAAGCATTTCATCAAAGCAGTTACCGGCAGGAGGAACGGCGATGTTTGCACTTTTGGCAATGGCCGGAGACCTTGGTGGAGCCTTTGGTCCAAGTCTGGTTGGAAACATTACGCAAAATGCAAATGATAATTTACAAGTCGGGATGCTGGCTGGATGCGTATTTCCAATGATTCTGATTTGTTCGCTTATTATTATGAAGTGGACTCATAGCAAGAAGGCATCATATGAGATAGAGGAGTAAAATGAGATGGATATTGAAGGAAATAAAAAAGAAGTCGAAGCAATGAGTGAATTTCATAAAGGAAATCGACAAGAAGGATTAAGACTTCAGGAGGAATTCACAGCTGAATTCAGAGAAGCGTATAAGGATAAAGACCATTGTTCATGTCAAAAAGCTTGCAGATATCATGGAAATTGTAAAGAATGTGTTGCAATTCACAGGGCACATCAGGAGCATGTTCCAAACTGCATGAGACCTATAATTAATAGCAAAATAAGAATATTGTCAGGGGTAACAGAAAACACAGTATGGAATGATTGATAAATATTTTACAATACAATTCTAAACGATAACATCTGCTAATAGTAGAAATTTTTTTGTGCAAAAATGAGAGAAGGAAAATTTAATAATGGAAGGATCATTC
Source organism: Lachnospiraceae bacterium (assembly GCA_047602645.1). Classification (GTDB taxonomy): domain Bacteria; phylum Bacillota; class Clostridia; order Lachnospirales; family Lachnospiraceae; genus JAEYFP01. The sequence goes on along the minus strand of JASGGU010000005.1, from coordinate 85,575 downwards.
TCTATAGAGCTAAAAGAAAATGGAGGGGTTTTTATTGTTTTTACGGTTGTGGATAAAGATGATGTAGATATACTTACATTAGACATAATGACATATTGTGAAGATGTTTTATACGAGCCAAGAAATAGGAACGGAAGATATGAAAGTTGTCTTTTATGTAATGAAAAGATATCTATAAAGATTAGGACAAAAAAATATAGAAAAGGCAGGAAAGAAACCAGTTAAGGGCTGGTCTTTCTCATACGTCCTATAAAGGAAAAGAGATTAAAAAGGAATTTTACTGCAGGGTATCTGTTTTGGAATATAGTAGTAAGAAGAAAAAAGTTCCAAAAATTCAAAAATTCACAGATAATTATATAAATATAAAAAAACTATTTGTTTTCTGAAAAAAATAAAAATAGTATTGAAACGATTGGTAGTTGTGTGATAGAATAATCAAAATATTAAAAGACGTGTCGTGACAGGGCAGTCTTTTAAATAAAAAAGAAGAGGGTTCCTATGTTTAGTTGTGTAAAAAATGAAAAGAATCAATATTTTAATTTAGTTGCCGGAGAATGGAAGGCAAGCAGTCAGAATCAGGAAATTATGATATATTCACCTGCCAATCATCAGGTGCTTGGAACAATTCCGGCAATGAGTCAGCAAGAAGTGGATGAAGTGATTCATGCGTCTAAAATTGCACAAAAGTCGTGGAAGGCAGTCACCATAGATGAAAAAGCGGAAATCATGTATCGCGCAGCCAATCTGCTTATCAAAAATAAAGAAGAACTGGCAGATTTGATGAGATTAGAAATTGCCAAGGATCACAAAAGCAGTATTTCGGAGGTGGAGCGTACCGCAGATTTCATCCGGTTTACTGCGGACACCGCAAAGAATATTTCAGGAGAAAGTATTCCGGGAGACAGTTTTCCGGGAGGAAAGAGTACAAAGATTTCGATTGTACAAAGAGAGCCTCTAGGCGTAGTGCTGGCTATTTCTCCATTTAATTATCCTGTGAATTTGGCTGCATCCAAGATTGCACCTGCATTAATGGCAGGGAATGCAGTCGTATTAAAGCCGGCGACCCAAGGCAGCATGTGCGGATTATATCTGGCACGTGTTTTTCAGGAAGCGGGAGTACCAAGCGGAGTATTGAATACGGTAACCGGAAAGGGAAGTGAAATCGGGGACTATATTACGACTCATAAAGAAATAAATTTTATTAATTTTACGGGAAGTACAGAAATAGGCACCCATATTTCCAAAATCACGTGTATGGTACCTTTATTGATGGAACTGGGTGGAAAGGATGCAGCAATTGTATTAAAGGATGCAGATCTTGATTTGGCAGCGAGCAATATTGTAGCGGGAGGATTTTCTTATTCCGGTCAAAGATGTACGGCAGTAAAACGTATTTTAGTAGAGGATGAAGTTGCGGATAGCCTGGTTAAGAAAATTCTAAAAAATATGGAGAAGCTTAAAGTCGGTGATCCTTTGGAAGGGGATGTGGAAATAGTGCCCCTCATCAGTGACAAGGCAGCAGATTTTGTGGTAGAGCTGATAGAGGATGCTAAGAAAAAAGGAGCATCTTTGTTAACGGGGGGCGACCGTACCGGAAATTTAATTCAGCCTACGTTATTTGATCATGTGACTACGGATATGCGTATTGCCTGGGAAGAACCATTTGGTCCGGTACTGCCTATTATTCGCGTACATGGAAAAGACGAAGCAATCCAAATTGCCAACGAATCTGAATACGGATTGCAGTCTGCGGTATTTACACAAAATATAGACGATGCGTTTTATGTGTCTAATAAACTGGAGGTAGGTACGGTACAAATCAACAACAAAACAGAAAGAGGACCCGACCACTTTCCATTCCTTGGTGTGAAGGCATCCGGAATTGGAACACAGGGGATTCGTTATTCCATTGAGTCGATGTCCCGTCCAAAAGCTACGGTTATTAACTTGGCAAATCAAAGCTAACAAAAAAGAAAATGAGAGCTGTCGCACTAAGTAATGAATGAACTGGCCCCCAAAAGGTAGACTAAAAATCTAACGATTGGGAGGTCGGTTTTTTTATGCAAAAATAATTAAAATCTACAATCTTGATAAGAAATTTTTAATGCGCTAAAGTTAAGTTTACAAAAGAGGACAGTAAAAGAGAGGAATAAATTTACTGTTTTTGATATCCTTGATTCAGGAGGTAAAGAAATGGAATGGTTAAAGAATCTGAGCAAAGCCATTGATTATATTGAAAGAAATTTAGATGGCGAGATCTGTTATGAAGAAGCTGCCCAAATTGCGTGTTGTTCCACCTGCTATCTGGGGCGGATGTTTTCCTGTGTAGCGGGGATCTCCTTATCCGAGTATATACGCCGCCGGAGAATGACACAGGCTGCTTTTGAAATACAAACCACAGATACGAAGATTTTGGAGGTTGCATTAAAATATGGCTACACCTCTCCGACCTCTTTTAACCGGGCATTTCAAAGTGTGCACGGGATATCCCCTATTTGTGCAAAAACAAAGGGAAGTATATTAAATGCATATCCGCCTATCAAATTTTCAGTGAATATAATAGGAGGTAATGTCATGCCCTATCGGGTCGAAGAAAAAGAAGCAATGAGAATGGTAGGTGTCCGTATTCCTTTAACAATGGATATGGAAGAAAACAAAAGGAATGTTCCGCCTTTTTGGGAAAATACATTGAAAAGCAGCCAATTTGCAACAATCTGCAGCTTGTCAAACAGGCTTCCCATGAGTGTGCTGGGTGCTACCGTATACCAAAATGAAGAAGAAATTTATTATTATATTGCAGCGGCAACGGATCAGCCTGTACCGGACGGAATGTTTGCTTATGAAATTCCGGCCGCAACATGGGTAGTATTTGAAAGCAGGGGTTTCTTTAAAGAATCTGTACAGGATATTTTCAGGAGATTCTTAACAGAATGGCTTCCTTTTTCGAGGTACGCTTATGCGGAGCTGCCGGATCTGGAAGTCTACCCGATCGGCAGAGAAATAAACTGTTTTGGAAATTTTGAAGTATGGATTGCAGTAAAGGAGGAATAGAATGAACGCAATTTACGTAAAGGATTTGGTTAAAAGATACAAAAACGGAGTACAGGCATTAGACGGACTTACTTTGACAGTGAAGGAAGGTGAAATCTTTTCTCTTTTGGGACCTAACGGAGCGGGAAAATCTACGCTGATTCATGTGCTGACAACTTATCTGCGCCCTACCTCCGGTTTTGTCACCATGTTTGGAAAGGACATTTCTCGTGAAGCAGCGGAAATTCGTTCGAAAATTTCCTGTGTCGCACAAAGGACTTCTATTGATACATACTTATCACTCACGGAAAACATGACATTTCAAAGTAAGCTTTATCAAGTGCCGAGAGCAGAAGCCGCAAAGCGCATGGAAATGCTGATTTCCTGTTTTGGATTAGAAGACTATTTGAAGTACCCGGTTTCGTGCTATTCCGGAGGAGTCAAAAGGCGTCTTGACATCGCACTGAGTCTAATTTCTAATCCCAAAGTGCTGTTTTTAGACGAGCCGACTGTTGGGATGGATATCGGATCCCGAAGGGCAATGTGGGATATGGTAAAGAAAATCAGAACCGATTTTGGGACTACCATTTTCTTAACAACCCATTATTTAGAAGAAGCCGACGAGCTGAGTGATACCATCTGCATTATGAAAAATGGAAAAGAGGTCATTCAGGATTCTCCGAATGCTCTTCGGGAATACCTGCGGCAGGATACGCTAAAAGGAATCATTGCAAGCAAAGAACCAACCTTAGAAGATGTTTTCATCAGCCTGACCGGTGAAAAAGAAAAGGAGGTTCGTTAATGAATATTCTGACATTGCTTCAGCGTAATTTAAAATGGCGTTTTCATAATGCCTTCACGATTGTGATTACAGTTTTACAGCCGATGATATGGCTTGTTTTGTATAGTGCCGTTGCCGGGCAATCCATGAAAGAGATTGGAATTGCAAATTATACGGCCTTTGTTCTCCCGGGACTGATTGTGCTGGTTAGTTTCGGAGCGTGCAGCAGCAGCGGCATGATGAACTATTTGATGAAAGCAGACGGGAGCTTTTATCGGATACTGATTGCCCCGGTCAAAAGAAGTTCTATTGTATTGGGGCAGATGCTGGAGGCAGTCGTATGTACGTTCGTCGAAGTGATGATGATGTGTATCGTCAGCCTGTTCTTTTCTGTCAGCATTGCGACCGGATTCACAGGTATCCTTTTGATCCTTCTCTTCGTATTTTTAACTGCCTTTTTCATTTCAGGTATTACTTATGCCATTAGCCTATGCCTTCCCAATGCGGTCATGTATGAAACGGTAATGAACGCAATAGTTCTCCCCATCTTTTTTCTAAGCACCGCCCTGTTTCCGGCAGACAGATTATCCGGGGGATTAAAAATTGCGGTAAATTTAAATCCGTTTACCCATATAATCAACGTGTTACGTGATTTGATTTTACAAGGCGATATTATAATTCCTGATATTATTTTTGTTGGTTTTCTGCTGATCGGTATGTGCGGGATCAGTTTTTTATGGGCCTTTCACAGATTGAAAAAAGAAACAGCTTTTTGACAAGTCATAAAAATAAAGCAGGAAGCCGGCAGAAATACTTGTATCCCTTCAATACTGATACTATAATAAATCTATACAAATCAAGAAAAATAAAAGCAAGGCGGGTAAACCCCATGCGTAAAAACAATCGTTACATACTCCTGTTTTTCCTTTCAGTTCTGGCTGTTTGGGCAGGCTTTTCCTTCGTGCCCCAGCCGGAACTGGTTGAGCTTCCTACGACATATGGCTCCTATGACCTTATCGGGTACGATTTTGAGAATACGGTTTACCGCACGGCGGACTATTGGGAAAGCTGGCCGGAGGCGCTGTATACGCCGTCAGATTTGGCGGACGGAATCGTTCCCGATTTTCGTTTTGTGGAGCGTCAGGAATACAAAAGCATCACCCATGCCACCCACAGACTGCTTCTTACACTTCCTGCAGGGCAAACCTACGGCATCTCCATGCTTACCTCCGAGTATGCCATGCGCATTTACGTTGACGGCGCGGAAATTGACAGCGTGGGAATACCGGGTGATACGAGGGAAAGCACGGAGCACCGGTCACTGGAAAAAGTCTATTACTTCACACCCCAAAGCGATACGGTCCAGATACTCATACAGACCTCAAACTTTGTTCACGACAAGGGCGGCGCATGGCCTCCGACTTTTACCATCGGGACTGCACAAAACATCTCACAGAGAAATAATGCCAGCATTGCCGTCAGCTTTTTGATTGTCGGCTGCCTGCTGATGGCATCCCTCTATCATTTGGGTCTTTACTGCCTGAACAGAAACCGCAAAACGGTTCTTCTATTCTCAGTCTGCTGCCTGCTGCTGGCGCTCCTGAATAAAAAGCTGATTCTGCTGTTTTGGCCGGATTATGTGTTTGATGTCGCAATTCGAATGGAGTATGTACTGCATTTCCTCGCCTTCGCTGCGCTCGTTCTGTTTTTGGAAAAGCTGCACCCAAGGCTTTTGAATCAAAGGGTTACCCGCTGCTACTATGCGCTGGCAGGTCTGTATGTTCTGACAACGCTGCTGCTGGATACCCGCATCTTTACCGGGCTGATCAAGTACTTTGAAGGGGTGTCGCTGCTGATCATAGCCTATGTGCTGGTGCGGCTGGCAATGGCTTTACGGGAAGGGAAGATGTTAAACTATCTTTCCTTTACCGGTGTGTTGGTGCTTGGCTTGCTTAGCGCAAACGATGTCCTGTACTACCGGGGCGTTGTGCTGATACCGCCTGTGGCCGGGCAGTTCTTTATGGCACCCATCGGCATGGTATTCTTCGTATTTTGCTATGCGCTGGCACTGTCGGTGGAATATGCACAGACGGAGCGCGCCATGCGGGATGCACAGGAAAAAAGGCAGCAGCTTGCGACAGAAAATGCCGCTCTCGACCGGGTGAACCGTTTGAAAACCGAGTTGATGTCCACCATCTCCCATGAGGCACGTACGCCCCTTGCTGTGCTGGCCAGTTATGCCGGTTTGGTTTCCATGGAGCTGAAGGAAAAGGGAGCGGATGTACAAACCACTGCCGACCTTGATAAAATCGCTTTTGAAGCCAAGCGCGTGGCGGGATTAATCGACAGTATGAAGCAGCTGACCCTGCGCAGCGAGAAAACCGCGAGGCGGGTAGGCCTTGATTTTTCGGAAATTATCAGCCAGACTGCCGGGCTGTACCGCCATATTCTGGAGCGCAGCGGCGTAGCGCTGCACCTGCGAATAGAGGAAGACCTTCCGCCTGTATACGGCAGTCCGGAGGAGCTTACGCAGGTGGTGTTTAACCTGCTGCAGAACGCAAAAAATTACACACTTTCCGGAGAGGTTATAATAAGCGCCGGCCGGGATGGTGCATTCCTATCTGCCTGTGTTACAGACACGGGCAGCGGCATTGCACCGGAGCTTCTGCCCCATGTGTTTGAGCGGGGCGTGAGCGGCGGAAACGGAAGCGGTCTGGGTCTTGCCATCTGCAAGGAAATTGTCGGGGATCACGGCGGCAGTATCGAGGTGACGAGCGAACAGGGGAAGGGGACAACAGTACTATTTACGCTGCCCCTGTACAAGGAGGGAATAGACGATGGAGCATAAGGGAAACATTCTTTTGGTGGAGGATAACGAGGATTTAAACAGTGCCAACAGCCGGGCGCTGCAGTTGAGGGGCTTTGCGGTATGGTCTGCTCTGACCCTTGAACAGGCGCGGCTGCGGCTGCTTGGGACCGAGCCGGATATTATCCTGCTGGATGTGATGCTGCCTGACGGCGACGGTCTTGCCTTTTGCAGGGAAATTCGGGAATGTACGGCGGCGCACATCTTGTTTCTTACGGCAAAAACCGAGCATGAGGACATGGTGCAGGGGCTTTGCGGCGGGGGCGATGACTACATCACCAAACCATTCCACCCGGAAGAATTGCTGGCGCGTATTGAGGCCGTCATGCGCCGCAGGCGCATGGACAAAAGCGCTGTGCAGATTTTGGAAAAGGGTTCCCTGACACTGGATGTAGCCGCTTCTCATGCCTTTATCGGAAATATAAATTTAGATCTGACCCCCAAGGAGTTTTCTCTGGTGTTTCTGCTTTTGCAGCATACGGGAGAACCGCTTTCTAAGGAATATTTGTATGAACAGGTCTGGAAGCAGCCCATGCAGAGCGACAGCGCAGCCCTGCGCCAGCATCTTTCCCGCTTGAAACGCAAGCTGGAAGCAGCAAGCGGCGGGAGCTTCACTATCTTTGTTTCCCGTACGGACGGCTACAGTCTGGAGTGTGCTGAAACATAATTGTAACCCTGTCAAATCATAATAATAAAAAATTCATTCGCGAGTGTGACGATTTCGTCACACTCGCGTTTTTGTGTTTTTTTTCTGCTATCATAAATACAGCACAATAGTATGCCGTAAGTGAGGGAAACAATATGAGTCAGGAGCAGATCGGAACAGGCGGCCTTTGCCCTGCAGATCCGCGGCCGCATATCCACATAAACTGATTTCACCGGTAATTTTATAATCAATACAGGAGGATATACCTATGAACCAACACAAACTACGCCGGCGGATACTGGCAATGGCACTGTCTGCTGCCATGATACTTGGCATGATGCCGGTCAGCGCGGCGGCGGAAACATCCGTTGATGCAAGCGGCGAGATTACCGCCTTTGAGGCATTGTCTGAAGCAATCACAAACCGAACGGCTGCTCTGCACACTTCCCTTGAGGACTTGAGTCTGCCGGAAACCCTGTCGGCTACGGTGCGCATTGCCGCCGAAGCCGATGCAGGTGATCCGGTAATAGATTCCGGTGAACCTGCTACCCCATCCGAGGGAGAGGAATTCGCCACGGAAGAAATAACCGTTTCTGTGCCGGTGGAATGGGTATCCGCGCCGACCTATCACGGGGATGCTGCGGATAGTTACATCTTTACCGCTGCCGTCGCGGGTTACAGGGTCAGCGCACAGCTGCCCCAAATCACCGTAACGGTAAGAGAGGAAGAGACTCTGACAAGCGGCGAAATAACTGCCTTTGCCTCTCTGGATGAGGATACCGCGCAGCAACATGTTCCGGTCGGCACAGTGCTTGCGGCGCTCGACCTGCCGGAGACACTTTCTGCTACGTTGGATGCCGACGCGGCATCCGTGCCGGTGACATGGACTTGCGCCCCGGCGTATGAAGGGAACACAGAGAGGGAATACACCTTCACAGCCTCCCTGCCCAAGGCTTACACCCTTGTGTCCGGCATAACCGTCCCCGTCATCACGGTCACGGTCGGTACTTTGCCCCTGATGGGGCTGACAGTCTCGGGGAATACGGTAACTATAGAGGAAACGGACGAAATCTCTGATATCAAAAGCACGATTGAAGAGGTCCTTGCTGGCTACGGTGTTACAACCGTTGTGGTTATCGGCAGTAAAACTGGGGTTAACGAAACCCTAATGCTTGACATTCCCTATGGGAAAACAGTGCAGTGGAAAGCAACATTTGAAGCGGCTTCCGGCTTTTCAAGTTATTTAATTGTACTTCTCGGCGAAGGCACCTTTGAGGCGGCAACGGGGAGTACGATCAGCGTTACGGAAGGCAATGCTATCTACGCCACAGGCACAGCCATCACCAGTGCGGCAAGCGAGGACGCCCACCTGTACTGGCGGATATACGCCGAGTATACGGGAGTGGTGACGCAGATGGAGGGCAGCATAGAAATGACAGAGAATCCTTCCAAAATATACGACGGCACGGCCATAGCACACCCTACGGTCAGAACAAACGGAAACGGAGCCGTCACCCATACCTATTACACGGGCAGCGGAACAACTGGGACACAGCTTTCGGGGCTGCCTCAGAATGCCGGTACATATACCGTCGTGGCCAAAATGGCGGAAACCTTGCGTTATACAGAGGCTTTATCGCAGCCTCTTATTTTTGCCATAGAGCAGCGAAGTGTCAGCCTGGGGCTTTCAGCAAGGAAGGAGAGTGGTCAGACGATCATCATGGCAACCGTGATGGGTGCAGTGGATGCGGAGGGACAGATACGGTTTGAAATAAACGGTAGCGAGGCCGAATTGGTCAATGTTACAGAGAGCGGCGGCGTATACTCGGCAGAGCTGGGAGTGAGCAGCGCGTCGATACCTGCCGATACGTACCAGGTCAGCGCGTACTATCTGCCGGGCGTGTCGGCCAATTACCAATGCGTCAATTCGCCGGTGAGTGCAACCTATGCCAGTGAAAAAGCCTATAGAGAAATTACAACCGAAGCGGTTCCGGCTCTGACGTACGGGGACAATTCGTTTAATCTGAACGCCGGCACCGGTAACAGTACGGCGGACGATCAGTACAGTTATGCAGTTGTGCATGACGAATACTTGGACCTCCCGGATGCGGCAAGTGTGAACGGCAGCGGCACGGTTAGCGTAAACAATGCGGGCGTAACGATTATAAAAATTACACTTGCAGACGGTACGGGGTACTACAACGATGCGGTAAAATATGTCCCGATCGTCGTTCATCGCGCGCAGCTGCATGTGGAATCGTATGCGGAGAGAAGCGGTATACCCATCACGCAGGCGGGTTACGGTACGCTGGATGAGCTGACCTATGGGCTTCGGTACAAACAGTCGGATTTTAAAAACGGGGATACTGCGTTAAATTTTACCCGTGGAAACGGTACACTGGTCGCCGCCCCGTTGGACCCAATGCTTGATGTAACCGGAAGCTATAATTCCATAGGCATATCCGAGGTGGGGGCCGACTTTGTGATCGGCGGGCTTCAATATGAAAATGTGTTTTTATGCAGAAATTATGAAATCGTATATACCTACGGTGAGGTAATGGTGACAGCAACCCAACTGCAGGTGCGGGCGGACGCTGCTACAGGCCAGTGGCATCTCCAGCCGTCGTATACTTATACGGTGTCCGGCCTTGCGAGGTGGGATACACAAGACGGGGTGTTTGTCACTCAACCTGTGGCGTCGATGGATACGACTAAGACATTGGATCTTCCTTATGACAGCCTGGAGCCGGGTTACTACGTGAACGCGGTAACTGTCACGCAGGGTACGTTGTCCAGCAATTCGTCAGGGCTGCAAAACTATATCGTACACACCTATACGGCTGACCTGATTATCGGGAAGGCGGATGCAAGCCTTGCGGTCAGCACGCAATCCAAAGTTTATGACGGCAGCCCGGTTAACGTTACCGTACAAACGCCCAACAACTACATAGGGGCAGCACCCGTTGTGCGGTACTATGCGGCAGGGCAGCCTCTTGCTGCAGCGCCGATTAGCGCGGGGGCTTACTATGTGGAAGTGACGGTGCAGGAATCGCAGCGCTATAAAGCGGAAACGGTGCTTAAACACCTTTATATCTGGAAAGCAACCCCAAATCCCGGTATCCCCGTGCTGCCCAATATGCAAATACAGAAGGGACTTACACTGGCACAGCAGGCACTGCCCAGTGGATGGACATGGATTGACTCCGATCAGGCGCTTGAGGTCGGGACTGTCCGGGAGCTGGCGCTGTATACGCCTCAGGATACCGTGAATTATCAAAACGTCTACGCTTATCTGACGTTTGACGTGACAGCGCTGCCTGAGACGCCCGATCCGACGCCAAATTTGACACTCACTCCCGCACTTGAACTGACGTTCGACGTGACGGCTGTGCTTGAGACTCCTGATCTGACGCCAAATCCGACGCCCGATCCGACGTTTGACGTGTCGGCAGTGCCTGTGAATCCTGAATCGCCGCCCGATCCGACCTCTGATCCGATGCCAGCGCTACAGCCGGATGAGCCGGATAACGGCGGAGAAGGAGAAAACGGGGATGGGCAGGCAGATAACGTGCAAGCGAGCAAAGATCTGGCAACAGGTAATTCCCAAAATTCCGCAATATGGATTGTGCTGTCGTTTGTCAGCGTGGCCGGCATCCTTGGTATTATGATAAAAAAGAAAAAGTGCAAAAAGCGGTAAGTGTAAGGACTAAAAAGAGAGATAGAAAAAAGAAGAACGCTTTTTTACAGAGCAGCGGCCTTGATTATTTGATTTCAAGGCCGCTGCTCGAATAATTAAATCGATTCAGATGTTTGATGGGCCCGGACCCAATCAGCGAAAGATGCATTAATTGCTAACTCCATAAATGTTGCTGTTTACTTTTAATCGGATAAATAATAAAATTGAAGAGTAAAAGTAATAAAAGGGAAGATCTGGCTGACACCGAGAGATGTAAAAACCCAAAAGATCGACGCCGATTGAAAAAGATAATGAACGAGGAATAGCATACATGGGGACAAACATTAAGCCAATTGTTCATAAAATAGCAGATGATGTGAATGGATTAAATGAATTTCAAGATAACTTGAAAAAGGATGCCTCTGAAAAAGAGCAGAATATTATGTTACAGTTTCCGACTGTATATATTCATAATTGGAAGAAAACAGAGGATTATGAGGTATATATCGGAGAATCCAATAATGTCATTCAAAGAACAAAGCAGCACTATGATCATCGAAGTGATGTTGGCAAATGGCCGCATCAACTCGTGAAACATCATGCAAGTTTATACATAATTGGACATGAGCATTTTAATAAATCTTTGACCTTAGACATAGAAAACCGGTTGATGCTTTATATGATGAGTGTAGACTGTGTTAAAAAGATTCATAATATGCGAGGAAACCCACAAAGTAACTATTATCCTGACAGTGAAATGGATGACATTTTTCGTATGATATGGAGCAAGCTGCGTAGGGATAACAAACATTTATTTCCGAGCGAAAGTTCGATAAAAGATTCTGCTGTATTCAAGGCATCGCCGCTGCATAAATTAACAGCAGATCAGGAAAATATAAAAGGCATTATTGTTCAAAGGGTATTTGAAGCATTAAATACAGGAAAGAAGAACCAGATTATTTTTATAGAAGGGGAAGCAGGGACGGGGAAAACAGTTCTTAATAGTAGTACTTTCTATGAAATATTTGCAAAAGCAGAGGAAGGAAATACAGAGCCATTAAAATGTTATATGATGGTAAATCATGACGAGCAGATTACGGTGTATTCGCAAATTGCGCAAAAGCTTGGCTTAGTGGGCCGATATGGTGAAGTGGTGTGCAAGCCGACCTCTTTTATTAATAATCACAAGATAGAAGAACCGGTAGATGTAGCATTTATTGATGAAGCACATTTGCTTTTAACGCAAGGAAAGCAATCATATAAGGGGAAGAATCAGCTACAAGACATTATAGATCGCGCAAGAGTTACGGTTGTGATGTTTGATGAAAATCAGATCCTTACAACAGAACAATATTGGGAATCACAGATCTTGAATGGCTTTAGAGATCAGGCGAAGAAAACACATAATTATTTCGAGCTGAAGGATCAGCTACGTATCAAAGCATCTAAGGATGTAATAGATTGGATTGATGGGTTTACAAAGAAACAGGAAATAAATAACATTCCGTCTAATCTTGGCAAGTATGAAATTCAGATATTTGACGAACCAGAGAAGCTTGAGCATGCTTTGAAGCAAAAAGCATCTAATGAGGATCATCGTCTTTCACGTATGATTGCATCTTATGACTGGGATTATAACAATAAAGCTGCGATGAAATCAAGATTAAGTAAATACTGGGAAGTCATGATCGGGCAATGGCATAAACCATGGAATAGAGAATTAGAGCCGGAGCTAACAAGAACAGAAAAACGCGCGATTAAATCACTCTCCTGGGCAGAGCAACCGCATACAATTGATGAGATCGGATCGACTTTTACGATCCAGGGATTTGATTTGAATTATGCCGGAGTAATTCTCGGACCGTCCGTAAAATATCGAGGCGGAAAAGTGGTCTTTGATCCGTCTGCTAAAAATTATAAAAAAATGACTCAAAATCGTACGCTGTCAGATGGTACAAAAAAGCAGTTTGGCGAAACATTGATTCAGCATGAAGTAAGAGTTCTTATGACACGTGGTGTAGAGGGATTGTATGTATATGCATATGATAAAGAACTTAGAGAAGCACTTCTTGCAGCAGCAAAAAGGAGATAAAAAGCATGACAGAAGAAACAAAAAAACAGATCTTGCAATTTCGCGACGAGCGGAACTGGAGACAATTTCATAATCCAAAAGACCTGGCTATATCTATTTCCCTAGAGGCAGCTGAGCTATTGGAAATCTTCCAGTGGAGCGGTGAAGATGTGAACTGCACAGAAAAGAAGGACAAAATAAAAGAAGAGCTTGCGGATGTTGTGAATTATTGTGTGCTTATGGCAGATGTATGTGGATTAGATCTTGATGAAATAGTTCAGGAAAAGATTAGAAGAAACGACGAGAAGTATCCGGTAGATCTTGCGAAGGACAGTAAGGAAAAATATAATCAATTAAAAAGGTGATGGATCTTTTCAATATCGGGTGAAGTCTGTTCTCCTTCTCATTTGGAAATCGCCTGACGTGAAACGCCGATTTGATTCGCAAGCTCTTCTTGGGAGATCCCTTTTGATTTTCTTAATTGTTGTATCCTGTCTGCTATGATCATACCGAAACTCCTCTCTTTTTGTAGTATTATCATAGCAAGATGAATGGTTGCAATACCACGAGTTTATGCTGGAATTTTGTCAACCGGCAGTCGCATATACGCAATCTTTTAATTCCTTTTCTAAAATTGCTGCCTATTCTTTTAAACAAGAAAAGTATAGTACACCTAAATCTGTATTTCTACCGTCGTCCGTTTCCTTTTCGGTGCCACCCTTGATTTTGCTGACTTTTCAGGGAATTAGTAGTATACTATTTGCATAAAAATAGTTTTTTTATTTCGCATTTTTGCAGATAATGAACCTGAATAATTTACATGGAGCTTTCTGCGCTTAATCCTTGAGGGAGAGATGATAAGTTGGCCGAACTATTGATTGATAAGAAATACTACAACACCTTAGATATTGAAGGATTTTCAAAAATGATGAAGGATCCCTCATTTTGTTATAAGTTTTATTGGCTGGAGGCAATTGTTCAGCTGATTGCAGAGGACAAGCATGAGGCATCCTATCATGAGATAATTAATGAAATGATTGCAAATGCCTGGTATTCTGTTTTGGAGTTCCATGTCCATCTGAGCGGAATACTTGGAGATGGACAGATTAAGGATAATCTTGAAAGAGCAGTATTGAGATTGCATGAGTTGAGCATGCTTCCGAGTAATGCATCAAAGGTTGAAATAAAGAATAAAATTGCAGAATTTGATGACGACGCAGAATTGCATGCAAAGAAAATGGAGCTGACAAAAAATGTTCCGATCAAGGCATTGTCCGGATTTGCGAACAGAGAATCAAATCAGATTAGTCTGGATAGTAGTGCAGGAAGAATGATGGCTTACTATAACCGTTTAAATGAAACCTCTTTGCCATTGCCGTATGTATTCGGCGTGGATAATGGACTCAAAAGAGTCATTTACTTCGGGGATAATTGGATTCAAATGATTCAGGATAATATGGTTGCAATTATGGGGTGGATACAGTTTGATAAGGTTAAATGGTTGCAGAACAATAATCCGGAGGTTCCGGGGCTAGTATATAAATTGGCCCCAATAGATGAAAAAATGCGTAAGTTAGCGCATGTGAGAAATCTTTGGAAAGAAATAATGAAGATACGCCCGGTTGTGGATATTTTCAAAGCTGAAGTAGTCAATGAGGATAGCTATGATGTGGATCATTTTATACCATGGAGGTTTGTTATGAATGATGAATTATGGAATTTAATGCCGATGGATTCTTCCCTGAATTCATCGAAGAGCAATAAACTGCCGCAATGGAATCCATTTTTTGAAAGGTTTGCAGTTAACCAGTATTCGATGTATGAACTGATATATGAAACAGACAGAATTCATAAGTTGTATGAAGCATGTTACCGTGATAATCTGCATTCCATTTGGGCAAATCAGGAGCTATATAGAAAGGGTAACTCCAAGAATGAATTTTATAAGATTTTGGAGAAAAACATGCGCCCCGTGTATGATTCGGCCAGAAGGCAGGGTTACGAGGTGTGGCATATATATAGTTGACTAATGGGAAGAGCGAGGAGATGATTCAGTGAAAATAGCAGTATTTACAATGGGCACAAGAGGAGATGTTCAACCGTACATATGTCTGGCGAGGTCTTTGAACAAACGAGGACATCATACGATAATCGGCAGCCATCCATGCTGGAGAAGACTTGTAGAAGATGCTTCCATAGAGTTTGTTCCTATTGGACCGGATATTAATATAGAGAACGAAGCTGCCATTATTCGCGGGAAGAGCTCAAATGCAGTCCTGAGCATGTTAAAAACGATGAATTTTGTTTTCAAAATGATTCAGAATTCTACTGAAGAGGTATATGAAGCCTGCAAGGGCAAAGATTTGATTATTGTATCCCATAGTCAGATGGGTGCGACAGAGGCAGAGGTTCTTGGAATTCCTACAGTAAATGTTACACTTCAAACAGAGATGATAGCGGAAAAATTGAAAAAGCAAAGCGTTTGGAACAGAGCATTCTCAAAAATCATTGGCACCCAGATGGCAAAACCCTACAATCAAATCAGAAAAGTCTATGGACTTCCAAAGATGAAAGCATCTGACGAAATTATTTCCGGTAAATACAATTTGATTCCCGTCAGCCGATATGTAAAAGAAAGAAACCCCTATTGGGAAAGCAAGCATATCGTAACCGGCTATTGGTACGAGGAAGACAGTAATAATAATCCTCAGCCGGAATTGATAGATTTTTTAGAAAAAGGTGAGAAACCAATCATTTTGGCTTTGGGAGCAATGTCTTTTGAAAGTAATAGTGAAAGAGAAAAGCTGGATATGTTTATCGGTGCGTTCCTGAAAACCGGGAAAAGAGCAATCATTCAGGGATTTCAGAAAACACTGGAGAATTTTATTTTGCCGCCGGATATGATAGCCTGTGGAGCTGTTGATCACAGCTGGCTGTTCAGGCAAGGATATGCAGTGATTCATCATTGCGGGTTTGGGACGGCATCTGCCGCTATGATCTATGGGATTCCGTCGATACCGGTTCCTCATGTGCTTGATCAAATGGGTTTTGCCAGACAATTGGAGGAATTGGGAGTAT
Source organism: Lachnospiraceae bacterium (assembly GCA_047602645.1). GTDB lineage: Bacteria > Bacillota > Clostridia > Lachnospirales > Lachnospiraceae > JAEYFP01. The sequence goes on along the minus strand of JASGGU010000005.1, from coordinate 69,427 downwards.
CTACAAAATTATTACATGCAAGTAAGTTAAGTGAGAAGCGAATTATAGAAGCTATTTCCAGGCTGGATCAGAATTATGATAGAATATGGCAAACTGTTCAGAGCCTTTCTATAAAGCTTCAAAAGGAACGCGGGCTGGATTATGCTGTAGAATTAATTGAAAAATAGATAGAGGTAACTAGATCATGTTTCAACTGATGAACGGAAGGCCGGGGGATGATACCTGCCGGTTGGAAAAAGAGATAAAAACTTATGACTTTCTGGATGGCCTGGGGATTTCCTATCGGAGAATTGATCATGAAGCAGCCATGACAATGGAAGTATGTGCTGAGATTGATGAGGCTCTGCAGGCCACGATCTGTAAAAATCTTTTTTTGTGCAACAGGCAGGAAACGGATTTTTATCTGCTGATGATTTCCGGAGATAAAAAATTTAAAACCAAGGATTTATCCGCACAGCTGGGTGTTGCGCGATTATCTTTTGCAAAGGAATGCTATATGGAAGAGTTCCTTGACATTACACCGGGTTCCGTGAGTGTCATGGGGCTGATGAATGACAAGGAAAAAAGAGTCAGACTTTGTGTGGATGAAGAGGTACTAGAGGGCACGGAGATTGGCTGCCATCCATGTATCAACACATCAAGCATCAAATTTGCAACAAAGGATTTGGTGGAAAAGATTATTCCGGCGATGCGGCATGAAATGACAGTGGTGAAGCTGCCAAGATATTAAGAATCTGATGATGATACAAAGGAAGGGGATATTCATCGCCGAATCTTGAAAGGAATATTTGATCACGCCGGGTACCTCGATTATGACAATGTGACGGAACCCAGCAGATGAGAAATATTCTCTTTTATATGGAGAAGATTTTGAATGATTATTTCCCGGTCTAACTGTTTAAAGCGAGTGACAGGAACGGAAATACTGATTGCGGCAACAGGTATATTTAAATAATTAAACAATGGGATTGCAAGACAATTAATACCCAATTCATGTTCTTCATTATCAAATGCATATCCGGTCTGATGTATCAATTCTAATTCTGATAACAGCCTTTCATAATCAATAATAGTATTTGGTGTATACTTGATAATTTCTGAAGAATTCCAGATAGACCGGACTTCTTCTACAGGCAGGTACGCAAGCATTGCTTTTCCGACTCCCGTGCAATACATGGGATTGTGTAAGCCTACATGGGAGGACATGCGAACAATACTGTTAGAGGAATCTGCTTTGTAAATATATACAACATCATTGTTTTCTCTCACAACCAGATGAACGGCTTCATTGGTAGATTCTGATAATGCGGACAGAAACGGACGGCAAATTGTGAGCAAATCAGGGGCCTGGAAGGCGTGACTGCTGATTTCGTATAAACGAAGAGTCAACTTATAGTTTTTGGTAGTTTCATCCTGCATTACATAACTTCGATTTGTCAATGTTGCAAGAAGGCGGTGTACCGTGCTTTTGGGCAGATTGATTGCGACACTGATACTGTTTAAAGAGTAGCCGCCGGGAGCAGATGCCAAAAACTCAATTATATCAAAAATGCGATCTATCGATTGTACATTTTTATCATTCATAGGATACCTCCATCCATTTTATAATAATGATTTAAGCGCGACTTGTAAATCAAAAAATGAAAATTATAGATATTTATGAAATATAAAATATATTATGATTGACAAATATCATAAATAGTCGTATAAAAAATATAGATTCCACAATATAAAATAATATTCCACTATGCGGAACGGAGGAAAATATGAAGGAGTTATTCGAAAAAAATAAAATTTGTGCTATTATCAGAAATGTACCGACAGAAAAGATGGAAGGATATTTGGAAGCGGCATATCATGGCGGCATTAGAATGTATGAGTTTGCAATGAATTCAGATAACGCATGTGAACTAATACAGATCGCCAGAGGGTTGTACGCTGATAAGATTGTGATAGGTGCCGGAACTGTAATAAATGAAGAGAGATGTGTGAAAGCTTTTGAAGCGGGCGCAGAATTCTTTTTAACACCGTCTGTAAATGTTCATGCGATAGAATTCTGCTTAAAACATGGCATTAAAGTATTGCCGGGAGTGCTGACACCTACAGATGTTGATATCTGCACCTCATACGGCATCAACACAATGAAACTTTTTCCGGCAGGAGATATGCCTGACAGCTATATCAAAAGTATAAAGGGGCCATTTAACGGAACTAATTATGTTGCAGTCGGCGGGGTTAACAGAGATAATATAAATGAATTTTTCAGACAGGGTTATATTGGTGTAGGAATTGGCAGTAATATGATTGCGAAGCAGTACCTAGAAGCGAATGATTGGCAGGGCGCAGAGAGTTATGTAAGAGAGATGGTAATGTCGGTGGAAGGAGTACAGGGATGAAGATTACAAAAATTAACACCTATTTGTGCAGACCAAGATGGGGATTTGTAAAGATTGAGACTGATGAAGGATTGGTTGGATGGGGTGAGCCGGTTATTGAAGGGAAAGCGGCAACCGTACAGGCTTGTGTGGAAGAAATGAAGGAATATCTGATTGGTCAAAATCCAATGATGATAGAAGATATTTGGAATACACTATATAGAGCAGGCTTTTACAGAGGCGGTCCCGTTATAATGAGCGCTATTGCAGGTATTGACCAGGCGTTATGGGATATAAAGGGAAAATACTATCAAGCGCCGGTATATGAATTGATGGGCGGAAGCTGCCGGGAAAAAATGCGTGTCTATTCCTGGATCGGCGGTGATAGGCCGTCGGATGTTGCAGAGGCGGCTTTGGAGAAACAAAAAGCCGGTTTTACGGCAATAAAAATGAACGCGACAGAGGAACTCCAGATTGTTGATTCCTATGAAAAAATTGATGAGGTTCTTGAAAGGGTAGCATCAATAAGGGAAAAGGTCGGTAAATACTTTGGAATTGCTGTTGATTTTCATGGAAGAGTACATAAGCCGATGGCAAAGATTTTGGCTAAAAAGCTTGAGGAATATGATCTGATGTTCATTGAGGAGCCGGTTTTATGCGAAAATATGGAAGAGTTTTTAGAAATCAGAAGAGCTGCCAATATTCCGATTGCAACCGGAGAACGTCTTTTCTCGAAATTTGACTTTAAACGATTACTGCAAATGGGAGGAATCGATATTATTCAACCGGACTTATCTCATGCGGGAGGAATAACCGAAGTGAAGAAAATAGCAGCAATGGCGGAGGCTTACGATGTAGCATTGGCTCCTCATTGCCCATTAGGCCCTGTGGCTTTGGCAGCCTGCCTTCAAGTAGATGCAACGTCCTATAATGCATTTATTCAGGAGCAAAGTATGGGAATTCATTATAATGAATATCATGGTGTCTTAGATTATATTAAAAATCAAGACGTATTTGAATTTAAGGATGGATATGCAGAGCTGCCTAAGCTGCCGGGATTAGGAGTCGAAGTAAATGAGGACTTAATTCTGCAGGAGAATAGGAATCCGCATTCCTGGAAAAATCCAGTATGGAGGCATTCTGATCATTCAATCGCAGAATGGTGACTGGAAAATACAAACAATACATCTCATGGTATTGTTTGTACTTTTTTTGTTATAATCAGTTTAGCTGCTACAGGGAGTGGGGGACATATGGTAACTATAAAAAAGATGAAATCTGAGTTAAAAGGAAGAATAAAAGACTTACCGATTCAAAAAAAAATGATATTGGCATTGGTAAGTCTGGTAATTGTTCCCATTCTTGTTCTGGGAAGTATTTTATCTGTAAATATGATAAATCTGACAATCCAAAACCAGTATGTTTCACAGATCTCTCTTTTGAACAAATCCAGCAAGGATATTGAAAATATGTACAAATCAATTATTCAATCGATGGATGAACTGAGTAAGGACAGTTCGGTAAGAGCAATATCTGACGGAAATGCGTCAGTGATTGATTACAGAAATGTATCAGAAAAAATGAAAGCACTGGTTGAATCTATTGATTGCTGTGACAGTATTGTCATTAGTAAAAACGGGAAGATATTGTTACAGAGAGGAAATCGGTATCTTGGAGAAAATGAGGATACCCACTATACGGAACGCATTGAAGATAAAGAACATTCATTTTGGATCCCCAGTCATATGACCAGCTTTTATAAAGGTATTAATAAAGAAAATCAAAATGAATTGTCTTATTATGTAGAAATTCTGAACTACGTTACGCAGCAAAGCACCGGATCACTGAGTATTCATATTAACAATGCAGATCTTCAAAATCTGTATATTCCTTATCAGAGTGGGAGCGTTATAGTAAATACGCTGATTATGGATGAAATGGGAAATGTTATGGCTGAAAATGGCGAGAATACAAATGTTGCACAAGAAGTATGGGAGAAGTTCATGGAACAGAAAGATCGGGATTATGGATACTTCAGAATGAACAGTAGCAATAACAATTATATTGTACTATATTCGAAGTGCGGAGATTCCGGCTGGTATCTGTTCGAGGTGGAATATCCGCTGAATGCTTATCATACACAAATATTTTTTGTTATCATCGCGATTGCGCTATGCATCTTTTTCGGTATTGTATATGCCTGGATACAAAATAAAACTATTTTAAAACCGTTATATCATTTGTCGAAAAGAATAGAAACAGTTAAAGCAGGAGATTTTCAGTCTGCAAATGAAAATTTAAAAGACAGACAGTTTTCCAAAGATGAATTAGGCATTGTCGAACATGGATTTGAAGATATGACTGTTCATATAAACAGATTGATTGAACAGGTGTATGTCCAGACCATAAAAACGCAGGAAGCGGAAAGAGAGATGCTGTTATCTCAGATGAATCCTCATTTCTTGTACAATTCGTTAGATTCCATTCATTGGCTTTCTTTTCGCAATAAGGATTATATAGTAAGCGAGCAGTTAGAAGCTCTTGCGGATGTTTATCGGTATATTTTGAAAAGCGGTGTGAATCTAATAACCATTCAGGAAGATATGACCTTTTTGGAAAATTATGAATTTATTTGGGAGGCACAGCTTGGAGATAAGGTCCGGTTTGTACAGGATGTTGATGAGAGTCTTTATTTATATAAAATTCCGAAACTAATTATTCAACCCTTACTTGAAAATGCCATCACCCACGGAATAAGAGAAAGAAAAGAGAATGGAACCATAAAACTGCGAATCAAAAAAAGGGGTGAAATTATAGAAATCGTGGTAATAGATAACGGTAAGGGCGCAGATCAGAAAGAAATTCGGGAACTGCTGCGTGACAATTCAAAGCAGGAAGCATTTGCGCTTAAAAATATTGACGCACGTTTGAAATCGGGATACGGAGAAGAGTTTGGGCTGACTTTTTTTAGTAAAAAAAATATAGGTACGATAGTTCGGCTGCGTTTGAAAGCGCAAATGTAAGGAGGACATAAATTAATGAAGCTGATGATTGTTGATGACGATAAGCAGATTAGAGAGGGGATACGCTACGGCATAGATTGGGAAAACTATGGATTTGAGAATGTAAAGGATTATGGGGATGGGGAAGAGGCATATAAAGATTTTTCTGATTTTGATCCGGATATTGTTGTTGCGGATATTCGTATGCCCAGGATGGATGGATTGAAGCTTCTGGAAGAGATTAAAAAGAAGAAATTGGAATGCAGATATATTCTTCTTAGTGCGTATAGTGAATTTGAGTATTGTCAAAAAGCATTGCAATTAGGGGCAAACGGATACGAATTAAAACCGGTGAAGCCACAGAAACTCATTGCCAAAATAATGAACGAAGTAAAAAATCTGATAGAAGAAAAAAACGAAGAATCTAAGTATTTTGAGATGTATGAAAAGTCTATTTTGCATATCATATCTGCCGGAGAAGCATATGAAAATACGGATAAATTAAAAGAGCTTCTGATGAAAAAGTATAATATGCATAATATAAAATACATCTATATTACGATGATGCGTGTAGAATCATGGAAGATTGAGGAACCCATGAATACACAGGATTTGCTGAAAATCCTGCAAATAAAGCTGGAAGGTTTTGGAGGGGTAGTTCCGCTCACAGACAATCAGTATATTTGTATTTGTCAGGGAGAAAATTCGAGCTTCTTAAACATTAATAATCAGTACAATATGAAAAAATGTATACAGGATTTAAATAAGGAATTGTCAGAGAAAAATGTTGTATTAACGACAGGAATATCGGATGTGAAAGGTCTGAAAGACATTCATATTGTATATTCACAGGCACAGGAAGCGATGAATCAGAATTTTTATCATGAAAAGGGATATTGTACAATGTATGCCTTAAATTCAAGGATAACGATTGAGAAACTATCGGAAAAGAAGCAGAAAGAATACTTGGATATCATAGATGATCATAAAACAGAAAATATGGAAGCTGTTTTAAATCTTCTTGAAGAGGATATTAAGAATCATAGCTATACGAAGCAATCAGTAGAAAGCTTCTTGAAAAAAATTTATTTTTCGTTGTTAAAAAGGGGAAGAGTTGATACTGATTATGATAGGAAGTATCAAACGATGACCTCCGGAATCCATTTTGAAGATAGTATGAAAGAACTGAAAGACCTGATTATGACATGTGCGGAGAAGGATTATTTAAACTATGAAAGTTATTCGCCCATTGTAAAGAAAATGTGTATCTTTATTAAAGAAAACTATGCTGATCAGGTTAGTGTTGAAAAGCTTGCAGATGAACTTGGAAAATCACCGAACTATATTTCCGCTAAATTTAAAAAGGAAACAGGAAGGCCTTTTACAGATTTTGTCGTTGATACGAGAATGGAGGAAGCATTAAGGCTGTTGGAAAAGACAAATTTGTCCATCTATGAAATTGCAGAAAGAGTCGGATATAGCAGCTATTCGTATTTTTCAAGAGCATTTAAGAAGAAAACCGGCAAGAGTGCAGGTTATTATCGAACGGAATCAATTTAGATGGAAAAGCGTTGATATTTTACATAAAATTGTAGAATTGTGACATGATTTCCGGCTCTTTAAATTTGCTATGATTAATTTACCGAAAGGGAACAAACAAAAATAGGGAGGTTATGTATGAAAAAGAAATTATTGTCGCTGTTGTTGGTTGGTGCAATGGCTTTGTCACTGGGTGCGTGCGGAAGCGAAAGCACGGAAACGGCATCAGCAGGAGAAACACAGGTAAGCGAGGAAACAGCAAATAGCAGTTCGTCTGGTGAAAAACAGGATTTAGTCGTTATGATTACTAATCCGGGGGATGTGAATAATGCTGTAGAACAAATGTTAATTGATAAACTGGGTGATAAATATAATATTATCACAAAAACATGGGATTCGGCATCCGTAGAGCAGACCGTAAAGACGGCAGCTGCAGCAAATGAACAGATAGATCTTGTCCAGTATTGGCCGAATCAGATGAATAGCTTTACATCAGTCGGTTTGGCTACAGATTTGACTGAATATATGGATGAAACATGGGCGTCTACGTTCAATGACGGCGTTCTGGATATTGGTACCTATGATGAAAAGTTATACAATGTAGCATATAAAACGGTATATCCGGCAATGCTGGTTGATCTGGAAGTTACAAGAGCGGCAGGAATTGAGGACAGTGAAATCAAAGAACAGATGACATGGGATGAGTTTTTGGATATCTGCAGAAGGATTGAAAGCAACTCAGATGCATATGGAGCATGTATTCAGGAAGATTATGCATGCTGGTTATCCAGAAATGCAATGATGCAGGCCTGGAGCACAGATGCTGAACTGGATGTGTGGAATAATGGTGATGTATCATTTACAGATCCTAAAATTGTAGCGGCATGCGATCAGGTTAAAGCTGCTTTTGACGAAGGTCTGTTTTATCCGGGAGACGGAGCTCTTGCCGTAACACAGGATCAGACATACGGAGCCGTTACGGCACATAAGGTAGGATTTTTACTTTGCCCGACAACAACAGTTAAGACGACGATTGATAATACCGGAATTACAGATTATATGGTTTGTGATTATCCGGCAATGGGCTCTAACCCGACGAATCCATTATTGGGCGGCTGTGACGGATATTTTATTCCTACATCCTCAAAAAATGTGGAAGGCGCAGTTGAAGCCATGAAGTATTTGACAAGTGAAGAGGTTGCAACTTTCAGAGCAGAGGGAGGACAGGTTCCCACAATGAAAGTCTCTGAAAGTGCCGATATTGATACGATATTTATGGAATCCATCTCTAGATGTTCGGATCAGATCTATCCGACGGAGATTATAAACATTGATCCGGAGCTTTCAGATTATCTGCAGAATTCTATGCCTGCCAATTATATCTATAACGGTGCGTCGGCATTAGAGGAGCTGGAAACTTTAAGAGTGAATGCTAAAGGGGAATAATAGAGTTTGATTAGCAGGATGGCCCCAAAACATGTAAGAAATGTTTTGGGGCCATTTTTTGCTCAAGATGAAGAAAGGCGGTATACATACTGTGTCTAAAAAAGATAGAAACAAGGCGAAAGGGGCAGGCCGGGCATACGAGAATACTCGTAAGCTACGCACGATAGGATATTTATTTAGTTTACCGGCACTTGTAATGGTCGTTTTTGCAACGATAATTCCGGTTGTCTGGAATCTGGTGCTCAGCTTCTGTAAATGGGATGGCGTAGCCTCAATAAGCTTTGCGGGCCTGAGCAATTATATACAGTTATTCGGAGAAAAGGCAACAACCAAAACAATCGGTTATTCACTTGTAATAGCATTAGTTGCAACATTTACAGCGATGCTCCTGGGAATCATGCTGGCCTTGTTGATCTATAGGGTCTCAAAATTCGAAGGCGCTTTTTTCAGATTTGTGTTTTATTCACCTGCAATGCTGCCGCTTTCGGTCGTGGGTTTGTTATTTACCTTTGTTTTAGCTACAGATGAGGGCTTGCTTAATAATATTTTAGGCGCAATCGGGATGGAAAGTCTGGAAAGAGCGTGGCTGGCGCAAAAGGGGTTGGTACTGGTTGTGATTGGTCTCGTACAGGGATGGAGAAGCAGCGGAACTGTCATGATGCTTGTTTTTACAGGTATTATTGGATTGCCGGTCGACCTGTTTGAGTCCTCTAAACTTGATGGAGCCACATATTCACAAGAAACAAAATATATTATACTTCCGCTTGTGAAGTCGACAATTCAGCTGGCACTTTCCATGTGTGTCATGGGTGCTTTCAAAACGTATGATATTGTTTATTCTATGACGGGAGGCGGTCCCGGCGACATATCTAAAACAGCGCCGCTTCGTATTGTTGAACAGGCATTCATGTTCAATAAATATGGATATGCCGCATCGGTAAGTATTGTATATGCGGCAATTGTAGTTTGCATTTTAGTTATTTTACGCAGAAGTCTGGGAGGAGAAAAATATGAATACTAAAACCAGAGCCTCACACATCGCGGGTGCAAAAGATATAACGGTTTTCAAGGTGGTTATCCGGGTAATATTGATACTAATGGTTGCGGTGTGGATTTATCCTATTATTTTTTCATTACAGACTTCCTTTAAAACAATACAGGAATTTTATGTAAGTATCTGGGCGCTTCCGGAGAAACTCGGAATCACAAATTATGTGAAAGCATTTTCGGAAGGTCACATTGGAGAATACTTTATTAACAGTATCATGATTGCGGTTGTTTCACTTCTTTTTATTGAAACAATCTCAATTATGGCCGCATATGCATTGGCAAGATTGAAAATTCCCCATCCGGAATTGATTGTTTTGCTGTGTTTTGCAATTCAGCTGCTTCCTACGGAAACAATCATTATCCCTCTTTATATGATGATGTCGAAGCTGGGCTTCTTAAAGATGATGTACATTCCGATTATACTGGCATATGTGGGATGGTCCATTCCGGGAACGACGGTTATCCTTAAGAATTTTTTTGATACGGTGCCAAAAGAGTTGCTGGAAGCAGCAAGAATTGACGGATCCGGAGAGATTTCGACCATGTTTAAAATAGTACTTCCGTTAATGAAGGGAGCTCTTGCAACATGTATCGTTATGAATTTTACATTTATCTGGGGCGAACTTATGTGGGCAAAAACCGTAACAATAACAACTACGAAAGGACTGCCGCTGACAGTAGGTTTAATGAACTTTAAGGGCGAATTTGGTACGAACTGGCCGCTGATGTGCGCGGCAATCTGCATGATTGTTATTCCGTTATATCTGGTATTTTTATTCCTGCAAAAATATTTTGTTTCCTCCTTAACAGCGGGCGGAGTGAAAGGGTAGAGTTATTATGAAAATTAAACATTTGAGAATTAATCATATAGAAAGACCCATGGGATATTGTCTGGATATGATAATGGCGTCTTACATTGTCGAAGATAAAAATTCAAAAGAACAAAAAATGGCAAGGATTGTAGTCTCAGAAGATCCGCATTTTTCAGAAATAATATTTGATACAGGGAAAAGTCAGAAAGTATCAGGGCTGGGAACAAAAATTGACATTACTGTCAGACCGAGAACGCGGTATTATTGGAAGGTCTATGTGTGGAATGAGCAGGATCAATTTGCAGAAAGCGAAGCGGAATGGTTTGAGAGCGGTTTGATGGGGGAGGGCTTTCAAGGAAAGTGTATCACGCCGGATCTTCCGGAAAATCAGGCCCCGGTTTTCAAAAAGACCTTTGAATTAGACCAGCATACACAATCCGGGCGGATGTATCTGTGTGGCTTGGGTCTGTATCGTGTTTTATTGAATGGAATGGAAATTACACGGGAAAAATTGACTCCCGGTTTGACTGTTTATCAGCATTATGTGCAATATCAAACCTATGATATTACAGATCTTTTCATCATCGGAGAAAATAATGTCGAAATTGCTATGGCAGACGGCTGGTATAAAGGAAAGTATGGATATCGTCAGAATGAGCTTTATCGAGAGAATAAGAAATTTGAATTAATCGCGGATATACATATTGAATCGGAAGACGGAACGGAACAAATTATTTCTACGGATACAAGCTGGAAAGTGTCTTTCAACAAGGTAATTGAAAGCGATATTTATGACGGAGAGATAGTTGATGATACGTTAGATGTTTCCGGGGAATTTACGGTAAAAGAAAGTGATTTTAATATTTCGGTAATCAAAGAAAGACTAGGCGTGCCGATTGTAGTAAAAGAACATAAAAAACCGGAAAAAATTATTAGAACTCCCAAGGACGAACTTGTGCTGGATATGGGACAGAACATGGTCGGATGGATCGCATTTTGTAATCGATTGCCGAAAGGAAATAAGATTGTTCTGGAATATGGGGAAGTACTTCAAAATAATTGTTTTTACAGAGAGAATTACAGAACAGCTAAAGCGCGTTTTGAGTATTTATCAGATGGGACAGAAAAGGAGATACGTCCTTCCTTTACTTTTTTTGGTTTCCGGTATGTGCGCATCAGAGGAGTCGAGGATGTTTCAATAGACGATTTTTGGGGAGAGGTGGTTTATTCAGACCTTGACCGCATCGGAACCATTCAAACAGGCGAGCCGATGATCAATCAATTATATCAAAATGCATTATGGAGCCAGAAAGGGAATTTTTTGGATATTCCGTCGGATTGTCCGCAAAGAGATGAAAAAATGGGCTGGACCGGAGATGCACAGATCTTTTCGGCAACCGCAGATATGAACATGGAGTGCTATGCGTTTTTTACAAAGTATCTGCATGATATCAGTTTGGAACAAAAGGATACAAATGGACTGGTGCCGCAAATAGTGCCGTCTGTAGGACGTAATGAGAGAACTTCCGCAGCCTGGGGAGATGCGGCAACGATTATTCCGTGGAATTTGTACAAGTACTATGGAGATGCCTCCATTTTGAGCCTCCAGTATGAAAGTATGAAAGGATGGATCGGCTATATTGATAAGGAGAACCAAAAGTACGGCACAAATCCGAATCTGTGGTGTAATGGTTTTCATTATGGAGATTGGCTGGCACTTGATGGCGGATATTATTACATGCCTACCGGAGGAACAGAAGTATTTTTTATATCCTCGGCTTATTTCTATTATTCCACCAAAATTCTTGCGGATACGGCAGCGGTATTAGGTAAAACAGAGGATGCAAAGGTGTTCGCAGCCAAGGCCGGCAGTATCAGGAGGGCAGTGTGTGATGAGTATTTCACTCCAAGCGGAAAATTAAGATTAGATACACAAACCGCCTATATTGTCGCGTTATATATGGGGCTGTTTGAAGAAGACAAAAAGGAAGTGCTTGTACAACAGCTGCTTTTACGATTGCGAAAAGACAATTATAAATTACAGACAGGGTTTGTGGGAACACCATACTTTTTGCCTGTTCTTTCTGAAATCGGCAGAGACGATATCGCATTCAAGATTTTACACAACAAAGAAGTTCCGGGATGGCTGTATCCGATTACCATGGGGGCTACCACTATGTGGGAGAGATGGAATTCTATTTTACCGGATGGCAGTATGAGCAGTACCGGTATGAATTCATTGAACCATTATGCATACGGCTCCGTAATAGGATGGATGTATGAGTATATGGCAGGAATCAAACCGGAACCTGATGGCGCGGGTTACAAGATAGTAAAAATACATCCGAGAGTAGATTACAAAATCAGATATATCAAATGTAATATGCAGACATCCGCAGGTACCTATCAAATAGAATGGAAAATTGCAGGTGATACGTTAGAGATGCTGTTAGAGATTCCATTTGATGCCAAAGCCCGTTTGGTTCTTCCTCATGCAGAAAACGGGATGATTACGGTAAATAAGCAGAAACGGAATTATCGGAAAAATGAAGTATTATGCTTGAATGCAGGATCTTATTCCATAGAATATCAAATGAAAAAAGATTTCCGGCCATGCTATTCAATGGAAGATAGTCTTGCACAGCTGATTCTGAATGCGGAAATAAAAGACTATTTATATAGTAGAATTCCGATGCTGAAAAATACAGAGGACGGCGATATTCAAGTGATGACATTGCCTGAAATCGCAAAATTGCCATTCCTTCTCGGAATAGGAACAAGATTAGGCATGGGAAAAGAAGTGCTGGCGGAGGTCGCCGAAAGAATAAGTAAAATTCCAAAGGAGGAATGATGATGGAATATGGAAGTCAGCGAGTCAGAAAGCTTGCTCCGGAGATGGACCCGCTGAGAATGGGGATGGGGTGGTCCGTCGAGGATTTGGAAAAACCACAGATTCTGGTGGAAAGTACCTATGGTGACAGCCATCCGGGCAGTGCGCATCTGAATAAATTTGTGGAAGAGGCGATTCGTGGCATCGATAGAAATGGCGGAAAAGGCGCCAGATATTTTGCAACGGATATTTGTGACGGAATGGCACAAGGACATGATGGAATCAATTATTCCCTTGCATCCCGCGATACGATATGTAACCTGATTGAGATACATAACAACGCGACCACCTTTGATGCGGGCGTTTTTATTTCAAGCTGCGATAAGGCAGTTCCGGCACATTTAATGGCTATCGGAAGAACCAACCTTCCTGTTGTTATGGTGACCGGCGGTGTAATGGATGCTTATGGAAAAGAACTGTTGACGCTGGAGCAAATCGGGAAATACAGTGCGATGCAGCAGAGAGGGGAGATTTCAGAAGAACAGCTCACATTCTATAAACAGCATGCCTGTCCTTCCTGCGGAGCTTGTTCTTTTATGGGAACGGCATCTACAATGCAGATTATGGCAGAGGCAATGGGCTTAATGATACCGGGGAGTGCGCTGATGCCCGCAATGTGTCCGGATCTTTTGACTTTTGCCCGCCATGCCGGTGAATTAGCTGTTAAACTTGCAAAAAATCAGGTCGGAGCAAGAGATATTGTCGGTATGAAATCGTTCGAGAATGCAATCTTGGTACACGCCGCAATATCAGGATCCACAAATGCATTGATGCATCTTCCGGCAATTGCTCACGAATTCGGATATGATTTGGATAGTAATTTGTTTGATAAAATGCACAGAGGCGCTCATTATCTTTTGGATATCAGACCAACCGGCAAATGGCCTGCACAGTTTTTCTATTATGCAGGCGGTGTTCCGAGAGTGATGGAAGAAATTAAGAGTATGCTGCATTTGGATGTAATGACAGTTACCGGTCAAACACTTGGCGAGAACCTTGAGCAGCTGAAAAACAGCGGTTATTATGAAAAATGTGATGAGTATATGTCGAAAACAGGCTTGAAAAAGACCGATGTAATCAGAACATTTGACAACCCGATCGGGACAAACGGAACGATCGCTATCCTTAAGGGCAATTTGGCACCGGAAGGAGCAGTGATAAAGCACAGTGCCTGTCCGGAGGAAATGATGAAGGCAACGCTCTGCGCAAGACCCTATGATAGTGAAGAGGAAGCGATTGCGGCAATTTTAAAGCATGTCATCAAACCCGGCGATGCGGTATTTATCCGGTATGAAGGTCCAAAAGGAAGCGGCATGCCGGAAATGTTCTATACATCGGAGGCGATCTCTTCAGATAAGGAGCTTGGAAAAACAATTGCACTCATTACAGACGGCAGATTCTCGGGAGCATCAACAGGTCCTGTCATTGGACATTGCTCGCCGGAGGCGGCTGAAGGCGGGCCGATAGCGCTGGTAGAGGAAAATGATTTGATTTTAATTGATGTTGAGAATAGAAAGCTGGATATTGTAGGCGTTAATGGTGTGCATAAAACTTCAGAAGAAATAGCAGTCATTTTGACAAAAAGGCAAAAAAAATGGAAAGCCAGACCGCCGCGTTATGAAGCAGGTGTTTTAAAAATCTTTGCAGATCATGCGGTATCGCCCATAAAGGGTGGCTACATGAGATAGAGAATTACTGCGATTGAGAGAAAGACATTTCGACGAAAAGAGGAAAAAAATGACGAAGAAAATTGTTACATTAGGTGAGATTATGATGAGGCTGGCACCGGAAGGATATCATAGGTTTGTTCAGGCAGATCGATTTGAAGCCACGTATGCCGGAGGAGAAGCCAATGTGGCGGTATCATTGGCCAATTATGGAATGGACGCATGCTTTGTTTCAAAGGTTCCGTCTCACGAAATCGGACAATGTGCAATAAATGCATTAAGAACATATGGAGTAGATACAAAATTTATTTTGCGGGGCGGAGAAAGATTGGGTGTTTATTACCTTGAAAAGGGTGCCAGTCAGAGGCCTTCCAAAGTGATCTATGATCGGGCAGGATCTTCGATCGCAACCGCAGATCCGGATGAATTTGATTGGGACAATATCTTTGAAGGCGTTGATTGGTTTCATTTTACCGGTATTACACCGGCATTGAGCGAATCGGCGGCAGAAATTTGTTTTAGAGCATGCAAGTCTGCAAAAGAAAAGAATATCAAAATCAGTTGTGACTTGAATTATAGAAATAAATTGTGGTCAAAAGAAAAAGCAGGGGAGGTTATGGGAAAGCTCTGCGAATATGTTGATGTTTGTATAGCAAATGAAGAGGATGCAAATGATGTGTTCGGCATAAAGGCTTCCGGCACGGATGTGACAACAGGGAAGGTAAATCAGGAAGGCTATAAAGATGTTGCAAGGCAGCTTGTGGAAAAATTTCATTTTGAGAAGGTCGCAATTACATTAAGAGAATCCATTTCTGCAAATGATAACAATTGGGCGGCAATGCTGTATACGGATGGTCAGTACTATTTCAGCAGAAAATACAAGATGCATATTGTTGACAGAGTAGGTGGCGGAGATTCCTTCGGAGGCGGTTTGCTATATGCCTGTCTGGAGAATCTGGAGCCTCAGCAAATGATCGAATTTGCGGTTGCTGCCAGTTGCCTGAAACATAGTATAGAAGGCGATTTCAATCAGGTAGGCATCAATGAAGTGCTGAAATTGTCAGGCGGTGACGGTTCCGGCAGAGTGCAGAGATAGTAATGTATCATTTGTAAGAAAATAGTTCGAGAGAGCAGGGAGTGGAAACTGAAACAGTGATCACTCCCTTTTGGCAGGATTGTTAGGAGCATACCTTATAGCGATTCGATCACCTCGGATATCCCCTGTTCCTTAATCTTCTTTAATGGACTGATAACGGAAATTCCTGTAATGAACAGAATCAACAGGAATACAAAGCCAATTTGTGCGGCAGGGAAAGACCACACAACCCGAGGGTCGGACAGTAAATCGTCAATGAGTGCTTTTTGCAGAATCAGTCCGGCTGTACACCCCATAATGCATCCGGTAAGGCTATAGGCGCCGGCCTCAACGAGAATCATTTTATGAAGCTGTTTGCCGGACATGCCGACTGCCCGCATGATTCCCAGATACTTTGTTCTTGATAGGATGCTTGTGTTCATGGTATTTATGATATTCAAAAGACTGATAAGTCCGATCACGCCGACAAATCCGTAGACAAATATGGCGATGGTCATAAAAGTGCTGTTTGCCTCTCTGTTAAGCTGTCTTTTGTCATGGAGTGTTATAGTACTGTCGATCAGGCCGTTTATTCTGTCTACGGTCCGGTCTTGATTGTTACCCTCCAGCTGAATATCAATTGCCTGATACAGAGTACTGTCTGATAATTTACTGAATAAGGTTTCGGTGGTAATAAATGTTACAAGTGTATCGCTGGAATAAGGCGCGGAATCCAAAATGCCCATGACAGTAAATTCTTCGTTTCCGCTGTCTGTCTTAAGAGAAACCTTATCTCCAAGCTGAAAATCAGCGGTTCTTACGATGTCATTGTTTTTTAGTACACAGTTGACAGCGATGATCCCATTTTGTTCGTTTAGCTTGTTTTCGTCAGAGACTCCTTTGGAGATATCATCCTTAACTAATTTCAGCTGCTTTTGATCATAAGACAAAAGCAGGGAATTGACTGACTCTTTGGTTAGGCTGCTGGGGGGAAATAAAGTACTGGCATAAGTGCTCCTCTTTCCGAATACATTTTTTATTCCGTCCAGGTCAGATAACTGGTAAAACAAACTTTCGTTTATACCGGTTTCTGAAGTGATGGAGAGATCTGCGGTATATAATTTTGTGGGATTGCTTCCTATAAAAACCGGATTGACAAGCACATGGAAGGCAAGAAATAAAATGATACTTAATGCAACTGAGGAGGACATCAAAATAAACGTGCGTTTTCTGCTGAATGCATGATGAATACCGATAGCCGTTTCAACTTTGAACAGTTTTGTCAGAAAGCCATGTCTGGTTCTGTTTAGAATTTCACAGTCCCGGCTTCCGGTAACTGCATGAATAGGAGAGATCTTTGCGGCTCGTTTTGCCGGAAGCAGTGAAGCCGCAAAAACGGAAAGAAAACCGATTAACACGCCTGCGCCAATACCGACAAGGCTGACAAAAAAAATAGAGATGTTCCCAAAAAGACTGCGGTTATAAAATTTCAATATGCTTAAGCAGATAACTGTCATAATCATGCCGGTCAGTACACCCAAGGGAATTGCCTTAAGAGAAATAATGCAGCTCTCTCTTCCGACCAGTCTCTTAATTTGCTTCTGAGAAGCACCGATGCAGCGCAGCATACCGAACTGACGAACCCGGTCCATGACAGAAATGTTGAACGTGTTATAAATCATAATAACGGCGGTAATCAGCACCAACGTAAACAATACGGTTCCTATCGTATAAAATTTCAGGACTCTGTTATTGGCTGTCTGAAACATCAATGCCAAAAGCCCCTCGTTATTCCCCATTCTACCCTCGGGAATACTCATGGCGGAGGCAATCTCATGCTTGACATTCTGTATATTTACACCTTCTTTAAATAAAATGAAGTATTGCCCGGATACCGGCGTCAAATTTCCGGACGCAACAGGAGACAGAAAGGCAAATGGTATGGCTGCGGCCTTGGTGGCCCCCCAATCCTTTATGATGCCGCAGATCACATATTCACCCGATGCATCGTTTGGGAGTTGTAATGTTACAGTATCACCGAGTTCTAGCGCCCGTTTCTCCAGATACCATTTTTCCAGCATGATTTCATTGGTGTCAATGGGGGAGCGGCCCTCGGAAAGCTCGACGTTCAGGTTGGCAGCGAAATTCGCATCGATGCTCCCCAAAGCGCATTCCTCATCATCGATGACCCCTTGGCCCAGATCAACCAGCATACCGGAATTTTGAATTTCAATGCGGCTTGTTACGAAATCAATTTCCTGCCGGCTGGGATTTCGGATTAAAATATGATAATTACCTTCGCTTTCCAATATCTGCGTTCTTTCATATTTCACAAGTGCATCCAGCATGGAAAAAATACCGACAACAAGAGCTACGGCTATGATTACGCTCAATATGGTAAGTCTTGTTTTTCTTTTATGAACAAAAAGATATTTCTGTGAAATATTAAGGTAATGATTCATCGCCCTTTACCCCCGCACCACATGTTTTGTATAGGTTCCTTATTTTCAATAAATCCAATATCAAACACCTCACTTATTATTTTAATGAGATGATAGCAAGTCAACCTTACACACAGATGAATTTTATCTTACGGTTTTGAAAGCTTTGGAAATGCAAGGCGAAAGGAGGTACCTTTTCCTAATTCGCTCTCAACGGTAATAGAGCCCCCGTGCATTTCTACGATCACTTTTGATAAAGTAAGTCCGATGCCAATCCCGTCTTTATTTTTAGAAAAACGGCTTCTGTAAAAACGCCTAAAGATAGAATGAATATCTTCCGGATGAATCCCTGTTCCATTATCATGAATTTCTATTTCAGTTAAGATTGGTGTTTCTTCACAGCTGATTACAATCTCACTGCCTGCGTCCGTGTGATCCAAGGCATTTTTGATTATATTATTGACCGCTTCGGACAGCCATTCTTCATCAAACTTCATCACGGTGGTTTTATCACAAGCTACTCGAATCATTTTCTCTTCCAGTTTGGCACGGGTTCGGAAGCCCTTTGTTGCATCTTCTAGAAAGTCCCTGACATAGTAATTATGTTTCCCCAATACAATTGCTCCTGCATCCAGTTTCGCCAGCTTCAGCAAATTTTGAATGAGTACTTCCATATGGTTCAATTCTCGGCCGCTTTTCATTATAAATTCATCCACTACATCATTACCGGATTGTTCATTATGAATAATCTCATTGTACATCTTTAATACAGTAAGAGGGGTTTTTAATTGATGAGAAATATCGGAAATCGTATCCTTAAGAAATTCCCGTCCTTGTTTTTCGCTGCCAATATGTGTCGTGAGAGAGGTTGCCATTTCGTTTATGGAGGTAAAAAGCTGTGACAATCTCCCCTCCTCTTGGGCGTCTAACCGTGTGCAGACGTCCCCATTCATAAAGGAGCGAATCATATAATCAGCTTTTTCAATCGTCTTATCCTGCCGCAGAAGATACAACCAAAGCACTGCCGCTAAGATCAATGTCAGGAGAACTGAGAACACAAGAAAAATAACGAGATACCGTTGTTGAAATGCCTGCACTTCCGGGAGCATACGATTCCGGGTATTGGTTGTATATCCGGCCGCTTTCAAGGCTTCCCGGCCAGCTTGTACTTCGACGTTTGTTTTGTCCGACGTAAACGCCTTTGCAATTTGTGATGGAGCAGAGTTGTTTTCAATGATATAAGCCGCAATCCTGTAATCGTGTTCGATCATACTGTGCTTATAGTAATCGGAAATATCCCGCATAAATAGCAATCCAAACCCAATAAAGAAACCCTGTATGATTGTGAAAGCAATCAGCAGCTTTTTTGTTTCTTTGTTTACAAGAATATTCATAACCACCACCTCACTCTGCTATATTCCATTTGTAGCCAAGTCTTCGAACGGTTAGTAAAAATATTGGATTGTCAGGATCCTCTTCAATTTTGCTGCGCAGTCTGCGAACATAAACAGACAGGGTATTGTCATCTACAAAACTGCCGTCATTGTCCCATAATCTGTCAAGGATAATAGTTCTCGTCAAAATTGCATTCGGATTTTGCATGAAAAGGCATAGCAGTCGATATTCTGCTGTGGTAAGCGCAATCTCGCCGGTATTTCTAAATACGCGATTTTCTGTCAGGCGAACCGTAATGCCATTGGAAATAAGCGCCGGCTGCGTTGATTCTGATAACTTCGCCCGGCGCAGCAGCGCATTGATTCTGGCGGTTAATTCATTCAGCTTAAAAGGCTTAGTGATGTAATCATCTGCGCCCATCTCCAGGCCTTTGACGATATTCACTTCCTCATCACAAACGGTCAGAAAGATAATGGGGACGGATGACGATTGCCGTACCTTCTGGCATATTTCATAACTACAGCCATCAGGAAGCGTTAGATCAAGAATCAGCAAATCATAAGTCCGCTCTTTCATAATCACGTATGCCTCTCGCACGGTTCTTGCACTGTCAACACAGAAGCCGGCTTTTTTTAGAGAAAACTCCAAGCCATCGATCAGATTTAAATCATCCTCAACTAAAAGAATTCGATTCATTGATTGTGCCTCCTTCTTTTCTTTCCGATTTTCTTCTATCTATAGGCTTAATGGAATTTTTTGGGATCAGCCATAGATTTCCCATCTTCACCGCTCCGTTAATCCTGCTTAAGGTACAGTAGTAAAGTACCATTCTATCGGTAACACCCCATTTAGCGGCAGCTTGTTTTGTTGTTATATAGTCCATTTCATTGCCTCCAATATTCTTATTATATTTCGTTTGTCCGAAATATACAAGACTGCTTGCCGATGAGGTTTTTCCTAAATGAGAATATCTCTCAAAAGAGCATCTAAGCATTTACCTCTAAATAAAAGGGTAATATAATAAAACGGTTAGATGAAACTAACCAAAAAGAGGAGGATGAAAAAATGAGTAATAACTCGAAATACGACAACGAAGGAATACAGTATGATACAAAGAAATGGAGCGGAAAGGATTTAATCAATATTGGTATCTATACGGCTATTTATTTTATCATTGTAATGGTTTGTGCTTTTATGGGTCTGGTGCCAATACTGATGGTATGCTATGCATTTATTGCGCCGGTTTTGGGAGCGATTCCAATGATACTTTATTATACCAAGATCAATAAGTTTGGAATGTTATCTATTTCAGGAATCATTACAGGCGGCATTACCGGACTTTGCGGAATGGGAATTTTTCCGTTTATTTTTGCAATTATTTTTGCTGTTTTGGCGGACCTGATATTAAAAGCAGGAAACTATAAGAGCGTAAAAGCAATTGTCACCAGCTATGCAGTGTTTTCATTATGGTTACTCGGAAATTATCTCCCAATATTCATTGACCCCATTGGCTATTTTGCTTCCAGACAGGAATATGGGCAGGAATATGCAGACGCATTATCCAGCTTTCTGCCGCCTTGGATGCTGCCGGTTATGACGATAGGAATTATCATCTCGGCGGTTGTTGGTGCATACATAGCAAAAGCAATCAGCAGAAAACACTTTGAAAAAGCGGGTCTGGTTTGAATGGAAGTTTCAAAAGAACAGCTAATAAAATCGTTTGAAAGGAAGCCTTATGTATTGGATATCCGAACAAAGATTATGCTTCTTATCATGATCTCTTTGTTTGTCTTGGGCGGCCTTGGAAATGGAATTCCTTATTTTCAGCATATCGTATGCTTTGCAATGTTTTTCTTGATGATGCTTGCCGGTAAAGGCCGATTGGTGGTTGTTTATGGAGGGTTATATCTGATCGCGGTTGTGCTGACAGAATATGTTTTTCCGGGAGTAAAGGGGGGATTGCAGTTATTTCTGGTTGCAATGACAATTATATTTGTCAAGTTTATGCCGATGGTAATTGCAGGAGCTTATATAATCTCGACAACAACAGTAAGTGAATTCTCGGCAGGCTTGAAAAAATGGCGTGTGTCAGATAAAATTGTTGTTCCGTTCTGTGTCATGTTTCGCATGTTTCCGACAATTGCTTGTGAATTTCAAAGCATTAGCGATGCCATGAAAATGAGAGGTATTGTTTTTGATATCAGACATATTGGAAAGTTTATTGAATACAGGATTGTTCCTTTGATTATTTGTGTGGTTAAGATCGGTGATGAATTATCCCAATCGGCCATGACAAGAGGTTTAGGCGGAGATATAGACAGGGTATGCGTGAATCAGGTTAAATTTGAGGCGATTGATTATATGATGATGGCACTCTATACCTTGATAATTGTATTGTCTATATTATTCTATATAAAAATAATCTAAGGAGAGCGGCAATATGATTACGATACAAAATTTAAATTTTAAATACAAGAATCTGGATGGGGGAACCTTGGATGATATTAACCTTCACATAAAGCAGGGTGAAATTGTATTGCTTTGCGGAAAATCCGGATGCGGAAAAACAACCATAACCCGGCTGATTAATGGACTGATTCCTCATTATTACGAAGGAAGTATTGGCGGAACCATTACGGTTGCCGGAATGAATGTAAGAAAAACAGAGCTCAATAAAGTATCAAAGAAAGTCGGCAGTGTGTTTCAAAATCCCAGAAGTCAGTTTTTCTGTGTGGATACCTCAGGTGAAATTGTATTTGGATGTGAAAATGACGGACTGGACAGAGAGGAGACGCTGGCACGATATTTTGATACGGTAGAACAGTTTCAAATAGAAGATTTGATGGGAAGAAGTATTTTTCTGCTTTCGGGCGGAGAAAAGCAGAAGATTGCCTGTGCATCGGCTTGCGCTACCAGCCCGGAAATTATTGTATTGGATGAACCCACCTCTAATCTGGATGTAGATGCAATTCGTGATTTGGCCAGGATTATGAAAAGATGGAAGAATCAAGGAAAGACAGTGATCATTGCAGAACATAGACTTTACTGGTTGAAAGATATCTGCGACCGTGTCATACATCTGAATGATGGAAAAATTGACTTTGATATTTCTATGAAGCAATTTAAACAATACAGCAATGCACAACTGAGAACAATGGGATTGAGAATAATGGATATAGAGTCTATTGATTATTCCGTTTCTGCTACACAATTAGATACTGATCGAAAGATAGAATTGAAGAATTTTCGATATCATTACAAGGATGAAAAGGAATATGCGCTGAACATTGAAAAACTGGAAATCCCAGAGAATGCTATTATTGCTGTCATTGGGCATAATGGTGCAGGTAAAAGCACGTTCTCAAAATGTCTTTGCGGATTAAATAAACACTTTAAAGGAATTGTGACAATTAATGGAGAGAAAAAGAAGAAAATAACGGATAGCAGCTATATGGTGATGCAGGATGTAAATCATCAGCTATTTAGTGAAACAGTAATAGGTGATGTCACATTGAAATTAAAGAATATAGAAGAAGAGAAGGCCGAAACAGTATTGCAGCAATTTGATTTGTTAAAATACAAAGAAAGGCATCCCATGAGCTTGTCGGGTGGGCAGAAACAAAGAGTGGCCATTGCGGCGGCTGTATTGGCAGATAAAGAGATTTTGATTTTTGATGAACCAACCAGCGGACTTGATTACGACCACATGGAAGAAACAGCAAATATGCTTTTATCCTTTCTTGGGAAAAAGACAGCCTTTGTAGTAACGCATGATTTGGAACTGATTATGAAATCCTGTACCCATGTGATACAAATTGACAAGGGAGAAGTTCGAGATACCTATCAGCTGGATCAAGAAGGGGTTGGGAAGCTGAAGCAGTTTTTTGTTTGATGAGGGAACTGTCCGATAGATCATTGCATCTGTCGGGCAGTTCTTATTATATAGAAAATTGTTCTGAGTATTTCATAATAAAATATACTGTGTTAAAATAAACATGACACACAGATGACATGTTTCCTCTGATAGAGTATAGGTATGGAGTTCTTATGAAGATAGACAGACTGATCGGAATACTTTCGGTATTATTGCAGCAGGAGCAAATAACAGCTCCTGAATTGGCAGAGAAATTTGAGGTTTCCAGACGGACAATAAATAGGGATATTGAGGCTTTGTGCAAGGCCGGAATTCCCATCCGTACCGTTCAGGGTGCGGGCGGCGGTATCGGCATCATGGACGACTATAAGATTGACAGGACACTGCTTACTTCAAAGGACATGCAGGTGATTCTTGCGGGGCTGCGCAGCCTGGACAGCGTTTGCGGCAGCAGGTATTATAGTCAGCTGATGGAACGGCTGCAGTCCGGCTCCTCAGAATTTGTCAGTGGCAGAGATTCGATCCTGATTGATCTTTCCTCTTGGTACAAGGATTCTCTGTCACCGAAAATTGAGGTAATTCAGACTGCAATTGAGGACAGACATTTGATATCTTTTTGGTATTACTCCCCGAACAGTGAAAGTGAGCGCAAGGTGGAGCCGTACTATCTGGTATTTAAATGGTCGAGCTGGTATGTGTGGGGATTTTGTCTGGAAAAAGAAGCGTTTCGTTTGTTCAAATTGAACCGGATGGATCAGCTGAGGGCGATCGGTGAAATTTTTGATAAAAGAGATGTCCCGCCTCCTGAGTTATCCACCGATCAGGTATTTCCTCAGAATATGCAGGTGAAGGCTTTGTTTTCCCAGGATGTAAAATGGCGGCTGGTAGAAGAATTCGGACCGCATTGCTTTGAGGAGCAGGCTGATGGGAAGCTTTTGTTTGCTGTGGATTTTACGGATAAGGAGAACCTGATCAGCTGGCTCATGACCTTTGGCAGTCAAGCCGAGATACTGGAACCTGTGTCTGTCAGATATGAACTTCTGAATATCGCAAAGGATTTGGTGAAAAAATATGAGGAGGATGAAGTGAGATGCCACGACCACAGACGAAGGCGGATTTAATAGCGGCGGCAACAGAAAATTATGAAAAGCTTAGGACGCTGATAGAAGGAATGTCAGAGAAGGAACTGTCCAGGGAGTTTGATTTTTCTTCTGATGAGAAGAAGAAAGAAGCCCACTGGAAACGGGATAAGAATCTGAGAGATGTACTGATCCATCTATATGAGTGGCATCAGCTTCTCATCAATTGGATAGCGTCAAACAGGAGAGGCAGGAATCAGCCATTCCTTCCGGAAGAATATTCATGGAAAACCTATGGTGATATGAATGTAATGTTTTGGAATAAGCATCAGAATACATCCTTGCAGGATGCCTCGGATAAATTGGATGCCTCGCACCGCGAACTCATGAAATTGATGGAAGAGTACTCAAATGAAGAGCTTTTCTCAAAAGGGGTATTTGTATGGACGAAGGGTACGACATTGGGATCTTATTTCGTAAGTACTACCTCAAGCCATTATGACTGGGCGATCAAAAAACTGAAAGCTCATAAAAAGAAATTGCTTGGATAGACGGCAATTCATTTACGGAGGGATAGAAGTATGCCATTTGATTACAAAAAAGAGTATAAAGAATTCTATATGCCAAAGAACAAGCCGGAGATTGTGGATGTTCCCGAGATGAATTTTATTGCGGTGAGAGGAACCGGCAATCCAAATGAAGAGGATGGAGAGTACAAGGCAGCCATCGGTTTGCTCTATGGAATTGCTTTTACTATTAAGATGAGCAAAAAAGGGAATCATCAGATTGAGGGATATTTTGATTATGTCGTGCCCCCTCTGGAAGGTTTCTGGTGGCAGGAAGAGGAAGGTGGAAATATGCTTGAAGGAGTGGATTATGATCGAAAAGCAGATTTTCATTGGATATCCGTTATCCGTTTGCCCGAATTTGTGACAAAAGCAGATTTTGAATGGGCCGCAGCCGAGGCCGCAGAAAAGAAAAAGCAGGACTTTTCGAAGGTAGAGTTCCTGACTGTTGCCGAGGGGACTTGTGTACAGTGTATGCATACAGGCCCGTTTGACGATGAGCCGGCGACAGTTGCACTGATGGATCAGTATTTGCGGGAGAAGGGATATGAGAATGACCTTTCTGAAAATCGGCTGCATCATGAGATTTACCTGTCCGATGTCAGAAGAACGGCACCGGAGAACTGGAAGACTGTGATCAGACATCCTGTCCGGCTTGCAGAAACATTGTTGTAACAATTTTTAAGCCCGATACTTGTTTCGGTGAATTTTTGATGATATATTATACACATACTAAAACAGAGATGAATGCTTATTTTTGCAAATAAGTTTTGATCCCATAACTACGAAAATAAGGTGGAAATGATATGTCATACGATGTAAATAAGGAAATACGAGAGGCAATCAGTGCGGGTGAAAGAGCGTTAAATAGCCTGCGGGAGGCACAGGATTATTTGAAAAGTGCCGGAAACTGGGGAATTGTGGATATCCTTGGCGGGGGCCTGATTACAGATTTGATCAAGCACTCAAAGCTGAATAACGCATCAGAGTGTATGGAGGCTGCCAGGCAGGATTTGAGGAGCTTCCAGCGGGAACTGGATGATGTAAATGAATATTTGCCGAACATACAGATCGGAGATTTTCTGACGTTTGCGGATTTCTTTTTTGATGGTTTCATTGCGGATATGTTCGTGCAGTCCAAAATCGGAGATGCAAAGGAACAGGTGGCTGAAGCGATTGATCAGGTGGAACGTATTGTGAGCAGGCTTAGGAAAGAACTGAGATAGGTTTGATAAATTGGAGGTGGGCAATGGGAAATCCAAACCAATATTTAAATAATTTGTACCATGACCTCGTTGCAAATTCGCCTCAAACAATATCATTAGATATCCCCTCTGATTTAGGAAACGGAAGCATTTCACAGGCAGTTACAAAGCGAGGCGTGATATTATCCGATTGGAAAGTTCTATATAAAGAAGATATGAATGTATGGGGCGTCAATCGTGAGGAATATATTCAAATTATTTTTTGCATGAATGAAGGCATGTCATGGGGAATCACGAACCACCGTGAAGACGTCCAAATACAAAAGGGTGAATCCTGTATTTACAAAGGCCATGGCGGCACGGAGTATGCCTGCTATGCAAAGCACTGTGATTTTCATTTCAAAAATATAAAAATACCGATGCGCTATTTTTCTTCTATTTTAGAAGACTATTTTGAGGAACAGGAAATAATTGCTTATGAGAATAAGCTGTTAAAAACTGTTTCTAAAGTAAAAATCACTGCGAATATGGAGCGGATATTAGCGGAGCTTAAAGATTTTTCTCTTTATCGCGGAGGGCTTTCGCATCTTTATCTGGATAGTAAGCTTCTGGAACTCGTTTCCATTTATCTAAGTGAGGTTCTGGAGCTGGGTATTTTGAGTTCTGACAAGATCTCTGTTTCAAAAACGGACAGGGATAGCCTGTGGGAAATCAAACGGATGATTGACGGACAGCTTGCCTATGCCCCAACCTGTGAGCAGTTGGCAAAAAAAGCACATATGAGCGTATCAAAGCTTTCAAAAGGGTTTTCGGCGTTGTTTGGGATGCCGATTCATAGTTATATTATTGATCAGAGATTGGAAAAGGCTGCTGAATTGCTTGTTGCAACAGACCTGCCGATCAATCATATTGCCTTGTCTGTGGGATATACAAAGTCAAGCAACTTCGCTTCTGCATTTCGGAACAAATATGGTGTAATTCCCAAAAAGTATAAAAGAGAAGGTAAAGTAAACTGATTTCGGGCAAAACCGAATCGCTTTTGGGTGTTATCTCAATAGAGTGCGCTGTATAATTTGCGTTGAGGTTAGATTGAACTAACTTCGGCGCATTTTTTAACAATTGAAGGAGAAGTGAAAAGATGAATAAGAAACTCAATGCAAAAGATTTTATTCTGGTAGGTATTCTTACTGCTCTTATGTGGGTGATTTGTATGATTATCAGCACCGCAATGAGTGTGGCAGGGCCGATAACGAACGTGTTTTATCCACCGGTTGTAGCAATTCCAAATGGTATTGTTATGATGCTGCTGCTTGCAAAAGTGCCGAAAAAAGGTGTTTTAACTATTTGCGGAATCATACAGGCGGTACTGTTCTTGGTTGTTGGAGCATTTTGGTTTATTCCGATTTCGTTGGTAGCAGGTGGCATTCTCTGCGACATCCTGATTCTAGGTGGAAAAGAGGTTACAACGAGGTCGATGATGGCTGCCTATTCTGTTTTTAGCGGCATATTTACCTTTGGTGCGATTGGACCTATCAAATTTCTGCAGGCGGCTTTTGTTGCCGCGATGGAACGTAACAGCATCCCGCAGGAATACATAGACACGATAACCGGCTTTACTTCTGCCCCGATGCTGATCGTTATAGTCGCAGCCGGTCTTATCGGAGGATTACTTGGCGGATGGCTGGGACAGAACATGTTAAAAAAGCATTTTATAAAAGCAGGTTTAGTAACTGTGAAATAGTTGTGGTCGGCATAAAAAGGCTTAGGGGCTGCTGCTTGGCGGCTCCTTTTGCATTTCGGAGGCTTGCTATGGAACATACAATATTACAAATAATTATGAAAAAACAATATTCGGGAACTGCATTATTAGATCCTCGATGCAAACTGCTTTTACTTATTTTAATCGGATTTGTCAGCTATTTCCTCATGGGTGATGTTGCAGGAATATCCTTAATGGTTGCGTTTGCGGCATTCATCAGTGCGGGAAGTGAACTAAAGTGGGCGGTGAAAATGCTGATTGTGTATATTGCGGTAGCCTACCTGAACGTTCTTTTCCGCTATGTGTCCGTTCCGGGCTTGAGTGTGATGATGAGTGTTTTCGGCGTTACGGTAAGAAAGATGATTCCGATTATTATGATGGGGCGATGGGTATTAAAAACTACGGGAATGGATGAGCTTATGGTGTCCTTGCAGCGTATGAAGCTGCCGCAGTCGGTCACAATTCCCTTGGTCGTCATGTTCCGTTATCTTCCGACATTGCGGATTGAATATCGAATGATACGAAACGCCATGGGCATTCGCGGGATTGGGGATACGGTATGGAAAAGGGTTTTTCATCCTTTGATGACAATGGAGTACCTATTAATTCCGCTTTTGATGCGCTGCCTGAAAGTGACGGATGAATTGGCGGCCTCCGGCACTACAAGAGGGTTGGAGCGGGATGTAAAGCGGCATGCGATCCATCCGGTTGTTTTTGCCATGAAAGAGTATGTTGTGGCAGCGGGAGTTATTCTATTCCTGTCTGTGCTGCTTTTGTTTGATCATACCTCCATTGGGAAAATAATTCTATGGAGGGTGTAAGCATGATCGAATTTCAAAACTATTCTTTTCAGTATGAGGAAAGTGCAGAATGCACCCTAAGGAACATTAATTTAACCATTAAAAGCGGAGAATTTGTCTTGCTGACAGGGCGGAGCGGATGCGGAAAGACAACCTTAATGCGGGCATTAAACGGATTAATTCCCCATTTCTATCCCGGAAATTCTAATGGAGATATACAGATAGACGGAAAATCCCTGCTGGAAATGAGGCCGGCAGAGCTGGCAGGAGAAATCGGCACGGTTTTTCAAGATCCCCGCTCTCAATTTTTTATGACAGATACCACAAGAGAGCTGGCATTTGGCTGCGAAAATATGGGATTTGATAGGGAGGAAACCATACGGCGCGTTGCAAAGGCTGCTGCAGAGCTTGAACTTTTGCCCTATTTGAACCGCAGTATCTTTGCTTTGTCCAGCGGGGAAAAGCAACAGATCGCAATTGGTTCTGTTCATGCGCTGTCTCCAAAGGTTTACATTTTTGACGAACCATCTGCAAATCTTGACTATGATGCAACGAAGCGGTTATCGGAAATTATGAAAAAACTGAAGAAGTCAGGCTGTACAATTCTTGTTGTGGAACATCGATTCTTTTATTTACGGGATTTGATTGACCAGGCATACTTAATTGAAAATGGGCAGATAGTAAGGTCTTTTACCCGAGCGGAATTTTGCTCTCTGAATGAAAGAAAACGTACCGAATATGGTTTGCGTACATCCTACCCCGAACAGGAGACGGGAAGGTTCTGTCATGAACCACATGGCAACTGTCAGAAAGAATCCCTTTTGGAGATAAGCAACCTTTCTTTCTCTTATAAAAAAGAGCCTGACATTGTCGGCAACCTCAGCTTTAAGGCAAATGCCGGAGATGTTGTCGGTATTTTAGGGCATAACGGTGCCGGAAAAACAACGCTATTGTCTGTCCTGACGGGGATTCTAAAGGAAACCGGCGGTTCTATTCGATATAACGGCAACAAGCTCTCTGCCCGCACCCGGCGGAAGCTATCCTATCTGGTTATGCAGGATGCGGATTATCAACTGTTCACAAGCAGCGTAGAGGAAGAATTATCGCTGGGAGCCGGAAATAATTGTGCCCAAAGGGTAAAGGAAACCTTACATGCCCTTGGATTGTCCGAGTATCGGGAGCGTCACCCGGCGTCCCTTTCCGGCGGCCAAAAGCAGCGTGTGACCATCGGCTCCGCAATTGTGAAAGGCAGTCCGATTATCTGTTTTGACGAACCGACCAGCGGATTGGATTATGACTCAATGCTCCGTGTCAGTGCTTTGATAAAAACCCTATCCGAAGCAGGAATGATTGTTTTTGTCGTGTCCCATGATTTTGAGTTTATTGACCGTACCTGCTCACAAATTCTGCAATTAGATAAGGACAAAGCAAAACCAAGCTAGGTGCAATAAAGTTGATTTCATCTGCATTATAAGATATAATTCTTATTTAATCAGTATGAATCCTGCAAAAGCAGGGCTATTTTAAAGGAGTATCAATCAATGGGGAAGATCAATCGAGAGGACATGCTGGAGCTGACGCGGCGCATGACTTTAAAGAGAAATTGCTTCAGCCGGATTGCCGGCGCTTATTTTGATGAAGAGGGGTATGTGGACGGAACCTTTAATCAGCATTTTCAGAAGTTATCGGGAAAAGACCGGCAGAGTAATCTTGATATTGCCAAGGCGATCCCTTTTTCGGAGACGAACGTGCAGTTGAAAGAGGAGGTCTTTCGTCCGGAGGATGAAAAGCCGGGGAGCATGTGGACACTTCTTATGGCTCTTAAGGATTGTGAATTGAAGAATGATGCGCTGCTGGATGTGTTTTATGAAACCTTCGGAGAAAAATATAAGGCGTCAAAATCATATGCAGTCTATATTTTTTATGGGAATTATGATGTTCCGCTGAAGGGCAGTGATGGAGAAAGCCAGTGGGAATCAGAGGAAGTATATTCCTTTCTGATCGGTGCTGTCTGCCCTGTGAGCGGGGATTATGAGGCGGGAACTCCGGAATGCGGTTTCCTGTTCCCTGCGTTTAAGGATAGGAGCAGTGACTGCCACAGGATGGATGTCTATCAGGCGGAGGAATCAGATCAAAGAAGTATTAAGGACATCCTGTTGGCATAGCGGACGAAGAAAGGATTAAAAAATGATGGGACCAAAGGAATATGTTGTTGAGATGATTGACGGTGATTATGCGCACCTGCGCAGAACCGATCGGGAAGAGGAAGGGCTGAAGCTTGTTGCCAGAGCGCTTCTGCCGGAAGAGATTGCAGAGGGCAGCAAGCTGCATTATGAAATGTTGCAATATGAAATTGTGCGGGAGCAAGATAAATAATAGTGCAATAGATAAATCGAAATAGTTAATATATTAACCAAAACTTGACTTTAATTAGAAAAACAGTTAAAATAATAATCATGAATAGTTTTGGATTTTTGAAATCTCCTGCGGATATGAATGCGGAAATTGCAAAACGAATGAGTGAGAGGAGAAAGGAGAAAAAGATAACGCAGATACGGCTTGCAGATTCTTCCGATGTGAGTTTGGGCTCCATTAAGAGGTTCGAACGGACAGGGGAGATATCATTATCCTCGCTTATTAAAATTGCATTTGCTCTGGGATATGAAAACGATTTTGATGAACTGTTTTCTAAGAAGGGCTATTCATCCATTCAGGAGGTAATCGATGAACAAAAATAAATCGCTAAGCGTCATGTTCGGAGAAAAGAAGGTAGGAACCCTTGCGACAGCTGCGGATCATCGGGTTGCATTTGAGTATGAGGATGAATGGATTCGTAATGGGTTTTCCATTAGTCCATTTTCCTTGCCATTGCAAAAAAAAGTGTTTCTGCCGAAAAGCTATGATCCTTTTGAGGGCTTGTTTGGGGTGTTTTCAGACAGTCTGCCAGACGGATGGGGACGATTATTAGTTGACAGACTCCTCCTTAAAAAAAGAATCAATCCGGCAGAGGTTCATGCGATTGATAGACTGGCTATTGTTGGAGCATCAGGAATGGGAGCCTTAACCTACCAACCGGAAAGTAGTTTGTCTCTTAGGCAGTCGCGGCTTTCGCTGGATGAGCTTGCAGCGGAATGCCAGAATATTTTTGAAAGCAAAGAAAGTGACAATCTGGATGTGCTTTTTCAAATGGGAGGGTCTTCAGGTGGTGCAAGACCGAAGGTTTTTAATAAGATTGATGGGCAGGAGTGGATCATAAAATTCCCATCCTCTCAGGATAAAGATGATATTGGCGTGCAGGAATATAAGTATTCCTTATGTGCACGAAAATGCGGCATTCCTATGACGGAAACAAAGCTGTTAGATTCAAAAAAATATGGGGGATTTTTTGCAACAAAGCGATTCGACAGGGATGGAGATCAGAAAATTCACATGCTGTCAGTAAGCGCATTGCTTGAGACCTCACATCGGATTCCGAATCTGGATTATCATATTCTAATGCAGCTGACTTTGCAGCTTACAAACGATTACAGGCAGGTCGAGCAGATGTTTCGGCTTATGTGCTTCAATGTCTTTTCTCATAACAGGGATGATCATGCAAAAAACTTTTCTTTCCTGTATTGTAAGGATGAAGGCAGGTGGATTTTATCGCCGGCCTATGATCTGACCTTCAGCAATTCTATTGGCGGGGAGCATGCAACTACAATTGATGGAAATGGCAGGAATCCGGGAATGAAAGAATTGCTTGCGGTTGCAGAGAACATCAAATTAGATCGGAACAGGGCAAAGCGCATTGCTGAAGAGATTCAGGATATTGTCTTGGAGACTTTCAGGCAGAACCGCAGTTAGAGAAGCGCACGCATATGGATGTTGCGTGTAAACGGCTGTTAAAATATTTGAAGATCAATAGAGAAAATGAGATAACAGCCAGAGAGGAACCCGAGTGAAATGAAGGTAGTGATTGCGATTGATTCGTTTAAGGGCAGCCTGACTTCCCTGGAAGCCGGCGAAGCGATTAAAGAAGGCATATTGAATGCCGCGGAAGCAGAAATTATCATAAAGCCGCTTGCGGATGGCGGAGAAGGGACAACGGAGGCGCTGATTGAAGGACTTTCGGGAGAGGCTGTCCGCCTCTGTGTGAAGGGCCCATTGGGAAACAGAATCGAAGCTGCCTATGGCTATATCGAACATACAAAAACTGGGATGCTGACAGCGTTAGGCTACGAATCCCTTATGCGGGGCTAATGGTGCCACCTACGTTTACGGTCCGCAAAAAGGCGTCACAAAAGAGATGCTGGAATTATTGGATCAGGGCATGGGCGTATATGCCAAGGCTACTAAAAAGCTGCCGCACCTCTTTTACCGGAAATTACAGAGTCCTGAATCAGAAGGGGGGAGGTTGTGGCCGTTCCGCCAAAGGCAATGCCGATGATTAGTCCTTAGGCAAGTACCAAGAATAGAGGCGTAGAAACACCCAAGGTAGGCAACAAGAAATAAGATGGCGGTGGCAAAAGATAGCGTTGGACATCAGCATAACGGTTATTTTTGCAGCGTTGGGGATATTCCTTTTTAACTATTTAGATAATTGAGCGCGTCTCATTTCGTTTGGGGTACAGCCAAAGGTTTCCGCAAACGCCTTAAAAAAATTTCCCTTGCTTTGATATCCCACTTCTTTGGCGATCTCATCAATTCTCTTTGGCGTATCAGTTAATAGAGAAATAGATTTTTCCATTCTTATTGCTTTGATATATTCGTGGATTGTTTGGCCGGTAAGCTGTTGAAAAGCTCGTTGAAGGGTTTGCTTATTGATACCGATTGATTTTGCCAGATCATCAATCACCGGAGGTTGGGCAAAGGATTGGTTTAAGGTTTGTAATGCTGACTTAGCCGCATTTTTCGCTTTTAAGGTCGGCGTTGGTAAGCTTTCTAAATCAAAGGAAAGTGTGTAATCTATTAACAGTCCGGCAGCTTCCAAAGCTTTCCCCTGAAAAAACAAAGAGAACGCTTCTCTGCTCATATCAGCGGACTTGATTTCTCTGCAAATATCAGCCAATAAAGGAAGTGATACTTCCCTATTGTTTACTGCGTGAGCTGTACGGTTCCAAAGAAAATCCGTGAATACAGCACCGGTACATTCAAGAAACTGATCTGTTATATAAACTGTAGACGCTTTTTGTGCTTCGCCGGAAGAAAATCGCTTATACCATGGGCGTGGCAGATTATTCACATAACAGAAAACTCCAAACCGTGCCTCGTTGCGCTCGGTTTTTTTCTGGTAATAGCTCAAAGCCATATCCTCAATAAAGGTGATTTGAATGCTCTTTGCCTCGTAATAATACCGCTCTGTCAAATCTGTATGAAAAACAATATCTGTATCAATAAAACAGCAGGTTTTCGGATTCCCCCATACCTGAATATGCCCTGATGCAACTTCTTCGGGCGGCTCAAATAAACACCCATAGCGGATACTGGTCCGCTTCCATCCGCACTCTTCATATTGACGCAGCATGTCCGATACACTGTAAAAGCATTGCATATACGTATCCCTCTTTCCAGGTTCTATTTTAGAATATATAGTACTGTTTAGGACAATATAAAAAATCTTATAATATACAAAAATCTTACATTATCAGTATAAATAGGCAAATAATAAATGTCAATAGTATCTATAGAGTCCTGTGCTCGAGGACTTGAATCGTAATTTAACAAATGCTATACTCCTCTCGGTTAGATTTGTCTAACTCGAAAAAGAGGAGGCGTATAGATGAATGAAAAAAGGCCTGTTTTATCCAGGCTCTTTGATATTGCAGCTGAGGGAAAGGGGAAACTGGTGCTTAGCTGTACGTTAATGTCCCTTGGCACGCTTTGCGGTATGATACCCTACTTATCTGTTTATCATATCGCCCGGCTGCTGCTTCCAAAGGTGGGACAAGGCGATATCTCCGGCGGGATTTTATTGTGGAGTATTGCAGCCGCTATCAGCATATTACTCAATACAATTTTATCCTTTTTCGGAAGCTTTGGCGCACATAAGGTTGCCTTCCGTGTACTGTACGGAATTCGAATCCGGGTTATGGAGCATATGGGGCGCTTGCCGATGGGGTTCTTTACAGAGCATACTACGGGCAGCGTGCAAAAGACCATGGATGACAGCATCGAGAAAATCGAAATATTCATCGCTCATCTGCTGCCGGATCTGATTGGATCGGCGTGTGCCGTCTTAGCGCTGCTGTTTGGACTTGGCAGTCTGAATTTGTGGCTGGCACTGGCAGTCGTTGTTGCTGTTATCATTGCATGTGCCCTACAGCTTTCCGTATGGGGCGGGAGCCGGGGACAGGATATTTTGACCGGTCTTGCAACGGTATCGGGACAAATGACGGGAGCATTTTCGGAATATGTACAGGGAATTGCCGAGGTGAAGCTGTTTGGCCTGACGGGCACCATCACCAGAGGACTTAGCGACACCACAAAGAAATATGGCAATTGGGAAATGAAGCTCTACAAGAGGGTGGCTCCGTTTTACGAGGGCTATAAAACAATAATCCTTTCCTTGCTGGCAGTTGTGGTACCGGTCGGTACGTTCCTGATTTGGCGTAATCCCGGGAATGCATCGGTTTTATTGTCGGTTATTATGGGATTGATATTGATACCTGCCATTTGCGCTCCGCTTATGGAGCTTGTCAACTACGGTACCCGCATGGGAGAAATTACCGTTGCGCTACATAACATCGACGAAATCACGCGCATGGAGCCGGTGCCCGAACCGGTCAGCCCCAAAGTACCGGAGTCTTTTGATGTCCAATTTCATGACGTGTCCTTTTCCTATCAGGATACGGCCGATCCCTTTCATACGCTGGCGCTGAACCACATCAGCTTCACCGCTCCGCAAAAGCAGCTGACCGCATTAGTGGGACCGTCCGGCGGAGGCAAAAGCACGATTGGACAGCTTATTTCCCGGTTTTGGGATGTCACCTCGGGAAAGATTACTATTGGCGGTGTGGATATCCGGGATATCATGCCCTCTCGCCTGATGGAATATGTGTCGTTTGTATTTCAGGATACAACCATATTTTCAGATACCGTGTACGGCAATATTACCATGAACAGACCTTTGAACAAAGAACAGGTAATTGCCGCTGCCAGGGCCGCCCGATGTCATGAGTTTATTATGCGGCTGCCAAAGGGATACGATACCGTAATCGGCAGCGGCGGCGTTGGACTTTCCGGTGGAGAAGCACAGCGTCTGGCCATTGCACGAGCCATTTTAAAGGATTCACCCATTGTTGTGTTAGATGAAGCATTGGCCTATTCAGACGCCGAGAACGAAAACCTTATTCAGCAGGCAATTGATCAATTAATTGAAGACCGGACGGTGCTCATTATCGCCCATCGGTTACCCAGCATCCAAAGGGCTGATCAAATTCTGGTGCTCAGCCGGGGCGAGATTCGGGAAACAGGTACACATGACACTCTGATGCGGCAGGACACCTTATATAAGGAACTTTGGATGCTTCAAAACGAGGTCGACACATGGAGTATCGAAAAAGAAATTACTAAGCGGAAAAGGAGCGAAGCCATATGAAACAAGTACTGAAGAAATTGACATTTGGTCATCCGACGCATTTGGCTCGCCCTGCGGTATGGCTTTTCCTAGAGGATTTTTTCAATTTGTTTCCCGCCATTATCATCTATGTCGTCATTAACATGGTTGCGGGAGCATTTGGGGAGCCAGATTCCCTGAACTTTCGAATGATGTGGATTACATCAGGTGTTTTAGGGGTTCTGGCGCTGGTTCAGTTTGTAATTGGATACTTTGCTTACAGTAACAGCTTCTTGCCATCAGCGGAGCATACGGTAGAGAATCGTATTTCATTTGTAAAAAAGCTGCGCCGTTTACCCCTTGGTTTTTTCTCCGGGAAGGAAAAAGGCGAGTTGATCAACAACTTTGCAGGAGATTTTGTCAACATTCAGCAGGCTATGACCGGCACACTTTCCGGGTTGTTCAGCATAGTTTTCTCCTGCGTGCTTACCTCAATTTTTATGTTTATTTTCAATCCGCTGATGGCGGCGGCGTTTTACATCTCACTGCCTGTTGCGGCAATCATTTTAACAGCATCCATGAAAACGCTGGACCGAAATGCCGCCTGCATCGCGCTGGCCAGAGATAAGGCGGCAACTAACCTCAATGAGTATTTGGGCGGTATGAAAACACTGAAAAGCTATAACCAGACCGGAGAAGGCTTTTTAAAGCTGAAAACCGCATATCATCACCTGATGGAAACTTATATCAAAGTAGAAAGCGGCTCCGGCAGCCTGATACGTTTATGTACCTCTATCGTACAGTTCGGTCTGCCCCTGATGTGTATGGCAGGGGGCTACCTGCTGATGGGCGGTTCCCTCACAGCCGTGGAATTTATCAGCATCATTATTATCGGCACCAAAATATTGACGCCGGTGATTACGGCGGTTAGCAATATGATGATGCTGAGAAATAACTATGTTTCGGCAAAAAGGCTGGATAACACCATGCAGGAGCCGGAAATGTCAGGAGATGGAAAGCCGGGAGATAATCCCGAAATTCGCTTTGACCATGTGAACTTTTCTTATACCAAGGGCGCAGAGTGGGTTTTGAAGGATATTTCCTTTGAAATTTGCCGCGGTGGTCTAACCGCTATCGTAGGACCTTCCGGCAGCGGAAAATCCACTATCCTGCGGCTGATTACACGGTTTTGGGATGTGAGTGAAGGAACAATTTTAATTGACGGAAAAGCCCTTTCCTCCTTGATCCCGGAGTTGTGGCAGGAGAAGGTATCCATGGTATTGCAGGATGTTTATTTATTCAACGAAACCATTCGAGAGAATATCCTTTTTGGCAGAAAGGATGCCAGTGAAGAGGAGATGATGGAAGCTGCTGAGCAAGCAGGCTGTCACGATTTTATTATAGCACTTCCGGACGGGTATGACACCATGGTAGGCGAAGGCGGCAGTACGCTGTCTGGTGGAGAAAAGCAGCGAATATCCATCGCGAGGGCACTCCTTAAGAAGGCGCCGGTTCTCTTGCTGGATGAACCGACTGCCAGTCTGGATGCCGGAAATGAAGCTCTTGTACAACGGGCAATCGGCGAGCTTGTGAAGGATACCACAGTGATCATGATTGCTCACCGGCTAAAGACAGTGCAGAATGCGGATCGAATTCTCGTGCTGGAGGATGGGCAGCTGAAGGAGCAAGGCACGCACCAGGGGCTTCTCTCGCAGGGAGGCTTATATGCAAAGCTTTGGAATATGCAGCAGAAATCCCTGGACTGGAACTTTCGGGGAAAAACTCCAGCCGCCATAGCAGGTAAAGGCCTATGAAAGAGAAGTGGAAAAAACGCTTTGCCATTATCTATACGGGACAGGCTTTGTCCATTATTGGTTCCGCCGCTGTTCAATTTGCGATTGTTTGGTATCTGACCTTGAGAACGGAATCCTCTCTGACCCTAACCACAGCAGCGATTGTTGGGTATCTGCCCACAGCACTGTTGGGCCCGTTTGCCGGTGTATGGATTGACCGCTATAACAGGCGGACTGTGATGATGCTGGCGGATGGCTTGACGGCGCTTTCCAGTACTATGCTGGCGCTTGTATTCCTGTTTTATGGAGATGCGCCGATATGGTTTATCTATCTCATCCTGTTTTTGCGCGGCGTGGGGTCAACCTTTCATGATCCTGCCATGCGTGCTGCAATTCCGACACTGGTACCGACTGAGCAGCTTACAAAGGCAGGCGGCTGGGGAAATCTAATTTCTTCCGGCAGCAACATGCTGGGGCCGATGCTGGGAGCCGTACTGATGGAAGCTATCCCCATTGCGGCTGTCATGCAGGTGGATCTATTGGGAGCGGTATTCGCTATTCTTTGCCTATGCTTTGTGAAAATCCCCGATATCCCCCGTCAGAACGAAGAGCTTCACCTCTTTCTGGATATGAAGCATGGCATCCGGGCTCTGACCGGCAATAAGCTGCTGATGGCAGCTCTGCCCCCGGTTGTTATGGTTGGCATCTTGTTTATGCCGCTCAACTCTCTGTTCCCTCTGCTTGTACGGACGCATTTTAGAGGCGGTGCATTGCAAAACGGCTTTGTTGATGTATTTTTCGCCTCCGGGATGCTGCTTTCCTCCTTTTTGCTTGGAATATGGGGCGGTATGAAGCGGAAATTTTTAATGGTGTCGTTATCCGTCATTGTCCTTGGAATCGCCACTGCCATAGGCGGCATTCTCCCATCCACCGGGTTTTGGGCATTGCTCCTATGTGTGTTCATTATGGGAAGCATGGCGACCTTTTTCAATGTCCCGTTTTGGGCATATGCACAGGAAACGACACCCCCGGAACTATCGGGAAAGGCTATGTCCCTGCTGCTGACTGTCTTTACCATAGCAAATCCAATTGGGCTTGCCGCAGCAGGGCCGCTCAGCAGCATGACAGGCATAAGCCTCTGGTTTTTCTATTCAGGCATTGCATTGATTGTTGTAGGGTTTGTCTGTATACTGCGTACACGAAATCCTGAAAGTGCGTTTTTAGCGCAAAAAAACACGATTGCATAAGCTTTTGGAATTCCAGTCTAATAAGACTGTATTCTATAAAACACTCATAAAAAAGGAGATTAATTATGAATACCGAACGTAAATTTATTGACCTTAAGGAATTGGTTTTAAGCGTCCTGCTTAGCTGTCTTATTCTTGTTATTACTTTGATCACAGTTGTCCCCATCAGCACAAACCTGAAAGCGCTTTATTTTATCAGTGCGGGTATCCCCGCTGTCATAACCGGCATTGCCTATGTGCTTATGACAGCAAAAAGTCCGCGCATCGGCACGTATTGTATTCTGCCATTTGTCTTTACTGTTTACTATATCATTTCTGGCACACTGTCAACGGCACTGTTTTTTTTCATTGCCGGCATACTCAGCGAGCTTGTTATGATTGGCGGCCGAGATAAAAAATGGCGCCCTCTTGTTCCCTGGTTTCTCAATTGGCTGACTTATACCTATGGAGGAACACTGGTATATCTGCTGATGAGAGATTCGCTTTTGAAAACCTATATGGGACTTGGTATGGACGAAACTACGGCACTTGCAACAATGGATACCATTTTTTCGGTCTATACTGCGCCTGTCAATGTTCTTATTGCCGCGGTTTGCTGTCTTGCCATGGCGACAGTTGGGTATCTCATTGGTATCAAAGTTCTGAAGAAATATTTCAAAACGGCGGGGATTGCATGAGTGCAGCAAAGCGGGAGGTTCAGATTGATCCGCGAGTTTATCTGGCGCTCATATTAACCGGAAGTATCGCAACAATTTATATACATACGGAATATGGCATGGCAGTGATGTTTGCTGTTTCTTTGCTTTGGCAGCTCATCGCAGCTAAGGGTAAGGGATTTTTCGGATATATTTTTACTTATCTGTTTCTGTTCGGGATCGCCCACGCAGCAATCTGGTGGGTTTCCGGAAATGCCGGAAATACAACAGCGGTCACGCTTGCGTCATTTGGAGTATCGGGGCGTAAAGCTCTGATACCGCTCATGTTTGCGATTCTGCTTGCACGAACCCCAACCGGCTCATTTATGGGTGCTTTGAATGCCATGAAGATTCCGAAGACAGTAAGTATTGGCGTTGCAATTGGGCTTCGTTTTTTCCCTACGGTTGCTCAGGAATACCGGCAGATTCGTAATGCACAGCGTTTCAGAGGCGTTGGCATTGGTTTTTGGAATACCCTTTTCCATTTACCAAAGGTTCTGGAATACATCCTGCTGCCTCTGATTGTCCGTATTGTTCGAATTTCAGAGGAATTGTCTGCGTCTGTAACAGTGAGGGGTGTGCGCTTTAACAATCAGATTATAAGCTATCGTCCCGTTCATATTTGTGGAAAGGATATGGCTTTGTTTGGCGGAACGCTAGCCCTTTATGTGCTGATTTTTCTATCCGACCGTTATATGCTTGGGGTGCTGACATGATCAAACTTACAAATCTATCATTTCAATATGGGGAACAGAGCAATCAAGAGCCGCAGCTGAAAGAGATTTCATTGAGCATAGAACCCGGAGAATTGATTTTGCTCACGGGGAAAAGCGGCTGTGGGAAAACCACTCTGACGCGCGTACTCAATGGACTTTGCCCGCAATTTTATCCGGGGACACTTACCGGAGAGTATCTTTTGGATAACCGGGACGCCTTAAACATGCCTGTCAGCGAACTTGGAACCGTCATCGGAAGTGTGTTTCAGGATCCGCGCAGCCAGTTCTTTGCTGCCAATACCACGGATGAGATCGTGCTGGGTATGGAAAATGCGGCAATTCCACGAAATACTATGCAGGAGTTACTTAAGGAAACCGTATCTCAAATCGGAGTAGAGAGTTTATTGGAACGACCTATTTTTCCGCTATCCAGCGGAGAAAAGCAGCGCATTGCCATCGCATCCGCCTGTGCCATACAGCCCAGAGTACTGGTGCTTGATGAACCTACTGCAAATTTGGACAACGATGCGATTACCCGGTTGTCAACGCTCTTATTCCGTCTGAAGGAGGCGGGAACGACGATTATTCTGTCTGAACACCGTCTTCACTATGTGAAAGACTCGTTTGACCGGATGATCGTCATGGATGATGGGTGTATCATAGCCGAATACACGCGAGAAGAAGCATTGCGCCTTGATACGGAAACAATAAAATCTTTGGGACTTCGCCTGTTTAGGGAACCTGCTATTACGCCGGGAAGCCGCGTCAAGGATGACGGTTCCGCTTGTTTGCGGGCGCAGCAGGTATCCCTCTCATTTGACGGGCAGAAGGTTCTGGACGAAGCAGGACTGTGTGCGGACAGAGGACAAATAGTTGCTGTCATGGGTGGAAACGGTGCGGGTAAATCCAGTTTTTGCCGTGTGCTTACCGGACTGTACCGCCAGCAGGTGGGACAGATCTGTATGAATGGCAAAGTATCCAAAAGAAAGCAGCGTATCCAAGGCACTTTTTTTGCGCAGCAGGATACGGACTATCAGCTTTATACTTCTGCAGTTGTGGATGAATTTCGTGTTGGGAAGCGAGAGAAAGATATTTCGATGGAAGAAATCACAAGTTACTTACACGATGTTGGCCTGGATGGACTTTTGGAACGTCATCCGCTTTCCCTGTCGGGAGGACAAAAGCAGAGGCTTTTATTGGCACTGGCGGTTGCCAGCGGAAAAGATATTCTTGTGCTCGATGAGCCGACCAGCGGGCTGGATGGTGCAAGCATGCGGATTACTGCCGATCTGCTGAAGAAGATTGCCGGAGACGGTAAAAGTATTATTCTTATTACCCATGATCTTGAACTTGTAAACGAGGTGGCTGACAGTATCCTCTTTATGGATAAAGGGAAAGTTGTTTATCATAAGTCGCTGTCAGCAGAAAGCAAATAAGTCTTTCTGACATATTGTCAGTAAGAAGAATTAGAGAAGAAACTGGATATACTGCTTTAGGGTATATCCAGTATTTTTTATGCGCAGCTGCGCGCGGGCGAAGCACACTTTTGTTCTATTGAGAATTACGATGAATTCCCTATCTAATAGAACGGTACTCGAGCTGTATAATCTATTTACATCTGCTTGTTTCTGATTTACCATGTAAAAAGAAATTTGATAGATATAATTTTATACTAACTATTTTTATTTCTGGGAATGGAGGATGAATATGCTGATCAGTCAGATTATGAGAGAAAAGTCACCGGAGATGGACCCGCTGCGCCTGGGTGCCGGATGGAAAAAGGAGGACCTGGAAAAGGTGCAGATTATGATTGAAAGTACTTTTGGTGATTCCCATCCCGGAAGTGCCCATTTGAATCAGCTGGTGGAATGTG
This sequence comes from Lachnospiraceae bacterium, assembly GCA_047602645.1. GTDB lineage: Bacteria > Bacillota > Clostridia > Lachnospirales > Lachnospiraceae > JAEYFP01. The sequence continues at coordinate 26,591 of JASGGU010000005.1, read as the reverse complement.
CAAAACGTGGTATAGCTGATGCGGGAGGATACGGAGCAAGGTATTTTTGTACGGATATCTGTGACGGAGAAAGTCAGGGAACAGACGGTATCAATTATAGTTTGGTAAGCCGGGAAATTATTGCGGATATGATTGAGATTCATGGGAATGCCACGCCGTTTGACGGCGGCGTTTATATTGCCAGTTGCGATAAGGGAATGCCTGCAAATTTGATGGGAATGGCCAGGATAAATATGCCTTCGATTGCACTTCCGGGTGGCACAATGTGTGCGGGGCCGGAAATGTTAACACTGGAACAGCTCGGAATGTACAATGCAATGTATGAGAGAGGCGAAATTGATAAAAATAAGTTGACCTGGGCGAAAGAAAATGCCTGTCCAAGCTGCGGAGCATGCAGCTTTATCGGAACGGCCAGCTCGATGCAGATTATGGCAGAGGCATTGGGCCTTGCGCTTCCCGGAAGTGCTCTTGTACCTGCTACAAGCAGTGTGCTTTTGGAATATGCTTATCAGACCGGAAAGCAAAGCGTGGAACTTGCCAAAAACGGAATGCGGCCATCAGATATTGTGACAATGAAAAGCTTTGAAAATAGCATTATGGTTCATGCCTCAATATCCGGCAGTACCAATTGTCTGCTGCATATTCCGGCAATCGCCCATGAGTATGGAATAGAAATAACAGGAGATACTTTCGACAGATTGCACCGCGGAGCACACTATATTCTTAATCTGAGGCCTACCGGCAAATGGCCGGCAGAGTTCTTTTATTATGCGGGTGGGGTACCGGCAATAATGAAGCAGATTCGGGAAACGCTTCATATGGATGTCATGACGGTCACCGGAAAAACTCTCGGAGAAAATCTGAGTATTTTAGAAAAAAATAGATATTTTGAACGATGCGAAGAAGGATTAGCACAGGCAAACAGGAAATATCGCAGTTCCATTACAAAGGAAGATATTATCTGTTCATTTGACAGGCCATTGGGTGAAGACGGAAGTATCGCAGTACTAAAAGGAAATTTGGCACCTGAAGGGGCGGTCATTAAGCATACGGCATGTCCAAAGGAGATGCATATTGCTACACTTTCCGCCAGAGTATTTGACAGTGAAGAAGACTGTCTGAATGCAGTTTTGCATCATCACGTAAGGCCCGGAGACGCTGTTTTTATCCGTTATGAAGGACCAAAGGGCAGTGGGATGCCGGAAATGTTCTATACTTCCGAGGCCATAAGCTCGGATAAGGAATTGGGCAAGAGTATTGCCTTAATTACGGATGGGCGGTTTTCGGGTGCGTCGACAGGGCCGGTGATTGGTCATTGTTCACCTGAGGCAGCAAGCGGCGGCCCCATTGCACTTGTGGAAGATGGTGACCTGATTTACATGAATATCCCTGAGAGGATTCTTTCAATAATCGGTATACAAGGCATGCGGAAAAGCAAAGAAGAAATGGATGAAATTTTAATAGAGAGAAAAAGAAGGTGGCGAAGAAAAGAAAGCCAATATAAGCATGGTGTGTTGGCACTGTTTGCTGAAAAAGCAGCAAGCCCCATGAAGGGAGCATATTTAGAAGTATAGCGAGCAGCTTAAAAAGATGATACAGATTTCTTTTTTTAAATGTCTCCATTTCTGATAAGCCATGTGATAGATTTTTGATTTCGTTATAATGAACAGTGTAAAGAGTTTTTGAGAAAATGAAAAAACAAGGAGGGTATATGAAAAAGAAAGCTTTATCATTATTATTAGCAGCAGCAATGACCGTTTCTCTTTGCGCATGCGGAAACACACAGGCAAAAGCAACAGATAGCAGTGAGGATGCTTCGGCAGAGGCGGCAGAGGCTTCTGGCGAGGAGACGGCAGCAACGGATTCTGCGGATGCGGCGGGTACAAAATCATATGAAGGAGTAACATTAAATATTGCACATAGTGTGACAGACAGTACCTCGGATTCATTTGATGCGCAGTTTGCTGCATTTGAAGAAAAGTATGGCTGCAATATTGAAGTAGAGCATTTATCAAGTGATGCAGATGAAATGGAAAGTGTTATTCTGGTAAGAGCTGCAACAGGGAATCTTCCGGATATGTGGCTGAATTCGGTAGGTGCCAAATTGGATGCGGTGTCCCCGGCGGAAAATTGCTATGATCTTTCAAACGAGGACTGGATGAAAGAAAGAGTAAATGGATCCTATCTTGATATTGTGACTGATCAGGAGAGCGGTGCTGTTTATGGAATTCCTTCCAAACCGTCCAACGTTGCAGGTGTGTTTTACAATAAAGAGGTTTATGAAAAGTTAGGCCTTTCTATTCCGGCAACATGGGAAGAGTTTCTGGCAAATTGTGCGGTGATTAAAGAATCAACGGAAATCGATCCTGTAATGTCGCAGTATAGCAATGCTTCGGGCTGCCAGATATTATTTTTGTCACAGTATTATTATGCCCAGCAGGCAAATCCCGAGTTTGCATCCCAGTATACCAATAAAGAACTTGAACTGCATGATTCTCCGGAATACATGCGCGGCTTGAGTAAAATGTATGACATTTGGGAGAATGAATATCAAAATGATAATCCGCTCGAGATCAGCTGGGAGGATGCGGCCCTTGCGGTATTAGAGGGATCGGCTGCACATATTTTCTGCAGAACGAATATTATGTCAACTGTCGAAACAGTAAACCCTGAGGCAGTGGAGAATGTGGGTTTCTTCCCTCTCCCGGATGAAGATCCCTCAGTGCTTGGTGTTGCAAGCTGGATGCCTGAAGCATGGTGCATCAGCAAAAATTCTCCGAATGCGGATCTCGCTTTATTACTTGCGGAGTATCTCACATCAAAGGAAGCGATAGATGAATACTGCACAAAGACAACCCCGACAGGTGCATTTATGTTAAATGGAATTGAACTGCCTGACAATGTCAGTTCAGCTGTTAGGGAAGCACAGGAATGGAATGAACAGGCGTCTTCACCTGTTATGGAGTATTTTTCCAGCATCAAGGGCGCCAACATGGCAACGATCCTCAGTATGGTAGGAACCGGTCAATATACACCGGAAGAAGCAATTGCTGAAATTGAAGCAGATAATGCAATTGATGCGCAGCAGAAAGAACTTGCCGGCTGGTAAAGTGTTTGGTTGATTGCCAGATACACGAGGGGAGAAAGGTATGATACTGCATTTCATAGTATTCGTATTCTTTCTCCCCTTTTTAAATATGATTATAAAATTTGAAGCAATCAGTACGATTAAGGAGAAATCAGCATGAATAAGATGGATAAAAAAATATATACGGGATGGCTGGCGGTACCGGGAGTCCTTATCTATACGTTAATATTTGTAATTCCGACGTTTGCTTCGTTCTATTTTTCTATGACGACGTGGAATTTGAAGCAATCTACATTTATTGGTTTAGAAAACTTTTTCGCATTTTTTACTATGGCAAATACAAAAGCAGCTTTAGTTAATACGGCGATTTATGCTTTTTCAACGTCTTCGCTAAAAGTAGTAATCGGCTTGTTATTTGCACAATATTTATGCTCGAAAGTCAAAAGTGCGGAATATTTGAAAACGATTTTGTTTTTTCCGACATTGTTGGGAAATGTCGTTGTTGCAATTGCTTTTAAAAAAGTTTTGGAATCCGATGGAATACTGAATCAGGTAATTGAACTTTTAGGCGGAACGGGTATTCGTTTCTTAACAGAGTCCTCAACTGCCTTGGTGACTTGCATCGTTGTCGATGTGTGGATGGGAATCGGAACGGCAATGCTGATTTACATAGCCGGTATCAGTTCAATTCCCGAGTCATATTATGAGGCGGCTACAATTGATGGGGCAACTGCGGGAGAAAGATTCCGAAAGATTACGCTGCCTCTTCTTGTGCCGACAATCAACAGTGTAGTAACGCTCTCTTTGATTGGCGGACTTCGTACTTATGAGCTGGTATACACAATGACGGGAGGCGGACCGGGCTACTCAACTGAATTACTCGGATCAGTTATTTATAAGCTTTTTGCCCGTGGAAGCTACGGATTGGCAACCGCAGGCTATGTCATTATGTTTATTGTTGTATCCGTAATTGTATTCCCGCTCAATTCTTTTGTTTCCAAGAGGGAGGCTGAATTATAATGATAAAAAAAAGAAGTACAGGTTTAAAGATATTTGAAATTTGTTTTGTATTAGCAACGGTGATTACTCATTGGATTATATTTTATTTTATTATTATAAATTCATTTAAAGTGAAATCAGAGGCTTCCCTATTGAATTTGAGCCTGCCGAAAGAATGGAATATACTTGAAAATTATAGTTTTATTTTTCAGTATAGTAACGGAGCATTTCTGAAGGCATTTAAAAACAGCGCGGCTCTCACCTTTTGGTCAATCTTTATTTTGGTTATAGTGGCATCTATGACAGCCTTTATTATGCAGCGCAGAAGGGATAAAATTTGTAAGGCATCCGATAAGCTGATTGTTGCAGGGCTGATTGTACCTGCATCTATTATTCCTACCTATTGGATGCTGAGTAAGCTTGGACTGGCAAATACCCTGCCCGGATTGATTATGGTTGAGGTTGCGTCTCTTTTTCCCTTTGCCACAATGATGTATAAAGGGTTTATTGCAACAATTCCAAAAGAAATAGATGAAGCGGCTATTGTTGATGGATGCAGTTCACTTTCACTGTTTTATAACATTATATTTCCGTTATTAAAGCCGATTACGGCAACTGTTGTAATCTTACGTTCCATTGTGGTATACAATGATTTCCAAAATCCTCAGTATTATATGTCGGGATCGGGAAGCCAGACGATTCAGCTGTGTGTCTATGGCTTGCAGTCTGCTTTTGATACAGATTACAGTCATTTGTTTGCCGCTATTGTTACGGCTTCGCTGCCGATGATTCTTATTTATTTATTGCTAAATAAGAAAATATTAGAGGGAATGACATCCGGCGCCGTCAAGGGCTGAGAAAGGTGATAAAGAAAAATGAAAATAACATATCAGTCGGAAAAGTTTAGTGATACGGCATTTCATAACCCCGGCCCGGAGTATAGGGGAGCACCGTTTTGGGCATGGAATGGAAAATTGGATAAGGATACATTAATCGATCAGATGGCTGTGTTTAAGGAAATGGGATTCGGAGGATTTCATATTCACGCGCGCATCGGTCTGGCGTCGGAATATCTTGGCAAAGAATTCATGGAATATGTTCAGGAGTGTCACCGGTATGCGATGGACAACAACATGATTGTTTATTTGTATGATGAAGATAAGTGGCCTTCCGGGTATGGAGCGGGAAGAGTTACAACAAAAAGAGAATTCCGATCCCGGTATTTGTTGTTTTCTCCGGAAGCACATGAAGACGGCCATTATAATAGAAAGGTTTCTTCCGGATGCCGTCTGAATATTAATGGTGACCTTACATGTATCGCCTATTATCATGTTACGACTAAAAATGGAAGGCTGGTTGAATACAGCGTAGAAAAAGAAAAAAACGAAACTGTAAATTGGTACTGTTATCTGGTTGTTACCGATGAAAATGCTTGGTTTAATAATTCCGCCTATGTAGATACGCTAAATCCATCCGCGATAGAACGGTTTGCGAAGGTCTCTTACGAGCCGTATTATGATGTGCTTGGGAGTGAATTTTCAAAAAGTATCCCCTCTATATTTACCGATGAACCACAGTTCCCTAAAGCAGAATTCATGAAAAGCGGGGATGATCCGCAAGAAGTTGGGCTGCCATATACCGAGAGTATGGAAACGGAGTTTATTGAGCGGTATGGAAAAAGTTTTATTGATCATTTGCCGGAAATGTTTTGGGACTGGGAAGATATAAAATCCGAAGCAGTGCTCAAATATCAATATTTTAATTTGCTTGCCGACAGGTTTGCAAAAAGTTATGCCGGTACATTGGGAACCTGGTGTGAAGAACATAATATTATGCTGACGGGACACTTAATGGAAGAAGGCGGTTTGGAAAAACAAATGCGTTCAGTCGGCGATGTGATGCGCTGTTACTTTTATTTTCAAAAAATTGGAATTGACATTCTGGCTGATTTTCATGAGTATTCAACGGCAAAGCAGGCACAGAGTGTCGCAAGACAAATGAGCAGGCCCGGGCTTACGAGCGAATTGTATGGGGTAACAAACTGGAATTATGATTTTGGCGGACATAAAATGCAGGGAGATTGGCAATGCGCACTTGGAGTAACAACCAGAGTTCCTCATCTTGCATGGATGTACATGAACGGTGAGTCAAAGCGGGATTATCCGGCGCCGATTGATGCGCATTCCCCATGGTTTATGAAATATAAAATTATAGAAGACTATTTTGCCAGAGTAAATCTGGCTATGACGCAGGGGAAACCGGATGTAAACGTTTGCATCATTCATCCTATTGAAAGTATGTTTATGGAATATGGCGCTGAAGATGAACATAAAAGTCATAAAACCGAACTGGATCAGACATTTCAGAAGATCATTGAAGGAATGCTGTTTGGTCTGATTGATTTTGATTTTATATCGGAAGCACTTCTCACGGAGCTTGAACAGGAAAGCGATACACCCGACTTTAAAGTCGGAAAGATGTCCTACAAAACTGTTATAGTACCGCCGCTTATAACAATCAGAAAGACAACTCTTCAAAAACTGCATGCATTTGCGAAGCGTGGAGGAAATGTCATTGTTATGGGGAAGTTCCCTCAATATGTGGATGGCGCAGCAAGCAATCAGGCAGAACTGCAGTTAGAGAAGTACACGCATATTGATGTTGCGTGCAAACGGCTGTTAGAATATTTGAATGCCGATAGAGAAATTGATATAATAGACGAGGAAGGAATACGGAAAACGGATTTGATTTATCAGCTGCGAAGTGAGGGTGATGAAAGATGGCTTTTTGTTGCGCATGGAAAAAGTATAGAAAAGAGTTCGGTTTCGATTGCGCCATCTGCTAAGCAGAGAGAAAAATGCAGGGTCATGATAAAAGGCTGTTATGCAGTCACTTTATATGATGCGATGCACGACCGGATTGAAGAGGCTGATTACGAGAATACGGACGAGCATACTACAATTGTATATGCGGACATCTATGATCAGGATTCTTTGCTATTGCATTTAAAGGAAAACAAGAATTTTCAAAAATCTTATAATGTTAGAAAGCAAACAACGGTAAATGAGGTTTTTGGCGGATATTTAAATTCGGAGACACCCTATGTTTTGGAAGAACCCAATGTTTCGGTACTTGATATGGGTGAGTATCGAATAGAGGACGGCGAATGGCAGGAGCGGGAAGAACTTTTGAAAATAGATAATATTATCAGACAAAAGTTCGGGTATCCCCTTCGTACGGACAGTTTTGCGCAGCCATGGCTGACTTCAAAAAAAGGGCAGGATAATGATGCATGCGAAACACATAAAATATCGCTGCGTTTTAGAATCCAGTGTACAAAGGATATAGAAAATGTAGAGCTGGCTTCTGAGTGTATGGACGCTGATGAATTTTATTTGAATGGAGAGAGGTTAGAAAGTCCGTTTAACGGCTATTACGTAGATACGGCGATACGCAAAAGAAAAATTGGTACCTTACAGAAAGGTGAGAACATACTTTTGTATCAATTTAACTTTACAAATGATACAAATTTAGAGTGGCTGTATTTGCTTGGAGATTTTTCTGTATCGATAAGTGGTTCCCGTCAGCAGCTGGGCGCCAGTCCGGAAAAAATTGGATTTGGAGACATCGCCACGCAAGGGTTTCCATTTTATGGAGGGAATATTGTTTATCGGATGGAGGAAGAGCTTCCTGAAGGAGAATTGTCTATAAAAATAAGTGAGTATGAAGCACCGCTGTTGGAAGTGTCGATAGATGGAAAAAAAGCAAAAGAGATTTTTATGGATCCTTATCAGGTGCAGCTCGGAAAAGTTTCTGCCGGCAGGCATGCAATCCATATTCGGTGTTATGGAAACAGAATTAATACATTTGGACAGCTTCATAATTGCAATGCAGCAGAGGTATATTTTGGCCCTAAGACTTGGCGTACGGAGGGAGAAGAATGGTGCTATGAATACAGACTGCATAAGAATGGAATATTAAAGGCGCCAACCTATTCGATACAAGTAAATTAATAAGCAGGGCAATCATAAAAAGGGAATTGAGTTGTATGAAAAAAAATAAAAATAAGAAAAGCTTCAGAGCCCATTTGAAATCTTCATTTTTGATGATATCCATTATTCCTCTTTTATTAATATTGGGAATCGTTTTTTTTAACACATTGCATGACAGTATGAAAAATGCACAGACAAAGATGGATATAACGGCGGAACTCATATCTGTACAACTCAATTCTCTGATTGAAAATATGAGGTTTATAGGTATCAATCTTGTGGGAAATCAAGAGGTCATTAATGCTGCGCGTAATCTGGGAAATTCTCAGAAAAGTATTATAAAGGAACAGGAATATTATAGAACGCTGTGTCTCCAATTCTGTTCCTATGCCATTGTTGATTCACCTTATACAGTGAAGTTCTTTAATGACGACGGATATTATATTACCAGCGATAAATATAATATCGATTATAATTACAGATATAGATTGTCAAAGGAAGAGGAGAATACGATTGACTGGAAAAGCAAGGTTGCAGGAAATTTCGGTGACGGAGTTTTGCTGAATGTGCAGGAAAAAGCGATGCCATTGGATCATGTAAAAACATTAACAATGGTTAGGGCAATTCGTAATCCGGGTAAAAATGTAGGGTATTTAGGTGTTCAGGTGGGAACGGATTATCTTGATAATATTTTTATGATCGGGATGCAGGAAGAAAATAGTGTTTTTATGATCAAGACGGATTCTAATGAAGTGATTTATACTTCGGAAGGGGCGTCTATTCAGGAGTATTATGACGAAAACGGAGCAATTGATTTTGATATATTAGAAAAAACATATTTGGTCGCAATAGAGGAAAATGAAGGTAATAATATTATGACTATTTTATTGCGGCCCAAAAGCCAAATCTATGCCGGTGTTTATAGAGAAATGCTTGTTTTAAGCGCTGAAATGTTGACTCTGGTTCTCATTACGCTTATTTTTGTCATTGTTTACAGTCAGCAATTAACAAAACCGATACGTAATCTAACGAGGTATATCCAAAACACCACATCTCTGGATAACTTTGCAGAGACAGAACCACTAAAGCACAATATTGATACTGAATATGAAGAAATCAAGAGCCTCTATCTCAGTTATAGTGAGATGAGCAGGAAAATCAATATTCTTTTACAAAATGAAATTACGAACAAAACCATTCAAATGCGTGAGAAATTGAATTCTTTGCAGTCGCAAATCAACCCGCATTTTTTATATAACACGTTGAATGTCATCGGTATTCTCGGCATGGAGCAGGGAAATAATCAAATCTATAAGTCCTGCTATAAGCTGTCTGCTATTTTAAGGTATTCCATTGCTGATAAAAACAGGAATATAACAACCATAAAAAAAGAAATGGATAATCTGAATTTTTATCTGGAATTGATGAAATTGAGATTCGAGCACCGGCTTGAATATCAGCTTATTTGTGATGAAGAAATTGAAGGCGTTGAATTGCCGAGATTGACACTGCAGCCATTTGTTGAAAACGTATTTGAACATGCGATTGATGAAAGGCATACGGAAATTCAAATTGTCATCAAGGGATTATATGAGCCGAACAATCGGTTTGTAATTTCAATTGAAGATAACGGTGCGGGAATGGACAAGGAAGAGCTTGAGGAGATGAAACGCGAAATAAGTCGGTATTTACTTGAATATAAACTGGGAAAAAATATCGAAACAGCTTACGGAATAGGAGTAAGAAATACGATATTGCGTTTGGCGATCTCATATGGCGATACGTTCTCCTATACGATTGAAAATCTCAACCCATGCGGATTTCGTATCAGCCTGTCGGCAGAAAGGAAAGGTGAGCATAATGAATAGGATTAGAGTTGTTATCGCTGAGGATGAACCCCCCATTGCAAGATTCATTAAAACGCTTGTGGAAGCTGACGGAGTCTTCGATGTTGTAGCATTGCACGAGAACGGTGAGGAAGTGTTGAATAACCTGAAAGAAGAATGTCCTCAAATTTTAATTACAGACATTCGGATGTCAGGCATGACGGGAATTGATCTGATAAAAAAAGTGCGTTTTACCGATCCTGACATACGAGTCATTATTATCAGTGGTTATAAAATGTTTGAGTATGCAAAAGAAGCAATTAGTCTTGGAATTGAAGATTATATTACAAAACCGATTGATCCGGATGAATTTAACATTGTATTAAGTCGAATCAAAAAATATTATACAGATATTTGGCGTGCAGAGCAGCAGGATGACCTTGAAAGAGCATTTGCGAACAATCATTCAGAGGTAGTCGAAAAGCTGCTTTGCGGGAATGATAAGCTGGCACAAGTAATGATGATATACGGGAGCGGAGATGTGGAAGATTATGTGCAGAATCTTTCGCAGGACAACCATGTACTGGAAATTGCATACAGGAACGCACTTTTTGTTCTGTTAACGGATAGTGAAAAGAATGCCGCAACGGCAGACCGATCATTTCGCAGAATACTTGTTGCCTGCAGATTCCGTACGGTAGCCAGCGTCCGCATACAAAGTTTTTCTCTGGAGTCAGGCGAAGACATTATTGAAAATATAAAAATATTATATAATGTGGCGCGTAAAAAGACGATTCCGGGAAAAAGAACAGAAACAGAATGGCAGATACTTGAAGATATATCGGAGCCCTCCTATGGTGAGGACATGGAAGTTCTTAAGCAAATCAGAATGGTGATTGCTGCGGGAAACTGGGGCCTATTTAAGGAACGAATCTATCAGTTGTTTGAAGTGTGGAAAAAGGAAGAAGTATCCGTATACCGCATTTATATGCTGCTTCATATTCTGACAGACAGTGTGCTGCAAAGCGGAATGATAAAAAGTGATTCTGTGAAAATCAGAGAATATATTGATGAGTCCATTCGGTATGCGGACAGCTATGAAGAAATCAGAGAGAACTATTCCGTAATCTTTGAAAATCTGGATTGGGAGCATGGTGCACATCAGAAAACCGCAGAAAAAAATGGGCAGAAACTGTTTGAAGAGATTAATGCATTTATTGAGGACAATCGAGACAGATGTTATTCACTAAAAGAAATATGCAATTTATTTAAGGCGAGCCAGCCGTATGTAAGAAAAATATTTAAAATGCAGACGGGATTGTCTTACAGTGAATATATATTACAAAACAAAATTAATTCCGCAAAGAAAATGATTGAAATAAATCCGGATCTGCTGATCAAGGATGTTGCCGAGTCATTTGGTTATGAACAGTTTCATTTTAGCAAGGTTTTCACAAAAATTACAGGGGTTAATCCATCCAAATACAAAATAATGATGTTGGAGAAACGGACGTAATTAAGGACTTTCTAAATGAGTTTTAAAGTGTGTTAATATACATGCCTCAATTTCTGTATGAACATGGAAATTTATTGGTTTTCATTTAATAATGACTATATACAAAACTCAATAAATTTTGTTGAGAACATCATAAACTGAGATAACAGCCAGAGAGGAACCCAAGTGAAATGAAGGTAGTGATTGCGATTGATTCGTTTAAGGGCAGCCTGACTTCCCTGGAAGCCGGTGAAGCGATTAAAGAAGGCATATTGAATGCCACGGAAGCAGAAATTATCATAAAGCCGCTTGCGGATGGCGGAGAAGGGACGACGGAAGCGCTGATTGAAGGGCTTTCGGGAGAGGCTGTCCGCCTCTGTGTGAAGGGCCCATTAGGAAACAGAATCGAAGCCGCCTATGGCTATATCGAACATACAAAAACTGCGGTCATAGAAATGGCAGCTGCCGCAGGGATCGTCTTAGTAAAGGAACGGGAAAAGAATCCGATGGAGGCCACTACCTATGGCGTGGGTGAGATGATAAAGGATGCCATCGGCAAAGGGTGCAGGGATTTCATTATCGGAATCGGAGGAAGTGCAACAAACGATGGCGGTATCGGGATGCTGACAGCGTTAGGCTACGAATTTTTTGATGAAGAGCAGAATAAGCTGGGCTTTGGAGGAAAAGATCTGGGAAAGATTTCTTTTATCTCAGATAAAAACGCGATGCCCGAATTAAAGGAGTGCCATTTTAAAGTTGCATGTGATGTAACGAATCCTTTATGCGGGGCTAATGGTGCCACCTACGTTTACGGCCCGCAAAAAGGTGTCACAAAAGAGATGCTGGAATTATTGGATCACGGCATGGGTGTTTATGCCGAGGCTACTAAAAAGCTTTATCAGGAGGACTACACCCAGACGCCCGGAGCAGGAGCTGCCGGGGGACTGGGATTTGCATTTTTAAGCTATTTGAAAGGGGAGCTTTATTCGGGAGTTGATCTGGTAGTAAATGCGCTCAACCTGGAAGAATCTATAAAAGATGCTGATTATGTGATTACCGGAGAAGGACGTATTGATTTCCAGACCGCCATGGGAAAAGCACCGGTTGGAGTCGGTAAATTGGCCAAAAAATATGGGGCGGTTGTGATTGCCTTGGCAGGCTGTGTCGCAGAAGGAGCAGAAAAATGCAACGAGGCCGGCATTGATTCCTATTATTCTATTTTGACGAATCCTGTTTCGCTCGAAGAGGCTATGGAGAAAAAAACGGCAAGGAGTAATCTGGTAAAAACGACAGAGCAAATATTTAGGCTGATCGCTTCGGTAAAGCATTTATAATTTATGAAAGGAAGCAATGTCTGTTTAGGGAATATAATGGCTTATTCAATTACTCCATCGCGGACTGTAATGACCCGGCTGCTGCTTTGGGCGGCTTCAGGCGAATGTGTTACCATGATGATTGTTTGTCCACTTTCCCGGTTAATATCGCGTAACAGGTGCATAATTTCCGCCCCTGTATTGCTGTCTAAATTTCCAGTCGGTTCATCTGCAAATAGAATTTCTGGATTTCCGACCAAGGCGCGGGCGATTGCTACACGCTGCTGCTGCCCTCCTGATAATTCTCGGGGCGTATGCTTGCGCCTGTCAGATAAGCCCACCATTTCTAAGATGTGATTTAACTGTTTTTTGTAATCCCTCATTCTCTTGCCATCCAGAAGCAAGGGAAGCATAATGTTTTCTTCTACATTCAGGTTAGGAATGAGATTATAAAACTGAAATACAAAGCCTATATTTTGCCGCCGTATTCTGCTCATTTTTTCATCTTTGAAACGGGATATAGCGGTTCCATTCAGATAAACAGAACCGCCCGTCGGAGAGTCCAAACCGCCAAGAATATAGAGGAGTGTACTTTTTCCGGAGCCGGACGGCCCCATGACGGATACAAACTCCCCCTGCATTACCTGCAAGGATACGCCTTTCAATACCTTTGTTGTGGTATTGCCAATCCGAAAATCTTTCACAATATGTTTGCCCTCAACGGCAATATTACCAACGAATGTTTTCATCTGTAAAACCTCCAATCTCTTTTTTACTCAAATTTGATTTCTTCTACTAACTTCATCTGACGGCTTTTGAAAATAGGAACGACTGACCCCACCAAAGTAACCAGTATTCCCATAGCTCCGGCCATAAAGAATGCCTTGGTACTAAGCTCCGGCACCATTGAGATTTTTGGACCGGCCACAAGGAAAATCGTTTGTATTTCCATATAGGAAACGAAGATAGCGATTACCGCGCCAATCAGACCGGAAGAAAAGCCCTCAATCAACGTCATCTTCATATTTTGCCGGTTGCTTAATCCAACGGATTTATACATAGCGATTGCACGGCGTTTTTGCATATAGTTAATCAGCAAATTATTGATAACACCCATCGTTGCCAGCAGCAAAATGAAGTAGGTCATACTGTGCATCGGCTGCAAAAAGGCTCCCACAGTGGAAAGAGCATCCGTATTAAATTCCTCTACCGTCCGGCTCCAATTTGAGGTATCTCCAAACAAGTCACGGATTTGCACCATAATTGCATCAGGGTCAGCGGCAGTATAGGCTAAAAAGCCATAGGTTGTCTTGCCAAAATCGGAAACTGCATAGGCCGAAGGAATTACCGCTTCCACATCTGTTGCCCTCGACTTGAAACTGCCTACTACAACATAAGAGTTCGTTGCGGCTCCACTTGACAGGGTGAGCGTATCGCCCACGGAAAATCCCGTCCGTTCCATACAGCTTTCGCTTAATATAATTGATCGTCTTGCGGCAAATGCAGAAATAGCCTGTTCCTGCATACTACTTTTTGTGTAGTGAAGTGCTAACATGGAGTGATACCATTCCAGATCGTCCGTTGCTTCAAGTCGTGAAAAAGTAATTCCGTTCCCTTGCACCTCATTCTTAAACACAAAGAGAGGAAGTACCTGTTCAATGCCATCCATATTTTTTACCTGCTCTATAAAGTCCGGCTCCATTTGTCCGTCTGCAAAGCCTTGCATCTCGGCACCCTTGAATACGTCACCAATGTAGGTGGTTACAAAATTTCCCACAACGCTGATTGCTATGACTGCGGAAATGCTGATAAAAAGCAGTGTAATGTTCTGTGCAGTGTTTTTGTTATCCCGCATGTTCCGAGCGGCAAGTCTACCTTCATTTTTAAAAATCAGGCCATACAAGTGTTCCAGTACCATAGAAATCAAGTTCGTCAAAAGAGGAATGACAAGAATCGTTGCGGCAATCAGTCCCAACAAGGAAAAACCACCCGCCAGATATAACATTTTTCCCGAAACAACCTTTGGAAAAAATACGGAAATCAGAAACAGGACAATTCCGATTCCAACGATAAAACGTCGGGGGATGCCTTTTTCCTCTACAGTTCCAAGAACAACGTCCTTGATTGGCAGGCGGCTTGCCCGGCGTACCGGGAGCCATGCACTCAGCAGAGAAACGGCAACAGCCACAGTAAAGGAAATCATGATGCTGAACGGTGAAATAACAACGGGGATTTCAATCCCCTGCGACAGAGATTGTCCCATGCCCTGTAAAATTAATTTCAGCACAAACATTCCTACCGGAATACCAATCAGTCCCCCCATACCGCCATAGAGCAAGCTTTCCAAAAGCAGAATGCGGGTAACCGCTTTTTGGGTCGCGCCAATGCTGCGAAACGTCCCGATTACCGGCAGCCGGTCTAACGTGATTACCTTGTAGCTGCTGTAAATGATAAAAATACTTATTGTCAGAGAGAAAAAGCTAATTAGGAAAAACGGCATAGATTTTTGCCTTGCATCGGTTGTGATCTGTGCTTCGTTTACAATCTCGGATATCTGATAGCTGCTGTCAGGAAGCACTGCCGTCAGCTCGTTTATCAAAGCACCCGTAGAAACGTCCTCGGCGGGTTTAATTAAAATCTCGCTGTATCCATCCGTTTGCCCTAGAAGTTCAGTCAATGTAGAAAGAGGTAAAAGAGCTGTTGCTCCCCTTGTATGCCGCAGAAAAACAGTATCATAGGCGGCAATTTTCGCCACTTCAAAACTGACAGGACTTCCCTTGATTTGTAGGGTAATGGTATCACCTTTTTCAATTCCATATTTTGAAGTAAACCGATCCGGCAGAATAATTTTGTTACCCGAGAAGTCAGTGATTTCTCCACCATCTAACAAACGCGGTTTATTGATTTGGTTAAGCTGTAAGAGGTCAGCAGCGATCAGGTCAACCGTTTCATAATAGCCATTTTCGTGATATAAGGAACTTTCCTCCAGCATACCCACACTTGCTCCAATAGAGGATAAATCGGGAATTGCACTTATATCAATTGCATTCGTATCATTTGCGACGGTAACGGAAATCGTTGCGCTTCCCGCCATGCCCTGTGCCATTTTCCTCTGTGAGCTTTCATAGGACGCACCAATAGAAAAAGACACAAACAGCAATGTAGTAGATAGAAGTATTGACAGCAGCATAACGACTGTTCTTGTTTTACGTTCTTTTACATTCGTCAGAATGTATTTCAATATGATTTTCAATCAAACACCTGCTTTCTATTGGAGATAGACCATTTAGCCACCTATTCCAATGCGTTTTCTATTGCTTTCAAAACGGTATCGCTGGTGAGGGTTGCCCCTGAAACAGCGTCAACGTCTAAAGACTGCCCGGAACATACATCAGCGGCATCTTTTTCAATTTCATTTTCTCACCTCCTGACATATAAAAAAGGTTGGCAGTTATCATAATAAAATGATAAACCGTCAACCTTAATCTATTTTTCAGGCAACCTTAATTAACCTTAATTTGTTGGAAATTGTATCTGAAAAGCCGTCCCAATACCTGGTCTGCTGGATACGGAAATTGTGCCTCCGTGAAGCTCAACAATGCTTTTGGTAATGGCTAGCCCCAAACCTGTTCCCTCTGGTTTATGCTCCGTATTACTCCCGCGATAGTAACGCTGAAAAAGCAAGCCCGTTTCTTCTGCGGTCATTCCTTTTCCGTTATCAGACACAATAACTTGAAGAATGGTATCAGAAACGGAAATTTGCAGAGTAAGTTCCGTATTTTCAGCCCCATGCACAAACGCATTAATCATTAAATTCTGGAACGCTCTTGTTAAAAGTGTACGGTCAAAAGAAAATAAAATTGTTTCTTCGGTAGTTTCAAAATGAATGGTATGACTCTCATATTCTGGATTGTTTAAAATATCAATTACTAATTCCCTCAGGAAACGGATGAAATTTTGCTCCTGCCGTTTTAGCGGAATCATATCATTTTCTAATTGGTAGGTTAGTTTCAAATCATCAATCAGCGTTTCCATATAAGCTACATTTTTTAGCATGACCCTCGCATACCGTCCACACTGTTCCTCGGTTTTACTGCCATTCTCCTGTAATATTTCAGCGTAGCCTTTGATGGGCGATAAAGGCGTTTTCAGATCATGGGTAATGTTGGCAATCCATTCTTCGCGTATTTTTTCTGTCTGCTCCCGCAACCTGTCGCTCGCTTTAATTTCTATGTCCAAGGTGTTTAAACTGTCATATATGTCCCTGAAAGTGCCGTCAGCTTGGATGGGAAGATAACTGCGTGTTGCAATCTCCCTGATAGAAGCGGTTAGACGGCCCATTATCCGCGTTGTCCAAAATCCATAGATAATTCCCGAAACAAGAATAACCATAAATAGGCTGCCGACAATGAAGATGATAATTGTTTTCCCGCCTGTAAATCTTTCTGCATTTAAATACATCATTATTTTTGAAATTTTCACAGGGAAATGCAGGATGTACGAATAGTCGTTTCCGTTGTTTGTAACCGTTCCGATGAAAGAAGTTGTTTCGCTATTTTCTAATTGCCCTGTTTGGTAAAGATATAACAGCTCGGTGCTGGAATAAGTATCATCAGCCTGTTCTGGTTTTTGATAGCTGATTATTTCATAGCCGGAATGATCTAAAATCTGCAGTCCGATACCGTTCTCCTGCAACAGTTCTATTCCGGGTTGTTTGACCAGTGCTTTATCATCAATAAAAATAATTTGCGAACTGAAATCCTCTGTAAATGATTTCGGCCAATCGCTCTTTATCATGGAGCCGTCCGGTGTTTGAACGGTAACTAATAAAAACAGAAGGCCGATCGCTGCGATAATTGCTCCAAGCAGTGACAAAAAGAAAATCAGATAAACGTGAAAGATTGTGCGGTAACCGGATTTTTTCATTCAATCAGTCCTTTTCTTCAGCTTGTACCCCAGACCTTTCACTGTAATAAGCTGCTTAGGGGTGGAGGGGGTATCCTCAATCTTTTCGCGGATATGCCGGATATGAACCATAATGGTATTATCACAAATGCTGCTGCATTCGCCCCAAACCTGTTCATATAAACGTTCTTTGCTGATAATTTTTTCGGCGTTTTCCATTAGATAAGACAAAAGCAGAAATTCACGCCCGGTCAGGCTGATTTCCTGTCCTGACTTATAGACCCGACAGCTTTCCCTGCTGAGAGAAAGAGGGCCGACACACAAGCTGCCGTCAGGGCCTGCACTTGGCATGGTCTGATATTGTTGACGGCGAAGCTGTGCTTTAATGCGAAAAACAACTTCCCGTGGGCTGAACGGCTTTGTTATATAATCATCGCCGCCGCTGGAAAGGCCAAGGATCTTATCAATATCATCATTTTTAGAGGAAAGGAACAGAACGGAACAGTAAGAAAACTCTCTTATTTTTTTGCACACCTCTAAGCCGTCAAGGTCTGGAAGCATAACATCTAACACAACAACGTCAGGCTGAAAGTCCCGGCAAATTTGTAACGCTTCTAGTCCCGTATGTGCTTTCCGAATGAATTGAAAACCATCTTGCTGCAATACTTCTTGTATTAAGTCTGCGATATCCTTTTCGTCGTCTACTAATAAGATTTTGCTATTCATTTTTATTCCCAGCTTTCTGCTTTAGAGCAGTCTCTTGAACAGAAATGAAGTCCATATGGTTATCCTCCGTTTTTATCTTGATAAAACAATTATATACGGTCAAACGAACAAAATCAACAATGTTCTACGATTGTCTCAAATAATACTGTTTACCAAAAATGGTGTACTTATTTGGACTATAATAGTGCCGGGATAGCTGCCGGCAACGAAAAAGCGAGAAAGATTGTTACTTTAACCGGTAATATAATTGCCACGATACCCATTAACAGGCTATTCAAAAACGGCGGGAATTACAAACAGGAAAATGCGGTTTCAAGCTGTGAAATATCTCCGATTTTTTGTATCTATGATACAGGATCATGCGATTTTAAAACCCGCCACAAAGTACTGCGGCTGATACCTAATCTCTGAGAAGTATTTTCCTTATTCATGCCTTCCTCTTTCATGACATTAAGAATGATATGGTATGTTATTTCTTCAAGTGTTTGATTTGGATCAATGTTTGCAAATAAATTGCCCACAGGTAAAATCTTCTCATTCATTGTTTCGGCTTTTAATAGCTGCCGGACACTTTCGGCAGTGATATAGGAATTTTTTGTAATTGTAACCAGCTCTTTAATAATACGCCGCAGCTGATCCAGATTGTTTGGCCATGAATAATCTTTGACTAATTGAATGGCATCCGGTTCAAAACCGACGATTTGTTTTCCTGTTAAAACGTTCAGCTGATTAATATATAAAGCTGAAATACTTGGAATATCATCAGCTCTGTCCCTGAGTGCCGGCAAGGGCAGAAGTAAACAAGACAAATGATTGGCCAGATAGTTATAGAAAATTGAAAAGTCCGTTGTATTAGTGATCAGTGAAAAAATCAGCCTGTTTCTCTTTAAGAGATCAGTTTGGTCAATGAATAACTGAAAATCGGAAAACTGCTCATTGGTAAGTCTATTGAGGTTCTTGATATAGATGGTTGTTTTGATGTTATTGAACGGAGACTTTTCACTGTCAATAATTTTTTTCCATTTACGTTCGTTTAAAAAGGCGCAATCAATGATATAAAAAGGTGAGCTTTGATACGGTCCGTTTTCATATATCAAGGAAGCGGCCTGGTCTTTCCCTGCTCCGGTTTCACCTGTTATTAAAATGGGGAACGCAGTCTTGCTGTAATCGTTTATTATGTTTTCCATATTTCCAAAGGAGTTAGTACTACTATAATAAATGGATAGATCATGAAACTTATCCTCTATTTTATTGTAAATAGAAATACTGTTATTATCATCTTTAAACAGAGTTTCGTTCTTTTTCATCCGCAGAACTATATATTTTTTGTCTTCATAATAAATATGCTGATTGATAATAGTGACAATATAATTGTCATATTGCCGTTCGAACACCTGCCCGTCGGTTTTTGTGAATGCAGGAAGAAAAGTTTGCGCCATATTCAAGATAGGATTATATAGTTCGTTTTTCGTGAGGGTCGAATACCATAAATGTCCGTCCTGGTCATAAATGACAACACTTTCATTGTCATAAGTGAGAGCTTTTTGAAAAATGTCATTTTGTTTTATAATATGCCGGGAAGTATGGATCAATTTTACTGCCTCATCTAAGGAATCGGATATACTTTCTGTGCCTGACGGAACTAAAATAGCGTTTAGCCCCAGACTGTGCGCGGTGATAGAACCAATCATATCACATACAACTAAATTATATTCCTGCTCTTTTAATGAACAAAGGATGGGCTCGACCTGCTCGGAAGATTCAAATGTAAAAATTTTAATATTTAAATTAAGTAAATCACAAAGTATTCTCGCACAGCCGGTGATACTTTGGAATCCGGCAATCGCGAATTTCCCGGCATAGCTTTCCGCCATTTTGATGGAACGAAGCATGTCATACACAGATAAAGGGATATTGATTACCGGTATCTCTAATTCACGCTGTAAAAGTTCGGCGGTTCCTCCGCGCGAAATGATTACATCGTAGTCTTTGTAGGACAGTTCGTGTGCAATTCTTAATCCGGCGTGTAAATTTCCTGTTCGGACTGTTATATCAATATCTTCTCTCGCTGCGGACAGAGTAGTGATAATTTCGGCCATTCCTTCATATGGCGCAATTGCAAGTATTTTTATTTTTCTCATAATAGTATACGCCTTTCAAAATGAAATATTAATTAGAACATAATCATATTATACATCAAGATAATAAAAAAATAAACAAAATGTTTCAAAATAAAACAATTAAATGATATTAATTCATTGAAAATGAAAATACATCTCGGTAAAATAAAGAAGAATTACAACAGATAATTTCAAAATGAAACATTAGGAGGCAGATATTACATGTATCAATTAAAAACTCCATCAGAAGTTTTTGGCGGTGATGGCAGTATCAAAAAAATTCAGGATGTTATTAAAAAAGAAGAAGCAAAAAAAGTTTTATTATTTACGGATAAAACCATTAGGCTGACCGGAATGGTTGATAGAATCCTGGAAGAATTGAAGCATGTTCATGCGGATTTTCAAATATATGATGAATTAGTTGCAGAGCCCGGCTATCAGGATATGGAGAAAATGGTGGAGGAGGTCAGGGAATATCAGTGTGATTTGATTATTGCATTGGGCGGTGGAAGTGTAATGGACGCCGCAAAACTGTATTCTTTATTAAAGGATGCCGCCTATACGGTGAAAGATCTGATGACAGATTCTATGAAGGGAAAAAAGAGAATTAAATCAGTCATGATACCGACAACATGCGGCACCGGCTCAGAAGCAACATGTAATTCTATTGTTGGTATCCCGGAAGAAAACACGAAACAAGGGATTGTAAATCCTGAGATGATACCGGACTACGTAATATTAGACGGGAGTATGATTCGAGGCTTACCCAAGCACATTGTGGCGTCCTCGGGGGTTGATGCGTTGGCCCATGCCGTAGAATGCTATACTTCCCTAAAGGCAACCCCTCTTTCTGATACATATGCACTTGCTTCGGCCAAATTAATATTTAACAATATCAGAGAGGCGTATCAAGATCCTGAAAATATGGAAGCTAAAAACAATATGATGCTCGGAGCGTTTTATGGAGGAACTGCTATTTCCGGAAGTGGGACAACCGCGGTGCATGCATTGGCTTACCCGCTGGGGGGCAAGTATCATATTCCTCATGGTGTTTCTAATGCGATCTTATTTGCCCATGTTATGGAAGTGAATAAATATGCATGTCAAAAACAACTGGTAGATATCTGTAATTGTATTAATCCGGAATTGATTCGGGAATCCAATGAATTAAAAGCGCAGCATGTGATTAATGAAATTAAAGATGTTGTTAAGGTAACAGAGATTCCGACTAGTCTGGACAAATATGGTATCAGCGGAGAAGACCTTGAATTTCTGGTACAGGCAGGCAGTCAGCAAAAGAGATTATTAAATAATAATAGGAAAGAACTGTCAATCTCTGATATTAGATGTATTTATGAAAAGGTATTGTTTTAGGAAGGGGAAGAAATGGGAAAAAAAAGACCTATTTTAGGTATTACAATGGGGGATCCCACCAGCATCGGACCGGAAATAACGGTAAAGGCCTTGAGCAGCAGTGAAATATATGACAAATGCCGGCCGCTGATCATTGGAGATGCAGAGGTAATGTCTAATGCAGTAAAAATATTAAAGCGTGAGGATCAAATTAAGATCCATCCGGTTAAAAGTGTGAAGGAATCGTTTTTTAAACCGGGCATCATTGATGTCTATGATTTACATATGGTAGACATGAACAGGTTGATTTTGGGGAAAGTATCTAAACTTGGAGGAGAAACGGCATTTCAATGTGTAAAAACTGTAATTGAGCTGGCTCTTAAAAATGAAGTTGAGGCAACAGTAACAAACGCACTGAATAAGGAAGCGATTAATATAGCTGGACATCACTATTCGGGGCACACAGAAATTTATGCGGAATTAACAGGGACGGATAAATATACAATGATGCTTGCGCAGGACAAGCTTCGTGTAGTGCATGTATCGACGCATGTTTCCTTGCGGGAAGCCTGCGATAAGGTGAAGAAGCAAAGAATATCTGATGTTATAAGGATTGCAAACGATGCCTGCAAAATGCTGGGCATTCGGAATCCTAAAGTTGCGGTGGCCGGTCTGAATCCTCATTGCGGTGAAAATGGTTTGTTTGGAATGGAGGAAATTGAAGAAATTATGCCTGCGGTTTTACAGGCAAGGCAGGAGGGCATCTGCGTGGAAGGGCCGATTGCCCCGGATACGGTTTTTTCGAAGGCAAGAGGAGGACTATATGATATTGTGGTGGCAATGTATCATGATCAGGGCCATATTCCGCTTAAAGTTTTAGGCTTTGAATACAATGCGGAAGAGAATAAATGGAATGCGGTTGAGGGAGTAAATATTACGTTAGGACTTCCCATCATACGTACTTCTGTAGATCATGGAACAGCCTTTGAGTATGCGGGAACTGGGAAGGCAAATGAATCAAGTTTAGTAAATGCAATTGAATATGCAATCATCCTCGCTGAGAATAAGTAGGGGGACTGGATATGGTGAAAGTCTTGATTATTGCAGATGATTTTACGGGAGCATTGGATACCGGCATTCAGTTTGCAAAATATGGAATAGAGACGCAGATCATTACTGATTGGAAATTACTCAGAGCTTCCATTTCGGACACAGCAGAAGTTGTTGTCGTAGATTCGGAAACACGGGCGCTTTCTTCCGAGAAGGCATATGAGATTGTAAAATCAATTACGGGCGAGGCCGTCAGTCTGCAGGCTGCCACAATATTTAAAAAAACAGATTCTGCACTACGGGGAAATGTGGGTGCTGAATTTCAGGCGGTTCTTGACGGAACAAATGAAAATCAAATATACTTTATCCCGGCGTTTCCGGATATTAATAGAATTACCAAAATGGGAACCCATTATATTGGCGGGGAACTTCTGGAAAACAGTGTATTTGGCAGAGATCCATTTGAACCGGTAAAAATTTCTTTTATCCCTGAGCTGCTTGCGAAACAATGCGCATGCAGAATGGAAGTTGTTAAGAGAACAGATCAGCTTCCGCAAAGGACTGATACAGAAAAAACGATCTATGTTTTTGATGCGGAGTACAAAGAAGATATTGAGAAAAGGACAAATGAATTAAAACGATCGAATCAACTAAAGCTGCTGGCAGGCTGCGCAGGCTTTGCGGAATTTCTTCCCAAAGCACTGGAGCTGGAAATGGGTGCTGCGGATCACGTTAAAAAGTCGAAGGGATTGTATGTGGCTTGCGGAAGCTTAAGTCCGATAACTAAGAAACAAGTGGAATATATGGAGTTAAGAGGCGGTGTCAGAGTAAACCTTACCCCTGAACAAAAAGTAAATAAAGAATACTACCAAAGTGAAAAAGGAATTTTGTTTCTTGAGCAATTATTTGATCTTTGTGAAAAAAATCCTTTTATCATTGTTGACACATTTGATTTGGAAGACAAGGCTGCTACTGCCGAATATGCAGAAAAATATGGAGTTTGCAAAGATGAAATCAGATATTGTGTCAGCGAGTGCCATGGTAAAATTATAAAAGCATTACTTGAGAAGGGAATGGATTACACAATCATGCTGACCGGAGGTGATACCTTGATGGGAGTAATGAAAATACTGGAAGGAGCTCATCTTAATCCGGTGTGTGAAATCGAGAGAGGAGTCGTTGTATCAAAATTAGACTGGCGGGAAAAGGAGTTACAGATCATTACGAAATCCGGCGGATTTGGATACGAACAGACTATTTTCAATATTGCGAATGAGATATTCGAATCATAATATTCAAAATCAACTTTACTCATTCAGAAGTAAAGTTAGATATTATTAAAGGAGAAGAGAGGTATAAAGAAATGAAGAAAAGATTATTATGTTTATTGGTTGGGGTTTTATTTGTGACAGGGTGCTCGGCCAGAAAGGTTGACACGCAGACGGAGGACGGAGCTGCAAATTCTAATGCATCAACCAACGCTTCAAGCTCGGAAAGTCAGGAAGTGGTTACTGATTATGATTCTTTGGATGAGATTACCATCGGTCTCACTGCAGCCCAATCCGGATCCAATAAGACAATTGGTGGGTTTGTAATCAATGGTGCTGAATTGGCAATAGAAGAAATCAACAGTAATGGCGGCGTTTTGGGAAAACAGCTGAAGCTTGTTATTGAAGATGAGGGAGAGAGTTCCCAAACGGCGGTTAATGCAACAAACAAATTATTGAGCCGCACTGATCTCAGTGCAATTATGGGTTCGACATCTTCCTCTTATTGTCTTGCAAGTTCACCGTTTATTGAAGACCGAAAAATTCCGTATATTGCAGGAGGATCATCTGCAAATATCCCTGCCGAGGGAAATGAATACATGTGGCAGAACAGAATGACAGATGATCAGTCAGGATATATTATGGCTAAGGCATGTGTTGAAAAGCTTAACATTAAAAATCCGGCAATTTTATACTCAACAGAATCCTTTGGAACCGGCTTGAAAGATCAGACTGTGGCGGCGTTGGGTGAGATGGGAATTGAAGTTTCCGAAAGTAATGTATATGGGTTTAACGCCGATGAAAAACAATTTGGACCGATACTTTCTCAAATTCAAAATTCTGATGTTGACGGTATTATTGCCGCGTGCCATACAAATCCGGCATCATTAATTGTTGTACAATCAAAGGATGTGGGTATTGATTTGCCGTGTATCGGCTCGAATGCCTTTTCGTCTATTGTATGCAGGGAAGCGGCAAAGGAATTGGCAGATGGATGGTATTCGATCACCGACTGGTCAGAAAATGGACAAACCGGAAAGGCAAAAGAATTTGCGGAAGCATATCGTGAAAAATATGATGCAGAATCAGATTTGGTAGCAGTTTCAGCATATGATCAGGTATATATTCTTGCAAATGCAATGGAAAGTGCAGAATCCGCAGATCCTGAAAAAATAAATGAAGCATTGGGAGCAACGTCCGACTTTGAGGGCGCGATGTCGAACTATACTTATCATGATACCCGCTGTCTGTCTACAAGTCAGATGCTGACGATTAATGAAGATACAAAGTCGGTTCTGGTTGAAAAAATATATGTAGAATAATGAAAGAAAGAAAAATTTCTTATATGAAATCAGGAATGTATTTTTGAGTCCTGCGAGGAGGAAATATGAATGTATTTATTCAGCTGACAGTTACCGGTCTGGCCATGGGGATGGTTTATGCACTTGTAGCTATGGGATTAGTGCTGTTAATCAGAGCTGTGGGAGTAATGAACTTTGCACAAGGCGATCTTCTTATGATGGGGGCTTTTATTACGTATGGTTTGACAAATCAGATACAAATGCCCATTTATTTTATGATACCTGTCAGTATATTACTGTTTGGTATGATTGGCGTCATATTTATGTACTGCGTATATTGGCCACTTAGAAAAGCGTCTTATCCGGCGGCGACTATTATAGCAACGATGGGGGCATCCATTGTAATAAAAGAAATATGTTCGCTGATATGGGGAAGCGTGCCGCTGGTAACCTCCTCTGTGATACCGGGGGTAATAAAAATCGGATCTTTAACACTGCAATACCAGTATTTAATTATTATTGCTGTCGGAGCATTGCTGATTTTTTTGGTCCAAATGTTATTTGATAAAATGTATGCCGGAAAAGTGATGCAGGCGGCTGCTCAGGACGGCTATGCGGCAAATCTGCTGGGTGTGCCTGTTCAGCTTACAATTGCCGTTACCTATGCGATTGTGACTCTTATCGTGGGCTTGGGAGGTTATTTGGTTGCACCGGTGTTTTCGGTAAGCATGACATTGGGAACCATTCAGCTGAGAGCATTTGCCGGTGTGGTTCTGGGTGGATTCGGAGATATTAAGGGAGCTATTTTAGGATCTTTTCTTGTTGCCTTAGTTGAAACATACGGTACATTATTTACAACAACCTATAAGGATGTAATTGTATTTGGCCTTCTTATTATTATTCTTATATTTAGACCTCAGGGAATATGGGGGAAAAGCAAAGTGGCCGATAAGGCATGATTTGAGGGGCAGAAAGGAGAAATAATGAATAATAAATTGTTTTCTATTAAACCACCCTTGCTTGTGAAATTTGGAGCTGCTTTGCTTTTCATACTAATTGTACCGGGCTTTACAAATGATTACAGCATGCAAGTGTTGAATGTTTCTTTAATTATGGCAATCCTTTCCTTTGGATTATCGATATTGCTTGGTATGG